>CAZFVQ010000013.1:0-63764 GCA_964522415.1 uncultured Rikenellaceae bacterium | reverse complement strand
CACTGATTTCTGAACGCTGATTGCCGGCTGTTGGCTGCCGATCGCTGGTCGCTGAGTGCTGATACACTGATTTCTGAACGCTGATTGCCGGCTGTTGGCTGCCGATCGCTGGTCGCTGATTCCTGGTCACCGAACACCGAACACCGAACACCGAACACCGAACACTTCCCGGATTATTATTCCTCTGTTCCGGATTTTGCAGATTCCGGTTTCATTTGAGGGAACAGGAGCACGTCCTGGATTGATGGCTGGTTTGTCAGAAGCATGGTCAGCCGGTCAATACCTATTCCCATTCCGGATGTGGGAGGCATGCCGTATTCAAGAGCCCTTACAAAATCGAGATCAATAAACATTGCCTCCTCGTCGCCCTTTTCCGAAAGTCTGAGCTGCTCCTTGAACCTTTCAAGCTGATCGATAGGATCGTTAAGTTCGGAATAGGCATTTGCGATTTCCTTTCCGTTTATAATAAGCTCAAATCTTTCGGTAAGACCGGGCTTGCTGCGGTGTGTCTTGGTAAGAGGAGAAGTCTCTGTGGGATAATCCGTTATAAAAGTCGGCTGAATGTAGTGCTGTTCACATTTTGCGCCAAACAGTGCATCAATGAGTTTTCCCTTGCCCATGCCGGCATTTTGGGGCACTCCGAGATGATCACATAAATCCCTTATTTCTTTTTCATCCTTGCCTGAAATGTCATATCCGGTATGTTCCTTTATGGAATCAATCATGCTTATCCGCTTGTACGGGGGACTCAGATCGATCGTTTTGCCGCCGTATTCAATCTGGCTTTTCCCGTGAAGATCCATAGCTGCCTTACTTACTATTTCCTCCGTAAAATCCATCATCCAGTTATAGTCCTTGTATGCCACGTATATCTCCATTACCGTGAATTCAGGGTTGTGGCTCCTGTCCATGCCCTCGTTGCGGAAGTCCTTTGCAAATTCATAGACCCCTTCATATCCTCCCACTATCAGCCTTTTCAGGTAGAGCTCGTTTGCTATTCTGAGATAGAGGGGTATGTCGAGGGTATTGTGATGTGTTATGAAAGGCCGTGCTGCGGCTCCTCCAGGTATGGGCTGAAGAATGGGGGTTTCAACCTCCAGATAGCCCCTGGAATTGAAAAGTTCCCGCATTGACTGAACTATCTGTGTTCTTTTACGGAAGACATTCCTTACGCCGGGATTGACGATCAGGTCGACGTATCTCTGGCGGTATCTCATTTCAGGATCGGAAACCGCATCATAGTATACTCCGTCCTTTTCCTTGACTATTGGCAGGGGACGAAGGGATTTGGCCAGCAGTGTCAGTTCCCTGACATGAACAGTGATCTCTCCCGTCTGCGTGGTAAATACAAAACCCCTGATGCCTATTATGTCGCCGATGTCAAGCAGTCGTTTAAAAACGGTATTGTAAAGGGTCTTGTTTTCTCCCGGACATATATCGTCGCGCCTGACATAGATCTGTATTCTGCCTGTGGAATCCATTATTTCCGCAAATGAGGCATTACCCATTATCCTGCGGCTCATTATCCTTCCCGCCAGACTGACGTCTGCGAAGCGGTTTTCATCAGGTTTGTAACCCCGGTGAATATCTGCGGTATAAATATTCGTTTTGTATTCGGCGGCGGGATAGGGATCGATTCCAAGTTTTTTCAGTTCCTTCAGCGAATTCCTCCTGATCTGTTGCTGTTCACTCAGACTTAAATCATTCATAGTCTAAAAATTTATGCAAATATATCAATCCTGCACCATTCAGGAAGAAGCAGGGGGAATAATAATTGAAAAGACATGAAGCAGTGAACGGGGCTTTCAGACATTCAGCAGCTCCAGTTCTTCCCGGAATTTTGAGCGCAGCAGGCCTGTGAGCGGTCCGGGAATGCCCTTGTTTACAATAATATTGTCAAATGCGGTAACCGGTGTAATTTCAAATGAAGTGCCCGTTACGAATGCTTCGCTGATTTCATTAAGCCGGTTTGCAGGGAAGGGAGTCTCCCTGACCTCAATCCCTGTTTTGCGGGCCAGACGCAGAACATTTTTTCGTGTAACACCCGAAAGGATATGTCCGGATTCCGGATGGGTGTAAAGCACATTTTCATTTGCAAGAAATATGTTGGAATGGGAACATTCTGTAATGAAGCCCTTGCGTACAAAGACACATTCGTTGAATCCGCTTTCCACAGCCTGCTGCAGAGAGAGTATGTTCGGCAGCAGTGATACGGATTTTATATTGCATCTGTTCCATCTCGGATCTTCGGTGACCGACACGCTTATACCCTTGTCAGCTGTTTCCGGACTGATGCTGAGACTGCCGGCAAAGGCATATACTGTTACGGGGACCGGCTGTGAAGGAAAGGCATGTGTCCGGACTGCTGCCCCGCGTGTGACCTGAAGATATACCAGGGATGGCTTTTCCTTCAGATCATTCCTTTCAATCAGGCCTGCCGCTATGGAAGGGAATGAATCAGCTTCAGGCCAGCTGATCCGCATCTCTTTCAGGCTTCGTTTCAGTCGTGACATATGGCTTTCCATATCATAGAAAAAGCCCTTATACCATCTTATTACCTCATATATCCCGTCAGCAAAAAGAAATCCCCTGTCGTCGGGACTGATTCTTACCTCATTTTTCGGAATATAATTTCCGTTGAAGAAAGCTGTTTCCATGTTTGTTTATTTGTCCACTTTAGAGCGACAGGTTTAATTTAAGTTATCGTCATATCGCAGCTGCCATTTTATCACAGCTTCTTCTATTAACTCGCTGGTGGTTAAAATATCCTTTTTCTTTATGAGCTGAAAACCTCTCATTTCAAACTTGTCTTCAAACTTATTAAAATATATTTTCAGGGCATTGCAGTTCTTGCAAGAGTAAAAGTGCTCATATTCATCGTTTTCAACCTTTTCAAGACCTATTATCTTTAGCTCCTCGTCAGTCAGGTCCATTAAAGCTTTTGACTTTATTTCTTCAAGCTTCTTAAAATTAATCTTATCAAAAAGAGCTTCAGCCTTTTCTTTGTAGGTCAATCTGAAAAAATCTTCTGTATCCTTGAAAAAGTCTTCCATTTTAAATTGGTTTATTTCATTTGCAAAATAGCATTTTTCTTTTTATTATTTTTCTTGAAATAGCTTTAAAAATTGCTAAAGCATTCGGGGTGACGGTTGATTTCCTCTTTGGATAAGGTGAGTATTCGTCTTATGACCAGGATCCATGACAAAAACTGCAAAGCACAAAACAAAGGTATGCATGAGAAAAGCATGTCTTAACTTTGCGAGGGCTAATTCCGGATATTAAACACCTCCGAGCATTTTGACATCGTGACTTAAGAACTCTTTCAACTCTTTTATCGTCGGGAGCTGTATCTGATACCTGCTTACAAAAAGCCGGTTATCCAATGACCCGGTAGCATATTTTACTGTTGAAGACCTTCTGTCGGTGCAGAGTACAATACCAATCGGGGGATTGTCTCCATCACTCATTTCATTATCCCGGTAATAGTTCAGATAAAAGTTCATCTGGCCTGCATCAGCATGATTAAACTTTCTGATTTTTAAATCAATGAGAACATGACATTTTAGTAACCGGTGATAAAAAACCAGGTCTACATAATAGTATTCTTCATCAATGGTTAATCGCTTCTGCCTGGCCTCAAAACAGAAGCCCTTTCCAAGTTCCAGTAAAAACGACTGAAGGTGTTCTATAAGCGCATCTTCCAGTTTACTCTCAGAATATTTTTCTTTGGGTTGCAGTCCGACAAATTCAAAGACATAAGGATCTCTCATTATCCCTACTGGCGTTAATGGCTCAGCTTTCTTATTCACATCAATGATTAAACCATCTTTGTTTGTGGAAAGACCAGTACGTTCATAAAGCAAGCTGCCTATTTGCCTCTGTAGTTCCGGAACCGACCAGTTCCCCTTTATTGCCTGCACTTCATAAAAAGCTCTTTTTAATCCATCACTCTCCCTTGCTAATTCGATTAAGTGAGAGAAAGATAGCCTGGAAAGCACCCCTTAAAGATGGCCTTATCCCCTTCACCAATCTCTCCATTCTTTAACATATCATTAGCTCGTGTTAAAGCTGCAGCCCAGAAAGCTCGATTCGATTCTTCATCTTCTTCTCCTTTCTTATGATTATCAGTCAAATAATAAAATAGATAAACATCCTCTCCATTAGGGTCAATAAAAAATATCGGATTATTTAAAGCATAATTATAAGGTGTCCATGAATGATAGTTTTCAGAATGAGGATCCACCACGTGCCACCTCCCAATTGCTGGATCGTAGAACCTTGCCCCGTAATCATACCGGTTCAGGCTGTTAATTGTCATAATAGTTTTACCGCCAGCAGGAAGGAATGTTGTAAATTCGTGGTGGCATAATCTTTACTGTAACTGCCATGTAAACGCCGGGCTGCATAAAGGCTCAGATATTTTTCGGTTCAATAATTTCAGTTTTGTAATCAATTGCTGATCTTGCTTCTTCCGGTGTGGATGCATTTCCGCATGCAGCCTGAACAAAAAGCGATGCTCCGAGAACGGTTGTTTCTTTGTGGTCAATTATTTTAAGCGGAACTCCCGTGTAATCAGCCCTTATCCTGTTCCACAGCCGGTTTTTTGAGCCGCCTCCCACGCACAGGATACTGTCTGTCCTGAATCTGCCGGCATTTTCAAGTGCCTCTTTTCCTTCAGCCAGTCTTAAACCAAGGGCTTCCAGCATTGCACGGTAAATCTCATCCCGGGTCGATTCCATGGTAAGTCCAAGTATTTGTCCCCCGGGCTTTCCCTTCAGTTCCCTGTAAAATTTCGGAATAACCCTGACTCCATTATTTCCGGGTGGTACTTTTTCAGCCCCGGCAATCATTTTTTCATAAACATTTTCAGTAAGATCAGCATAAAGATTTTTCCTGGCCCACTCCAGGATTCCCGATGCAATCCATTGATTACCTATGTTATATAATCCCGGAATGGAGTCGAGCTCGGTTGTGATGGAGAAGTCAAACTGTTCCCTGCCGGTTTTGAAGCTTTCCGATCTCACCATAAGTATTTCCCATGTCCCCGAACTGAGGACCGGCTGATTTTTTTCCGCGCCCGATCCGAAAATGGCAAACTGGGTATCATGTCCGCATGCAACGACAGGAACATTTACGGGTATACCGGTCAGCCCGGAGGCATGGCGGTTGATTTTCCCGGCAATGGTTCCGGCTTCGGCAATGTCTCCGAATTTTTCCGGCGGGAAACCGATACGGCCGAGGATACGGGGAGAGAATTTTCTTGTCGACAATGTGGTTGCCATTGACGTCCCTGCCATGGTAGCATCGTTAATCATTTCTCCTGTAAGCTTCAGAATGAATATTGAAGGCATGAAGAGAAACCTATGACTCTTTTCGACCAGCTCCGGCCTGTTTTCACTGAACCATATGAGCTTGTTTATGGTGTTGAAGGAAAATGGCAGAACCCCGCTTTCTGAGTAAAGAGCTTCAGGAGAAATGTATTTGTCTATATTGTTCATTACGGGGGCAGTCCTTTCGCACTGCCATGATATAACGGGATAAAGCATGCTGCCCGGTTTGTCGAAGAGGGTACCGTCAACTCCGAAAGTGGTGACTGTCACACCTGCAATATCGTTTTTCCTGATTCCGGCTGTGACTTTTTGTGATGCACTGCACATGGTGGACCATATTTCGTTCACATCCCAGATTCTGTATCCGGGATGGAAGGGATCAGGAACAGGATTATTGGGCGAGGATTCAGAGGCAATAATGTTACCCCGGCTGTCAATGGCAATTACCCTTACGTTTGTTGCACCACAGTCAAATACTATTACAATATCTCCCCTTGTCATCCGCAGTTTTTTTCAGTTATGTCTTGGCAATCATGTTGAAATCATTGTCAGTATCAGAAAAACAAAATACATTACAAACAAAACTATTACCAGTATCCCCAGGCAGAGATAATGAGTCTTAAGGTTCCTGATGGCTTTTTTCAGAATGGTATTGTCATTTGTTCTGACAGCTGCAGATGTGAATCTTGAGAAGCGGAAGAGGTAAATAACCGGGAAGAGCAACAGCAGGAACATCACTATGGTGATTATGAAGGACAGCCATGCGGGGAAGCCCTGGGCCGGATCGTTCACGTTGAAAACCGACAGGAAAATACCTGTGAAGAATCCGGTAACGGCAAAGCTTCCGACTGCAATAAAACCAATAAGGGAAAGAAACATTGCCCATTTCCGGATGGTATTTAATTCTTTCAGAATCTCCCTGTTGTTATCCGTACTGCTTTCCCTGTTGTTGTCCGTGCTGCTTTCCCTGCTGTTATCCGTGCTGCTTTCCCTGCTGTTGTCCGTGGTGCTTTCCCTGCTGTTGTCCGTGGTGCTTTCCCTGCTGTTGTCCGTGTTGCTTTCCCTGCTGTTATCCGTGTTGCTTTCCCTGTTGTTATCCATCCTGTTGTCACTGTTGTTATCCCTGTCCCGGCAGAGAGTATTATTCAAATTATCCGTACAAAGCTCCGTATGTCCGGCATGCCCTGTAGTCCGATCCTTCCTTGTCCATTCCGAATGCATTCCATGCGCTGGGCCGGAAAATATTTTCTTCGGGAACATTGTGCATGCATACCGGTATTCTCAAAATGGATGCCAGAGTGATAATATCAGCTCCAATATGTCCGTAGCTTGAGGCAGCATGATTTGCACCCCAGTTTGCCATTACCGAGTACACATCCCTGAATGCCCCTTCTCCCGTGAGGCGCGGTGTGAACCAGGTTGTCGGCCATGTCGGATCTGTTCTGTCTGTCAGTATCTTGTGAATTTCACCCGGAAGTTCTGTCGTCCATCCTTCGGCAAGCTGAAGAACCGGTCCCAGACCTTTGACCAGATTTATTCTGGTTATGGTGAGTGGCATAACACCTTTTGTGTTGAACTGGGAGGAAAATCCTCCGCCCCTGAAATATCCCAGGCTTGCCGGTTCCCAGTTAGTGGCTTTGAGGCACTCCTTCACATCCTTGTCTGTGATTTCCCAGAAAGGTTTGATAGCGGATTCCCCGTCCCGGGTCTGTCTTCCGGAGAAATCGAGAGATGAGGCACCTGAGTTGATGAGGTGGATGATTCCGTTGGCAGCCAGACCTTCGGGACTGACTTTTGTTACCCTTTTAATGGCATCCGGACTCCAGTAGGTTCTGATATCGGAAAACATCTGGGCAGTGTTAGTGAGAAGATATCCGAAAAGCATGGGTACGCCGTTCATTGCATCATTTTCTGTGGCAACAAGGTATGGAGGCCTTATGCCGTTCCAGTCGAAGGATGAGCAGAGAATGGCTTCCATGAAGTCACCGTTCGGCATGTGGTCGGTCCACTGACGCTGTCCCTGGAACCCGGCCAGTATTGCATTATGTCCCCTTGATTCTTCGCCGAATCCGGATTCTTTGAGCCTTGGATTTCCGACCATCAGATCACGTGCGATCAGAGTCATTTTTACCACGATCTCCCACTCTTCATCCTTCCTTGCCCTTGAACTTGGCTTTTCGTTCAGGTCAGCCCCTTCAATGCAGTATTTCTTTGTCCAGGCCAAGGCTTTTTCGAATTCCTTCCTGTCATAAATATTTTCATTGAGCCTCCTGTTAAACTCGCTCATGTCAACATATTCATTCCGCATTCCGAGGTATTCCTGGAAGAAATCATCCCTCACTATTGAACCTGCAATTCCCATGGAGACAGATCCCATTGAGAGGAATGACTTGCCTCTGATATATGAAACAGTGAGCCCGGCCCTGACGAAGCGGAGGATCTTTTCACTTACATCATCCGGGATGGTCTGATCACCTGCATCCTGAACATCACGGCCATAGATGCCGAATGCAGGAAGGCCCTTCATCGTATGTCCGGCCAGAGCTGCAGCAAGATAAACCGCACCCGGTCTTTCAGTGCCGTTGAAACCCCAGATGGCTTTCGGAATATCCCTGTCCATATCTATGGTTTCACTTCCGTAACACCAGCAGGGCGTTACCGTAAGACTTACGCCAACTCCGTTCTTTGAGAATTTGTCGGCACAGGCGGCTGCCTCTGCAACACCTCCGATAGTGGTATCGGAAATTACACATTCAACAGCTTTTCCGTCAGGATATCTCAGGTTTTTTGAGATAAGTGCAGCGGCGGATTTCGCCATATCCATCGTCTGCTTCTCAAGGGATTCCCTGACACCCCTTTCGCGTCCGTCAATGACAGGACGAATTCCCACTTTCGGGAAATCGCCAATAACTGTCTGAAAGTCAGCATTTACTTTAAATTCATCGTTTGCCATGTATCTGGTATTTATGGGTTGGATTTTTTCTTATCTAACAAATATAGTGTTTTATCTTTTTAAGCTGATGATTAATAAATGCAGGGATGAAGAATTTATTTTTTCCGCCCCGATTGATGAGGAATTTTGTACTTTTATGCTCCATAACAGAGCTTAGATGGAAAAACGAAGACGACTGCCGGAATGGCTTAAAATGCAAAGGGCTGCCGGGGAAAATTACAGCAGGGTAAAGCATCTGGCGGAGGACAATAATCTCCACACCATCTGTACGAGCGGTAATTGTCCGAATATCGGGGAATGCTGGAATTCGGGCACTGCTACTTTCATGATTCTCGGGGATATATGTACCCGTGCGTGCAGGTTCTGCAATACCCGGACAGGCAGACCCCTTCCTCCCGACAGTGATGAAGGCAGGAGGCTGGCTGAAGCAGTGGGGAAGCTGGGGCTCAGACATTGTGTCATAACATCGGTTGACCGTGATGATCTGCCGGACGGGGGCGCTGCATTCTGGGCAGATGTGATCCTGAAGGTGAAAGAGCTTAATCCGGGCATCACAATTGAAACGCTTATTCCGGATTTTGACGGCAAGGCAGAAAATCTGCAAAAGATCATTGATGCAGACCCGGATGTTATTTCGCACAATATTGAAACGGTCAGGCGTCTGACACCTCTTATCAGAACGAGGGCAAATTATGACAGAAGTCTGGATGTACTCAGGTTTATTTCACAAAGGAATAAAAACACCAAGTCGGGATTTATGCTCGGCCTGGGGGAGAGCGAAGCGGAAATATCCGCAACCATTGATGATCTTCTGGCGGCCGGCTGTCATGTTCTGACCATCGGACAATATCTGAAGCCTTCAGAAAATCATATGGAAGTCGTTGAATACATCCGTCCGGAAAAGTTTGCAGAATACAGGGAACTGGCGCTGAGGAAAGGTTTTCAGGCTGTTGAAAGCAGTCCTCTGGTACGGTCGTCGTTTCATGCCGAAAAACATGTGGGACTGGAGAAATTTTAGTATCTTGGGGTCACCCAAATAGTTTAATATATTGAGTTATAATATTAGATTCGAGGATATTGGCCTGAGAGATTACAAGGATACCTGGGATTATCAGCTAAGTATCTTTGAGGAACTTAAAGAATGCAAAACAAGGGATAAACTGCCGGAGGAGAGCGGACAGGACTGCAGGCCCGGCACACTTATTTTTGTTGAGCATCCCAGTGTATATACACTTGGAAAGAGCGGATCGGAAAACAATCTTTTTCTCGACGATGATCAGCTGAAGGCAAAGGGTGCACAGTTCTACAGGATCGACAGGGGGGGAGATATCACATATCATGGTCCGGGGCAGATTGTCGGTTATCCCATTTTCGACCTCGAAATACTGAAGATTGGATTGAAGGAATATATTTTCAGGCTGGAGGAAGCAATAATCCTGACAATCGGGGAATTTGGCCTGACGGGATCACGCCTTCAGGGAGGAACCGGAGTCTGGCTTGATCCCGGGATAAAAGGAAAGGCACGGAAAATCTGTGCCATAGGAGTAAAAGCCAGCAGATTTATTACCATGCATGGTTTTGCATTCAATGTAAATACTGATTTGCTGTGGTTTGATTATATCAATCCCTGTGGCTTCACTGACAAGGGAGTTACTTCCCTGAGCAGGGAGACGGGGGTGAGGCAGGATATCGGGAAGGTGAAGAATATTCTGAAGAACAGGCTGAGGGATCAGTTTGACCTGAAATGGATAAACGAGGAAGGATGATGGAAAAGAAATGGATAATGAAGGAAAGCGGTGACAGTGCTGATGTAAAGCAACTTGCAGCAAAACTGGAGGTTTCCGGTTCCCTTGCCAGTCTTATGGTTCAGAGAGGTATTACAACACCCGCAGAGGCTCAGGCTTTTTTTTATCCGGGTCTGGACTCACTTCACGATCCTTTCCTGATGAAGGATATGAATATTGCCGTAGAAAGACTTTCTTCAGCAATCAAGAAGAATGAAAAAGTTCTTGTTTACGGCGATTATGACGTTGACGGAATTACGGCGGTAGCACTGGTTTATTCCTTTCTGAAAGAGCAGTATTCCAATGTGGAATATTATATTCCCGACAGGTATAAGGAAGGATACGGAGTGTCATTTCAGGGTCTGGATTATGCTTTCGAAAATAATTGCCGGCTGATCATTACCCTCGATTGCGGGATCAAGGCAACGGAAAAGATACTGTATGCAAAAAGCAAGGGGATTGATGTGATAATATGTGATCATCATTACCCGGGTGATGAGATACCAATGGCACATGCCGTTCTTGATCCAAAGCAGCCGGCCTGTAATTATCCCTACAAGGAACTGTCGGGATGCGGTGTCGGATTCAAGCTGATACATGCATATTCCAAGATACATGCCATTCCCTTCACAGAAATAATACAGTATCTCGACCTGGTGGCTGTAAGCATTGCATCGGATATTGTGCCGATAACCGGGGAAAACAGGATACTGGCATATTACGGACTGAAACAGCTCAATGAATCTCCCCGCACCGGCCTCAGGGAAATTATCCGGGAAGCTGAAATCATCAGGACACTGACCATTGAGGATGTTGTCTTCCGGATTGGTCCGAGGATCAATGCTGCAGGAAGGATGGACACCGGGGGAAGGGCTGTTGAACTGCTTATCTCAAGTGATCCCAAGCTGGCTTACGGGATAAGCAAGGAAATAGACAATTATAATATTGAAAGGAGGAATGTTGACCGGCTGATCACAACCGAGGCAATGCGCATGATTTCTGACGACAAGCGGGCATCGAATTCAAAAACAACAGTACTTTTCAATCCCTCGTGGAAAAAAGGCGTTATCGGAATAGTGGCTTCACGCCTTATTGAAACCTATTACCGGCCAACGGTTATCCTGACCGAATCGAACGGATTTGCAACCGGTTCGGCACGATCGGTTCAGGGCTATGACCTCTATCAGGCAATTGAGTCATGCAGCGATCTGCTGGAAAGCTTCGGGGGACATATGTTTGCTGCAGGACTGACCCTGAAAAAGGAAAATATCAGGCCTTTCACGGAAAGGTTTGAACAGTATGTCAGCCGTACAATAACAGACGACCAGCTGCAGCCCAGGATCTTCATTGATGCCGAACTCTCATTCAGTGAAATAAATGATGAGTTTTTTCGTGTCATGAACCAGTTCCAGCCCTACGGTCCTGAGAATATGGCTCCGGTTTTCGTGTCGAGGAATGTGACCGATACAGGAGCGGGACGTATGGTCGGGTCGAGCGGGGAGCATCTTAAGCTGGATCTGATTCAGGAGAGGGATTCCCTGAAAGTATTGCCGGCAATCGCCTTCAGCCAGGCTGACCGTTTTGAATATATCAGGAACGGGGAACCTGTCGATATCTGTTATTCAATAGAAATGAATGAATTCAGGGGAACCAGGAACCTTCAGCTCAATATCAAGGATATAAAAACTGCAGTTGGGAGTAAATAGAGAAATGGTTAACTTTAGGGCATCACTATAAGCCATATAAAAACCGGTATCAGGACAAAATCAGCTAACGAAGAACAAAAAGCTAAATATTCCGTCATGAATTTTAAAAAATCCATCCCTCTTATCACATTGTTGGTTTTCAGTGTGTTCATTACCGGACAGACTTTAAAACAGACAAACAGTGAAACAGCCTTAAAAGCCGGCATGGTCCGGACTGATATCACACCGGTGCTGCCCGTGAAGCTTTACGGATATGCTGCGAGAAAAACCTACTCCGAAGGAGTGCATGATCCCCTCAGTGTCCGTGTTATTGTTTTCGAAAATAACGGGAAGAGGATACTGCTTGTCTCAACTGATATAGGATCATACGGATCCGAAGTATATCCGGTGATAAGAAAAGCAATAACGGATAAATTCGGATTTAAGGAATCGGAAATATTCCTGTCCACAATACATACCCATAGTGCTCCCACACTTAGTGTTAATCCCCTGACAGGTGATCCCAACAATATTGAATATACAAAATCCTTTCAGGAGAAACTGTTAAACTCCATAGCTGAAGCAATAAAGGATATTAAGCCGGTGATAGCCGGAGCCGGAAAAGGATCTTCACCTGTGGGGGCCAACCGCCGTGAAATGAGACCTGATGGCTCCATCACACTGGGCAGGAATCCACAGGGTATTACCGATAAGGAGGTACTGGTAATGAAGATTGCCACTCCCGATGGAAAGCCGGTGGCTGCCCTTTATGACTATGCAACTCACTCCACTTCTCTGGGACCCCGGAACATGCTGGTAAGCGGTGATGTTCTGGGTCTCTCTGCACAATTTGTCGAGAAAATACTGGGGAAAGATGTTATTGCACCTGTTTTTACCGGGGCATCAGGTAATATTGATCCATGGTTCAGGGTTCTTCCGGAATTCAATAACGAACCCGGCTGGATACCCGAACCGGTACTCCTCGGTACAATGCTTGGTGAGGAAGTAGTTCATGTTTTCCGGAAAATCGGGGATATGGATCTGACAGGAGAAATCAACACGAGTTTTGCAATACTCGATTGTCCACGGAAAACTGCAGCTGATGGCGGTTCAGTGCCGGATCAGCCGGCTACGGTACCTGTCCATATTACAGCTGCACGTATTGGAAATGATATTGCGTTTATCGGATTCAATGTCGAAATGCTCACGGAAATAGGTATGGATATCAAAGCAGCTTCACCCTACAAATATACCTTTATAATAACTCATTGCAACGGAGCAAGCGGATACCTGATCCCTGGCGATATTTATAAAGAGGGAGGATATGAAGCTGAAGCTACAAGATTTGCCATAGGATCGTCAGATATGGTAGTAAAAAAAGCACTGAGAATGCTTTATGACCTGTAACAGAATCCCTAAAACCGGATATTCAGCTGCATCCTGAGCTCGCTCAGGTTTTCAGACGGTATATTATCATGGAATGAAGTAAGGGAGTATTTCAGTCTGATCCGGGCAAAAGAGGAAAAATTCCATTCAGTCATCAGATACATTCTTGCGCCTTCCCTCGAAAATGCCGGGATACTGTAACTGTAAAGCAGGTCGTATTCATACACATATAGCCTGGAATCCCAGTCATCGGTACTGAAAAGGCAAAACCTCGACCAGAATGTAAGGGGAAGGCTTCTGAAACGGTATATCAGATCCTGTGACATCAGATATCCCCTGCTTCCACTTTCACGGACCGACTTGCAGTCAATCCTGAGATTAAGGGACAGGTCTTTTTCCTGAGAATACCTGAAAACAGTTTTGAATGTTCCGTAGGAAGTTGATTTCCTTCCGGCAATTCCCCGGTCCTTTTTTTCATTGTTTACCGAAGATTTGCGGGAGTAGGACATTTCGATATTCATTCTGTCAAGGGGCAGATATTTCAGTTTGATTTCATACCGTTTTGACAATGACGGAAAGCTTGTTCTGTATTTCAGCCATGGATAGCGGCAAAGGTCATATCCGGCGCTTATAAAAAGATATTTTGCTGCCTCGAAAGTGAAATTTCCCAGGATCCCTTCTTCGTTGGAAGCCGATGAGCTGACGCCGGGTCCCCTGGAATGCAGGCCACCGAATCCCGGCGAATAATAACGGTACAGTCCGTTAATGGTCAGTCTTCCCGAAGGCCGCAGGGTGAAACCCTGAACCATTGCAAACCTGTTGCTTCCGCCGTATGACAATTCTCCAAAAAGCAATGACTTGCCGATGGACGCCGTATAATAAGCTGAGAGTATATCCTTCCGTCTGCCGGTGAAATCAAACAGCTTTTCTGCTGTTGCGACGGAATCAATGAATGGCAGTGACAGGAGTGTCCGGTGATAATTTATTCCCACCGTCACCTGCGTGAGGTTAAGGCTGAGGTTTGCGCCGTATGCCGTTTCAGCAAGGGCATCCTTTTTCAGGATCGTGGCCGGGGTGTTGTGTAATCCTGTTTTATAGATGCTTTTCACAAACAGTATTGATGAATCATTAGTATATTCTGTTGTGGCGTCAATCCTGTTATGTGAGACAAAAAGCGAAAGGACGGCCTTTCCGCTTGCCAGTTCGCCTGCGATACCCCTGAAAAAGTTATTTTCATCAACCGATGTATAGGGCTTTATTTCGCTTCGTGAAGGGAAATACCCGGCTGCGGTAAGGGGTATTCCGGTATGGATTCCGGTATTGAGTGCCGTACCCTGGCCGAATTTCGCAGAATAATCCCCGGCTATTACTTTCCTGACAATGCCCCTGCCTGAAAAAGCCAGGTAAGCGGAAAGGAAATCCGGAAGGGGAGGAGAACCGGAAAGAAATTTCTCACCCGCATCCTTTTCACAGGTAAACCCTGCAGTGAATGGACCCTTTTCGGTTTTGTGCCTGACAAGAATTTTCCATGCCGGTCCCGGATAGCTGTTGTCAGACGCGGAAGGCTTAATGGTAAAATTGGATAAAGTTCTGCTCATTGCCTTAGAATGAACATTAACCGTACGGTCTGCTTCCCCGAGACTTATCAGCGGATTCATGATTTCTGCCGTTCTGCGGTCAAAGCCCGGAACTGATGCAATCTCATACAGGGACAGAATCCTGCCTGTTGATTTTATGTGATCCCTGAGTGCCCTGATCTGGAAATCAGTAAGAAAAAACAAACGGGACAATTCGTTCTCTCCGGCTGAATTGATCAGGACGGGATTTTCAGCCAGTTCCTGGAGACGTTCAAGAAAGCTGACTGCTGATTCCGGATCGTCTTCATCCCCGGCAAGTTCCTCGGCTATGTCTGTTATGTCGCTTTGCCTGATCTCCTGACAGTGGAGATCCGGGGAAACACGGAACAGGAGGATTGTCAGGATCAGTATTATAAAATGTGGCTTCACAGAGGTTTCCTGTTTATTCTTTACTCTGAGTTTTTTATAAGAAAAACCAGTGAAAAGGTGGTTGTTACCCCCAGTCGTTCATGACCGGCAAAGCCTATGTCAAGATCAAGGCGGTCGAAATTACAGCCCAGGCCGAAGGAGAATGATGAATTCCGGCTGCTGAAGCCTCCCCTGACAAAAAGATTATTTTTCAGTCCGTATTCAAATCCGGTCCGCAGCGCCAGTTTGCTTTCCGTGCACATTTCCGCTTCAGCTCCTGCAAACAGATTCTCGTTGAGCATGATACCTACCCCAGCCCTGATGGAAGAGGGCAGGGTTCTCCTGCGCAATGAATTTGGAAGAGGATTGAAAACATGGATTCCGATATTTATGTTTTCTGCAGCTGCTATCAGCAATCCTCCCTCGAATGTGACAGAATGGATATTTTCATATTTCTCTGAAACTTTTTCAAAAAAATAATCTATTTGTACGCCGGCAGAAATTTTTTCCCAAAGCAATGATCCGCATGCAATACCACAGGTTTGTCTGCTGAAATGCGAAAATCCGAAGTGGGAGTAGATTATCCCCAGGGAAGGTTTTCCCGCGGGGATTATCAATCCGGCGGTTCGTGTACCCAGTTCACTGATATTAAATCGGTTTTCATAATTTATACCTGCCGAAAAATCAGGGAATGATGCCAGCAGTGCAGGATTTCTGAATGATGACCAGAAGCCCGGTTTCATGACGCAAACCGATCCCCTGCCCGCATCTGCTGCTCCTGCCGGAATGTTGTGCGGATTATTGCCGGCAAGGGCAAGGCTGAGGGAAAACACTATCAGGGAAACAGGTATTTTGTGCAGCGAGTACAAACTGTTTCAATATCTGACAGCAAGATAAGAAATAATCAGTTTGTTTTATAGGAGAATTTTATCTTTTTTATTTCCTCATTGGCGTTGATGATCTTATTTTTCAGATCTTCCTTGTACCTGACTATTTCCTTCATCACTTCCTTATCTCCGGCAGCGATGATCTGTGCGGCAAGAATACCTGCATTCTGTGCGGCATTGACACCAACGGTTGCCACCGGAACGCCGGGAGGCATCTGGAGTATTGAAAATATTGAATCGAGTCCTTCAAGTGAGGCATTTATGGGTACACCTATTACAGGAAGCGGAGTCATGGCTGCAATCACACCGGGTAAATGAGCTGCCATTCCGGCTGCTGCAATGATTACCCTGATACCTCTCCCAGCGGCGGATACCGCAAATTTTTCCACTTCCCCGGGAGTCCGGTGAGCTGAAAGTGCATTTATCTCAAAAGGGATTCTGAAATCATTCAGGATCTGTGCTGTTTTCTCCATTACGGCCAGATCGGAAAGACTTCCCATTATAATGCTTACCAGTGGTTCCATGATATAATTTCAATTAACTTCCTGACAAGGACAAAAATAAGTTATTATTTTCATATTTTCGCAGCATCCTGCGATTGAGAAAACGGAAATGAAAGAAACAATTATTCTGAATAAAAGATTCAGGGAATCGATTCCTGCAGAAGCAATACTCAGAAGGATAGATGAAATGGCAGATCAGATGAACCATGATCTTTCAGGCAAGGATGTGCTTTTCCTTGGTATTCTTAACGGAGCCTTCATGTTTGCATCGGAGATCTTTAAAAGACTGAAGATAGATGCCCGGATATCATTTGTAAAAACAAGCTCCTACACCGGAACCAGGTCTTCCGGCACACTGAGCCGGCTTATTGGTCTGGGCGAGGATATCAGGGGGGAGAATGTTATTATACTTGAAGATATCGTTGACAGCGGATATACCCTGGAAAATATAGTTCATGAAATCATACTCAGGGGTGCTGCCTCCATAGGTATCGCGACCCTGCTGTTCAAGCCCGAAGCCTATGTAAAAAACTTTACGCTCGATTACACAGGTTTCAGAATACCGAATGATTTTGTTGTCGGTTTCGGTCTGGATTATGACGGATACGGCCGGAACCTGACATCTGTATACACATTAGTACCTTAAAAACTGTTATTTATGCTGAATTTTTTGATTTTTGGTCCTCCGGGATCAGGTAAAGGCACACAGTCGGTGCAGCTGGCTGAGAAATTCAATCTGGCTCATCTGTCGACCGGCGACATGCTGAGAGCTGAAATTGCTGCAGAAACGGAACTGGGCAGGAAGATGGGCTCAATAATGGCAAAGGGTGAGCTTGTTCCGGATGAGGTGGTTATAGAGATGATTGCCGGGAAGATAGACAGAGCCGAAAATGTTGCCGGATTCCTGTTTGATGGTTTCCCGAGAACTGTTGAACAGACGGTTGCATTAGAAAAAATGCTCAATGACCGGGAAATGAAGATAGACTCTATGCTTGTTCTGGATGTGGAGCATGATGAACTCGTGAAAAGACTTGTCGGCAGGGCTGAATTGTCGGGAAGGCCTGATGATAAGGATCCTGCGGTTATTGAGAACCGGATTGCCGTATACAGGGAAAAGACCGAGCCTATAATCAATTACTGCCGTGAACGGGGCATGTACCAGCCTGTCAACGGAATGGGAAGCATAGAAGAGATATTTGACAGACTCTCCGTTCTTGTCAGCAAATATGTGAACTAGAGTCACCCGGTATCCAGGAGAAAAGAAAAAGAATGTCGTCAGCCAATTTTGTTGATTATGTAAAAATTTTCTGCCGTTCGGGCAATGGCGGGGCAGGTTCCGCCCATCTGCGGAGGGAGAAATTTGTGCCGAAAGGGGGACCGGACGGTGGTGACGGTGGCAGGGGAGGACATGTAGTCCTG
This sequence comes from uncultured Rikenellaceae bacterium, assembly GCA_964522415.1. Lineage (GTDB taxonomy): Bacteria > Bacteroidota > Bacteroidia > Bacteroidales > VadinHA17 > LD21. Next base: position 45,832 of record CAZFVQ010000013.1, on the reverse strand, counting down.
AGGGGGAACGGGCAGATGTGGACCCTTCTTCACCTTAAATTCCGACGTCATATTTATGCAGGTCATGGCGGGGCCGGCGGACGGCAGGAGTCAACAGGTGCCGACGGAAAGGATGTGTTTATAGAGGTACCTCCGGGAACCGTTGTAAAGACAGCGGATTCAGGGGAAATGATTCTTGAAGTAACATCTCACGGCGAGGAAAGGGTACTGGTGAAAGGTGGCAGAGGGGGGCTTGGCAATGTCCATTTTAAGTCTTCCACAAATCAGACTCCCCGTTATGCCCAGCCGGGTGAGAAGGGTACGGAAGACTGGTTCATTTTTGAACTCAAGCTGCTGGCCGATGTCGGGCTGGTTGGTTTTCCCAATGCCGGGAAATCAACACTGCTTTCGGTCGTTTCGGCTGCAAAGCCCAAAATTGCGGATTACCCTTTCACAACTCTTGTTCCAAACCTTGGAATAGTTGCTTACAGGGATGATAAATCTTTCGTGATGGCAGATATTCCGGGGATCATTGAAGGAGCTCACGAGGGGAAAGGTCTGGGTGTAAGATTCCTCCGGCATATTGAAAGAAATTCTGTTCTTCTCTTTATCATCCCTGCCGACACTGACGACATCGGCAGGGAATATGAAATATTGCTGAATGAACTCAGATTGTACAATCCGGAACTGCTGGACAAGAAAAGGGTTCTGGCAATTTCCAAAACAGATCTGCTTGATGATGAGCTTAAATCAGGTCTGAGCAGCGATTTGCCTGATATACCCGCAGTATTTATTTCCGCATTTGCAGGAACGGGCCTGAATCATCTTAAAGACCTTCTGTGGAAAGTTCTTAACGAAAACTGATCTGATTCCATGTCTGAAAAGATTTTGTAACTTATTCAATGCTTGAAACTCTTGACCGGCAGATTTTCCTTTTCCTGAATTCAGGCTATTCTCCCTTCCTTGACAAGGTAATGTGGATAATCAGCGGAATTCTGACCTGGGTACCGCTGTATATCGCCATTCTGATATGGATGGGACTCAAATACAAAAAAAAGTTCCTCCTCATTCTCCCCTTTATCATTTTTGCAGCAACCATGGTGGAACTGTCATCGGTTCATCTTTTTAAAAACGTGTTTCAGAGGCTCAGGCCCTGTCACGAACCTTTGCTTCAGGGAATGGTTCACATCGTAAACTGCCATTGCGGGGGACTTTACGGATTTGTCTCGTCCCATGCTGCCAATTCCTTTAATATTGCAGTCCTCAGTATCATGTTTATCAGGAAAAAATGGTTGTCCGTTTTAATGGTCACCTGGGCCCTTGTTGTCGGTTACAGCAGAATATATCTCGGAGTGCATTATCCCGGTGATGTGTTGTGCGGTTCAATTCTCGGGGCACTGATTGGATGGAGCAGCTACAGGCTGTATCTTATGGCGGAAAAAAAACTCCGGGCCGGGAAGAAAGCAATTAATAATGATCTGTATTGACCTCGTTTCAAGCGATCCCTGCTTCAGTCTCGCAGCCGAGGAGTACCTCCTCAGGAACAGGACGGAAGATTTTCTTGTTATCGGAGTAAACAATCCCTCTGTCATAATCGGGAAACATCAGGTTGCACACCGTGAAGCCGATACAAAATTTATCACCGGGAATAATATTCCGGTTATCAGGAGGATGTCGGGCGGAGGAACAGTTTATCACGACAGGGGAAATATCAATTTCTCATTTATCATTCAGAGCAGAAGCGGCTTTCAGGTGAATTTCAGGAAATATACCCGGCCGGTTATTGAATTCCTGGCGTCGCTTGGAATAGATGCTTCCCTTGAAGAAAGGAATAATCTCAGGGTGAATGGTCTGAAGATTTCCGGGAATGCCGAACATGTTTACCGTGAAAGAGTCCTTCATCACGGAACTCTCCTTTTCAGTGCCGACACGGATAAGATGAAACGCTCCCTGAGAAGCAATACATCCTCCTATCTCACCAGGGCGGTTGAATCAGTTCCTTCCCCTGTAGTCAATCTTGGGGATATACTGGGCGGAAAGATGAAGACGGAAGAGTTCAGGTCGCTCTTACTGGATTATTTCCTTGGCCGGGAGGGAAACCGGCTGTACCGGCTTAGTCCCGGTGAAGAGAGACAAATCGGACTTATTGCTGATTCAAAATACCGGACATGGGAATGGAACTATGCTTACGGACCTGAATATCAGTTTGCCGGCGAGTCTGAGACCGGCGGGGAAGCATGTTCGTGCCGGATGATTGTGAAGGATGGAATCATCAGGGAATGTGCGATTTCGGGGAATACAGCACTGGAAAAGGCTGCAGGGAAACTGATCGGATGCAGACATATGCCGGATGATATGATGAAGGTATTCAGAAATGAAAATGCCCTGCTGGAAGAACCGGATATTTTCAGGTTTTTTTAAACAAGGCAGCAATGAATGTCTGTATCCTGATGAGGCAGCAGGGAGGGCAGAGACCCTCATTGAAATTGCAGGACTGCCGGTATATAAATTATAATTATGGATATTCTCAAGTCAATACTGATCTGGTGTACCGGGATAACGATTATGGTGGTATTGTTCCCCGTAATTTTTATCATATGGCTGGTGGTCCTGCCCTTTGACAGAAACAGGACCGTTGTACACTGGCTGCTGATTTACAAGGCTCTGATCATATCATATCTGATTCCGGCATGGAAAATCAAAATTGAAGGAAGGGAAAAAGCTGTAAGGAAGCAAACATATGTCATCATTTCAAATCATCAGTCGATACTTGATATTCTTCTGCTTAACTGCCTCCGCTATCGTTTCAAATGGATTTCCAAGATTGAGAACATGAAAGTGCCCGTCCTTGGATGGTATCTCAGAATGGCCGGCTATATAACGGTTGACAGGGGAAACAGGGAGAGCAAGGAAAAAATGATGACAGAAGCACTGGATTGCCTGAAAAAGGATATTTCAATAATGATTTTTCCTGAAGGGACACGATCTCCCGACGGGGGAATGGGATTTTTCAAAAGGGGTGCATTTGAGCTGGCAATTTCCGCACAGGTAGCTGTTCTGCCTGTTCTGATTGCCGGTAGCCGCGACATACTACCAAAACACGGTCTCAGGTTTGGAGGAAAGAAGAGGGTTATGATCAGGGTCCTTGATCCTGTTCCGCCGGAATCATTCGGAACGGATGACTGCGATGAGCTGGCTCTGAAATTCAGGGAGCGCATGATTGAGGTTTTTGAAGAAATAAGAAAGGAAAGCGGAAAATAATGACTCACACTCCTAATTACCGCCGGATATTGCACAGAATGGGATATTACGACTACCAGATGGGACTGGCTTCAAGATATCTGAATCAGGGTGAAGGCTGGAAGGTTCACAGCCGGAGATGCAGAAACTTCATCATGAAAGTTGTTGAAATGTGCAGACCCGGCCGGATAACCGTCCTGGGAAGCGGATGGCTGCTGGAGTTTCCGCTTGCTGAAGCTGCTGAAACAGCGGAGAGAATAATACTTGCCGATATTATTCATCCTCAGGAAGTGATCAGTCAGACTGCCGGAATGGGAAACATAGACCTTCTTGAAACTGATCTGACCGGGGGTTTTGTTGAAGAATTGTGGAAGAGAACCAGGTACCGGATCTCTTTCAGGCGGAAACTGTCGCAGGACAATATGAATTTCCCCGACTTCAGCATTCCCGATTTCGACATGCCCGATCCCGGACTTGTTATTTCCCTGAATATCCTTACACAGCTCGAGGTTCTGCCCCTGAAGCTTCTCCGCCGCAGGGCGGCATTGCCGGATAAGTACATTGAGCGTTTCAGTGAAGAGCTTCAGAAGAAACACATTGAATTCCTGAAGAGGCACAATTCGGTTATTATTACTGATATCGCCGGATTGACTCTGGATAAAAAAGGAAAAACAAGGGAAAGTCCTACTCTTAAAACAATTCTTCCCGAAGGCAGGTTCCGGGAGGAATGGATCTGGGATTTTGATCTGGCAGGGGAAGATTTCCGTCAGAAAAAAACCCTTCTGAAGGTTGCGGCAGTAATGCTGTAAACGGGAATGGGGAAAATTTCTTTTATCAACATCCCTGCCGGGAATACAATTGTCATTCACTCAGATAAATATTCCTGACAACGCCTGTATGCCGGTTTCAGAAGAATAACCTGTCACTTTGATTGTTGAAAAATTACCCGCAGGAGACTTGCGTAATTGACTATATTTGCGCAAAATTCCCTTAAATGACGGCTGCAGGATATTCAGAAGAGCACATCAGGACGCTCGAGTGGCGTGAACATATCAGGCTCAGGCCCGGTATGTACATCGGGAAGCTTGGGGACGGTTCATCCCAGGATGACGGTATTTATGTGCTGCTGAAAGAGGTTATGGATAATGCCATTGATGAATTCATGATGGGATTCGGGAAAAAAATTGATATTTCCATCGTTGGCAGGGAGGTAAGGGTGCGTGATTACGGCCGTGGAATACCATTGGGAAAGGTTATTGATGCGGTTGCAAGAATGAATACCGGTGCCAAATATGATTCAAAGGCCTTCAAGAAATCAGTCGGACTTAACGGTGTAGGTGCAAAAGCTGTCAATGCGCTTTCCTCAGAGTTCACAATCAGATCAATCCGCAACGGCGAGGTCAAAATGACCGAGTTTGAACACGGAATCATACGGAAGGACCATCCTCTGCAGAAAACTGATGAGGAAAACGGGGTTGAGGTGATATTTCAACCCGATGAAAACATGTTCGGCAACTATTTCTATATCTCAGAGTACGTTGAGACCATGCTGAAGAATTACACCTACCTTAATACAGGTCTGGTTATAAATTTCAACGGCAATAAGTTCTTTTCCAGAAATGGTCTGCTTGACATGCTCAATGACAACATGAGCAGGGAAGGGCTTTATCCCCTTATTCACCTGAAAGGGGAAGATATTGAAATTGCATTTACCCACGGACATCAGTACGGGGAGGAATATCTCAGTTTTGTCAATGGTCAGAACACCTCACAGGGAGGCACCCATCTCACGGTTTTCCGGGAGGCGCTTGTAAAAACTGTCAGGGAATTTTATAAGAAGGACTATGATCCTTCAGATATAAGGTCGTCAATTATTGCGGCGATCAGTATCAAAGTCGAAGAGCCGGTCTTTGAATCCCAGACAAAAACGAAGCTCGGATCAAGGGACATGGGTCCCAAAGGTCCGTCAATAAGGAATTTTATTAATGAATTTGTAAAAAAACAGTTTGACGATTACCTTCATAAGAATCCCGAAACATCCAGAATACTACTCAGGAAGATTCAGGATTCCGAAAAGGAAAGGAAAGCCATTTCTTCAATCCAGAAGCTGGCCAGGGAAAGGGCAAAGAAGGTAAGTCTTCACAACAAGAAACTGCGGGATTGCAGAATACATTTCAACTCGACTGATCCCCGAAAACTTGAGTCAACAATATTTATTACCGAGGGTGATTCTGCGAGCGGCTCAATCACCAAGTCGAGGGATGTTGAAACACAGGCAGTTTTTAGTCTCAGAGGCAAACCGCTCAATTCTTTCGGACTCACCAAGAAAATAGTATATGAGAATGAAGAGTTCAATCTTCTTCAGGCAGCCCTTAATATTGAAGACGGAATAGAAAACCTGCGCTATAACAATGTTGTAATTGCAACGGATGCAGATGTCGACGGAATGCATATAAGGCTCCTCCTTCTTACATTCTTCCTTCAGTTCTTTCCCGATCTCGTCAGAAGGGGTCATGTATATATACTCCAGACACCGCTTTTCAGGGTACGTAACAAGAAGGAAACGAAATACTGTTATACTTCCGCAGAGAAGTCAAAAGCTGTGGAAACTCTTGGCCCCAATCCTGAAATAACAAGATTCAAGGGTCTGGGAGAAATATCTCCCGACGAGTTCAGGCATTTCATAGGAAAGGATATCCACCTCGAACCGGTCAGGATGAAAAGGAGCGACGCGGTAAACGGATACCTTGAATTTTATATGGGGAAAAACACACCGGAAAGGCAGGATTTTATAATTGAGAACCTGAGATTTGAGGAAGATCTTGTTGAAGCTTAGAAATTAAAGGGAAACAGGGCGGGATAAGTAGTGAATTATGGAAGAGCTTGAATTTGAAAGTGATTATCCGGATAGCGGAGAAGAAGAAACGGAATATTCCCCGTCAACACTCCATTCTGTTACCGCATTGTCGGGAATGTTCAGGGACTGGTTTCTTGATTATGCCTCGTATGTCATTCTTGAAAGGGCTGTTCCGGATCTGTTCGACGGACTGAAACCTGTTCAGCGGAGAATACTTCATTCAATGAAGCGCATGGATGACGGACGCTTCAATAAGGTAGCAAACATTATAGGTCATACAATGCAGTTTCACCCCCATGGTGATGCTTCAATCGGCGATGCGCTTGTGCAGCTCGGACAAAAGGACCTGCTTGTGGAAACGCAGGGCAACTGGGGAAATATATTAACCGGTGACGGGGCAGCTGCTCCGAGATATATTGAGGCAAGGTTGTCAAAGTTTGCGCTTGATGTGGTTTTCAATCCCAAAACGACTGAATGGAAACAATCCTATGACGGGCGTAACAGGGAGCCGGTGAGCCTTCCTGCCAAATTCCCGCTGCTTCTTGCTATGGGTGTCGAAGGAATTGCTGTAGGACTTGCTTCAAAAATATTGCCTCATAATTTCAATGAACTTATTGATGCTGCGATAAATCATCTTCAGGGAAAGGAATTTGAGATTTATCCGGATTTCCCGACCGGAGGATTCATTGATGTATCAAGATATAATGACGGCCAGAGGGGTGGTGCCGTTAAAGTAAGGGCAAGGATCGAAAAGACAGATAAGAAGAGCCTTGTCATTACCGAGATTCCCTTTGGAAAGACGACGACTTCACTTATTGAATCCATAATAAAGGCAAACGAGAAGGGAAAGATCAGGATAAGGAAGATCGATGACAACACCTCGGCCGATGTTGAAATAAAGATACATCTCATGCCGGGTGTTTCGCCGGATAAGACCATTGATGCCCTTTATGCCCTGACGGATTGCGAATATTCAATATCTCCCAATACCTGTGTTATTTCTGAAAGCAAGCCTTCATTCATGGGAGTCAGTGAAATTCTGAGGCATTCCGTCTCCAGGACAGTGGAATTACTGAAAACAGAACTGGAAATAAGGCAGAGTGAACTTCAGGAAGACTGGCACATGTCCTCACTCGAAAAAATATTTATAGAGGAAAAGATCTACAGGGATATAGAAGAGTGCGAAACATGGGAGAGCGTTGTCAGTACCATTGATGACGGACTGAAGCCATTTAGGGACAGACTGTTCAGAGATGTTACACGGGATGACATAATTAAACTCACCGAAATAAGGATTAAGCGCATATCCAGATATGATGTCCTTAAGGCTGATGAACACATAAGGGGTATTGAGACGGAACTTGAAGAAGTTAAAAATCACCTGAATAATATTATTCCCTATACAATCAACTATTTCAGGCAGATAAAGAAAAAATACGGTAAGGGCAGGGAAAGAAAAACTGAAATAAGAAGTTTTGACACTATTCAGGCTGCAAAGGTAATTGCAAATAATGCCCGTTTGTATATAAACTATAAGGAGGGCTTTATAGGAACTTCTCTGAAGAAGGATGAATTTGTATGTGAATGTTCCAGTATCGACGATATAATCGTAATAAGGAAAAATGGTGTATACCTGATCACCAGGGTTGACGACAAGGTATTTGTGGGGAATGATATTCTGTATGCCGCAGTATTTCTCCGTAACGATGAAAGAACCATTTACAACATTGTTTACCACGACGGGAAGGATGGTCCCTGCCTTGCAAAGAGATTTGCCATTACCGGACTTACACGCGACAAGGAATATGATCTGACACGCGGCACTCCCGGGTCCAGGATAATATATTTCAGTGCCAACCCGAACGGTGAGGCTGAAGTGATCAGGGTACATCACAAGCCCAGGGCACGCCTTAAGAAGCTTACCTTTGAATTTGATTTTGGAGAACTTGCCATCAAAGGCAGAACCACCAGGGGAAATATCCTTACAAAATATGCAGTTAATAAAATCACGCTCAAGGAAAAGGGATTATCCACTCTTGGCGGAAGGAAGATATGGTTTGACGATGCCGTTTTCAGGCTGAATGATGACGGCAGGGGGATCTGTCTTGGGGAATTCGCCGGCGATGACAAGATACTGGTTATCACCAAAAACGGTTATTTCAGACATACGGGCTTTGATCTGTCAAATCATTTTGAAGACAATATTCTCATTATTGAAAAATTCAGGCCGGGGAAAGTATATTCTGCAATCTATTACGATGCAGAACTGAAATACCATTACCTGAAGAGATTCATGATAGAAGAATCAGAGAAACCCCTTTTATTCATCAGTGAACATCCCGGTTCACGGCTGATAAGTCTCACGGAAGTTGAATATCCCAGGTTCGAGATAAGCTTCGGCGGCAAGCATAAAAACCGTGATAATGAAATCATTGAAGTTGCGGAGTTCATCGGTGTGAAAAGTCACAGGGCCAGGGGCCGCAGACTTACAAACTACATGGTCGACAATGTGCTTGAGATAGAACCTGTCGTCAGAAAGGAAGGTATTCCGGAACCCGGCAGGGATGATGAAGATGATGATCAGGCAGATCTGCCCAAAATTGTCCCGGATCATCCTGCTCAGATGAAACTTGAATTATAATGGCCGGGAACAGGATAATATATATTATCGGCTTTATGGGCAGCGGAAAATCGACTATGGGAAAGAGACTGGCTGCACTGATGGGATGGCAGTTCCTGGATCTCGATGAAAAGATTGAGGAGATAGCCGGGAAAACCATAGCCCGTATCTTTTCGGAAGATGGTGAAGAAGAGTTCAGGAAAATCGAATCTGAAACGCTGAAAAATCTTAACCCTGTCGCAAATGTCATAATATCAACCGGAGGAGGAACACCATGTCATTCCGGCAATATGGATTACATGCTTGAAAAGGGGATTACTGTTTATCTGAAAATGACTCCGGGCCAGCTTGCCAGCCGCCTGCACGATTCATCCGCGGAAAGACCGCTACTGAAAAACATTCCTGATGAAAAACTGCTGTCATTTATCGGCGAAAAACTGTCTGACCGCGAACAATGGTACAGCAGGGCCGGGATAATAGTTGACGGTCTGAATCCTGAGCCGAAGCTGTTAAAATCAATGATTGAGTCTGGACCAGGAAACTGACTTCCGGCTGAAAGGGGGGGTGTATTAATAAATTGTTAATTGAAAAAGACCAACATTTGTAAGGGATTGAATATATTTTACTAATTTAGTAAAGTTCCAATAACTGACCGGTAGATAGCATGAGATACAGCTTATTCAGAATCAGCAATACCGGGGCTGATAATAACACGGCAATGTTTTTGCAGGCAATGCATGCCATGCTTGCAGGTATATTCCTGTCTGTTTTCGATATCACCGCGCATTCCTTGTTCCTGGCACGCTTTGATGAAACAATCATGGCCCGTGCATTCATTTTCTCAGGAATTGCGGGCATGGTACTTGCAGGCATATGTTCCCAATCCGGGAGAAGGATACGTCCTGACATACAGGCTATTCTCATTCTACTGTCTGTGACATTGACCGGCTTTTTACTCTGGATTCTGCTGATCATGATTCCCGGAGACCGGATTGTTGCTCTGGTATTCATTGCAATGTGGCCCCTCAACGGTCTTGTATTATCGAAATTTGCCGGGAATGCCGCAGTTCTGACGGGACGGGCTTACGGGAGGCCTCAGCCGGGAAATACCCGTACATGGATTATCACAGGTGCCATAGCAGGCAGTTTCCTGACAGTCCTGCTGGTAAATGCAGGAATGGATCCGAGGCATTTCCTGCTTATCGCTTCTGTTTCTATCCTGCTGGCAGTTGTTGTGCTGATATTTGTCCGTAGGGAATATCCGGAAGAAACAATAAAAGGCGGTGATATATCAGAAAATTACCGTAACAGACAATCCACAGCCGGCCTGTTCAGGGAAAACCAGTTGTTCAGAAGAATAAGCTTCCAGGCCATTCTCTCGCTTGCAGCAGCCCTGTTCATAAGGTATTCATTTATGGCAGAGACAAGGCTGCAGTATCCTTCAGTGGAAGGGATGGCTCATTTCCTGGGTCTGTTTACAGGCTGCATGATGATCTTTGCATTGATTTTTTCATTATTCATATATCCCGGTTTTCTCAGGAACTTCGGTCTCCGCTCAGCTATTGCAATGCCGGCTGTGATGATAGCGGGTCTTACAATTGCAGTTCTTGTCCCGTTACAGGTTTCAGGATATGATTCTGCCAAAACCAGATTCACCGCATTTTTCGTCCTTCTTGCCCTGACAATGTTTTTTTCAGGTGCCCTGAGAGGATCAGCCGGATATGCGTCGCGTGATATTATTCTGCAGATACTCGGCAAAAAGGAAAGGGATTCCGCATATCAGGCAGTCAGCGGCAGCATAAAAGGGGGAGGTATGTTTTTTTCAGGACTCTTGCTTACCCTTATCGGATCAGCCGGATTTACGGGTCCGTTTTATTTTCTGCTTTTCCTTCTGCTTATTGTTCTGTTGTGGATGATTGCAGGATCGCGGCTTTACTCAGTTTACAGGAAAATCATTCTCAGTCCCGGGAAAGGACAGGAATTGCCGGATACAGAATCAGTATTACCGGAGGCAACATCCTGTCGGAGAAACAGGGTCTCTGCCCGCCTGGAATTTGAAAATGATTTTCTGAATCTGATTACCGGTGATATCACTTCTCTGGAGAAGAACCGGAATCAATGGTATATCGACAGGATAATTGACCATGCCGAAATAAAAAAAGATATTAATCTGCTGCCTGCCCTTAAAAAGATAAGATCGGATTCGGACATAGCCAGGGATGTCAGGGTCCGCAGTTCAGACATTATTCAGGATCTGGAGCTCCTTGCCTCAGGACTCGGGAATAAAGTAGGGAGGCTGAAGGCAATGCTCTATTTATCGGAAGACCGTACGCCGCCGGTTTCTGAAGTGCTGAAATATTTACGCGAAAGGGATGATGACCTGAAAGTGATTGCGCTGGGTATTATCAAAAAATTCAGCCTGAAGGAATTACTGCCAGATGTATGCGGATGCCTGGAAAATCCACGGGTACGGTTGTATGCGGAGAATACTCTCAACAGCTTCAGGGGAAGTGCTGATCAGGCTCTTCGAAGAAATTATCTGTTGTCATCCGGCAATCCGGTGACTGCTTCCGCCATTCTCAGGGTACTTGCAAAAAACTGCAGCAATGAAAATATGGAATTTCTTTTTTCATTGCTCTGGACAGAGACACGGGCCATACGGGAGGCTGTCACCGAAAGTATCTCATCATGCAATTTTCAGATCAGTTCAGGTGACAGGGCCGGGCTTATCAGAATGATCACGGATGTTGCAGGAATAATTACATGGAATATTTCTGCCGGCATTGCAATCGGTAGGATAAACGGGAGGAAACCGGCGGAAGCCATTGATCAGGAGAACAACAGATGGGTCAGATTTCTTTTCAGTCTGCTTTCGGTGGCTTACGGCAGCCGTATCGTCAGACAGATAGAAGAAAACATCAGGGAAGGCAGGGCAGAAAGTGTGGGTCATGCCCGGGAAATGATGGAGTTAGTGTTTGACGACCAGATTAAAACAAGGCTTGCAGTCCTGTTTGACCGTCGACCGTCTGCCGTCAGGCTCAGGACATTGTTCAGGTTCTATCCCGGGGAAATACCGGGTCATGAAGATATTTTCGAAAGTATAATAAACCGCGACTATAATCTGCTGGGTGTCTGGCTGAGGGCCTGCCTTATCAGGGAAGTCCCCCGGATAACTGACGGTGAAATGGCAGAAACACTTATTGCTCTTCTTTTCAGTCCGGAAATGATACTTCGCCAGGAAGCTGCAAAATTGCTTTCACGTTCCGAAAGCAGCTATTACCGGCAGGCCTGGGACAGGATTCCGGAAGAAATGAAGATTATTCTTGATGATATCCTCAGCGGAAAGATCAGCAGGCATGAACTTCTTTACGACAGGGTAATTTTTTTGAAATCCCTGCTGAACATGCTTCCGGAAGAAAAATTGATTTCCCTTGCAGAAGAAATGAGATTTGCGGAATTGCTTTTGCCGGAACACCTGCCGGAAGAAAACGGATATATTCTTTGGAAATGCAGCAGTCGGTCCGGCCATTGCGAAGCAAGCATACATTTTGACAACATGCTCAGTGAGACGGTATTGAAAACAGATGACAGGTTTTATTATATTCTTCCTCTGAATACCGTAACTGATCATCTGATAAGATATCCGGAACATTCACCTGAAATTTATAAATTAATAGATGAAACCGAAAGAAGAAACCAGTAAGTCCAATCCTTTTCCGGGGCTCAGACCCTTTACTCCTGAAGAAAGTGAACTGTTCTTCGGACGCGGGAAGGAAAGCGCGGAAGTATTCAGTAAGCTTATGAATAACCGCTTCATTACGGTTACAGGGGCTTCGGGGAGCGGTAAATCCTCCCTGGTTTACTGCGGGATTCTGCCGGCGATAAAAGAGATGGGCAGGAAGGAATCTTCTCCGTGGCGGATAATAATATTCAGGCCGGGTAACGACCCTTTCGAGAGCCTGGCACGGGCAATGCATAAAAATATTGCTGAAACAGGACTTAAGGAAGTATCTGTTGAAACCCTGCTGTCTGATCTGTACCGGGAATCTGACGGCATTTCAACGGCACTGAAAAAACATATAATCAGGGGATATGAAAAAGTGTTGCTCGTTATTGACCAGTTTGAGGAACTTTTCAGATACAGAACTTCTGACACCGGTGGCACATACGGAACCGATACCGGTGAATTTATTGAAAATCTGGTGAATGCCGTGAGCCTCATTGATTCCAGGATTTTTACAATTGTTACAATGAGAGCTGATTTTATGGGAGAATGCGCATATTATCAAGGTCTTACACAATTAATAAACAGGAGTAACTTTCTCATCCCGAGAATGGAAAGAGAAAATTACCGTGAGGTTATCGAAGGACCTGCAAAATACTGCGGAATCTCTGTTGATCAGTCATTTGTTGAAACCTTACTTGATGATCTGGATGATCAGACCGATCAGCTGCCGGTTTTACAGCATGCACTGATGCGAACCTGGAATCACTGGTATGAACTGAAGGATACTGACAGGCCGATGGGTTATGCTGAATATGATTCAATCGGCACCATGAGGAATGCCATGTCGCGTCATGCCGATGAGGCATTTGGAGAACTTGACAAAAGGGGCAGGGAAATATGCAGAAGGATGTTCAGGGCTATAACTGAAAAGGGTCCTGACGGCAAGGGAATCAGGCGTCCAACCGTTTTCTCGTCGCTGAAATCCATTATTGATTGTACTTCGGAGGAACTGATTGAAGTCATTGGGAAATTCAGGCAGCCCTCAAGAGCTTTCCTGACACCGGGCTTTGACATTCCTTTGAAGGATGATACCGTGATTGATCTGTCGCATGAAAGTCTTATCAGATTATGGGACAGGCTGGCCGTCTGGGTTGATGAGGAAGCTGCTTCGATTCAGATGTATCTTAAATTGTCTGAAACTTCTTCCCTGTATCAGCACGGGAAAACCGGCCTTATGAGGCCACCCGATCTGCAGATGGCCATTAACTGGCGCGATCAGGAGAAGCCCACTCTGAAATGGGCAAGGAGATATGATCCTCCATTCGAAAGGGCAATGGTATATTTGCGGACAAGTGAAAAGGAATATCAGGATGAGGAAAAGAGAAAACTCAAACTTCAGAAAAACAAGATAAAACGCAGCAGGATATTTACTATCCTGTTCGGTGGTGCAACAGTTATTGCCCTCGGACTAATGATTACCGCACTGATACAGAAATTGTCGGCGGACAGGCAAAAGGAATTTGCCGAAACAAGGCAGCTTATTGCCGAAAAGGACATGAGGCGTGCTGATTCGGCAACAACTGCGGCAATAATCAGATTGCAGCAATCAGAATCCGGAGCATTGGCTGCAAGACTGGATGCAGATGAAGCCCTGCGGCAGAAAGATCTGATACAAACCCGTCTTTTTGTTGCCCGGAAAGATGCAGATTCGGTCCGGCAAGCTTTTGCCGAAGCGGATCAGAAAATTGCAGAAGTGACTGAAGAGAAAAATTCTGCAAACAGGTTCAGGATGATAGCACTCGGGAAATCACTGTCGCTTAAGTCACTGCAACTTGACGGACAAAGGGATCTGCAGACCCTGCTGGCATATCAGGCATATCTGTTCAATATAAATAACGGAGGCTATGTTAATGACGCGGATATTTTCAACGGTCTTTACAATGTTGTAAAGCAATACGGAGAAGGATTTAAAATTTATAACGGCCATCAGGGGGAAATAAAAAGCATTGCCTTCCGGCCCGGAATGGAGGAGTTTTATTGTTCCGACAGTGAGGGGAAAATATTGAAATGGACACTTAATGGCGATTCTCATGACTTCAGGGAGATTTATGCCGGTGACAGGGTAATCCGGGTACTGGCAGCAGATCCTGAAGGTTCATGGCTGGCGGCAGGTGAGGGGAATTCTTCAATTATCATGATACCCCTCAGACCCGGAGAAGTTTCACATAAGCTTTCTGCTCATACTGCCGGAATCAATTCACTGAATTTCTCTGCTGACGGCAGGCATCTTTATTCCGCTTCATATGACGGAAGAGTGCTGAAATGGGACCTTAATGAAAAGACATGTATAAATGTTACCCCGGTGCAGATGAACATACACACAGCAGACATTTCGCCGGGAGGAGAATATTTCGCCGGGATAACTGCTGAGGGCAGTGTGCTTGTCTGGAATCCTGAGGATATTCATGAGTACAGACAGATACAAAGTGAAAGGAAGAACATTACAGTGGTCAGGTTTAAAGAGGATGGAAGAATCCTTGCAATAGGGAATGCAGAAGGTTTTGTGGAACTGTGGGATGTGCCAGGCGGGGAAAGAATATCAGGAATCAGGGCACATGAGGGGCGGATCAATGATATCAGGTTCAACGGAAGACTGAATCAGATGGCCACAGCCGGGAATGACAGCTGTGTCAGGATTTTTGATATAAGCGATGTGACCGACCTTTCAGTGCTTCCTGTGGTCTTTGCCGACAACGGCGGAACAGTCAGTGCTATAGCGTTCAGCAATGACGGTCAGCAGATTGTGTCAGGAGTATATGCCAATAATATGAATCTTGCAAGCCGTCCCGTAAGTACCGGATTTATGGTTCAGGACATATGCTCGCTGGTTTCAAGAAACTTTACGGCAGATGAGTGGAGAACATGGGTGGGCAGGGATATTCCGGCGGAAAAGGTATGCCGGGATGTTGATTTCCGGATAAGGATTAGGGAAGTGAAACAAGATAGCGCTGTGAAATAAAATAGTGCTGAATAACACAAAATATTCGGGTTGAATTTCTTTTTGGCTAAATTTGCACCCTGGATTCCGGAAAGGGTCTGTTTGGCCTTCTTCCGTTTTCCGTTGAAATGGACGGCATCCCCTGTGACCGGATGCCGGGATAAAATAAAAATGAAAATCAATCCGGAAAAAAGATGAATAAAAGGAAAACTCTTCTGATGATTCTTGACGGCTGGGGTATAGGGGATGGAAGCAAGGCTGATGTTATCAGCATGGTACCGACGCCCAACCTGGATGCACTCAGGGAAAAATATCCCAGTTCAAAGCTCCTTGCTTCAGGTGAGGATGTGGGACTGCCTGAGGGACAAATGGGAAATTCGGAAGTCGGCCATCTTAATATAGGTGCAGGAAGAATAATTTACCAGGATCTGGTCAAAATAAATCTCGAATGCAAAACGGGGGAAATACGAAAAAACAGGATTCTCACGGAAGCATTTTCATACGCGCGCGAAAAGGGAAAGCAGGTTCATTTCCTGGGCTTGTTGTCTGACGGTGGTGTTCATTCGCTCGACAGGCATCTGTATTATCTGTGTGACATGACGATGGATTACAACATAAAGAATGTTTTTATCCATGGATTTGGAGACGGACGTGATACCGATCCGCACAGCGGCAAGGGCTACATGAAGAATCTGCTTGATCATCTTAAACAGTCAAACGGGAGAGTTGCCTCGTTCACCGGGCGCTATTATGCAATGGACAGGGATAAGAGATGGGAACGGATCAAAAAAGCTTATGATTTGATCGTTAACGGCATAGGAACCCCTACTGAAGATATTCTTGAAGCCATGCAGGAATCTTACGATAAAGGAGTAAGTGATGAATTTATGGAACCGGTTGTGGTGGTAGACGGGTCCGGCCAGCCTGTCGGGCAGATCAGGGAAGGTGACGTTGTTGTCTTTTTCAATTTCAGGAACGACAGGGCAAAAGAGCTTACAATAGCCCTTACACAGAAGGATATGCCTGAACACGGCATGAAAACGATACCTTTGTATTATTGTACAATGACTCCCTATGATGCTACATTCAAGGGATTGCATGTCATATATCCAAAGGAGAATGCAGACAATACAATGGGAGAAGTGCTTGCCCTTGCCGGAAAGAAACAGCTGAGAATAGCAGAGACGGAGAAATATGCACATGTCACTTTTTTCTTTTCAGGAGGGAGGGAGCAGGTGTTCGAGAATGAGGAACGCACACTGATTCCGTCACCCAAGGTTGCCACTTATGACCTTCAGCCTGAAATGAGCGCATACCTTGTAAAGGATGCTGTCATCCGGGCCATAGATACGGAAAAATATGATTTTATCTGCCTGAATTTTGCCAATGGCGACATGGTTGGGCATACCGGAGTCTATAAGGCAATCATGAAGGCTGTTGCAACAATTGATGAATGTGTGGGGGAAGTTGTGGATGCAGCAAGGGCAAAAGGATATGAAGTTCTTATTATTTCAGATCACGGGAATGCCGACAAGGCCCTGAACAAGGACGGAACACCCAATACGGCACATTCGCTCAATCCCGTACCCTGCATCCTTGTGAGTGACTCCTACAGGAGTATCAGGGATGGCATTCTGGCTGATATTGCTCCCACATTGCTGAGTATAATGGATGTAAGGATTCCGGAGGAAATGACGGGGAAAATTCTGGTCTGATGCTCCGTATTGACGATATAGTATTCAGTCCTGACATCCTGACAAGGAAATTTGCCTGCGACCTCCGGCAGTGCAGGGGTATATGCTGCAGAGACGGGGATTCGGGAGCCCCGCTGCTGAAAGAGGAGGTTACAGTCCTTGAAAAAATCCTGCCGGATATAATGCCTTTTCTTCGCCCGGAGGGAATAAAAGCGATCAGGAAGCAGGGGACAAGCATCACAGACTGGGAAAATGATCATGTCACGCCATTGATAGAAGATCTCGACTGTGCCTATTCAGTATTCAGCGGAAACATACTGATGTGCGGAATTGAAAAAGCATGGACGGAAGGGAAAACAGATTTCAGGAAACCACTGTCATGCCATTTGTTCCCTATCCGTCTAAAGAATTATAGTGATTTCACAGCCCTGTATTATGAGGAATGGCCGGTCTGTTCAGGCGGAAGGGAAAAGGGCAGAAAAGAAGACATATTTTTGTATGAATTTCTGAAAGAGCCGCTTATAAGAGCTCTGGGACCGGAAAAATATGAAAAACTGGTTGCTGCTGCCAGACAATATCAGAAAGAATCCTGAAATAAACTATGGTATATATCTTAAACCTGTTTCCTGTTTTTTAGATTTTAATTAATTGGGGACGGCGATTTTGATTGATATTTTAAAAATTACTGTTGTTATTCTTGAGAATAGAAAAAACAAGTATATTTGTTCCCTATATTCAAAACCTAAAACTAAATTAGAATGAAGAGAAGATTACTATTAATGATTTTGTTTGTGTTTATTGGAGTTACTGCTCTTCTGGCACAGGCAAGATTAATTACAGGGACCATTACCTCTGCAGTGGAGGGAGAAGGTCCCATACATGGTGTAACTGTTCAGGTTAAAGGTACCATAATAGGTGCCGTTACTGATGCAAACGGGCGCTATTCAATTAGTGTACCTGATAATGCTACAACCCTTGTTTTTTCTTATATAGGGATGAAATCTCTTGAAGTGCAGATAGCAGGGCGTACTGTTATAGACGGAGTTCTGGCATCAGACCTGGTTGGTCTTGATGAAGTAATAGTAACAGCGCTGGGTATTTCACGTGAAAGAAAGGCTCTGGGTTATGCTGTACAGGATGTAAAGGGTGATGAGATTTCCAAAGTGCGTACACAAAACGTTATCAGCACTTTATCGGGACGTGTTGCGGGGGTACAGATCACATCAGCTACAGGACAAATGGGAGGTGGAGCAAAAATCAATATCCGTGGTAATACCTCGCTGACAAAGAATAATCAACCCCTGTTTGTGGTTGATGGTATTCCGATAGATAACTCGGATTATTCTTACGGTGCAACTGGGGCAGGAGGATATGACCTTGGAAACCTTGCTTCTGATATTAATCCTGATGATATTGAATCAATTTCGGTACTTAAGGGAGCAAGTGCTTCAGCACTGTATGGTTCAAGAGCAGCAAACGGAGTCGTAATGGTTACCACCAAAAAAGGAAGAACAACAGAAGAAAAAACTTTCGGAGTAAGTGTTAATTCAAGCGTTAGCTTTGACCAGGCCAAATATTTCCCAAAATATCAGAAACTTTATGGTGGGGGTTATGGAGGTTTCAATGAAATAGAAATTGGTGGAAAAGAATACCTCTATCCTTCCTATGAGATAGATGAAAGCTGGGGTCCCAAACTGGATCCGTCAGTCATGGTCCTCCCCTGGAATGCTTTTGATCAATGGGATACAGAGAACTATCTTAAAGAAGTTCCATGGGTATATCCTGAAAATGATTATACCTATTTCTTCAAGACAGGAGTGAACAAAACCAATAACGTGGCAGTTAACGCCAGCAATAACAAGGGAGCGCTTCGCATTTCCTATACAAATATGGATGTTAAAGGAATTTATCCAAACAGTACACTGAAGAAAAATACAATAAATCTTAGTGGCAATATAAATGTCAACAAATACCTTAGTACATGGATTAATGCAAATTATGTTCAAAACATGGCAGTAGGGCGCCCTGAAACAGGTTATGGTGACAGGAATCCTGTCCAGAAGATGTGGCAGTGGATACATACAAATATCGACTACAAGGATATGGAGAACTGGAAAACACCCGGAGGTGCTCAGCGTACATGGAACAGGAACTGGTACGATGATCCGACACCGGCATATACTGATAATCCCTACTGGTCAAGTTATGAAAACTACCAGAGTGACAGACGCGACCGTTTTTACGGAAACTATGGGTTGGAACTCAAAATTACTCCATGGTTGAATTTTACCGGAAGGATGGGGATTGATTACTATAAGCTGCTTGCAGAGGAAAGAATGGCAATCGGATCACAGGCCACATCAGAATATTATAAGAGTGTATATACAAATGCTGATATTAACAGTGAATTCTTTTTTACATTCGATAAACGCTTCGCGGGTAACCTGTTTGGACTAACAGCTCTTTTAGGAGGCAACCGTCTTGACAGAAAATATTACAGAGATGGTGGAGTTTCAATTGGTGGTCTGATGATCCCCGGGCTGTACAATCTTTCGAACTCATTTAATAAACCTAACGTTTATGATAGTCGTACATGGAAAAGGATCAACAGTCTTTATGCAAACGCCAGCTTTGATTACAACCGTATGATCTTCCTTGAACTGACAGGTCGTAACGACTGGTCATCAACATTGCCCAGCGGTGGACGTTCTTATTTTTATCCGTCAGCAACACTTAGTTTTGTTCTGACAGAAATTGAAGGGCTGAAGGGGAACAATGTACTGTCGTTTGCAAAATTACGTGGAGGGATTGCACAGGTTGGCAATGATACAAGCCCTTATGAATTGCTTGATTATGTTGATCTTAATACTTCCTTTACAGATGTTTATGGTACTTTAAACCCGAGAATGGGATTTTCGAGTACACTTGCAGATTCTGGGCTTAAGCCTGAAAAAACAAATTCATGGGAAATCGGTGCAGAACTTAAATTTCTGCAAAACAGACTCAATCTGGATGTGTCTTACTATTATAAAGAAACAATCGATCAGATAGTTTCCGTAAGAGTTTCAGGAGCATCGGGATATGATTACAAGACTATAAATGCAGGCAAGATGATCAATAAGGGCCTTGAAGTTGCATTAGGAGGAACCCTTGTTAAAGCAGGTGATTTTGAATGGGATTTACTCCTTAACGTTGCCACACTTAATAACACTGTTGAGGAGATCGGCCCCGGTCTTGATTATCTTACACTTGGAAGCGGTCCTTTCAAAGTTCAGAGCGGCGCATATGTTGGCATGACATATCCTATTATTTATGGTACCGATTATGTTAAGGATAACGCCGGAAATAAAATTGTGGGACCAAGCGGAAACTGGATAGCATCGGAAATTAAACCTCTTGCAAAGGTTACCCCTGATTTAACAGCTGGTCTGACAAATACTTTCCGGTTTAAAGGATTTGATCTGAATGTATTATTCGATGCTCAGAAGGGCGGTAATATGTACTATTTATCATATATGTGGGGAATATACTCAGGCATTATTGAAGAATCTGCCCAGATCAATGAGAAAGGTAAGAATATCCGTGACGATGTTGAAAATAATGGAGGCGTTCTGCTGGATGGAGTCTATGGGTCATATAATGCCGTTACGAAGGAGATTACATATCTGACAGCTGAAGGAGATCCCAGTTCTACGCCGGTAAAAAATACAACCAGGCTTGATGGCCAGATCTGGGCAGAACAACATTATGACGGACCTGATATGCAGAGTATCTTTAAAACCGATTTTATCAAGCTGAGAGAGATCAGCCTTGGCTACAATTTTCCAACCAAATGGACAGGTCCGATAAAGGGAGTAAGACTTTCGGCATTTGGACGCAACCTGGCTATTTTCGGAGCAGCAACAAAACATTTTGATCCTGAATATCTGCAGATGGCCGGTAGTAATGCCCAGGGTATTGAGGGAGGCTATCTGCCAAGTACTATATCCTATGGATTAGGCCTTAACTTTAACTTTTAAAAAGAAAAAATATGAATACTATTATCAAATATAAAATATTGATAGCAGCTTTATTCCTGTTAAGTATCACAGGATGTGAAAAGGATTTTGATGAAATCAACACAAATCCAAATAAAGCTACTGAAGCATCAACTTCAGCTCTCCTGACCCAGGCTATTCGTGATTTCGCCTTTAACGACTTTGATGTCTGGTATGCCGGAAGACAAACCTCACTTACATCTCAGCATTTTGCCCAGAGAAATTATACCTCGGAAGACAGGTATGCTTTCAGATCCGGTACTACAGACGGTTTTTTCAGGAATAACTATATATATATGAATAACCTTCAGCAGATAATCAAGCTGAATACCGATCCTGAGACAAAGGATTCATATGCAACTCTGTTCGGTGATAATAATATGCAGATCGCCATTGCAGAAATAATGAAAGCGTGGGTTTTTCAATTAATGACCGACTATTTTGGAGATGTGCCTTACAGCCAGGCTCTTGACATTAATACTTACCCTCAGCCTGTGTATGATTCTCAGAAAAATATCTATGACGGTCTGATAGCAACATTAAAAGATGCTCAGGACAAATTAATCAATTCAACAACCGGAGGCTTTGAAAGCGGCGACCTTTTCTTTGGAGGAGATATTGATAAATGGATCAAATTTGCAAATTCCCTGAGATTGCGTCTTGCTCTCCGGGCATCCAATATGGGTGCTTCATATCTTGCAGAAGCTCAGGATGCAATTGCTGACGGTGTAATGGAAAGCAATGATGACAATGCAATGTGCAGTTTCTCATCATCCGGTACTCCAAACGAAGCTCCCTGGTATAATGGTTTTTATGTTTCAGGAAGGAATGACTTTACTTTCACTGCTCAGTTCATGGAGTTGATAAAAGGAAATGACTACCTGGCATTTGTTAATCCTTTCAAAGGATTAAGAGATCCCCGTTATCCCGTATTTACAACGTTTGAAACTGATATGGAAGGTGTTCCTTACGGGATGGTAGATGTTCTCACACAAAAATGGTGGTCGACTCACACCTCATCAAGAGTAAGTCTTTATCATGTAAATCCCATCATGCTTGATGCAAATTTCCCATCCACATTCCTTGATTATTCTTCTGTTTGCTTTATGATATCTGAAATAGAAGGATGGGATGGAGAATGGCTTGAAAAAGGTATCGCTGCCTCATTTGAGAAATGGGGAGCCATTGATGACGGTGACGCTTATATTACAGAGATTATGAACAGATTCGACAGTGCTACAGAGGAAGGTAAAAAGGAAATCGTTCTCACTCAGAAATATATTCATCTTCTTATGCAACCACACGAAGCATGGTCTGAATACAGGAGAACCGGCTACCCGAAATCACTGGTTAAACCAGGTCAGGTCACTGCAATTATAGATGATGCAGAGGTAGTATTTACTCCTTCACCGGGGCATGAATCAGGCGCTGATATAGCTGCAAGATATAAATACCCGACTTCAGAATATACTTTGAATAAGACCAATGTTGAAAACGCCGCCAAAACTATGGGTGAAGATACCCATAAACAAAAAGTATGGTGGGCCGGAGGCGGTCTTCAGTAAGTATATCCACGGAAAGATAAAAAGAGAGCGCATAAAATGCGCTCTCTTTTTATCATCCGCAAAATAATAATACACTTTAAATGTGATTGTATTGTATCTGAAAAGGATTGCCCTCTGGATTTTTCTTTAGTGCAACAGGGAAGAAGCTTGCTGAATATATAACTACTCTGATTCTCTAATATAAATTGTTGCTGTTACGTTCCTGATCTTGCGTCTGGTTAACCTGTGGTCCGATTCAAAACCGGTTCCCATTACCGTCTGATCCTCACTTGTGATAGTGATAAACCTGTCGGTGTAGATGAGGTCCTTTTCCTGATCCCAGAACAGCTGTTCTGTCTCGAGTTTTTCATTTGATTCATTGACAACAACCACTGAATCCTTCAGCTCCCAAAGTTTCTTTTTTTCAATATACTTTGCATATTTCGAAAACACTGTTCCGGCCGGTGTGTCATTCCCTTCATAAAAACTCAGACTGATCCCTGACTTGAATTCCGAATAAGGCTGCTCGACATTATCGTAGGATTCCATGATCTCAAACGACATGTTCAGCTGTATCTTTCCGGAATCCGTGAAAACAGTGGTGGAATTTTTTGCCGTCACTGACGGAAGAAGCAGAACATCGGCATTCTTTATCGTATCCAGTTTTCTTTCGCATGCAAAAAACAGGGCTGACAGGATTATAACTGCGGATATGAGTAATGAAGGGAACTTATTTCCGGGAAATGCGGAGATCATGAAAATCAATCATATTTGCGTTTGAGGAACCAGTAGGGATCATAAAGATTGAGACTGGCACCGATGGTGAAAATATTTTCGGTGTGCATAATTCCTCCCTTTCCTGATCTTTTTGTATAGTCGAAATATATGTTTGCTTTTGACAGGGACCTCCTGAGGGGAATCCCTATTCCCGCCGTAATTCCTGCTTCTTTCAGCTGTTCACCGTTTATAATGAGATAATTATTGTCAAGATGCGCTCCCATCCGGTATTCCATTCTTTTTAACAGGCTGAAATTGGAATATTTCTCGGGAATGTATTCGACCCCGAAAGAGAGTGACCTGGCATCAGCGAGATATCCCCGGCTTCCGTGAAGGTTTGACTCCGTCCAGTTTGTCATTACATAATCAAAGGCTGCAGTGAATTTGTTCTTTTTTCCGAATGATAATCCCAGACTGAGAGTGCCGGGAATATGGGTTTTCGAAGAATCAGCCGACCAGTTGATTGTATCGCCTGATCCGTAATAATTGTACCTGTAGGACAGGGTTTCGAATCTTGATTTGTAATTCATGCCCTGGCCGAGAGATGCTCCGGCAATAAAAAAGTAATTGTTCTTAAAAGGTATTTCTGCCTGAAAGCCGTAATCGAAATTTATTCCGTTGATTTCGAGTTTTTCACTTACATCGTTGTTGTAAGAATTAAAATATTCGGTAAAGGTAAACTGATTGGATCTCTTAATGGTTCCGAACAGGATATTGAAATTGACCCCGAAGGAAAAATACCTGAACATCTTAACCCCGGTACCTGCAAAAATCCTGCTTATTCCCCCTTTCCCCAAATGACTCTCTATGTATTCGCCGGTCAAAGGATCATATCCGGCATCAGTTTTGCCGATTTTCTCGGCTATTGAATAATATCCATTGCTGTAGGATGTGATTCCCAGACCTGCTCCCCATCCTTTTCCGAGAGGCAGTCCGAGAAGCATGTGATCAAAATTGATATCATCGGAAAAGTGTTTTTCCGAATCGTCCTTCAGGATGATTGTTCCGTAATTTATCCCGAAATCAAATACAAATGAATTTGTGTCAATACTGCTGAATGATGCGGGATTTTTATAATAGAGAGTACTGTTATCCCTGATTGCAGTTCCGGTGCCACCCATTGCGCGGCTTCTGAATGATCCGGATGACTCCAGTATGCCCAGATTGAAACGGGCATAGGGAGAATTAACCAGTTTTTGACCTGATGCAGTAAAAAACGGGGGAGATATTAGTAGAATGAAAATAATTGCAGCAAACTTATTTTGCATTGTATTCAAGAATATAAATTAATCTGTCCATTACCAGCCCGGGTAATACCTTGTGCTGTATCGTATTCTCTTCCTGAGATGTTCACTGTCCCCGCCTGTAATAGTAATCACGGCGCTTCATGTTTTTTCTTAAACGTGCGAATATACTCATTTATTTCATTCACAATCCCGGTAATGACTGTGTTCCCAGTGGAATAATTGTCTGTAGTGCCGGAAATCATCAGGATCCGGCAGTAACAATCCGGGCAGAAACAGTATCTTATGCTGAATCCAGAATGTTGCCCAGGGTATGAATTGCTGATTGTACGGTTTTGATCTCCCGGATAGTAAGACTCAGTTTGGTTTCTTTCTGCCTGACCGACATTTTCCCCGGGAATCTGTTTACATAAGTCATGATTGAGACAAACAGGGGACTTCTGTAAAAAGGTGAATCCGGATCGCTGACGAAATTGGCAATCAGAAGATCATTCTTCAGCATTATTTTCTCTATACCCAGCCTGATGGCCAGCCATTTTATCCTGACAATATCAAGAAGGGCTGCTGCCGGCTCAGGCAGGGCTCCGAATCTGTCTGCAAGGTTTTTTGTGAATGTACCAAGACCGGCTTCATCCCTGATTTCATTGAGTTCCTTATAAAGCCTTATTCTTTCGGATATATTGGATATGTATTCATCCGGGAACATGATTTCAAGATCAGTGTCTATCTGGAAATCACTAACATAAGGTCTGGCCCTTTCAGTTCCGGCACGGATTGCTGCTTTTCCTGCTTCAGCACCCTGTTTTGCAGTTGCAGCATTTTTCAGTGCAGTTCTTTCACTGCTTCCAGGTTCAGCCATTTCACTGCTTCCCGGTTCAGCCATTTCACTGCTTCCCGGTTCAGCCGTTTCACTGTACCGCGGTTCCGCAATTTCACTGTTTCCCGGTTCATCCGTTTCACTGTTTCTCAGTTCAGCCAGGGCCTCATTGAGAATGTTCTGGTATGTTTCGAAGCCTACATCGGCAATGAATCCGCTCTGTTCTCCCCCAAGGAGATTTCCTGAACCCCTTATATCCAGATCCTGCATTGCAATATTGAATCCGCTTCCCAGTCCGGAATATTCCTCAATTGTTTTAAGTCTTCTCCGGGCATCATGTGGTAATACAGTGAGGGGAGGAGCCAGCAGGTAACAGAAGGCTTTCCTGTTGGAGCGGCCTACTCTTCCCCTCAGCTGATGCAATTCGGACAGTCCGAAATGATGGGCTTCATTGATAAAGATTGTGTTTGCATTGGGAATATCGAGTCCCGATTCAATTATCGTAGTTGCAACAAGGACGTCATAATCCCCACGTATAAAATCAAACATGATATTTTCGATTGCATCGCCCTCCATCCGGCCGTGAACCACGGCAATCTGCACATTTGGACAGATTCTTTTTATTTTATCCCTGATTTCATTTATGTTCTCAATTCTGTTATGAATGACGAATACCTGACCCCCGCGGCTTATTTCATATTCAATACCTTCTTCAATAATTTCTTCATTGAAGCCATGAATTTCAGTTACAACAGGCATTCTGTTCGGAGGAGGGGTATTGATCACGGAAAGATCCCGGGCCCCCATCAGTGAGAACTGAAGGGTACGGGGGATAGGTGTTGCAGTCAGCGTCAGGGTGTCAACACTGGTTCTGAGTGTTTTGAGTTTTTCCTTTACTGAAACTCCGAATCTCTGTTCTTCATCAATGATAAGTAATCCAAGGTCTCTGAACCTGATATTTTTCCCGACAAGCATATGGGTTCCTATTATGATATCGATCTTTCCGTTTTCCAGGTCGGAGATTATTTTTTTCTGCTCTGCCGGTTTCCTGTGTCTGCTGAGATAGTCAACCGTACAGGGAAAACCCTTAAGCCTGTTGGTGAATGTCTGGTAGTGTTGGAAAGCCAGAATTGTTGTGGGTACCAGAACCGCCGTCTGCTTGCTGTCCACAGCTGATTTGAATGCAGCCCTGATTGCAAGTTCTGTTTTCCCGAAACCCACATCACCACAAACCAGTCGGTCCATGGGATGCGGAGCTTCCATATCCTCCTTTATTGCTGATGTTGCAACAAGCTGATCGGGTGTATCCTCATAAATAAATGAAGCTTCAAGTTCCCGCTGCAGATAGGAATCAGGTGAAAATGAATAACCTCCGGAAGCCATTCTTTTTGCGTAAAGCCTGATCAGATCCTTTGCAATATCCTTGATCCTGCTCTTGGTTCTTTGTTTCAGCTTCTGCCATGCTCCTGAACCAAGTTTGTATATCCTGGGTTCAGCTCCTTCCTTTCCCTTATATTTGGAAATCCTGTGCAGCGAATGAATTCCAACATAAAGAGTATCATTGTTTCTGTAAACCAATTTGATAGCTTCCTGAATCCTGCCGTTTATCTCAATTTTTTCAAGTCCGCCGAATTTTCCTATTCCATGATCAATATGAACCACATAATCACCGGGATTAAGTCCCGTCAGTTCCTTTACTGAAATGCTTTCCCTTCTTGTAAAAAAGCCTCTTATCCTGAATTTGTGGTATCTGTCAAATATCTGATGATCAGTATAGATTGCGATTCTGATATCATGATCGGCAAATCCCCCGTGAAGATTGAAGAGTATTGATTCAAAGCGGAGTTCAGGATTTATCTCTGTGAAGATGTCTTTCAGCCTGTCTATCTGCGACTGGCTTTCAGAGATAATGAAGGTTCTGTAACCTTCATCGTTATTTGAAACAAGTTTTGAGCTGAGCAGGCTGAAATTCTTGTTGAAAACCGGTTGTGATTCGGTCCTGAACTCAAAGCGCTGACCGGGTTCTGAGATGCCTGATTCTGATATTCCGGATTTCCCTATTTCAACTGTTCTGAATTTCAAGCATTCTTCAATAAAGTGGTTACCGGTCATTACTGTGGCAGTTTTTCCGTCTGCCTGTCCCGATTCCTCCTTTCTTGCCAGCTGCCCTGAAATATCATTTATCTTATCCCTGATATATCTGGCGTCTTCAATCCATATTACTGATGAAGCCGGCAGGAAACCGGTAAATGAATCATTTGTTTCCTCAATGGAAATATCCTGAATATTTGGTATTACCGTTATCCGGGTGCAGGTATTTACTGACAGCTGGTCGCCGGTGTTGAAAGTTCTGAGGGAATCTATTTCTTCACCGAAGAAATCTATTCTGTAAGGCAGGTCGGTTGAATAGGAGAATATGTCTGCAATGCTTCCCCTGATGGCATACTGACCGGGTTCACTGACAAAATCAACCCTTTCAAAATTGTATTCGCGTAATAATTCTTCCAGAAATTCCAGTGAAAGATTGTCTCCCTTTTTGATGGTGAAAGTATTTTTTTGCAGGTTCTTCCTGCTGATCACCTTTTCCATTACAGATTCGGGATAGCTTACAATGATTCCTTTCCTGCCGGCTGATGAAAGAAAATTAAGGACTTCTGTACGAAGAACAATATTGGCGGGTTCTGTTTGTTCGTAGAGCACCGAGCGTTTGTATGTTGATGGAAAGAAGAATACTGAGTCATCGCCGGTGAGAGACACAAGGTCATTGTAAAGGTAGGCGGCGTCTTCCTTTTCAGGAACCACTATAAAGTGTGTAAACGGCGCTTCCAGAAATATCCGGGCGATTGCAATCGCCTTTGATGATCCGTAAAGGCCCTCCGCACCCAATCTTGTTTCAGTGCCAGATTTTATCTTTTCAGTCAGGGCGGAAAGAACCGGATGATCATTGAACAAGTCTGTCAGTTCGTTTTTTTTCATCAGCACAAATATGGCTGCAAATTTAATATCAATTTCCGGGAAATTATTCAACGCCTGTAAGTCACTTCAAAATTCATAGCGAACACTTATGATTAAGATCAACCGGATTATGAATAAATCTTATTTTTACAGAAAATTACCGGACATGAAGATTTATAAATTTGGGGGAGCATCGGTGAGGGATGCCGAAGGTATTGAGAATATGGCCGGTATTGTTACCGATGAGAAAGATAGTCTCGTCATTGTAGTTTCAGCTTTTGGCAAAACTACCGATGCACTGGAGAGAGTATTGAATGCATGGATAAAAAACGATGATAGCTACAGGGAACATCTTGATAATGTTTATAATGAGCATCTTTCAATAGCCAAAGCTCTTTTTCCCGGCGGCGATCCGGCCATAAAGCGGATTCACAACTCTTTTGCGAAGCTCGGGGAATACCTGTCACAGGAGGAAAGATCCGTTTATGACTATGAATATGACCAGATTGTTTCCTATGGCGAAATATGGTCAACCATGCTGATAGCTGAATATCTTAACAGGAAAGGCTTGAATGTGAAATGGGTAGATATAAGAAACAAGCTTGTGACAGATGACAGATACAGGGAAGCAAATATTTTATGGGGTGAGAGTTACCTGAGGATCAGGCCGGCATTTGATTTACCGGGATATTCCTGCTATCTGACCCAGGGTTTCATTGGAGCCACCATTGCCGGCCAGACCACAACCCTGGGCCGTGAAGGTTCAGATTATACCGCTGCTGTCCTGGCTACCATTCTGGATGCAGAAAGTGTGACTTTCTGGAAGGATGTGCCCGGGCTACTCAATGCTGATCCCAGATGGATGCCTGATGTTGAAAAGCTGGAGGAAATATCCTACAGGGAGGCTGTTGAGATGACTTTCTCGGGTGCAAAGGTTATTCATCCCAAAACCATTAAACCGCTGCACAACAGAAATATTCCGCTTTACGTAAAATCTTTCATTGATCCGCAGGAATCAGGAACGCTGGTGACGGAAGAACCGAGGCTGAGAATAGCAATTCCTGTCTTTATCCGTAAAGAGAATCAGGTTTTGCTTTCACTTCTTCCAAAGGATTTTTCATTTGTAATGGGGGATAACATCAGCAGGATGTTTCAGACATTCATCAGGCACGGAATCAAGGTCAATCTCATTGATGCAAGTGCGGTTAGCATCAATGTATGCATTGATGACGAAAGGGCCAAGATTTACAGTCTGCTGAATGACCTTAAGCATGAATATTCGGCAGTTTACAACGAAAATGTTGAGCTGCTGTCTGTGCGTCATTATACAACGGAAGCACTGGAAAAGATCATGTCGGGCCGCGAAATCCTTTTGGAACAAAAGTCGCGGAGCATGGCAAGGCTTGTCACGAGACAGCCTGTGGGTGTTGTTCCGGCATCCGAATGATAATGGCCTGCATTTCCTGCTGGAATTATCCGGGATGTTGGCTTTTTCAGCCGGGGTGTCTGATTCAGCGTTCAAATACCAGCGGCTGGCCCCTGTGGTGGTTGTTTATCTCACCGTGGTTATAGACCAGGTTTCCGTTGACAAATGTCTTCACGACCTTTGATCTGAAGGCAAAGCCTTCGAAAGGTGACCAGCCGCATTTATAAAGAATATTGTTTCCTGATACCATCCATTCATGTTCCGGATCAATCAGTACCAGGTCGGCTTTATAGCCTTCCCTGATAAATCCTCTTTTGTCTATATTGAACAATTCAGCCGGATTATGGCACATTTTTTCGACTATTTTTTCCAGGCTGAATATTTTCCTGTGCCATAGTTCAAGCATTGCAGTAAGGGAATGCTGAACCAGTGGAGCACCCGACGGGGATTCAAAATAAGTACCGGATTTTTCTTCGGGGGTATGTGGTGCATGATCAGTGCCGATGACATCAATAACATCATTGTTGAGAGCCTGTATTAAAGCTTTCCGGTCAAATTTTGTCTTTATTGCAGGATTCCATCTGATTTTTGATCCCAGCTTTTCATAATCTGAATCGTCAAACCAGAGATGATGTACGCATGCTTCGCCGGTGATTCTTTTTTCCTGAATTTTCCCTGAACTGAAAAGCTTCATTTCATCAGCAGTGGAAAGATGCAGGATATGAAGGCGGGTATTGTATTCCCGTGCCAGTCTGACGGCAAGGGATGAAGACTTGAAACAGGCATCACGGCTTCGTATCAGGGGGTGCATTGCAGGGGGAATATCGTCGCCGTATTTTTCCCGGAATAATTCAATATTCCCTCTGATTGTTGTTTCATCCTCACAATGGACCGCCACGGGAATAAGTGCCCTTTTGAACAGTTCCCGCAGTGAGTTTTCATCCGCGACCAGCATGTTTCCGGTTGAGGCTCCCATAAACAGTTTGATTCCGCATACCCTGGCAGGATCCGTATTCATGATCTCATCCAGGTTGTTTTCTGTTGCCCCGATATAGAAGGAATAGTTTATAAGGGATTTTTCGGATGCGATACGGAATTTATATTCAAGATCCCTGTTTGTTACTGTCCGGGGAATGGTGTTGGGCATATCCATGAAGGAAGTAATACCGCCTGCCACTGCAGCCCTTGTTTCGGTAAAAATATCTCCTTTATGGGTTAATCCGGGTTCCCTGAAATGTACATGGTCATCAATAACTCCCGGTATCAGAATAAGTCCGGATGCATCCAGCTTTTTTGTCTTTTCCGGAACCTCAACCTGTCCGGGTAATCCGATTGCAGATATGATTTCATCACTGACAAGTACATCCCCTATGAAAGAGATACCTTCATTGATGATAAGGGGATTCCGGATTAAAATATCTGACATTAAAATTCAAAATAATTCATTATTAATACCTTGGTGTCCAGGTGTTTTTAATGTCCAAATGGCTTGGTATCCAAGGAATTTGATGTTTTGTTTTCTCTATTCACCGGAGACCGGATAATGCTGTCTGGTTTAGTAAACCAACTCCGTATTTTCATCCGGATGACTCCCCACAATGCTTCATTGAACACGCCTCCCGACATTTTTGAGGTACCAAGTTTTCTGTCAGTAAAAATTATTGGTACTTCAACTATCTTGTATCCCAGCCTCCATGCAGCGAACTTCATTTCTATCTGAAAACCGTAGCCCTTTGATTTGATTTGTTCCGGTTTTATGTTTTTCAGTACCTCGCTTCTGTAGCAAATAAATCCTGCAGTAGCATCTTTAATTTTCATCCTGGTTATTAGTCTCACATAAACTGAAGCAAAATAGGACATCAGGACTCTTGAGAGGGGCCAGTTTACCACATTGACGCCGCTGATATATCTCGATCCGATCGCCACGTCGGCACCATCATCATGGCATGCACTGTAGAGCCTGATCAGGTCATCGGGATTATGCGAGAAATCGGCATCCATTTCAAATATGTAATCGAAACCGTTTTCAAGAGCCCAGCGGAAACCGGTGATATATGCGGTTCCGAGTCCGAGTTTGCCGGGACGCTCAATAAGGTGAAGGTTTTTAAATTCAGTCTGAAGATTTTTGACAATTGCCGCGGTGCCGTCAGGGGAATTGTCATCAATAACCAGAATGCTGAAAGGTATGCTCAGCGAGAAAACAACCCGTGTAATCGCCTCAATATTTTCACTTTCCAGATAGGTGGGTATAATTATCAGATTGGCCATATGGTTTTATTAAATTGCTAAAATACGGAAATTCAGATAAAAACTTCACATCATGTAGCTTTTAAATTATTATAAATTTTAATTTTGTCCCCCGTCAATCGTCAGGAAATGAAAAACTCATTGAGGATTCTCTTATTGTGCCTGGTATTGCCCTTTAGCGCCTGGTCACAACAGATAGGGTTTCAGACAGCCTTATATTCGTTTTTCGACAATACCGAATTCGGTCATTCACGTGTTCATATCCCGCAAACCATGGCAGGCGTGAGATTTGCACCGGGATTGTCAGTGAGTTTCGATTCGGTTCATACTGTTGTGGCCGGGATAAACATGCTTCATGAGTATGGCAGCAACAATGTCATTGATGATCTTTCCCCGTCAGCCTATTATATGTTCAGAATGAATGACTTCAGATTTCTGGCGGGTGCATTTCCAAGAGAACAGGCTCTTGACAGGTTTCCCAGGATATTTTTCAGGGACTCGGTTTCCTTCTATCGTCCGCATATAAACGGTATTCTTCTGGATTATTCAGGCAGGAAGGTATCTGCAAATTTATGGCTTGACTGGACAAGCCGTCAGTCATACGAAAGCCGGGAATCATTTTTTGTCGGTTTTTCGGGTAAATACTGCTGGGAGCATTTTTATATACAGAACTTCAGCTATATGTTTCATTTTGCCGGCTTTATGGATCCGCCGGTTGATGAACCCCTCCATGACAACCTGCTTCAGCTTACATCCGTTGGTACAGATCTTTCGGGGATGACCATTCTGAGCCGGCTGGATTTGAATATGGGGTATGTTACCGGTTTTGACAGGGCACGGGCACTTAATACCGGCTGGCTGTTACATCACGGATTCCTTGCCGAATTTAATGCTGAATACAGGGGAATCGGAATTTTCAATACCTTTTATGCCGGCGAAGGGCAGATGCAATATTATCCGGTTCATGACAATGAGCTTTACTGGGGGGATCCGTTTTACAGAACAAATACATATAACCGGACAGATTTTTACTGGGATTTTCTCAGAAATAATATTGTCAAAGGCAGACTGGAGTTTTCTTTTCATTTTACTGAAGGGAATATTTACAATGAGCAGGCCCTTAAAGTTTCTGTTAATCTTAACAATATCAGAATGAAGAATTGAGAACTCCTGAAAAAATCCTGAAAAATAGTGTAAAAAGGAAGCTGAATTACAGAAGTATTTTCATTCTGTTTCTTGCACTTTGGTTCCTTGTAAACCTGGTACAGGCAGTTTATACGGAAATCCTCAGCGATGAAGCTTATTATGGATTATTCGGCAGAAACCCCGACTGGGGTTATTATGACCATCCTCCGATGGTTGCGCTGATGACGGGAATAAGTTCACTTCTTTTTTCCGGAAACCTTGGTATAAGGTTTATGTCCCTGGCCTTACAGATGGGTACCATTATACTTATCTGGCGAACAGCTGGTTTCAGGGAAGCTGACAGGAAAACCGTAGTGATTTTCTTTACGGTGGCTGCATCAATCAGTATGTTTTCAGTCTATGGGGTTCTGGCTGCTCCTGATTCTCCGCTGTTGTTTTTCACAGCACTGGCCTTTTTTGCATACAGGAAATTCCTGGATAATGATGGCTGGAAGGAGGTTTTTCTACTTGCAGTATCCATGGCCGGACTTGTTTACAGCAAGTATCAGGCAGTGCTGGTCATCGCATTTCTTGTGTTTTCCAATTTAAAGCTGCTGAAAAATTACAGGTTTCTGGCTGCAGGATTGATTGCCCTGCTGATCCTTTCTCCGCATATTCACTGGCAGATATCAAATGATTTCCCCAGCTTCCGCTATCACCTGGTTGACAGATCCGCAGGATTCCGCTGGAGTTATTTCTTCGAATACCTGCCAAACCAGATGGCTGTTTTTAACCCCTTTACCCTCGGAGCAGTGATATATGTCCTGTTCAGATACAGGGCGGACAGCCCTCTGAAAAGGAATTACTACCTCCAGATTGCCGGTTTCCTTGTTTTTTTCTGGATGATGTCTTTTCGCGGACATGTGGAGCCGCACTGGACAATTGCATGTTCAGTACCGATGATACTTATCCTGACGGAAAAATGTTCTTCCGATCCTTCACTTTTGCGCTATACCCAGAGATTCATTCTGCCGTCAATACTGCTTCTTGTTGCCGTAAGACTGATAATGATGACAGATATCAGTTTTGTCAGGGATATTGCCTTTGGCGGCAAGGAAAGGAAGTACAGGGAGCTTGCAGCTGAAGCAAAGGATCTTCCGCTTGTTTTTACCGGTGCTTTTCAAAGGCCTTCGCTTTACAGTTTTTTTACGGGGAAGGAAGCAGTGGCGATCAGTTCAGTCTATTCGCGCCAGACGCAGTACGACCTGTGGCAGTTTGAAAAAAAATATCATAACCGCCCGGCTTTCATTTGTCTCAATCAGCATACAAATTCACAGATATATGTTTCCGATACGATGCGCTTCGGAGGATTCAGAACGGACAGTCTGCAGACCGTCAACAGGATGAAAATTGATTTTGATTTAAGGGAAGAAGTGATTTCTTCAGGCGATACATTGAGATTGTCGTTCTCCCTTCATAATCCCTATGAATTTGATATTAACTTCAATCACAGGCAGTTTCCGGTTAAGTTTTGCATGATACTGATAAAAGGCAGGGATTTGTCAGTGTGCGACATTTTTCCCGATGAGCCGGTTGATATAATATATTCAGGAGAAACGATCCGCAGGACATTTTCTGCGGCTTTCCCTGATCTTCCCGAAGGAAAATACAGTTTCGGCCTGTCACTGAATACACTTTTCGGCCCCTCCCTGAACAGTTATTTTAAAAAGTTGAAAATAGAAAAGGATGATTGACAGATTTGTCATACTGAAATTCCTGAAATTTTCTGTGGTTGGATTTTCGGGTATGCTGATCGATTTCGGCGTCACCTGGCTTTTAAAGGAAAAAGCACGGGCAAACAAGTATATTGCCAATTCTGCGGGATTCATCCTGGCTGCCACCTCGAATTATATATGGAACAGGATCTGGACTTTCGGGAGTAAAAGTGAGGAAATAGCAGTTGAATATTTTTCCTTCATTCTAATTTCGGTTGCCGGACTTGGCATAAACAATCTGGTTATTTATCTTCTTCATGACAGGCTTGGGATGAATTTCTATCTTTCAAAGCTGATTGCAATCGGAATTGTGACTCTGTGGAATTTCACCATGAATCTTATTTTTACTTTCCGGTAAGGAGATGTTGTTTAATGAAATATTGATCAGATAATATTTTTTAATTTTGATATTGTAAAGAATGAATCAATTTATATCTTTGCACCCGTTTAAAATGCAAAGCCTTCTTTAAACAGGGGGCATCATGAAACTGAGTTGATTCAGGAGGATTGCCGGAAGTATCTGTATGGACAGCTGCCGGAGATAAAGTTCCTGAAGAAAAAGAAAGGCGGAATAAGCGAGGAAGTTCCTTGAAAAGACGAAACAGTTATTTACAGGATGGAAAATATCCTGTTTCAGGATACAGAATATAACCCGGGGACAACCCGAATCCTGAAAGCATTATAGTCCCGTAGCTCAGTTGGTTAGAGCGCTACACTGATAATGTAGAGGTCCGCGGTTCAACTCCGCGCGGGACTACGACCGGGGAATTAGCTCAGCTGGCCAGAGCACCTGCCTTGCACGCAGGGAGTCAAGGGTTCGAATCCCTTATTCTCCACAAATCTTTGTCAGGATCCTCCTGTCAATACTTCTGCCAGTAAAGCTACAGACTTTTTATACCGGCTGTGCCAGGGAAAAATTATCGGGATTTTTTAAAAAAGTTGCATCCTGTATCCTATATTAAACTCCATAAACTCGGCGCGGCCAAAGTTAATGGCGCGTACATTAACTCCGAGCGACAGGGTTTTATAAATATCAAATCTCACTCCCAGTCGTTGATACAACTGTCTGAAACTGCCAAAATTTGAATGCATGGCATAAATCCCGATACCTCCCACAAGTGTTAACCTGCTTATTATCATTTCGGGTTGCAGGATATAACCCAACGTAAGATTTTGTATGGTTCTGGATCCCATGGTACCGTCTGTATTTGCTGTCATGCCCCACCAGTAGTTCATATCTCTTCCTATCCCCAGACGTACCGCATTGGAAATACGATTAAAATAAATAACACTCCAGCCGTATACGGCAAAATAATTGGTGTCCGGTTCGAATTCCATAAGCTGATGAATACTTGCCGTCCTCATTAAAAAGAGATCATCTGATCGTTTTAATCTGCCTGTCTTTTCAATGTTTTTATATTCCGGACGGGGCACAAATCTGTATCTGAGTTCCGTAAGCGACGAGTAAATATTGAAACCCCGGTTTGGCCGCTTTATACCGCCATTGGAAAAATGGATAAAATTCATTCCTGCCCCCAGGTCAAAGTTGGGGCTTAAAGCATAAAACATTTTTAAGGCAAGATCCAGATGTACTGTAAAAGCACCGCCAATTGCTATGTTTTTCGGATTTGTTACAGTGTGATAACTCTTCCAGTTGCTTGTTAATCCAAATTGAGGCTCTGTGAAAAATTCCAGTTTTTTCAGTCTTACAAGCGGCAGTCCCAATATGCCATAAAAGGATACCGGATAACCAATTTCCTGCGGATTATTGAAATCTCCCACTGATAAACCAAAGCCATAATAAGGTCCCCGGAAAATTTTTTGCCACTGTGTATAGCCCGGATTTTGCCATAATACTTTTAATGACAGTGACTTATAGTGTTTTATTGCTTTGTTTTGCAGATTATCGCCTTTTACAAAAACATTTGTGGGTATTACATTTCCATAGCCAAAGCTACGTGCAATAATAATGTTTTGTTTTTTATCTGTTTGGTTAATTGTATCCTGCGATAAACCGATGGCATTTATCAAAACGCCTATGAGTAAAAAATACAGTCTCATTTTTAAATTTTCTCCTTCTGCAGTTATTTTGATTATATTAACCTTTCTAAGCTTGTTCCCTTCATTTGAAAACCATAGCATCAAATACCAATATTATGCGGCAGTAAAATAAATTATGCCGCAAAGTATCAGTAGGGCCCGCAATTTTTAATTAACGGCTGCCGGATATTTTTCCGGCTGCCCGATCAGTTCACAGGAATTGGATAATAAAATACCGGCTAAACCGGTACTACTCCTGAATCTTTTTTTCTGTTAATTTCTGACCCAGGAAGTCACCAAATTTAAATCCCAGGTTAACAGAGAAGCCGTGTTATATTCTGTGTTACGGGGGTATTTTAGAAGATTGTCTTTCGTATATTTTCTGTTTATTCATCTTCCGGTGGTACTTTTAATAAATGTTTAAAAAATGTATTATTCCTTTTCAAATGCTTTCTGTCTGAAGGTGGTCAAAACCTATTGTCCGCTTACCTGTTTCCATTCCGCCTGCTTCTGAAAGTATTGTGTGCCTGCTTCAATGTATTGATCGTGGGATTGCTGCAAGAGATTTTGTGCTTCAAGTAAATCCGAAAGTGTTAATACTCCGGCGTTGTAGTTGTCCTGATTCACTTTCAGGTTTTCTTCGGCAGACAGAATGGATCTTTTTGCAAGTAAGACCTGCTGATAGGCTTCGTTCAAGCCATATTGCACGCTTTGAATCTGCTGTAACAGTAATTCTGTATTTTCCTTTTTTGTGTTTTCAGCCTGTACCATCTCAAGCTTTTTCCTTCTGATTGCATGTGACCCGCCCCACCAGTCAGAAACAGGAATAGAAATGGTGGCAAATACCATCGCAAAATCAGTTTTCATACCATCATCCTTGTGCATATCAAAATTCATATAGTTGTAACCGGCACCTACCGCGATTGTTGGCAGATTTTTACCTGCTTCCATAGCATGCTGCAGGCGGCTTACCTCTACTGATTTATCCAGCAGTTTGTATTCGGGGCGATTTTGGAGACCCGTGGAATTTTCTTCAACAGATGTTTTAACCAGATCTGTGAAAGTATCAAATTCCGGTTGCTGAATATCAAAACTATCAGCAGCTATACCAATTTTCTGTCCCAATGCCATTTTAAGCATCTGTAAACCGTTTTCCAGTTTTAATTTGCCACTTTCCAGCTTGTTTTGTTCAAGTTCTACACGTAAAAAATCGTTTCGGGTAGTTAGTCCCGCCTCAACGGCAATTTTTACATCAGACAGAATTCTGGCCAGCATATTTTCTGAATTCTCAACCGTTTTCATTTTTTCCTTCAATGAAACGAGTTGCCAGAAATAGTGTTCCGTTTCAAGAAGGACTTCATTATCAGAAATCTGTTTTTGTAGTTTACTTACTTCCAGACCGGTTTTTGCAAGCCGGTTTCCATTTAATATCTGTCCTCCTGCAAATATTGGCTGAGTTGCCTGCACACCTGCAATTATTCCGTTCTTCAGCATTTCAATTTTTTGTGGCTCTGCGTTGCCAAGTGCGGCGAGTGCATTCAGATCTATGGGTGCACCCTGTTGCATTCCCCATATTATTGCTGGCGTAAAAACGTCCATCATCGGCTGCATCATTGCCGACAAATCCATTTCCATCGACATTATTGGCTTATCAGAAGAAAAACCGGATCCTAAAGCGCTTATTTTTGGGAAATAGTTTGTGAACGCTTCTTTTTGTTGGTGCCCGGCAATTTGAACCATTAATGCTGCATTTTTTGACTCTGTATTATTTTTTAAAGCTGCTTCCCTGCATTGCTCCAGCGTTAGCAGGTTTTGTGAAAACAACGTGAAAAAGGGAATAGCACACAAAACTGAAATTGTAATTGCTCTGTTCATTGTATTTATTTTAAATGTTTATCCTGACGTCGTCATGTTTTCTATGTAATAGCCAATATGCTACGGGCATAACCGTTATTACCAGCAACATTGAAATCAATGTACCAAAGAAGATAATTGCAGCCATTCCGGACCACATGGGTCCTCCTGAAATTATCATCGGCAAAACCCCCATTGAAGCGGCAGCCGAGGTGAGAAAAATCGGGCGCATACGGCGTTTACCCGCATCAAAAGCAGCCTGGCGGACAGACTTGTTTCTGCTGAACCGTAAAAATTCAATATAGTCAAACATTATAATCCCGTTACGAAGAATAATCCCCACAAGTCCGATAATTCCCAAAATAGCAAAAGCACTGAAATCAATACCTAATATCCGGATACCCAATGCTGCACCAAAGATTGCCATAGAAGCCGAAAGCATGACAATAACTGCCAGTTTGATTTTTTTGAAATGAAAAACGAGAATAAAAAACATCATTGCAAAAGAAATAACCATCGCCAGATACATCGGCGACATTATTTCGTCTTCAAATGCAGGCAGGCCGCCATGTTCGTATTCTACGCTTTCCGGTAAACCGGGAGCAATTTCTGTTTCAACAAACCTGTTTACTTTTTTGAATACTCTGTTGGGATATTCATCACGCTTCACGTCAGCGAATACGCTTAGCGACCGTATTCCATTCCGGTGTGTAATAACGCTTTCGCTCCACTGCGGACTTATTTTTCCTATCTGACGCAATGGGACAGAAGCACCTGCTAAACCCGAAACAGGTGTATTTGCGATATCCCTGACTGTTTTTTCCGGATTGTCAGACCGTATTTCTACAGGAACAGCATAACCCCCTTCCCATAAATCTGTAATTTTTACTCCTGTAGTAGCCATTGCAATACCCAGGGAGGCCAGCGTTTTATTTATGCCCAGACGTCCGGCTTCAGTCTGATTGAGTTCAACGCTGACAACGGGCGAAGGCGCCTCGAAACTGGTACGTACCCATAAACACTCGTCGAGCGACTGCAGAAATTGCATTGTTTTTTCAGCCTGTACTTTTAGTTCATTTATATTTTCTCCGATAAAACGGACCTCAATAGGAGCATCCACCTCCTGAAAATCAAGTTGTTTAAAGCGCACATAAGCTTCCGGAAAATAGAAAGCATATTTGTTCGTTAAGTCATCCAAAAGCTCTTCTGTCGCCTTATTTGATATTGTATTAACAATAAATTGCCCATAGTTTTTCGAAGGCATATTTGGAGCATAAACCACATGAAAACGAGGTGAACTGGTGCCTACAAAAGCCGAAACCGACTTCACACGCCTGTCCACCCGCAGAAGGTGCTCCAGACTATCACAAACAGCGGCTGTTTTTTCAAGCGGGCTGCCATTGGGCAAATATATCTCCACGGCAAACTGATCGCGCTCGGCAATCGGCATCATTCGTTTGGGGAGATTAATAAAAATAACTACACCCAAAAGTACCGATAGTATACCGGCTCCAATCGTTATTTTTGGATAAGTAAAAACCTTTTCAAGTAACCACTCGTAGCCTGACTGAACATAATGGAGCAGTGTTTTTCGCTTTTTCCGGGTACTTCCGTTATGCGAATGCAGGATGCCTGTTTTTATCAGAAAATATTGAAGTGTCGGAATGACAAGCATTGCCACTATAAGCGAAATAAACAATGTTATATTAACAGCCCAGGGGAAATGTATGAGGAAGTCGCGGATTGTACCAGTGTTTGTAAACACAACAGGAAAAAAGGTTATGCTGATAGCCAGTGTCGCAGAAAAGATGGACTTGAAATACTCCTGAGCACTGCGGATTGAAGATTTCCAGCGGTCTTTCCCCATATCGAGCTTGTCGATGTAACTGTCCACTATAACAATGGAGTTATCCACAATCATTCCCAAAACGGTAATCAGCGCGGCCAGAGTAATCATATTAAGCGGAATACCGGCCGCGTACATAATTGCCATGGTGATGGTAATGGTTATCGGGATTGACATTGCCGATACAGCCGCAACACGGAAAGGTAACAAAATCATGGTTACTATGATAACAGCAAAAACAGCAATGAGTAGTGAGAGAAGAAAATTATTAATTGAATATTCAACAACTTTTGGCTGGTCAACTATGCGGTTGATATTAACACCTGCCGGGAGTTCTTTTTTGAATTTCTCCAATATACTGTTTACTTCTTTTCCAAAAAAAATAATATTTGCTGAGGGATTTACCTCAACCGACAACAGTACACAGCGCTTGCTGTTGTGGGTGATATAACTATCAGGCGGCGTATATTCACGCTGTACCCGTCCTATATCTTTAACCCTGATATTATTACCGTTTGGAGCTGAAAAAATTATCTGATCCGCAATTTCCTGTTCACTATGAAAACTTTCTGTTATATGAATCGGGGCAGTAATTTGCTTATTCTCCAGATTTCCTGCAGTTGTTGTCAGACCATGCGCCATCAGGTTTGCAACCATCATTTTCTCGCCGATACCATAATTTGCCAGTTTTTCATTATCAACATAAATGGTAATCTGCTCTTTTTGAGAGCCATAACGCCGAACATTCGCCACATTCGCCACAGTCCGGAGACGGTCCTCGAGTATATCGCAATAAGCATCTATTTCACGCAGCGTTTTATCGTCCGACTCCATTGTGATGAGAATGGAGGCAACATCACCAAAATTGTCATTAGCAACGATTGCCAGTACACCCGTTGGCAAAGACGATTTAAACAAACTTAATCCATGTTTGATTTTCGACCAGACGATATCTTTATCCTTTACCTTATCTGAGAGTTCCACAAAAATATAAGCCATTCCATTTTCTGATCTGGAAGTGGTTTTTTCACGATTAACTTCAGTAAATGTGAAGAGATACCGTTCCAGAGGTTTGGTAAGCTGTTCCTCTACGTCAAGCGAAGTGGCACCAGGATATACACCTGCTACAACACCCTGGCGAATAGTGAATTCAGGCTGTTCCTGCTTGGGCATTACTACCAGAGAATAAATTCCTGCTACAAATAACACTGCTACCACCAACAGTACAACCTGGCGGTTTTTCATTGCCCATTCAATAACTTTATTGTTTTCTTTCATTTCCTGTTACTTAAATGAGATTTTGCTTCCCTGGCTGATTTTCTGAAAACCTTCAACGATGATTTTGTCGCCTTCCGTAAGCCCGTCTGTAACTGCAACTCCATTATCGCTGTAACTGCCTGTTTTTACAGAACGGCGTTCAGCAGTCCTGCCGTCAGTCAGCCACACATACTTATTACCGTCAGCGGCAATCCGGATGCTTTGAAATGGTACAACTATTTCAGATTCTCCGGCTTCGTCTGAAAGCGAAACTTTGCCAACCATTCCCGGCATTAACTGTGATTGTGGATTGCTGATGCCAATTTTTGCCTCATAGGTATGCGTCAATGGCTTGGCTGCTATACCTTTCATTTCAATTTTTCCTGTAAAGGGGGCATTGTCAAGTGCCGGGACAACAACCTCTGCCGTTTGCCCTTCCCTGATACTTCCTATTTCATTTTCAGAAACAGATATTTTAACATATACTTTGTTGATGGAAACAAGTTTAAAGGCTGCAATACCTGGCATGACAATACTTCCGGCTTCAAGGCTGCGGGTTGCAATAACTCCCTCGCGGGGAGCATACAGTTTGCAGTCATCCAGACTTTTCTTTGCTACGGAAGTCATCAGTTTTGCCTGTTGCAGGCCTGTTTCCACTTCTACCAGCTTAATATCCGGCAAAGAACCGTTTTCATGAACTTTTACAAGCCTGTCGTAGGCATCCTGTGCCTGCTGTTGTTTAGCAAGCATCAGCAGGTATGAATTTTCAGCAGTCGAAGAATTAAGCGTGGCAAGTAATTGTCCTCTATGAACTTTCTGTCCTTCGGATACATAAACCTGCTCCACAGTACCCGTGCCCGAAAATGCAAGTGAAATGGCAACCGATTCTTCAACTGTACCCACGTAGCTTTTGTTGCCGGCTGTTTGTGAGGAGCTGACCTCAGTTACTTTTACAGGTATGATCTTTTCTTCTTTTTGAATTCCTTTTTCATTGGAACAGGCAACAAGGCCAGACAGCAGTATCACTGCAAAACCTGATTTCAAATATTTTTTCATCATAATATAATTTTTATTTTCATGGTATGATAACTTGTCCCGATTTATCGGGTGCCTGTCCCGATTCATCGGGAGAACTACACATGGTTGACCTCGTCGGGCTCGCAGGCTTGGTTGTAACTTATATTTATACGTTGTTTGTGATTGCGTTCAATCATGTGGGTTTCATCTGTTTTTTTCGTTAATTCTCAATTAATTTTACTTTTTCAGCAGACAGACATTTGTAACATACCCTGAATTTGTTGTTGAAACACGTACAAATGAATGCTGTCCGGCAATCAATAGCGGGTACAGATTAAATTTAACTTCAGCTGATTCTGCCTTTATTTCAAAATATTAAATATTTCCCTAGACAAAATTATAATGAAAGGATGATCTGAATATGTATAAAATACCAAAATGTTGTTATAAATTGCCGAAATACCAAAAGAAAGCTTATCTTCAAAATAATATTTCAAATAAAAAAATGAGCGATACAGTCATACAAATCAAACATTCCGAACTATTTGATGTTTTTGTAAATGAAAGTATTGAAGAAAGCTTTATAGCTTCGGATAATATAAAAAACATACTTTCTTCAGAAAATATTGGAGAGGAGGAAATCTTAAACTTCCCATTTCGGACAAATGAGTCAATTATAATCATGTGCGTTGAGGGATATTTAAAAGCAAAACTGGATACAAAGAGTTTTATGCTTGAAAAGAATGAGTTATTGGTTATTGTGCCGAAACAGATATTTGAATTAAAAGAAATTTCGCCTGATCTCAGCACCATTGTTTATATTATGAAGACAAGTTTCCTGGATAACAATACTAGTTTTTTTGAAGCGATTCAGTTACAGCAGCACTTTTTCAGGGAAAACGGCATTCAGATCCCTGAAAGCATGATGAATGAAGCGATTACAATTTACCGGCTGATAAAACAGAAATTAGAGGAAAAAGGAATGTTTTCCCGGCAAATTATTCAGCAGTATATCAACGTGCAGTTTTACAACATGTATGCGCTCCTGCAACAGCATAACACACAAAAACCGGCGATAAGGCCACATACAAAAGAATATATTTTTGAACAGTTTATTCGCCTGGTTGAGCGTTATTTCAGGGAACAGCACAAAATCGGGTTTTATGCAAACCGCCTGCATCTGACAAGTAAATACCTGTCTGCTGTAATACGCTCGGCAAGTGGCTTAACAGCAGGTCAGTGGATACGTGAATATTTAATAATAGAAGCCCGGGCATTGTTGAAAACGGGAAAAATGTCAATTCAGCAGATAAGTAACGAACTGAATTTCTACGACCAGTCGCATTTTGGTGTATTTTTTAAAAAGTATGCCGGCTGCTCCCCCAGAGCATACCAGAAAACATGATTTAACATTTCTCTTTTTGCATGTTTCCCGGAAGGTTCGTTAAAAGCTTGCAGACCCGGTTAAAAGCTTGAAGACCCTCAAGGACCGGTGTTAAGTTTTCAAATGTATTGAGCCCTGGAAAGCATTGAGTCATGAGGAGTATTGTGCCATGGAAAGTATTGCATCATAGATGGAAAGTACAGATTCCCTGACAGGCCGGTATATTTATAAATGAATTATCAGTTGGAGCCATATTATAATAAGGTATATTATTGGCAATAGTACATTATATTTTTATAAATTGTCAGACAGCAATGCATTGTCAGATAATAATTGATTTTATAAAGTATTTATAATCAGATGTAACATCTGGCGGGAATCAGGGAATGAGGCACCTGGGAAAATAAGCTGAACTTTCTGTTTTTCACTATTTTGGACAGCGCAGATATAGTTCTTTACAATATTTTGTTAATCGCGGGAAATAAATATTTTCAAAAATACTTGTTAATATAAAATCATTACA
This sequence comes from uncultured Rikenellaceae bacterium, assembly GCA_964522415.1. Taxonomy (GTDB): domain Bacteria; phylum Bacteroidota; class Bacteroidia; order Bacteroidales; family VadinHA17; genus LD21. The sequence goes on along the minus strand of CAZFVQ010000013.1, from coordinate 849 downwards.
TATATTTGCACCCGCTTTTGAACACAAAGTTGATTGAAGGGTTGAAAAAAGAGTATTCCGGCAAAGGTTTAATGCAGGGCAGAGCTTGTTTGGGAAGCCGGAAAATTATCTCTTTTTTTTTGGAAATAAAAAGAAAAGAGTTAACTTTGTAACCCTGAAATTAAAAAAACAGTTCTTTGAAAAATATGAAGTAGCATCCAGGCGGGAATAATTATTATATCTCGTCAGAGGTAACTTGTTAGTAATCTGAAAGAGATCGGGATACTTTGTCAAGGAATAATAAAAAATAAATTTTTACCATGAAGAGTTTGATCCTGGCTCAGGATGAACGCTAGCGGGAGGCTTAACACATGCAAGTCGAGGGGCAGCACGGGGTAGCAATACTCTGGTGGCGACCGGCGCACGGGTGAGTAACGCGTATGCAACCTGCCCTTTACCGGAAAATAACCCGGAGAAATCCGGACTAATATTCCATGTTATTACAGAAAGGCATCTTTTTATAATCAAAGTTTACAGCGAAAGCTGTTTGCGGTAAAGGAGGGGCATGCGTAACATTAGCTAGTTGGCAGGGTAACGGCCTGCCAAGGCGATGATGTTTAGGGGGCCTGAGAGGGTGATCCCCCACACTGGTACTGAGACACGGACCAGACTCCTACGGGAGGCAGCAGTGAGGAATATTGGTCAATGGGCGACAGCCTGAACCAGCCATCCCGCGTGAAGGAAGAATGCGCTATGCGTTGTAAACTTCTTTTCCAGGAGAATAAAATGCCATACGTGTATGGTACTGAAGGTATCCTGGGAATAAGCATCGGCTAACTCCGTGCCAGCAGCCGCGGTAATACGGAGGAT
>CAZFVQ010000012.1:0-95150 GCA_964522415.1 uncultured Rikenellaceae bacterium | reverse complement strand
ACACTGAGTTTTGCAGATCTGCAGTTTCACAAGCCCGCAGGCCACTCCGGGCCGGCAGCTTCGCCATTCCCGGTATCTGCGTGAAGCTGCCGGCTCTCTCTGTGACGGCATCTTTAGAAACCCAGTTTTTCCTTCAGGTTCTGGTATCCGGTTTTGCTTACCGGCAGCCTGTCACCCGATTTCAGTATTACAATATGGGTATCCTTGCCATAAGGTTCGATTTTGCTGATTTCGTGCACACTTATTATAAATGATCTGTGAATCCTGATAAAGTCGTTACCGGGAAGATTGTCTTCATAATACTTCATGGTCTGTTGCTTGAGAGCCCTGCCTTCGTTGTGATGAACCATCACATAATCATCCTGTGCCTCAAGGTATCTTATTTTCTCAACAGGAATGATGCTTATTGTACTTCCCTTCCTTACAACGATTCTTGCAACGGGAGTCAGCGGACCGGGCATTTTTGAAAGGATGCGGTTTGCAGGTTCCCTGCCGGCTGTTCCGGAGCGGATTCTTTCAACAGCTTTCCTGACAGCATCCTGGAACCTTCTTTTATCAAATGGCTTCAGAAGGTAGTCAACAGCATTAAGTTCAAATGCTCTTATTGCGTACTGATCCCAGGCTGTGGTAAAAATGACTTCAGGCTTTTCCGTCATTACCTCAAGCAGCTCTATTCCGGTCAGTCTGGGCATCTGTATGTCGAGAAACACAAGATCCGGTTTAAGCGCTGTAATATTTTTCAGTGCGGAAAAGCCATCACTGCATTCGGAAATTATATCAATAAAATCAAGTTCCTGCAGGTAATGCCTTATCAGATCCCTGGCGGGGGCTTCGTCATCTATGATTATCGTTCTGATCTTTTCCATTGATGGTGTTGTTTATATAACGAAACTGTCTGATAAATATTTTCCTTCTGCATGTTCCGGGGAAGGCCTGTCAGGCTGATGAAAACCGGGAAGAACTGCGGCCCGTCAGCTTTCAGGTTTCCGTGGGAATGAAAAGTGTCACTTTGAATACATTATTCTCTGCTGAGGTTTTAATCAGGGCTTTTTCTCCGTAAAACAAAGCGAGACGTTTTTCAACATTTATCAGTCCTGTTCCGGTTCCCTTTCCGGATGAGGGAGAGGGATCATAATTATTGCTTATGCTAATAAGCATATAACCTTCAGATTTTTTAATTTCGGTTTTGATGGTGACAGTTCCCGTACTTTCATAAACCCCGTGTTTGATGGCATTCTCATAAAGAGGCTGCAGTATCATTACCGGCAGTTTCAGTTCCAGACACCGGGGATCAATATTTTCTTCCGTCAGAAGCTTGTCGCCGAAGCGGATTTTTTCTATGTCGAAATATAATCCCAGGTTTTCCAGTTCATTTTTGAGCGATACCTCCTGTTCATCCTTTTTTGAAAGCGCATATCTCATGAATTCCGATAATTTTATTACCATTTCCCTTGCTTTTTCAGGTCTGGTCAGGGTAAGGGAACTGACTGAATTCAGGCTGTTGAACAGGAAATGCGGATTGATCTGTGATCTCAGTATTTTCAGTTCTGTTTCCTTTACAAGGCTTTCAAGTTTTGCCTCCCTTGCTTTCTTTTCCGACAGGTTGCTAAGGTTTATAAACAGGTAGTAAGTCAGAACCGCAAGAATGTAAATGAATACGGATATTCCGGTCCTGTATGGTATTGTATTTCTCCAGAATTCATCATAAAGGGTTTTTTCGGGAACCACGAACTGGATCACTGATCTGGTTATAAATACGCTGAGAGCAATGGCGATGGCACCTGTCAGGATCAGGTTAAAAATGAGCACATGGATTTTCCCAAAATCCCGGCTGACATAATTGAAGGGATACCATAATGACAGGACCAGAACCGAAAGGATGAACAATGACAGCAGGGTATCGGGAATACTTATTATTTCGAAGCTGCCGTGCGCAAAATATAGCAGAATAATCTGGCCGGATGCAAGGAAGAACCAGGCCATCCACCAGATTATCAGTCGTGTCCTGTTCTGAAGGACAGGATGTTTCATGTTGCAGCCTGTTAGAAACTTTTCACTTCACCCCCGCCCATTACTACGGTACCCCTGATTACCAGTCGGTTGTCGGGATCAGGAATACTTCCCGGCCTCAGCTTCCTTGAATCGCTGAATCCTCCGAGAACGGGAGTAACTTCAATGGTAACATACCATGTTTCGGGAACTATTATTGTAATACCGCCGAAAACACATATTATTTCGATTTCATTTATGCCGGGAGACAGACCGGCTTTTGTGAGATCAAGTTCCGTTCCCCCGAAAATAGCCGAAATTTTCCCGCCCCTGAAATTCGGGGAAAGAATCTGCCGGTCCCCGCCGCTGAAAATATTTATATAATCAATATAATCATCACCGGAGCTCTCCCTGGTAACCCTTCCGGGCCACCCCTTTCCCCTTGAGGAAATGAAAAGAACGCCGGCAATTATAAATATTGCGGGCCAGAACAGATTATACATGTGAATGGTCTGCCCGAACAACAGTGGTATCATAAAGAATGCACCGACTGCCATTACTATTATTCCTGCAGTTTTTTTGCCGGAATTTACCGTCATTACCAGACCAATAACCACCAGCAGCATTTGCCAGCTGAAAATCACCCGGTTGATAAAATTAGGGAATATGCCCGTATTTCTTAGTATCAGAAACAGTCCGGCAAGAATCAGTATCACTCCGACGGCAACCTTGTTGTTTGTGCCATGGCCATGTTCACCAGCCGGATAATGGGAATGTCTTCGATATTCGTTGTTTGTTTCCATGATTGCAAATTTAAATATTTGTTTGTTTCGTATGTTTTTTCCTTTTAAAAAGGGATACAATGATTAAGGATATTCCTGCCAGGATTATTACTGATGGCCAGTAAAAGATTTTTACTGCCGGCGACATTCCGCCCAGGTAATTTCCATAAAAAAACCACACTCCCCCGGCTGCCAGGAAAGTTCCCGGAAGACAATTAGCATTTAGTATCAGAAGTATACCCACAAATATCATTGCTGTTTCCCAGGTAAAATATTCCTTAATACCTCCCAGGTGAAGTATGTCATTTGTTGCTACCAGAAGAGCAAGGCCCAGTACTATCAGGAAAAGACCGAATCCTGTCCCGGGGTGATGCCCCTTGTATTTTTGCATAGAATTATCGCGCTGTTTCATATCCTTTGTGTTTGTATCATGAAGGTTTCATGAGAAATAATTTGTGATCAAAAATATATCAGGCTTGTAAATAGTATTAATAAAAATCGGTGAATGGCGGATTTTATATGGTATAACACTGTTCCGGGAGATATATGTTACATTTTTGTTGATAATTTTTTTTAATTGGATAAGCTTTCATACTTTTGCAGACCAAATTTTGTTGAGATGTCGGGTTTATATAGTATACCGATAAGCGGGATGAATGAGGACAGCCGTTGTTTTGATTTTGAAATAGGGAATGATTTTTTTGCCCGGTTTGAGGGAGCAGAAATAAGTGAAGGTGAGCTGAAAGTGCTTGTAAAAGCGAACAAGGGTCCTGCTCATATAGATCTCACAATTCTCATTGACGGTGCAGTTAACATATCATGTGACCGTTGTCTCGGCATTTTTCCGTTTCCGGTTAACTGCAGGAACAGCCTGCTGGTTAAGTTTGGAAGAAAACATGATGAAAGCGATCCGGATATTATTATAGTATCCGAAGAAGAAAATGAGCTGAACCTGATGCAATATTTTTACGAATATATTATTCTTGCATTACCCATTCAGCGTATTCATCCCACGGATGAAAACGGGAACAACACCTGTGATCCGGAAATGATAAGCAGGCTGAACAGGCATCTGAAAAATAATAATTCCGGAACTGACCCGCGCTGGGACGAATTAAGAAAGATAACGAATAATTAAAACTGATTACAATGGCACATCCCAAACGAAAACAATCCAAGGCCAGAAGAGACAAGCGCAGAACTCATGACAAGGCGACTGCACCTACTGTTATCAGCTGTTCCAACTGCGGATCTTCAGTTCAGTATCACAGAGTATGCCCTGAATGTGGATATTACCGGGGCAAACCGGTTGTAGAAAAGAAAAACACTGCTTAAGTTTTGTCAGTAAACCCTTGATACAATGAAAATCGGACTTGATATCATGGGTGGAGATTTTGCACCCGGTGCAGTTATAGAAGGTGCAATTGATACACTTGTTCATCTTTCCGGCGAAGACAAAATTGTCCTTATCGGTGATCAGCAGACAGTCGAATCAAAATTGAAGGAGAGTATTGCCGATCTTTCCCATATTGAAATTGTTCATACCACTCAGGTTATCGGAATGGGTGATATCCCTTCCAAGGCTTATCCCCAGAAGCCCGATTCAAGTATAGCTGTGGGATACAAGCTTTTGAACGAAGGCAGAATAGATGGGTTTTGCAGCGCAGGAAATACCGGAGCGATGCTGGTGGGTGCAAGCTATACGGTCAACGTTATCCCCGGGGTTTTACGTCCTGCCCTTGCTGCAATAGTTCCTTTGTATGGCAAGCGCAATGCAGTGATACTGGATGTCGGTTTAAATCCCGATACCAAACCCGATGTGCTTCTCCAGTACGGACTGCTTGGCAGCTTTTTTGCAAAATATGTCCTGAAGATTCCTGATCCCGTTGTGAAACTTCTTAATATAGGAGAAGAGGAATCAAAGGGAACAACTGCCATCAAGGCAGCCTATGAACTTATGAAAGGCCATCAGGGAATAAATTTCCAGGGTAATTTTGAAGCAAACGCAATGTTCACGGAAAATAATCCTGATGTGCTTGTATGTGATGGTTTCGTCGGAAATATTGTTCTGAAGCAGACCGAAGCCTTTTACCGGCTGTATAGGGCGAGGAATCTGGATGATCCCTATTTTGAAAGACTAAATTTTGAGAATATCGGCGGAACACCGGTAGTAGGTATTAATGCAAATGTGGTTATCGGACATGGGATATCGAAACGGAAGGCAATAATGAATATGATCCTTCAGACCCTTGCAGTAGTCCGTGTAAATCTCTCGCAAAAGATCAAAGAATCAATCTGATAATGGGAAAAATACGTGCAGCCATAACCGGGATTCATGCATGGGTTCCGGAATACAGGCTTACAAATTTTGAGCTGTCGAAAATGGTTGATACCTCCGATGAATGGATAATGCAGCGTGTGGGAATAAAGGAAAGAAGGATACTCAGGGGAGAAGGGCTTGGCACATCGGATCTGGGCGTAATGGCAGTAAAGGGACTGCTGGAAAAAACAGGAACATCACCCGATGAAGTAGAGCTTCTGATTTGCGCCACAGTCACACCCGACATGCTGTTTCCTGCAACGGCCAATATAATTTCTGACAAGGCAGGTATAAAAAATGCATTCAGCTTTGATCTGGCGGCAGCATGTTCCGGATTCCTGTTTGCACTTCAGACAGGAGCAGCATATATTGAAGCCGGAATGTACAGGAAGGTAGTCATCGTGGGAGCCGACAAAATGTCTTCAATAACTGATTATACCGACCGTACCACATGTCCCCTCTTCGGAGACGCTGCCGGTGCAGTGCTTCTTGAACCGACATCCGGGGAACTGGGAGTAATGGATCATATTCTGAAGGTTGACGGATCAGGGCGAAAATATCTTCATATGAAAGCCGGAGGATCCGTGAAGCCTGCATCCCATGAAACGGTGGAAGCCGGGGAACATTTTGTCTATCAGGAAGGACAGGCAGTATTCAAATTTGCAGTGTCAAGCATGGCTGGTGTGGCTGCTGAAATAATGGAACGCAATAAGCTTAAGCCTGAGGATATAGCTTATCTGGTACCCCATCAGGCTAATCTCAGGATCATTGATGCCACGGGCCGGAGAATGGGTCTGCCCCCTGAGAAGGTTATGGTAAATATTGAAAATTACGGAAATACCACCGCGGCAACTATCCCTCTCTGCCTTTGGGAATATGAAAAAAAGCTGAAAAAAGGAGATGTACTCATCCTTGCAGCTTTCGGGGGAGGATTCAGCTGGGGTTCCATTTATTTAAAGTGGGCCTACGATCCGCAATAAGCACAATGTAGTATATGTAAATTACGCAATAGTTTATATATTTGCGAGTTATTAAGTTTATATCTTAAAACTCTGATAAAATGGCAAAATTCAATGAGGCTGAAATAGCAGCAATCAATCTGATCAGCAGTGGCACCGATATAACCGGAGATATAAAATCAGGTGGGGATCTGCGGATTGACGGCACTCTTAACGGCAATCTCAATACCAAGGGGAAAGTGGTTATCGGGCCGACAGGAAAGGTAAACGGAGAAGTAGTCTGCAAAAATTCTGAGGTTTCAGGCGTCGTGGAAGGTAAAATCACTGTTCACCAGCTGCTTATTTTAAAAATCTCATCAAAGATCTTCGGTGATATAGTTACTGCAAAACTATCAATCGAGCCTGGCGCGATATTCTCGGGGAACTGTAAAATGAGCGACAATGAAACCGGAGCAGGAGCAGGAAAAGGAAAAGAATCAGAAAAAACCTCAAGATAAATGGCTGGGCAGCTATGCTAAATATACCGGTATGGCGTTCCAGATGGGAATAATAATCCTCGTCACTACCTGGGGAGGAATAAAAATTGACCAGCTGGCCGGATTTGAAAAGCCGGTATTTACAATAATCCTTTCATTACTCGGTGTTTTTGCAGCAATTTATACTGTACTCAAAGACTTTCTGAAGTAGGCCTTCCCGTGAAACTGCTTTGTAAAAATATAATTCACCTTGTCATTCTGATAGTTATCATACTTTTAACAGGATGGATTCTGATTTTGAAATCCGAACCGGGATTTGATTTCCGTGAATTTGCTTTCCTGTCACTTACCTTTGCCGTTCTTGCCCTTGTTTCAATGGCAATTATTTATAAAGGCCGGAAAAAAGATCCGGATACCCGGGTCATGTATCTCCTTGTCGCCTTGGGAATCAAGTTTATCGTGGATCTTGTCATTGCCCTCATCTGGTTCTTTGTCTTGAAAAAAACCAGTGTATCATTAGTAATATTGTTTTTTGTACTATATTTAGCCTTCACTCTGTTTTCGGTATTGCATGTATTGAAAATACTGAAATACAAACTCTTATAACAGACTATCAAGTTGAAAACGCGTATTGTAACATTTGTATTTGTCATTTTATTGCATTTCGCATTCCCTGTTTTCGGATCAGGATCCAACGATTCCGGACCGCGAGAGGAAAATAATCAGACGGAAGCCGAAACAAAATTCAATGCCAGTGAATTCATTATTGATCACGTCACTGATTCGCATGAATGGCATATCATGACACTGGGTGAAGGTGAGAATGAGAAACATATTACCCTGTATCTGCCGGTAATCTTATACAGCAGGAACAGTGGTCTGCATCTCTTTTCTTCACGGAGACTTGCTCACGATCAGGAGTACAAGGGTTTCAGGCTCATGCAGGAAGGGGAGTTCAAGGGGAAAATTATTTCAGTCACTGAAACCGGAGAAGCAGACAGGGAAAACCTGCTGCTGGATTTTTCCATGACAAAGGCGGTTGTTGGGATGCTTGCCGCAGCAATCATTGGTCTGTGGCTCTTTCTGTCCCTCTCCAGGTCCTACAGGAAAACCGGAATCAGTCACCCGAAGGGTATACAAAGACTGCTCGAGCCTGTTGTATGCTTTGTCCGTGATGACATAGCAATTCCCAATCTCGGCTACGAAAAGCACGCCAGGTTTATGCCCTACCTCCTGTCAGTCTTCTTTTTTATTCTGATCAACAACATAATGGGGCTTATTCCCTTTCCCCCGCCTTTCGGGGCAAATGTAACCGGGAATATTGCAGTGACATTCGTGCTTGCTTTTTTTTCATTTGTGATCATTCAGATTAACGGCAGCAAATCTTACTGGAGGCATATTTTTGCCGCACCCGGACTGCCGGTATGGATGCTGCCCCTGATGATACCCGTGGAACTGATCGGTGTTATAGCGAAGCCTTTTGCACTTATGGTTCGTCTTTTTGCGAATATTACTGCAGGACACATAATTGTAATGAGTCTTCTTGCCCTGATATTTATTTTTAAATCCCTTTTTGTTGCACCGGTAACAATTTTATTTGTGATTTTCATGGATTGCCTCGAGTTACTTGTGGCTTTCCTTCAGGCATATGTTTTTACACTTTTGTCCTCACTGTTTATCAGTCTGGCAGTAGTGGAGGAACATCATTAATATTTATATGTGTTTAATTAATTAAAATCATTATGACAGGAACATTAGCGGCGATTGGAGCAGGCATGGCAGTTATCGGAGCCAGCATCGGAATTGGTTGGATTGGAAAATCCGCCATGGAAGCGATAGCCCGTCAGCCGGAAGCTGCAAACAAAGTACAGACAGCTATGATCATTGCAGCAGCACTTATTGAAGGCGTTGCATTATTTGCAGTTGTTGTCGCTCTTATTGCTTAAGGAAAATGGAATCCTGCAACGGTTGGTTGCAGGATTTCTTCATTTCAGAAATTTAACCGATCAATCATGATATTAGCCAGCAATAGTCTTACAAGTCCTGCAGTAGGAACAATTTTCTGGGCCGTGCTTATCTTCGGCATCTTTTTTTACATACTTACGAAATTTGCATGGAAACCCATTCTCAGTGCCCTGAAACAGCGGGATGACCTTATAAAGGGATCTCTTGAGGCAGCTGAAAACGCACGCAGGGAAATGTTACAGCTTCAGAGTGATAATGAGGCAATTCTGCAAAAAGCCAGGGAGGAAAGAGAGGATATCCTGAAAGAAGCCAGGAATGTGAGAGATAAACTGATTGGCGAAGCAAAGGTGAAAGCCACTCAGGAAGCTTCAAAAATTGTTGAAAATGCAAAAACCAGTATTGAAAGGGAAAGGAACAAAGTCCTTTCTGAAATTCATGATCAACTGGCAACGCTTTCCGTTGACATTGCTTCAAAACTTATTGGGGAGCAGCTGTGCAAGAGCGGGGAACAGGAGAAGCTTATAGAAAAATACCTTGACGACATAAAAATTAATAAGAATTAATGAACGACGGTAAAATATCTGTCAGATACGCGCGTGCACTTTTCCTGTCAGCACTTGACAGGAAGATACTCGACAGGGTTTACGCCGATATAGCGCTTATATCGGAGTTATGCAGGCTGCCCGAATTCAGGGAATTGCTGGAAAGCCCGATAATCCTGCCATCAAAGAAAAACGAAATAATACAGGGGACAATAGGAGACAAAATAGATGAGATTACTGCTTCCCTGATCAGGCTTGTGGTAAAAAACGGGCGGGAATCATTCCTTCCCGGTATTGCCAGGGAATTTGTACGCTCGACAAAGGAATACAGGGGTATAACCGAAACGGTTCTGACAACGGCAGTTAAGGTGGATGAAGAAACAAAGAAACAGATAACAGACCTTATTGGAGGAACTTTTAATACAAAAGTGGAACTGAAGGAAGTTGTCGACCAGGAAATAATAGGAGGATTCATATTAAAGGCAGAAGATAATTTTATTGATGCCAGCGTAAGGAACAAGCTCAGGAAAATTGAAAAGGAACTGAAAAGCAAATCATTTTAGATTCAGGATTTTCCGGCGGGCTGATCCGGTAAAATAAATTAAGGATAAACAAGTAATTAATAATAGAAATATGGCAAGTATCAAACCCGCAGAAGTGTCAAGCATTCTGCGACAGCAACTTGAGGGAATTCAAACCGGATCAGACCTGGAGGAAGTAGGGACGGTGCTTACTGTTGGTGACGGGATTGCCCGTATTTATGGTCTTTCAAATGCACAGTCAAATGAACTGATAGAGTTTGAAAACGGAATAGAAGCCATCGTACTTAATCTTGAAGAAGATAATATCGGTGCAGTGCTTCTTGGTCCGACGGAAGAAATAAATGAAGGGGATATTGTAAAACGCACGGGTCGAATAGCATCCATAGGAGTTGGTGAAGGATTGCTCGGAAGAGTCATTTCCCCGACCGGTCAGCCGCTTGACGGGAAAGGCCCTGTTGAAGGCGAACTTTATAATATGCCCTTCGAGAGGAAAGCTCCGGGAGTAATTTTCCGTCAGCCCGTTAAGCAGCCTCTGCAGACAGGACTGAAGCCCATTGATGCAATGATACCCATTGGAAGAGGTCAGAGGGAACTTATTATAGGTGACCGCCAGACCGGGAAAACGGCGATAGCCATTGACACCATCATAAACCAGCGGGGCAATTTTGAGAAGGGTGAACCTGTTTACTGCATCTATGTTGCTGTGGGGCAGAAAGGGTCAACTGTTGCAAATATTGCCAAGACGCTTGAGGAACACGGAGCTCTTGACTATACCGTGATTGTTCTTGCTACTGCTTCAGATCCCGCTGCATCCCAGTTCTATGCACCTTTTGCAGGTGCTGCTATCGGGGAATTTTTCCGGGATACCGGCAGGGACGCACTGGTAATCTATGATGACCTTTCAAAACAGGCTGTCTCATACAGGGAGGTTTCTCTCCTTCTCCGAAGGCCTCCGGGGCGCGAAGCATATCCGGGAGATGTATTTTATCTTCATTCACGACTGCTTGAAAGAGCGGCGAAAATCATTGAACCGGATGAGGTTGCCCGGCAGATGAACGATCTTCCCGAGTCAATCCGGCATATGGTTAAGGGGGGAGGCTCTCTTACGGCTCTGCCCATTATAGAAACCCAGGCCGGTGACGTTGCCGCATATATTCCCACAAATGTGATATCTATTACCGACGGACAGATATTTCTTGAGTCCAGTCTCTTTAATGCCGGAGTCAGGCCGGCTATAAATGTGGGGATCTCCGTTTCAAGGGTTGGGGGAAATGCCCAGATACAGTCAATGAAAAAGGTTGCCGGAACATTAAAAGTCGATCAGGCTCAATACAGGGAGCTTGAAGCATTCTCAAAATTCGGCTCCGACCTGGATGCATCCACCATGGCAGTTCTGAACAAGGGATCCAAAAACGTTGAAATACTGAAACAGGGACAGTACAGGCCCATGCCTGTGGGAAAGCAGATTGCAATAATTTATTGCGGAACCATGGCTCTGCTCAGGGATGTTCCGGTTTCGAAAGTGAATGATTTTGAAAATGAATACCTGGAAATGCTTGAGCTTAAACATCCTGATGTCCTTGACAGGCTTGGCCAGGGAATCATTGACAATGATATAACGGAAGTGCTTGAAAAGGTTGCGGCAGAAATAGCAATGAAATTTAAGTCCTGATAGAACGGGAAGCGGCCAAAATTAAATATAAGGATGGCGAATTTAAAGGAAATAAGGGTCAGAATAGCTTCGGTAAAATCGACAAGACAGATAACATCTGCCATGAAGATGGTGTCTGCTGCCAAGTTGAGAAGGGCACAGGACAAGATTTTGAAACTTCGTCCATATGCAAATAAACTGCATGAGATACTTGTCAACCTGTCACAGAGCCTTGCGGAAACACAGATTGAAAATATATATGGCAGAATTTCTCCGCCGGAGAAGATACTTCTCGTGGTAATAACTTCAAACAAGGGATTGTGTGGTGCTTTTAACACAAATGTGATCAGGGAAGCCAGAAGACTGATTTCTGAAAACTATCCGGACCAGCATCGCAATGGGAATGTTACGATTCTCCCTGTCGGGAAAAAGGGCTATGATTTTTTCAGAAAGCTGAATATTAAAATGCTTCCTGACTGTAATGAACTGCTCAACGACCTCTCTTTCAACAATGCGGTGATTATTGCTGAAACCGTTATGAAAAGTTTCGTTGCAGGGGAATATGACAGGGTTGAAATTATTTACAACCAGTTCAAGAATGCTGCTGTTCAGAATCTGACCAATGAAGTTTTCCTTCCTGTGGAAACCTCTCCTTCTGATGTATCCGCACCGGCAATGCCGGCTGATTACATATATGAACCCACGAAGGAGGAGATTATAGAAGAGCTGATTCCCAAATCACTTAAAATACAATTTTACAAGGCTGTACTGGATTCCTTCGTAGCTGAACACGGAGCCCGGATGACAGCAATGCATATGGCAACCGATAATGCCTCTGAACTGATACGCGACCTTACCCTTGAGTATAACAAGGCAAGACAGGCAGCGATTACCAATCAGATACTTGAAGTTGTAAGCGGTGCGGAGGCACTTAAGGGTTAGTTTATATCTTTTTAAGGGAATGTACAATCAATCTCAACTTAAAGAATTGGTCGATAAGGCCCTGATGAATCTGTCATATAATACGGAAGCACCAAGACTGATCGATCCGGTAAAATATATTATGTCACTGGGGGGCAAAAGACTGCGCCCCGTTATGCTGCTGATGGGCTGCAACATTTTTTCCGACAGAATAAATGATGCAGTAATACCTGCTGCCGGAATTGAGATCTTTCATAACTTCACCCTTGTTCATGACGATATTATGGATCAGGCTTCACTCAGAAGGGGGCTTGCAACAATTCACCATAAATGGAGTGTGAATCAGGCGATATTGTCGGGAGATGTAATGACTTTTCTGGCAGGCGATTGCTTTCTTCAGCTTCCTCAGGGGAATCTGGTCAGGGTGCTGAGGATTTTTAACAAGGCTGCAAGAGACGTATGTGCAGGGCAACAGCTCGATATGGATTATGAAAAGGCAATAATCGTTACACAGGATGAATATCTGAAGATGATAGAGCTGAAAACGGCTGTCCTGATAGCTGCATCAGTAAAAATAGGGGCAATAATAGGCGGGGCTGACGAAAAAAATGCCGACCTTCTTTCCGAATTCGGGAATAATCTCGGCCTTGCATTCCAGATACAGGATGACATTCTTGATGTGTGGGGTGATTCAAAAGTATTCGGGAAAAAACCGGGAGGCGATATTGTAGCAAACAAAAAGACTCTGCCCCTGGTTAAAGCGATGGAAAAAGCTTCTGTTTCACAGAAAAAAATCCTCCAGGAACTTTTCTCGGAGGTTGCAGCTGATCCTGAAACAAAGATCAGGAACGTTATTGATATATATGATGAACTGGATATCAGGAATACGACGGAATCTCTCGCCCGTGAGTATATCGGCAGGGCATTCGCCCTGCTGAAAAAACTTCCTGTTGAAGAAAAAAGAAAACAGGAGATGATTAACCTGGCAACATCCCTGATAGAAAGGGAATGCTGAGGCGGAGATTCGGATATATCAGCGCTTCCGGACTGAAGCAGAACAGCCGGGCTGAATAAGTATAACAGCTTTAAATATGAAGCATAAAGTGTTCATCTGCAAAAATTATTAAATTTGTAGCTTCCGAAAAACAATTAAAAATCGTATTAATAAAATGTCAAAAAACACCGGAAAAATCAGTCAGATCATTGGAGCAGTGATTGATGTAACATTTGATAAACAGGGCGTTGAGATGCCGGATATTTATGATGCACTTGAGGTAAAAAGGGATGACGGAACAACTCTCGTGGTGGAATGCCAGCAGCATATCGGCGAGAATACCGTCAGGGCCATAGCCATGGATTCAACTGACGGGCTGCGCAGAGGCATGGATGTTATTGCCACCGGAGCACCGATTGTCATGCCTATAGGAGATCAGATAAAGGGCCGGCTCATGAATGTTACAGGTGATCCTATTGACGGAATAGGCCCCCTTGACAAGACGGGAGGTTATCCGATTCACCGCAAGCCCCCCAGGTATGATGATCTCTCGACGGAAAAAGAGGTCCTTTTCACGGGAATAAAAGTTATTGATCTTATTGAGCCCTATTCGAAGGGAGGGAAGATCGGCCTTTTTGGCGGTGCAGGCGTAGGAAAAACAGTCGTGATACTTGAACTGATCAACAATATTGCAAAAGCATATTCCGGACTTTCTGTTTTTGCCGGTGTCGGAGAGAGAACCAGGGAAGGGAATGATTTGCTTCGCGAAATGATAGAAGCAGGTGTTATTTCCTACGGAGAGAAATTTCTGGAAAATATGAAGGCAGGAGGCTGGGACCTGTCACTTATCGATCATAAGTCGCTGGAGGAATCAAAGCTTGCACTGGTATTCGGCCAGATGAATGAGCCTCCGGGAGCAAGGGCAAGAGTGGCATTGTCAGGATTGTCCGTGGCAGAACATTTCCGCGATGGAGATAGTGAAAGCAGCAGTGGCAGGGATATCCTTTTCTTCATGGATAACGTTTTCCGCTTTACCCAGGCAGGATCGGAAGTTTCGGCATTGCTCGGACGAATGCCGTCTGCTGTGGGATATCAGCCCACCCTGGCAACTGAAATGGGTGTCATGCAGGAAAGGATCACTTCGACGAAACATGGTTCCATCACATCTGTTCAGGCCGTTTATGTACCGGCTGACGACCTTACTGACCCTGCGCCTGCTACTACTTTTGCCCATCTGGATGCCACCACGGTGCTCAGCAGGAAAATATCCGAACTTGGTATCTATCCCGCTGTTGACCCGCTGGATTCAACTTCACGTATACTCACACCGGAAGTGGTAGGGGATGCTCATTACGAATGCGCACAAAAGGTCAAGGAACTTCTCCAGAGATATAATGAATTGCAGGATATTATTGCAATCCTCGGGATGGATGAGCTTTCCGAAGAAGACAAGCTTGTGGTTCACAGAGCCAGAAGAGTCCAGAGATTCCTTTCACAGCCTTTCCATGTTGCGGAGCAGTTCACGGGAATAAAGGGAGCATTTGTGTCCATAGAGGATACAATCAGGGGATTTAATATGATCATGGACGGAGAGGTAGATCAGTATCCTGAACCGGCATTCATGCTGGTCGGAACAATAGAGGATGCAATTGAAAAGGGAGAAAAAATTCTTGCACAATCCAAATAACTGACATCAGGATGAAAGTAGAAATAATCACTCCTGACCACAGGGTGTATGAAGGTGATATCAAATCAATAAGGGTGCCCGGAAGGAAAGGATCCTTCCAGGTTCTGAAGGATCATGCCCCGATTATCTCAACTCTTGAAAACGGTTCTGTCGTTATTGTTGATACGGAAGGACAGGAAACTGTTTTTGAGATTAATGGCGGAGTGATAGAGGTAAAGATGAACAGAATAATAGTCCTTGCCGAATCGGTAAACTGAGAAACAGGACATGAAACCCGAGGAGTTCCGGAAATATGCACACGAGCTGGTTGATTGGATAACAGACTATCTCGAAAACAAGGAAAAATTTCCTGTGAAATCGCAGGTTAAACCCGGGGAAATATTCGGCAGGCTGCCGGATGAGCCTCCACTGGAACCGGAGCCCTTTGACAGGATACAGAAAGATTTTGAGGAAATAATAATGCCGGGAATGTCTCACTGGCAAAGTCCCAACTTTTTTGCATACTTCCCTTCCAACAGCAGTCCTCCATCTGTTCTGGCAGAGATGATCACTGCAAGCCTGGGCGCACAGTGTATGATGTGGGAAACTTCACCGGCCGCGGCTGAACTGGAGGAAAAAATGATGATCTGGCTCCGTGATCTTACGGGGCTGCCGGACTATTTCGAGGGAGTGATCCAGGACAGTGCATCAACGGCAACCCTGGCAGCAATTATTACAGCCAGGGAAAAATCATCCGCTTTTCTGATCAATGACAAAGGATTCCCCGGTATACCGGTGTTGAGGGTGTATTGCTCCGAACAGACCCATTCCTCCGTTGAAAAGGCCGTTAAAATAAGCGGAATAGGCAGGGCCAATCTTGTTAAGATCCCTGTCAGGAAAGATTTCTCAATGGATCCTGTATTGCTTAAAGAAGCTGTATGGGACGATATTCAAAATGGTTACAGGCCATGCTGTGTGGTAGCCACTGTGGGAACCACCGGAACAACCGCTGTCGATCCGGTACGGGAGATCGGTGAAATATGCAGCAGAAACAATATATGGCTCCATGTTGATGCTGCCATGGCCGGAACGGCTCTCATTCTTCCCGAATTCAGATGGATGATAGACGGCAGTGAATATATCGACAGTTTTCTGTTCAATCCCCATAAATGGATGTTCACAAATTTTGACTGTACGGCCTTTTTTATAAAAGATGCCGGCCAGCTTATCAGAACATTTGAAATCCTGCCCGAATATCTCAAAACCCGTACCAGGGGTCAGGTGAATGACTACCGCGACTGGGGCATACCGCTTGGAAGACGGTTCCGGGCACTAAAACTGTGGTATGTGATGAGATCATACGGCATCACGGAACTGAGGAATAAAATCCGTAGCCATATTGAATATGCAGCGAATCTGAAAAATATGATCCTTGCCGAGGATGATTTTGAAGTACTGGCACCGGTAATCATCAATGTTGTCTGTTTCAGATATAAACCGGCGGGATGCAGTCCCGGCAGTCTGAATGCTGTCAATGAACAGCTCAACCATGCCCTGAATGATTCCGGAGAAATTTATCTTTCCCATACGATTGTTAATGGTGATTATGCATTGCGGATGGTTACCGGCCAGACAGATCTTACATACGCTCATGTTGAAAAAGCCTGGGAACTCATAAAAACCACAGCAAGGGCACTCACAGTCTGATATCGTAACAACCTGCAGCCGTCACAGCCTGCTGCTGTCACAGCCTGCTACGCTCAAAACCTGATCTCCCGATACTCATCCCGTAAATATCCATACTGAATATTGCTTTAAGCACGGGCGATGCGAAGTCCCCTGACCATGCCGCCTGAACGCCTGCAGATATCATATACGGAAGTCTCAGGACGTGAAAATCTGCTATGAGTTCACCGCCGAAGGATTTGAATGATTCAGCATATTTATGGACATGGTCAACACTGAGCCTTCCTGAAGAACCATACCGTAAATAATAATTGTTGTTTCCTCTGGCAAAGTCATAAAATATGCCTGCACGCAGGCGTTTCAGATAGAGTAGACTGCCTATGCTGAGATCGGGATAGGCAAGCGGAGCCTTGTAATCACCTGAAGCAAAGAAGATCTTTTCGGATATAATGTTCCTGTAGCCTCTCGGAAAATGCAGCCTGTTGGTTCTCAAAAATTCAGCAGCTTTCTGCTGCCCGCCTTCCAGCCTGATGCGAAGGGAATTATTGGGAAATATGCCGGGGAAGAAGAATGCTGTCTGCACACTGGCTACCGGACCGTAAAAATTCCTGTCCCGCGGATATGATGAGTAATGAATATCAATAACCTGGGCATATACGGGATGTATGTCACGCATCGAGGATTTACGGGCATTGTAAAAGTATATTCTGGCTGCAGCCATGGTTTGTCCGTAATCATATGATGCATCTTCCTTAACAAATATATAATTGTTCCGGTATGAGAATGAAAGGGATGGCTGAAGGAACTGATGGTATTTGCCACTGGAAAAACGAAGGGGAAGGGATAATGAATTGGTAATATATATACCGCGGTTCGGGGAAAGCGGTTCGGGATCATCTGAATTTGCCCTGAGTATCACCGGGTCGTCGCCGTAATGAATTCCTGCATCATATACCGGATACCATCCTTCCCATCTGATTCCGGAATGAAACTTGTGAAGCCCGTCACTATATTCATATCCGGCCGAAGTCGTAAGTGTGCTCAGATGATTCTGGCTGAAAACGGTGAACCCCGGCCTTACAGACAGCGGATCAGACTTGATCTCGTCAATATCCGCATAAAAAGGCATCCAGCTGTGAATATTAAACAGATGCTGCCATTTCCTGTATTTTTCCGTCACATATTTCTTTGGTTCCGGCCCTTTTCCGGAAGCTTCTGACTTTTGTCCTGTTGTATCCGGCCGGTCCCCGTTTGTTTCTGGCCGCTCTCCGGGTGTTTTGATCCGTTTCCCGGGTACTTCTGACTCTTGTCCTGTTGTATCCGGTCCTTCCCCGTATGTTTCTGGCCGCTCTCCAGGTGTATTGATCCTGTCAATGAGAAAAGCTGAGCCTGCACCAGGTCCGGAATCAGTATCCGGCCTGGTATTGCGTTCATAATCAATCTCTTGTCCGACATCGATCTCTGAGACACAGAGATTGTTTCCTTCGGTGGAATAGTTGCTGAAAATAATTTTTTTCCCGTCGGGAAGGGGATCTGTTGCTCCATAGAATGCACTGGTGATCCGGATGTTTTTTTTGCCGGGTGTCAGCACATATACATTTTCAGTACCTGATTCAGAACTGACATAGAAAAGGGAATCGTTTCTGATCGTTGCCGACTGATAATCCGTCGGACTTTCAGGGATAAGCTGTTTCCAGGTCATGTCGGGCATGCTGAATGAAATGATTCCTTCCCCCCCGGAAGTAAGGCTGATCATACTTATTCTGCCGCCATCTTCCGACCATCTGAGTTTTTGCGGATAAGCGTTGCCGGGAACGGGTACTGATTTGATTATTTTTCCGCTTCTGCTGTTTATCAGTACCAGATTGTTTTTATTGTCAGGGGTATTTTCGCCTGCAGCAATGATCTCCGCATCAGGGGAAATTGCAGCTGACATATATCTTGTTTTCCGCGAAAGCTGTCTTATGGTTCCGTCCCTGGTGTCCATGAGTCTGATAACGGAATAATTCCTGTTCTCCCACCTCGGATCAGGCCGGGTTTCGACCCATGCAAGAATTCCCCCGCCGGAAGATATCACATAGGGATACATGCTTCCCGGCAAATGGATCTTTTTCTCCGTTCTGTCCCTGCTGTTGACAATTACAATTGCAGGTGGTTCAGCAAGCGAAGTCCTGACAGCTGCATATGTATTCTCTGCAATCCTGACCGGACTGTAATAATTTATATATTTATTTCCCTTCGGGGGATTTATTATTTCATATTTCCCGGGTTTATGAGTCTCTGTTTCATTCCTCCATATGACGGAAAGGGTATCAAATGTTTCTTCGGCCAGCGTCTTTTTGGTCTTTCCGGTATTTTGCCGCAGACTCAGATTCACAGGATTGACAAGATAAGGTGCATTTGCCGTCAGTCTGACAGCCCTGTCCCATATATCCTGGTCATATGAGAGTTTCGACCATGCCACGATCTGGTATCCTGTCTGGTAATGGTCCGGTATAAAATGTTTGTACGAGCCGTTTACCAGCTGGTCGTATTTATACATTTTTCCTTTTTCAATGCTGATGGCTTTCAGGTATTTCTGGAATGATGCGGTCCTGCCCCTGCCGGAAAGGGTGAAGAAGGATTCATTGAAAACCGCGTCGCCTTCCAGGAACCATTGCGGGACCAGAGAAGCCACCACACCCGGGAACTGCTGGCCAAAAAATATGCTCATTGTCCGGGAAAAACCCCTGCTGAATGATTCCATCTGGTAAACATGAGTCAGTTCATGATATGCAAGCTGACTGTTGTGGTCAAGAGGTATTGAATTCTGCTCGGGAGTCGGATAAATTTCCATTCTCCGGGGAGCCCAGGCAACGTATCCGTTTGATTGTGTGGTAAAATTGTGAATTATTACAGGGAGGCGGTACCTGCCGGCAACACCGGGATGCGACATTGTATTATGTGCATTCTCAAGTACACGGGCAAATTCCATTCCCGCCGCATTATACTCTTCAGGGAAAATGATTCTGAAAGAGCCGGTCTTTATCTGAAGCCATTTCAGTCCTGCCGGATCCTGACCGGTATTATAGTATTGTGCTGAAAGAAGTAATGAAATCCGTAATAATATAACTGATATTACAAGGCTTTTAATTTTCATCAGATCAAACAATTCTCAAAAATAGTAAATTAAGTGGACCGTTCATGAATGCCGGTGGTAAACAAAAAAATCAGTACTTTCGTGCCTTTGGAGCCGGGACAGGATATATCAAATACAGGGCCAATGAAAAAATATAAACTGATAAACAATACAACGGGTTGGGTGGTATTTGCAATAGCCGCTGCTACTTATTTTCTTACAATGGAGCCGACAACAAGCTTCTGGGACTGCGGGGAGTTTATTGCATCCGCATATAAGATGGAGATAGGTCACCCTCCCGGAAGCCAGGTTTTTATGGTTCTTGCGAGGTTTTTTACCCTTTTTGCCTTGGGAAATGTGGAAAAAGTTGCTGTAATGGTGAATGCAATGTCAGCTCTTGCAAGTGCCTTCACAATCCTGTTTTTATTCTGGACTATCACCCACCTGGCCAGAAGAATCATGGGAAACAATAAAAATGAAGCTTCACAATCTGATATTATTGCCATCATGGCTGCAGGCGTCGTGGGAAGCCTTGCATTTACCTTTTCAGATTCTTTCTGGTTTTCTGCGGTCGAGGCTGAAGTATATGCCACATCATCCTTTTTCACCGCAGCATCCTTCTGGGCAATACTGAAATGGGAGGATGCAGCGGGAGAAAAGTATGCCGACCGCTGGATAATCCTGGTGGCATATCTTATGGGACTTTCAATAGGTGTGCATCTTCTTAATCTTCTGGCACTGCCGGCCATTGTTCTTGTTTATTATTTCAAAAAATCGGAATTTACATGGAAAGGACTGGTGATTTCTCTCGGGATCTCCTTTATAATTCTTGCACTTCTTATGTGGGGAATTATTCCCGGGATAGTAAAAATTTCATCCAGGCTGGATCTGTTCTTTGTAAATAAACTGAACCTGCCTGTAAACAGCGGAATGATTTTTCACAGCATCCTTCTTGTTGCATTGTTTACAGCAACGATCTGGTATTCCCTTAAATCAGCTGACAGGGTGAAAAACAGTATTCTTGCCATAGCTGCCGTTTTTCTTACCGGGACATGGGTGATTTCCGGATCATCATTGCTTAACCTCGCTGTTTTCCTTGTACTGGCAGGAATCATCTGGTATATCAGCAGGAGCAGGGTTACTCTTAATACTGTGATTACGGCCCTGGCAGTGGTCCTGATAGGATATTCCTCTGCGGCAATAATTGTGATCAGGTCATCAGCCAATCCACCGCTGAATGAAAATAATCCGTCAAACCCCTTCAATCTCCTGTACTATTTCAACAGGGAACAGTATGGAAGCCGTCCCCTGATAAGAGGAGCCTACTACAATGCCCCGGTCCTTGATTACAAGACCGGCAAACCGGCCTATACGCTTGAGGATGGCAAATACATCATTACACATCATGAACTGGAAAGGGTTTACGATGAAAGATTTTTTACCCTTTTTCCGAGGATGTGGAGTGAACAGGCTGACCATGAGGAAATGTACAGGCAATGGGGAGGAACGAAGGGTATACCTGTTCAGGTGACCGACCAGTCGGGAGAAAAATCAATAATAAGGAAACCCAGGTTTGGTGAAAATCTGAGATTCATGTTAACATACCAGTACGGTTATATGTATTTCCGTTACTTTATGTGGAATTTTGCCGGGAAACAGAATGACACACAGGGAAGCGGCGGAGCCGTCAACGGCAACTGGATATCCGGATTCAAATTCCTGGATGAGTCAAGGGTCGGGACAAGTGATCTTCCGGCGGAACAAAAGAATGACAGCTCAAGGAACAAATATTATCTTCTGCCCTTTATCCTGGGCCTGATAGGATTATTTTACCATCTCAACCGCGATATAAAAAACTGGTGGATCGTAATGCTGCTTTTTGTTATGACCGGAATAGCAATTGTTTTTTATCTCAATCAGTATCCCAATCAGCCCAGGGAACGTGATTATGCCTATGTCGGATCGTTTTATTTCTATGCGGTCTGGATAGGCTTTGGAGTACTTGCCCTTTTTGAGGCCCTTGCGCGGCTTACAGGCAAAAAAGTTGCGGCCCCGGTTGCCGGTATTCTCTGTCTTGCTGCTGTTCCCGCCGTAATGGCCGTTGAGAACTGGGATGATCACGACAGGTCGGGCCGTTACCTGGCACGTGACGTTGCATTTAATTATCTGGAATCATGTGCACCCGATGCCATTCTCTTCACAAACGGGGATAATGATACATTTCCCCTGTGGTATGCCCAGGAGGTTGAAGGAAAGCGTACCGATGTGAGGGTATGCAATCTGATGCTGCTTAATACCGACTGGTATATCGACCAGATGAAAAAGAAGACTTATGAATCGGATCCGCTTCCGATCACGTTGTCGCCAAAGAAATATTATGATGGTATAAACAACCAGGTCTTTATTGTGGAAAAAACAAAGGAAGCGGTGGACATAAGCACGATTATTGAATGGATAAAAAGTGAAAATCCTGCAACAAAAGTCCGGATATCGGAAACGGAGATCCTTGATATTATTCCCTCCAGGACAGTGCGAATACCCGTTGATGCCCGGAAAGTCATTGAATCAGGTACTGTAAGTCCTGAAGATTCTTCCAGAATAGTTCCATATATTGACATCCGGCTGAAAGGCAATTCAATAATGAAAAGCCAGCTTATTGTCCTTGACATGCTGGCGCATAATGACTGGAAACGCCCTGTGTACTATGTTGCGGGATATCATAACGATGCTTTCGGACTGGAAGAATATTTTCAGCTGGAAGGACTTGCCTACCGGCTGGTTCCGATCAGAACCGAAAACAGAGGCTGGCTTGATTACGGCAGGATTAAATCGGATATCCTTTATGATAATATGATGAATAAATTCGCATGGGGCGGCGCCAATGATGAAAAAGTGAATATTGACTATCATCACAGGCGTACCCTGACCGTTGTAAGGGCAAGGTTAAACTATGCAAGGCTTGCCGGCCAGCTTGCATCCGAAGGCAGAAAGGAAGAGGCCGTAAAAGTTTTGGATCGTTGCATGGAAGTGCTTCCGGTCTTCAATGTGCCCTATGATCCCTATTTCCCGGATCTTATTGAAAGCTATTTCAGGGCAGAAAAAACTGACAGGGCAGTGAGCCTGACAACAGATTTCTGCAATCATTATTATGAGACCCTTGATTATTATCTGAAACAGAAGGACTATATAGTCAGTTCGGCCATGTACGAAATACAGCAGGCCCTTCAGCAAACCTCAAAAGTGGCGGATATATGTGATACTGCAGGACAGGAAGATCTGGCGAATGAAATAAACGACAGGGTTACGGCTTATTATGTGACCTATATGGGTATGCAGGCACCGCCTCCCGGTGATGATTTCGGGGAGCTTCAGCCGGCCAGGTAATGGCTTGAAACGCTTTCGAGAAGGTATTTCTCCAGCAGGGAGAATATTTTTTCAGGCAGAATGGGCTTCAGTATGTATTCATTGCAACCGGCCAGGAAAGCTTCCCTCCTGCTTTGCTCGGATGCATAACCGGTGACCATGATTACCGGTGCGTTTTTCCCTGACCTGCGGAAGATTCTGGTGCATTCAATCCCGTTCACCAGGGGGACAAGAAAATCCATAAACACCAGGTCAACCCTTTCATTTCCCGTGCTGATATAATCAACAAATTCCTTACCGTTGCGGAAAACCTTTATGCCGGCACCCGAATTCCTGAGCAGGGTTTCATAGTACCTTACCGATGGAAGATCGTCTTCCACAATGACAATCTTCCTGTCCTCGAGATTAAGACTATTGACTTTCAACTATGTATCAGACTTTGTATTGCAACTGTAAATTTACGACAAGAATCATAGGAAAGCCCCTGGTTGCCATGCATTTTTAAACAACTTTTCAACATGATGTAAACAGGGAGGATTTCAGCATCGCTGCCATGCTGAAAACGAAGACATCAGTGTCCTGCCAGTCCAGTAATAGTACTATAGTAAGTCCGGGTCATTTTTGAGGCTTTTCATTGATAACCCTGCAATAAAGCCGTGGTGGTAAAGCAGTGACAGGCAGACCAGCCTGTGATCAGACTGTTATAACGGAATCAGATATTAGCGGCAGACGTATTCTGTTGTGACATTTCCCACTTTTTTGGCAGGAGTGGCCTGGATAACGGCAAGAGCAGTACCGCAATATTCTGTTTCGTTCGGATCATAGGTCACTTCTCCTGTGTTATGATCGGTTGAAACCAGCCTGCATTTTTTGCATTGAATCAGATCTTCACATGAAGTGACGGCCCACGATATCAATACAAACAATATGCTGAACAGAATTTTCCTTTTCATGGGTATCCTGTTTTTTTTAAAATTATTAAATATTTACCCAAATCTAACGGAAGGAATTTAAAAAAGTTACAAATGTTTGATTTTATGGGAATGCATGCATCAAATTATTAAATTGCATGTCATTTAAGCAGTAATGAAACAATTCTTGAATGTCATGGAAGAAAATAAAATGAAAAAACATGTGGTTGTGGTGGGAGCAATTCACATTGGTTTCGGGTTTTTAGGCCTGATCGGGGCTGTGGCTATATTTTTTGCAATCTATTTTGCAAGGGGATTCGTGACAGACGTGGAAGCAGCAGATATGGTTCTGGCATTTTTGTCAGTCAGTCTGCCCGTTCTGATCGGTTTTTTATCAACACTCGGACTTGTGGGGGGGATCGGACTGCTTTCTTTTCAGTCCTGGGCACGTTATCTCATCATTGTGGTTGCCGCCCTTGGCTGCATCAATATACCCATAGGTACTCTGAAGGGTGTGTATTCTCTCTGGGTACTGCTGCAGGATGAAACCATCAGGCTCTTTACCAGGTAATAATATTTACCGGTTACAGGGAAGAGGGAACCTGTATCCGGTACTCTGCGCTTTTTAGCGGATATGTTCTATATTAGCGATAAAATGGAACATAAATGACGGATGACAATAAAATAATTTTTTCAATGCAGCGGGTAAACAAGACTTATCCGCCGCACAGGCAGGTTCTTAAAGACATTTCCCTTTCATTCTTCCTGGGAGCAAAGATTGGGATTATCGGCCTTAACGGATCAGGAAAATCAACCCTTTTAAAGATTATTGCCGGAGTGGAGAAGGCGTATCAGGGACAGCTTACTTTTCTTCCCGGTTATACTGTGGGACATCTGCCTCAGGATCCGCTGCTTGATGAATCAGGTACTGTCAGGGAGATTGTATCGGAAGGGGTAAAGGAAGTAATGGGATTGCTGGAAGAATTTGAAAGCATCAGTAACAGTTTTGGTGATCCCGCGGTTTATGAGAATCCTGAAAAAATGCAGCAGCTGATGGACCGGCAGGCTGAATTGCAGGAAAAGATTGAATACCACGACGGATGGAATGTTGAGCACAGGATTGAAAGAGCAATGGATGCCCTCAGATGTCCCGATGGAGATATCCGGGTTAATATCCTTTCAGGCGGGGAACGCCGGAGAGTGGCTTTATGCCGCCTTCTTCTCAGACAGCCTGATATTCTGCTGCTCGATGAACCGACCAACCATCTGGATGCTGAATCAGTCCAGTGGCTTGAAACAACTCTTAAACAGTATAAAGGGACCGTGATTTGTATCACTCACGACAGATACTTTCTGGATAATGTTGCCGGCTGGATACTTGAACTTGACAGGGGAGAAGGCATACCGTGGAAAGGAAATTATTCCTCATGGCTTGAACAGAAAACCAGGCGCCTCGAAATTGAGGAAAAGGGGAATATCAGAAGAAGAAAAATGCTTGAAAGGGAACTGGAATGGGTAAGAATGTCACCGAAAGCCCGTCATGCAAAATCCAGGGCCAGGCTCGGGGCCTATGAAAATCTGATGAACCAGGATGTAAAACAAAAGGAGGAAAAGCTCGAGATTTTCATTCCCAACGGACCCCGTCTCGGAGACAAGGTAATAAGGGCATCAGATGTTGCAAAATCATTCGATGAAAAGCTTTTGTTTGAAAACCTGGATTTTAATCTTCCCCCTAACGGGATTGTCGGGGTAATCGGTCCGAATGGCGCAGGCAAGACAACCCTCTTCAGAATGATAATGGGTCAGGAAGAGCCTGTAAGAGGCACTTTTGAGACAGGGGATACAGTAAGTCTGGGATATGTTGACCAGGCTCATTCGGAAATCGATCCGGAAAAGACGGTTTATGAAGTCATCTCCGGCGGACAGCCTGATGTGATGGTCGGGAACAGACTGGTTAACGCAAGAGCCTATGTTGCGAGGTTCAATTTCACCGGAGCCGATCAGGAAAAGAAATGCCGAGTGCTGTCAGGCGGGGAAAGGAACAGACTTCACCTGGCCCTCACACTTAAATCCGGAGCCAATGTCCTGCTGCTGGACGAGCCTACGAATGATATCGACGTAAACACACTGCGTGCACTGGAGGAGGGACTGGAGAATTTTGCAGGCTGTGCTGTGATAATTTCTCACGACAGATGGTTCCTCGATCGTGTTGCAACGCATATACTGGCTTTTGAAGGGGAGTCAAAAGTGGTCTGGTTCGAGGGTACTTATTCGGAATATGAAGAAAATTACAGGAAGAGGGTTCCTGATTCAACTCCGAAAAGGATCAAATACAGAAAGCTGGTCTGAAAAACCATCCTGAATCTGTGTATCTGCGGGATAAACTGAATTAGCCAAAACTTAATTTGACAGCTAGGGATTAAATGAATGTAGAAGCAAAATTAATCAAAAGCAAGTTAGGTTTAATAGCCTTGCGAAAAATCCTTTTCCGTTGCCGGAACACCTTCCTTCATCCACTGCGGCATCGGTTCCCCTTTGAGGTAGTGGGCGAAAAACTGTGACATTCGTTTCTGGAAATCGACTTTGTTCGGATGTTTCAGGGGCCAGTGGGGTTCTCCGGTGTAATTAAGCAGCCATGCCGGCTTGCCGAGCCTGCGTAATGCTATGAAATATTCAATTCCCTGATACCAGGGTACGTGCCCGTCCTTGTCATTTGCCATTATCAGTATAGGTGTGTTCACCTTGTCGGTAAAGAACAATGGTGAATTTTCCCAGTAGATATGTGGTGCTTCCCAGATTGTTGCTCCGATACGGCTTTGCTGATGCTCATACTGGAATGACCTGTTCAGGCCTGTTTCCCATCTTATTCCGCCGTAGGCACTGTACATGTTCACCACGGGGGCACCTGATTCTATTGCGGCAAACAGATCGGTCCGGGTTGCGAGATAGGCAACCTGGTATCCGCCCCATGAATGACCCTGTGCTCCTATGTGTTTTTCATCCACAAAACCTTTTTCTATCAGCGACATTATTCCCGGGATCACACAATTGTATGCACTCTGGCCGGGATAGCCGTCTTTGTAGTGTATATCCGGATTGAAAACAAGATAACCGTTGCTTGTGTAATAGTGATAATCTATGGTTGAGCGTCCGGGTTCGGGGATACGGTGACTGAAGAGTCCGGAGGAACTTTTTTCATAGAAATTGACTATCATGGGATATTTGCGATAAGGATCAAAATTTTCCGGCTTATACAGTAAACCCTCAGTCTCCCTGCCGTCAAGGGATGTCCATTTGACGAGCTCAGCCGTACCCCATAGAAAATCTTTTTGCCCGGGATTGGCATTTGTCAGCTTTATTTTACCGCTAAAGGAAAGATCCGAAAGATAATAATCAGGGAACAGTCCAAAAGTTTCGGTTGTATAGATTATCTCTGATCCTTTCCTGGCTTTTATCGGTCTCCCGTACTGATAATTTCCCCCGCTGAGAAATCCGGGAGCATTCTTTTTTTTCAGATCGAGGGAATAGAATGCACTGCCCTTGCTGTTCTCATCGAAAACGGCAAGATACTGCAGGTCTGAAGGATTAATATAATCATTTTCAGGATCGAGATTCAGAAGGCTGTAAGTGATTTTCTTTTCTCTTCCGTTGATGGTAATATTTGCCGGAGGGGTTTTCCCGGCGGGATCAAGCGACCAGATGTCATACCGGTCGGATATAAGAAAGGCCCTGTCATCTTTCAGCCATCCTGCCGACGGATAGGACGGGGGCAGATCGGGAACGTCATGAAGCTCATTGTGGCAGGGAAGTACCGACGGACTTGTAAGCCTGTATTCCTTTCCGTCTGCAACAGAGTAGGAATACCATGAACTGTCGGGACTGTGATACCAGTAGAGATATTTGCCGGCCGGGGAGGGCTGTATCCTTGCCCGGTAATTTTCTTTGATTTTCCGGGCTTTACCGGTAAAAATATCCACCAGCCAGTAATCTGTTCCTGTATTGCCGCCTTCCCACATCGATTCGAGCTGATAGGGCAGATTTGAAAAGGCCAGTATATCCGGGGAATCACCCTTGTCAATCAGCCTGGTATCGGGCATTTCCGGTGTGGCAAGCTGAACCACCGTTTTCCTGTCGCAGTGGAATACGGCTGTGTAGGTTTTTTTCATGTCGCGTTCCCTGGCTATGACCTGAACAGTATGCAGCTTTCCTTCGGCATAATGCCATACATCCACATTGGGCCGGTCCTCGTCAAGGACTGTCGTGTCTTTGATTTTATATTCAGGTGATGTGCCAAAGAAGAGACGCTGGCTTTTTTCTCCGAAAGCAAGTTGCCCATTTTCATTTATAATCCATTTCTCTGGTATTCCCGGAGTCCCCTGGTTTGCAGCAAGTCGTGCATTTCCTGATCCGTTCCACCAGAACAGGGAAAACTCATTTCCGCTTTTGTCCTTTACATCAGCCGACACCAGGAAGGCTGCCCTTTTGCCATCTTTTGTAATGGTGAGCTGTCTGAACCTGCCCTTTCCGCTGAATATTTCATTGCGTCTGTTCTTTTCAAGATCGATCACCAGCACTCCCGCACCATTACCCTTCCCGTCACCTGTTGTTGAACAGATCAGCACCGGGCTTTCTTCGGCAAACAAATAGGAAGTAACAAATTTAACCGTGTCTGAGGATTTGTTGTTCAGATTCCTGATTACCAGATGATATCCATTATCTTCCGATTCACGTGCGATTTT
Source organism: uncultured Rikenellaceae bacterium (assembly GCA_964522415.1). Taxonomy (GTDB): domain Bacteria; phylum Bacteroidota; class Bacteroidia; order Bacteroidales; family VadinHA17; genus LD21. The sequence goes on along the minus strand of CAZFVQ010000012.1, from coordinate 66,526 downwards.
TCCCTTCTCAGCGGAAGTGGTATCGGAATTCTGCCTGCTGTCAGGACCGGCTGCTTTCCCGGCCGGTTCACACTGGTATGCCAGCCATCCCGGCCATTTTGCCGGTAATTTAAATGATTTTATACGGTATATGGTGTCCGTGGAATTCCGGGAAATATCATATATTCCCAGACTGTTTACCGGCATATCATCCTTTCTGGTCTTCTTCAGCTTTAGTTCGGTGATCGCGGCTTTCGGTGTTTTTACCGTGAAGATCATAAAGCGGGAATCAGATGTAAACCTGATACCTGATGAATAAGGGAATAAAGCCTTTTCAGATCCCTTCGCGTCAAAAAGCCTTGCAACCGGGTCTCCGTCCCAGGGTTCGTAAACAAATCCGCAAAACGAACCGTCAGCGGAAATAATATTTTCCGTTATCCTGTTCCAGGAAGACAGATCATCAATGGTCAGAGCCCTTTTTGTCTGGGATGATACTGACAGACTGAGAGTCAGAAATAATAAGATCAGAATATGGTTTTTCACAGCAGCTGTAGTAATGTTTTGAAAATGAATCATCTTATCCGGATAATTTAAAGTATTGTTTTGGAAATCATTGTCATTCTGTTTTTTTGCCGGGCCTGGATTTCTGCAAAGCCGTCAAGGTATAAAATTCCCTTAGCAATATTGCATAAAACGGTTACATGTATGGTGTCGTTTGGCGATTCGAAGCACGAATCTGTCAAACCGCTACAATCTTCTTTTTTACCTTTTATTATGCAATTTACTTTTGGGTCATTAAAAATAGTTTTTTCAATAAGATAAAGCGCAATTTTCAAATCAAAACCGACTTAGTTTTTATTTCGGATTAATTCATTCTTGACTTTGTCAAAAAGCAAAGTTTTGTTTATTGCCATAAAATATCTTTTAATGTCGAGCTTTAGGATGTAGCAGTCTTTGGTATAATTTTTAATCCCTGACGCAACGGACTGAAAAGCCGCACTTCTTACCATTGCCGCCGGGGGTTACATCCCCGAAGCCGTAGTTCATAAACCGGTTCCAGATGTTCGCACTATGGTTCACGGTACTACTCCACCAGTAGCCGCTGGAGCCCACACTGACGAAGGAACCAGCGTAGCCGTAACGGTAGCCGCCCGGAAGGGCCGAGAAACCGTAATCATCGGTGCCGTTGCCGCCGGCATTCCACCCGCTTGTACTCTTTAGCTTGATAGCGGCATCATTACCCACATAATCTGTAAGGGCGGTCCACTCCGCATCGGAGGGTACGTGCCAGCCGGTGGGGCAGAGCTTACCCGTGTTCACGGCATGCCAGTTGTAAAGAGCACCGTATGTTTTGACATTGGCAGGGTCGTTATCATACCAGCAGTAGGCACCCGTGGACAGGCTTCTCCAATCACTATCATTAGTTACATTGGGTATGGGGGTACCATCGTTGTACCTGGTGGTGCGGAGGTTCTCGGCGAACCACTCCTGCCCGCCAATGATTACAGTGGGGTAAGCATTGCCATCAGCATCTACAGCACCTCTAAGTGTCGTGAACGACATGGTGCTGCCGTAACCCGTGCCTGCACTGTTGGTGGCATAGGCTCTAACATGGTAAGTCGTGTTGGGCTCTAAACCGGAAATACTACTTGTAAAATTCCCAGCACCATCCCCATCCTCGGTTTTGCTGTCTCTGATGGTGGGATTCTGGCTTGTACTCCGGCATACGCCTCGTGTCGTAACCGTTGAACCGCGATCGTCAGTAATGTTTCCGCCTGACATAGCTGTTGTTTGGGTGATTCCGGTGACCTCTGTGGTGGACAGGACGGGGATATTTTTATCATTCTCTTTTTTGCAACTGCTGAAAAGCAATAGCGTTGCTCCCAGAAGGGCAAATGCATAGTAATAGAGTTTTTTTGCTGTTGTCATAATCAATTGTTTCTCGTAAAGAAAAATAAAGTTAAAAAATTCTGTAATCAACATTCATCAACATTGTGCGTTGAGTTTTTCAAACGTTTCATAAATGTGACGGGCAATTAAAATTGATAATAATCAATTATTCCATTCTCAAAGAACAAAATCATCCTTTTTCAGAGAGTAAACCCGTTTCTGTGTGTCGTAAAACACTTGTTGCTAACGGTCGGTATCTCAGGTTATAAACCTTGAAAATTCATTCCGGCGCTTAAAGAAATTTCCGTATCAGATACAGGATCAGTGACAGGAGAACACTTACAAGAATCATTGTTGTAAGCGGAAAATAAAACCTCATATTCTCCTTTTCAACTCTTATGTCGCCCGGGAGATGTCCCAGCCAGCTCAGTTTGTTTCCTGCGAAATACAATATCAGGCCCGCAATGAGTATTAATATACCTGTGATGATCAGAATCTTACCCGTTTGCTGCATTTTTAGTTTTTATGAAAGCGTTCAATTTACAAAAAGTTGTTCTGATTCTGATCAGGTTTTACAAATTATTAGATACCAGAGCTATGTTGCCGGGCTCCCGGTATTCTTGATCTTGTGAGAGGTGATTTCAGACCGAGTCCCGACTCGGTCTACATTGACCCTGCCAGAAAGTGAAGGCACGGATAGAGGTAAAGGGCTTTACTATTGAATCAGAATGGATAGAAACGGAAGGCATTCTGGTATATCCCATAGACCATGAAGGTTTCAGGCCGTACCGGAATTCCCGCAGGCAGTCAGGGCAAAGGTCTGGTTCAGCAAAAACGTTCCGCTTCAGCCCCTGGAAGGCCACCCGGGCAGACAGCAAGCCCTTATACAAGCCCGGCTCAGGGATGACCGGGACCGGATCGGGAACTGGATTTTATTGTTACATTTACCCTTTTCCAAAATCATGGAGACCAGGATCATAATATCCCAGATTTTCATGCTTGCGGTTGTTGTTCTTATAGGAGCAGCAGGCGCCCGCTTTAAGGTGATTACGACCGATATAAAGGATATGTTGTCAAAACTGATATTCAACATATCTCTTCCTCTGATGCTTTTTACCAATTTCCTCAGGATCGAGGCTACTCCAAAGCTGATAGCAAACAGTCTGGCCGTACTGGGTATATCGGGTTTCGTGATTTTGCTTCTGTTCATAATCGGGTGGATTACTACCAGACTTATAAAATTCAGTGCCGGTGAGTCTGCAGTCTTCAGGGCTCATTCAATGTTCGGCAATACAATTTTCCTGGGCTTCCCACTTATTCATGCACTTTATGGATCCGAAGGCCTGCTCTATGCAACAATGTTCCAGCTGGTTTCCAATATCATCATGTGGACTGCAGGTGTTGTCGTGCTCACTCACGGAAACGGGGTGCCATGGAAAAAAAGCATCCGGAGGGTATTGAATCCCAACACGGTAGCCACATTGACAGGACTGGTATTCTTTATGTTTTCCCTGAGACTCCCTGAAATAATTGTCAGACCCCTGGCGGAGCTTGGTTCTGCAAATACATGGTTATCTATGTTGTATATTGGAGCCATGCTTGTCTTTGCAAAAGTGGGCGACCTTCTTAAAACAAAAAGCCTGTATATCATAAGTTTCAACAGGCTTATCCTGGCTCCTGCAATTCTTGTTTCAGTTTTTTATATTTTCAGTGCATTTGCAGGCCTTGCTCCGGATAAGCTGGTTTCATCCGTGATAATCCTTGAGGCCTCCATGCCATGCATGGCGACAGTAGTTATCATGGCCAAGGAATTCGGCGCAGATGATCATCTTGCCGTGGGAAATGTCTTTATCTCAACCATTCTGAGCATTGTTACCCTGCCCCTGGTGGTAATGGCCATAAACAGCTTCCTGTAAAATAACCTGCGACAATAATGTACAAGTTGTACCTCAAGTAATAAAACATCAGTGAGGTTGCCAGTTACAGCAACATCAGAAATAATCCCGGACAGCTGTTGACATTTGCAATAAGAGGGCGTAAATTTGATGTAATAATAGTATGCCGGTTTACAAACAATTAAAACAACAAACAGGAAATGCCGCGATTTGATTTAGAAAAATTGGAAACGAACCTTGAATTACAGGGTTTCAGTGATCCTCAGACCAGGGAAAAGATAATGGATGCAATCCGGGCAGTACCGGAGAAGACATATGACAAGGCAGTTGTTTTTCTTGGTATTGCAACTCTGATCGTTGCCCTTGGAGGAATAATACTTGCTGCAATGGGCAAAGCAGTGCCTGATGCTCTCTGGGCAGCCCTTGGTGCGGGAATTGGCGGTCTTGCCGGTATCTTCACGGGAAAATGATAATTGATTCCTGCGGAAGAAGAGGAGATTTTACCTGCCGGTCAGCCCGTAGTCAGAAAAGTGCATTTAACGCCATGCTAAACGAAGTTCCGCACTGAGGTCGTTTCCGCCAGAGCTTGCTATGAGCGGAAGTAAAGCCCGCAGTTTGAAGGTTCCCTGTGTTGAAGCCCCTTCATACTGTGTACCCTTGTATCTGTTGTAATTATCCACAACCATTTCCATGCCGTCAGGGTTATGACTGGGTACAGCCATATACACCACGTCGTCCAGGTATTTTTTTAATAAGCGGGTCGGATGAAGTGATCAGTTTGTGTGCTATAAGTGGCAATGCCTGTGTGGGAGCTACTTCAGGTGAGTGCATGGACAGGGTGGCAAGGAAAAACACTTTTCCGTCCCTGATGTATTCCGACTGTTTTTTTTCTGAAAGATCCGGATTCAGGGCCAGTTCCCTGGTTATCTCACGGAGTTTGTCAAGAATCCGGAATATAGGTTTTAATATTGTCTGTTAAATGTACATGAAAAATTTCTGTTGAAACACAAATGGGCAAATATCCGGAGGATTTTCAGAGATTGTCCTTTTTTCTAATTTTACACTTGTAATAAGATTTTTCCGGAGTGGAGCATAATCATCATCATCATCATCATGCAATTCGGTCAAGGAATCTCAGCAATGCCTTCAAAATAGGTATTACCCTGAATGTTATCTTTATAGTTGTCGAGATAGTTTATGGTTTCCTTGCAAATTCGATGGCCCTGGTAGCAGATGCCGGACATAATTTCAGTGATGTGCTGGCTCTGATCTTTTCATGGATTGCCGTGAAACTGTCAGAACGCAAGCCCACCCTGAGATTTACATACGGATTCAGGCGGTCGACCATACTGGTTACAATACTGAATACTGTACTGTTGTTTGTAGCCGTCGGATTCCTGCTTTGGGAAACCATCAGACGTATCGGGGAAACTCAGACCATTGATTCACAAATGGTAATGGTTGTGGCAGGTATCGGTATCGTGATAAACGGATTTACAGCATGGCTGTTTGTTGAGGGGAAAAAGCATGATCTTAACATCAAAAGCGCATTTCTGCATTTCCTTGCTGATACACTGGTTTCAGCCGGAGTGGTTGTTGCGGGCCTGTTAATGACTTTGACCGGTATTAACCGTATCGACACGGTAATGTCATTTATAATCATTGCAATTATTCTGTACAATGCCTATAAGCTGCTTATTGAATCCGTAAGCCTTGCACTTGATGCAGTCCCTGAAAATATAGATATTCAGGAAGTCAGCGGCTATTTTTCCTCTCTGCCGGAAGTAACGGGAATTCATGATCTCCATATCTGGGCGCTGAGTACAAGTTCTGCAGCTCTTACTGTTCATCTTGAAACAAATACCCAGACAGATGCTGCTTTTGTTCACGGCATACGGAAACATCTGAATGACAGGTTCGGGATTGAACATGTCACCATACAGGTTGAGTTTGGCAGTCAGGCGGGAGAGTGTTACAATTGCAACTGATCTTGTATTATCTGATTTTAGTGCAGGGAATTCCTGCATTATTTTTTTCTCCATTTCCAGGGCGGGACAGGATCCTGCATTGCCCACAGACCCTTTTTCCGTTTCCTGGCATATTTTTCGGCAGCCGAATATTTTTTGTCAGATGAATATTGTTTATAATGCCATGAAAATCCCTTCCTCACCGATAAAAGGTTTATATCCCGCCTGTTCACGTGAAGGGTCCCTATTGTTCTGCCATATCTGTCTGTTCCGTTTACCCTGACCACTGCTTTCCTGTTCAGATATTGTTTCAGGAAATCTGTCGATTCGCCGGCAAAAGGCTGGTTCCGTTCCGGAGCATCGGTTCCCTGCATCCTGACAATAACAGAACCTTCCTCTGTCTGGAAAACAAAAGTGTCGCCGTCAATGACCCGAATGACTGTACCGCTGTAATATTGCGAATATCCGATTATTCCGGCGCTGAGAGCGAAAACAGCAAGCAGGTATTTAACTGACAGAAGATGACTCATATTTATATTTTATCAGACAGAACCGGAAACAGTACAGATCCGGCACAGGCATCTGTCCTGCTATCCTCATTTCTTTCAGCATTACAGGTGATTTATTGCAAAGCTATTCTATCATGATGACAAAATCAATTTATTTCATCCTTCACAGCGCACCTGCTTCGTATAATTCACTATTAACAGAATGAATTAATCACTGGATTTACCAGAAGATTTTTACTTTTTGAGGATGATCCTGTCGGGTATAATAAAATGTTTTTACATAGAATATATACCCTTTCGGGTATATTTGTTATATGTTAATTCATTTTTATACCTGGTAAGGTATAACAGGATGGAGCAAATGCCAATGACATTGTCCGGCTATCTTAAAAACAAAAGAAAGCAATTTAATCTGACTCAACAGCAACTGGCTGAGAAAGCTGGTGTAGGGTTGCGGTTTATCCGTGACCTTGAACAGGGAAAAATAACCCTGAGGATGGACAAGGTAAACCAGGTATTAAAACTGTTTGGCCAGGAATTGGGACCACAACCAATGAACCGTGAAAAATTTTTAAATGAATGAGAAAAGCAAAAGTCTATATGTACAATGTACTGGCTGGTTTTTTAACAGAATCAGAAGAAGGTTATTCATTTGCATATGATAAGACATATTTGACCGGAGCATTGGCCAGGCCGGTAAGTCTCACTCTGCCTCTGCAGGACAAGCCTCATGTAAGCAGGACAATGTTACCTTTTTTTGATGGCCTGATCCCGGAAGGATGGTTATTGGAAATTGCCGAGAAGAACTGGAAATTGAACGCCCGTGACCGTATGGGATTGCTGCTTGTATGTTGCAGGGATTGTATAGGTGCAGTCAGTATTGAAGAAGATAATTCATAATTTCAGGTTATGAGAAGATGTTTATATTGTTATGCACCTCTGGGAGAAGAGAAACCGGAATATCATTCTGCTTGCTCCAGGAAAATATTCGGGACAGCTAATCCACCTCTGTTACCCTGGTCGGAAGATCAAATGTTACAGCTTGCTGAAAAGGTTGTTAAATTTCAGGAATAGATGCAGTACCTCATTCACTGATCAGGCTGAAATCAGGTAAACTTTCATATATAACCAGACGGATTGACAGGATAAGTGAAACCAAAATTCATATGGAAGATATGTGTCAGCTGACTGAAAGACTAACTGAACAAAAATATAATGGTTCATACGAACAAATCGGTAAAGCCATTATAAAATACTCAGCAAATCCCGGATTAGATATTATTAATTTCTTTGAACAAGTTCTTTTCTCGTTCCTTACAGGAAATGCAGATATGCATTTAAAGAATTTCTCACTGTATGACAGACCGGGACTGAGTTATGTGTTAAGTCCGGCTTATGATATGGTTGCAACAAGTCTTGTTGTGGCAGGAGATGAAGAAGACCTGGCTTTGACGTTAAATGGCAAAAAGAAAAAACTGAGGGAAAAGGATTTTCTTGAAGTTATGAACAGATTTAACCTGGAACCGAAAGTTATTGAAAACATATTCATGAAATTCCTGAATTCTGTGAAGAGATGGCATGATTTTCTTGATATCAGTTTTCTCCCCGAAGATATGAAGATGGCATATCACAGTCTTATCAGAGAACGGGTAGCCAGGATCTATCCTGGTTCAATCTGAAAATATGTATTTATGAAAAATGCGGTCATAAAAACTAATTTGTTTCGTGTAAGTTATAAAAGACATTGAGCCTTATTCCCCTAAAGAAGAAAGTACATACACAAAACTTATTCCTGATCGCATATACATATGAATTATTAAAGCAAAAGAAAAATTACAAAATGATTAAAAATTGCTGCAGCATTTCAGAGTCCTTCTGCGTATCAGTAATGAATATTATTATTTAATCTCAATAGGCTTATCCTCTAAAAGTAAATAGAGAGACAGAGTACGTATATAAATAATAGCGAATGAAATATTTAAAATTCATTGTTTTACTCACAGTAATTTTTGCATTGACTAATTGTGAAAAGCAAACTGAACTGGTTAACAAAACAACAGATGCTCAAATTGTGGGATTTGTTACTGAAAAATGTTATTGCTGCTGGGGTTGGGTAATTATGGTTGGAAAAGAAACTATTAAAGCCGAACAAATTCCAAACCTGAATCCCTCTGAAAATACTGTTTTCCCAATGAAGGTCAGGATCACAATTGGTCAGAAAACCACAGACTGTTCTGACAGAACCATTGATATGACCCAAATGCCTGATTATTACGAAATAAAGGAATGCATATTAATTAAATAATTTACACAACCTAGCACCTGCAGATAACATTCCGTTTATAAGAACCGGATTCTGTGTTACAGAATGGGGTGTGATTCTTAAATGAAAATATAATTTTTATTAATCAGAATGATAGCAGGGACAAATACAATAATCCAATCATGAAAAAAACAGTAATTCTATTTGTATTAATTGTATCCTGTTTTGGATGCAAAAAGGAAACTCCTGATATAAATGTTGAAGTTGTTAATCTTATTACCAATGATGACCCGGTAATTTTTAAAAAATCAGTTATTCTATTTGATGATAACAGTTACCTGATTAAAATACCGTTAGATACCTTTCTCATTGGCTATCCATTCAAATTTCTCTCCGGGTATGGTGATATGAAAACAAAAGCAATAAATGATGGAGCAATAAAGGATGTCCTGTTCGTCTCTGATTATATGAAATACAAAGGGGACAGTATTTACACATTAGCCTATTATCTGGAGACTGGTAATTGCTATTTATTTGATAAACAAGTAAAAAAAAGTATTAAAACAATTCAGGTTGAAACCTATATGGAAGGTGAACCAATGATGTCAACCGGTGGAAGAAGATTTTACGTAAAAAACAAACTTTTTCTCGAAACGGTTGATGCGATAAGCAAATAGTACCAGAATGAATAATTTATCATGAATCCAATGATAAAATCAGGAAAAATTAATCCAGCGGTAATTGCATGGTTAGTATTGGCACTAACTATTATAGGCTGTGAAAATGCTTCGGATACTGCTGAAAATGATACAACATATTGTATCGAGAGTTGGGAGATTACAAAATATGATTACGATGTATCTGGGATTAACATACTTTCCACAAAGAGATTTGGGTTACGGATTCAATTTATCAGAGTTTTGCAGGATATATAAGAAGGAATAAGAAATGGTTGTGGATACGGTTCACTCGACGGTTGTTAATAACAAAAAACCCTGCAAATCAATTGATTGCAGGGTCAAACTGTAGTCCCACCAGGAATCGAACCTGGATCTAAGGTTTAGGAAACCTTCATTCTATCCATTGAACTATAGGACCGGATGGATTGCAAAAATAGAAGATTTTTTTGTTATAAAAAACTCAGGTCAAAAATCCCTTTCAGTCAAACCGGGGAGCTTATCCATATTGGTATCACGGGGCTTACCGGGCATCCGGGCCACAGCGGGCAGCATTTTGATAACTGCTGATTGTTTCATACTTTCACGTATTCAATTTTCAGTAAAATGAACTGGATAGATCTCATTATAGTCATTGTAATCATAATAGCAATAATAAGAGGATTTACTGACGGACTGGTAAAGGAAGTGACAGCACTGGCGGCACTTATACTCGGAATATGGGGAGCGGTCAGGTTTTCTTCATTCACTGCATGCAAACTTTATGAGTGGTTTGATATGACGGGGCAGTTTGTGGGAATCATGGCTTTTCTGATAACCTTCGGAGTGATAATGATAATTATTCATTTCATCGGAATAATTGTTGACAGGTTAATGGAGGCCGTCTCACTGGGATTCGTGAACCGCCTGCTGGGTATGTTGTTCGGGTTTTTGAAATCGGTTCTTATCATGAGTGTGATTTTTGTTATTCTGAATGCCATTGATGGCATTAAATCCTTTTTGCCGAAACAGACCATTGCTAATTCCAGGTTTTATCTTCCCATTGCGGATGTGGCCCCGATGATCTTTCCGGTTCTGGGAGAGGGAAGCTACAAACGCAGTTTCGACAGTTTTAAAAAGGCTCCGGAAGAATCACCCGAACCAGAACGGGATCCGGCAGTGCTGTCAGTATAATCCACTTTTTAATCCACTTTGCTATATTTGCATTTCCTAAAAATGATTGTTTATGAATTTTGTTGATGAACTCAGATGGCGGGGTATGTTGCATGATATCACACCGGGAACTGAGAAAATGCTTGAAAAAGAGACTGCAAAAGGTTATATCGGTTTTGATCCGACTGCCGATTCACTGCATATCGGTCATATGGTACAGGTGATGCTGCTGGTTCATTTTCAGAGAGCCGGTCATATTCCTGTGGCCCTTGTGGGCGGAGCAACGGGTATGATAGGAGATCCTTCGGGAAAGTCGGAAGAAAGAAATCTTCTTGATGAAACGACACTTCGCAAAAATCAGGATGGTATAAAAAAACAGCTTTCAAAATTTCTTGATTTCGGTTCCGGCAGAGAAAATATGGCCCTCATGGTTAATAATTATGACTGGATGAAGGAGTTTTCCTTCCTTGACTTCATTCGTCAGATAGGGAAGCACATAACAGTCAATTATATGATGGCGAAGGATTCCGTAAAAAAAAGGCTGGGGGCGGATTCGCGCGAAGGAATGTCATTCACTGAATTCTCCTATCAGCTTGTTCAGGGTTATGATTTCCTTCATCTATACAATGAGATAGGATGTAAACTGCAGATGGGCGGATCGGATCAGTGGGGCAACATTGTGACGGGCACCGAACTTATCCGGCGAAAGACCGGTGGAGAGGCCTTTGCCCTAACCTGTCCGCTGATTACAAAATCCGATGGCACCAAATTCGGGAAAACAGAATCGGGTAATGTATGGCTTGATCCGGAAAGGACTTCTCCTTATCATTTTTACCAGTTCTGGCTCAATGTTTCCGATGAAGATGCCGCAAATTATATCAAGGTATTCACGCTTCTGGGGAGGGAGGAGATTGAAAGGCTCATTGAGGAGCACAGCCTTTCACCGCATGAAAGACTTCTTCAGAAACGGCTTGCCGAGGAAGTGACTGTCCTGGTCCATTCACGCGATGATTACCAGCTGGCAGTTGAAGCATCTCAGATACTTTTCGGAAAGGGAACGACAGAAACGCTCAGAAAAATGGATGAAGCAACATTCCTTTCCGTTTTTGAAGGTGTTCCGTCATTTGATGTAGACCGGAACACACTGTCAGCCGGAGCGGTATTCACTGCTCTGTGTGCGGAACATTCGGCAATCTTCAGTTCGAAGGGAGAGCTCAGGAGACTGGTACAGGGAGGAGGCGTGAGTCTGAACAAAGTCAGGATTGACAATCCGGATATTGTTGTAGGGGAGGACCAGCTGTTAAATGACAAATACCTGCTGGTTCAGAAAGGGAAGAAGAATTATTTCCTGCTGAGGTTTGTCTGAAGCGCTAAGCCAGGTCGGCAGCAAGAATGGAAACATCATCAAAGAGATAGGGATTTGAATCGGGAATACCGAGATGATTCAGCATGTCCTTCATATTTTGTTCCACACTGAGATCATTTGATATGAAATTAATGATTTCCCTGGTGCCCGTTTCAAATCCAAAATCATCCTTAAGTTCTGAAAGTCCGTCAGTATAGCAGACTATTTTTAAATGGCCACTGATATTGATTGACCGGGTTTTGATGCTTGGGATACTGTCGAGCATCCCGACTCCCACACATGTTGTATTGAGGAAATCCGTCTCCCCCGTTGCCGTATTATAGGTTACCGGCGGAGAATGAGCCGCATTGATGTATTCAAGGATGCGGGTGACATGATTATAGCGGGCAACAAAAAAGGTAATATATTTTTCTCCTTTGGCATTCTTGATTACTATTGAATTAAGCTTGTAGAGAAGTTCTTCGAGATCGGATTCGGCTGAAAAGAGAGCTCTGAAACTTGCCTGGAAGTTTGACATCAGAATAGCGGCAGACATGCCTTTCCCTGATACATCGGCAATACAGAAACCCGTTTTTGTGTCGGAAAGCCTGATACAGTCATAATAATCACCTCCCACCTCATAATGGGGATAATAAAAACCATAAACAGAAATTTCCGGTCTTTTCGGAAGCTGGCGATTATCCGGAATGAGCATCATCTGCATCCTGGCTGCGAGTTCAAGCTCTTTCCTGAATGCTTCCTGGATCAGACTCTTTTTTTGCAGGCGGATATTCTCAATGGCCACAATAATAATATTGGAGATTGTCTGAATGAAGTTAAGATGTTTCAGTACCGGACTCATTCCTTCTGCTTCCTCTTCTATATCCCCGATGAAAAGGAATGCGATCTGAATATTGTTATTAAAAACCGGAACAATGATGTCGATACCCGGGAAGTCCATATCCGCTGAAACAAAGGTGATTTCTTCAAAGTCAAGCAGCTTTTCCCCTACATTCAGACTTTCATATTCTTCCTGAAATCCGGCGTTCAGAAGGCATTCCCAGCTATCTGAAAGTTTGAAGATGAGAACCTTCCCGATACCAAGATCATCCCTTAATATTGATTCATATTTTGAAAGAAGAGTCTCTGTGGGAAGGTTGGCATTGATTGCCATTGTTATGTCAAGCAATGCACCAAGCTTGAATCTGGAAATTTCTAATCTGTTGCTGCGTGTCTTCATTGTGTGGTAATTATCAGCCCTTGACCCGTTCCATGTAGGAACGGTTGTGAGTATCAACTTTAATTTTATCTCCGTTATTGATAAAAAGGGGAACCATAATAACCGAATCATTTTCCAGGGTAGCCTGTTTCAGGGCGTTGGTTGCAGTATCCCCCTTCAAACCTTTTTCCGTATAAGTTACTTCAAAAACGATAAACTGAGGCAGTTCAACTGAAAGGATATTTTCCGTATCGGCATGTACAACAACTTCAACCTGCTGATTTTCCATAAGGAATTCGGGATAATCTATAACATGTTCTTCAACATGAATCTGCTCATAAGTTTCAAGATGCATGAAATAGTATCCTACTTCGTCCTTGTAGAGATACTGGTAAGGTCTCCGTTCAACCCTGGCAACGTTAATTCTAACGCCTGCTGTAAAAGTATTGTCCAGAACCCTGCCACTTTTTATGTTTTTCAGTTTGGTTCTTACAAAAGCCGGTCCCTTGCCGGGTTTTACATGTTGAAACTGAACAATGGTGAAAAGGTCATTATTGAATTCAATAACCAGTCCGTTTCTGAAATCTGCAGTGGTCGCCATAATCTTTATTCTTCCTTAATTTATTTCTTTTTTATTTCCAGAGGGTACTTCAGGCCCTCGTAACTCTCAAGATCAACAATGAATGCACCGACAAATATATCAAATCGTATTTTAACCGGCAGAAAATTTTTATCAGAAGAAAACCAGAAAGACACATCTTCCTCAGTTTTAAAAAGTCTGCCTTTTTCGGTAACGGGATTGAATTTGTAACAGCTTATCCTGCCTGCCCTTGTCTTAACTTCTTCAGTCCCGATATATCTCATTCTGATCGGATAAAGTTCATCAGTAAACCATGTCATCATGGTTATCATGTCTCCCTTCTTTATGGTATCAATATGGGGAAGCACATGATTTCTGAACCAGTAAAAACATGAAATGATATCAAGAATGCCCGGCTGTGTGACATGTACTCCGCTCATATCACTTGTCAGTATAGCCGAATCACTTCTTGTTTCATGATCAAAGTCGACAACATTATATCTCTTGTAATTGCCTTCGCTGATGTTTCTTATGGATCTTACAGGCAGTTCGGTAACGGGATCCATATAGCTTTCATAAATATCGAGTACCTTGAAAAGGAGATCCACAATTCCAAGGGTTTTCCCTGTAAGCCTTGAATGCCATAACTGCTTCCCCGATAATGTGTCATTGTTTAGTTCCAGCGTTGCCTCCCCGCCGGTAATAAATCCGTAATGAACGGTATACCTGACTTTTTCCCCGGGTTTGTAGGCAGATACCTGGGCCCCGGCTGAAAAAAGGAACAAAATCAGTACAACTGTTATCAGAAGTATTTTTTTCATTAGCTGTTTCAGAGACAGTGACAATTTTCAGACCAATTATTTCCCGAGGATATTCTTAACTGGCTTCGAAGTTAAAAAATCTTTCAGATAAAACGGTTCAAAATATGCCACATCTTCAAAATGCTGCAGTGAATATGCTTCTGATGCAGGCCGGCACATTGATGATGCAGATATCCTGTAACCGGTTTCAATGATGATGTTATCCCTTTTTATTACATCCCGGCATTTGCCGGCACCGTCACCGAAAAGAAATATACGGGGTGAACCGGGAAATTCGCTGAATGATTCCTCATTTATTATTTCTGCCCTGGTTTCCCTGATTGTTTTGCCATCGGAATCAAAGACTGCAGAGTATACTTCCATCCTTCTTGCATCAAGCAGCGGACAAAAGAGATCCTCCGGTGTGAACGTGTATTTTCCTTTTGCGGATTCCCTGAATCCGTGGAACATGGAAAGACTTGTTTCTATGCCGATAAGAGGTATTGAGGCTCCGTATGCAATACCTTTCGCCACGGAAACCCCGATTCTGAGTCCTGTATAGGATCCCGGTCCCTTGCTTACGGCAACCGCATCAAGTGTGTCTGCATCCAGACCATTGGCATTCAGCACTTCCCCTATGAAAACCGTAAGCAGGGAGGCATGTGAACGCCCTTCTTCACTCTCCCTGAGAGTGTTTACCCTGTTGTCCCGGCAAAGTGCAACGGAACATACGTCAGTGGCTGTTTCAATACACAGAATCATTTCAGTCAAAAATTTCAGGAACTGTAATTTTTCCGGAGTCGTTGTTTACCGGGAGTCGTTGTTTACCGGGAGTTATTATCTGCCGGGAGCCGTTATTTACCGGAAGTTGTTACTTACTGAAAAGATCTTCTCTTTTTACTATTTCCACAAGAGTACTGTCAGACAGTTTTTTACTTATGGCACTGAAAGGTGCGGAAATGATTTTTGCACTATCTTCAATTCCGGAAAGAATTTCTATAAATGAATTATCCTGAATGCCTGTTCTGACATCCCTGGCAAGTGCATATTTCCCGTCAGTGGTAAAGACAAGCGTGCGTATCTCATCCTTTGTTGCCTTTGTAGTAACTTTTGAAGTATCCATACGGGTTGTGACCGCCTGTATGGGCACAGTGATAATGTCTTCCCTGGTTTCTGTCTGTATCTCTGCCGTTGTTGACATTCCCGGCCTCAGGGGATTGACTCCCGGCAAAGCCAGTTTCTGATAGGATTCCGGCAGGATAAAAATTTTAACATCGAAATTTGTTACCTGGTCAGCTGAAACACCGGTAGTTTTGGCTGAATTGGCTATTTCAGTGACCACACCCGTGAATTTCTCATCGAGGTATGCATCGACTTCAATAACTGCAGTATCTCCCAGGTTTACTCTTACTATATCATTTTCATTAACTTCCACCCGGGCTTCCATCCTCGAGAGATCAGCTATCCGGAGCAGTTCCGTTCCGGCCATCATACTCGTTCCGGCAACCCTTTCACCCAGTTCCACAAGGAGCATTGACACAGTACCGTCCATCGGTGCATAAATTGATGTCTTGACAAGGTTTTCATTTGCTTCCTTCAGGGATGCTTCTGAACTGATTACAGAGAAATTTGCTGCGTCAACTTCTGCTTTGGCAACATTATATGATGCCTCGGCCTGTTCATATTCCGATCTGGAAATGGTTTCCTCCTCGAAAAGCTGCCTGGACCTTTTAAAGGATAATTCGCTTTGTGTGAACTGGGCCTCGGCCTGGGCCAGTCGGGCACGTGCAGAACTGATGGCAGCAACGGAACGATCCCTCTGTGATACGTAGATATCCGGTTTGATCCTGATAAGCAGCTGACCCTTTGTTACCTGGTCTCCTTCCCTGACATTCAGTTCAACAATTTCCCCGGAAACATCAGGTGATATCTTGACTTCCTTTTCCGGATGGATCTTACCGTTTGCAGTTATTGTTTCGGTTATCATGCGCCTTTCGGCAAATTCAACAGCAATTTTTACCGTTGCGGCCTTCCCGAACCATCCGGCCTTTTTGCCTGCAACAGCAAAGATCAGAAGCACGAGCACAACTACTGTCAGGATTTTTAATATTTTATTATTCTTCATTTTGATGGTGATAATGAATTCGACAATTGGTTAAGGTTAAGGGGTATACCTTTATAAAAATCAAGAACCTTGGTCTTGAAAATAAATTCATATTTTGACTGTGCCATTTCCGACTGCGTTGTCAGCAACTGTGTTTTGGCAGCATTATAATCAACCGGGGTAACCATTCCGACATTGAATTTCTGTTCGGTATATCTGAAGGATTCTTCCATGGATACAACAGCCTTCATGCTGGCACTGTATTTTTTAAGGGCAGCTACGGCATCTGCGCGGGATTGCTGAATGGTTTTGTAAAGCTGTTTCTTTTCTGCCTCAAGTGAATACTGACTGTTTTCAATATTCAGTTTTGAGCCGGATATGTTTGTATTTACCTGCCAGCCATTGAGTATTGGCAGGGTAAGAGTGAATCCGAATCCATAATTCAGATTATCATTCAGCTGTTCTGAAAAAGGATAATCACCGTAAAGCATTCCTTCCACGGGGTCAATCCCAACGATTTTTTTTCTGATATTGGAATACATTGTACTGACAGAATGATTCATTGAAATCCTGGGACTTCGTGCTCCCTGTGCAATCTTAAGTTCCAGTTCCCTTGCAGCCAGATTCATTTCAGCACTTTTTATTTCCGGCCGTATTGCAAGGGCTGTATTGTAAATATCTGTCACATTACCCCAGATTACCGTTGAAGTGTCAATTTTAATTTCCGGGGTAAGGATTCTGAAACCCTCAGGAGACTGAAGTTCCAGCATCTGTGTAAGATTAAGATAAGAAATCTCAAGCTGGTTGCGAAGATTTATCAGCTGTAATTCCTCACTGGCTGCCTGGGCTTCTATCTGGAGAAGATTTCCTTTGGCAACACTTCCCGCTTCAAACATTCTTTTTGTTTTTTCAATCTGCTGATGTGTGATCTGAAGCTGATTGTCAGTAGTGTTGACAAGCTCACTGTTGAGAAGGATCTGAAGAAAGGCCAGGGCGATATTAAGGGAAATATTGTTTTTCAGATTTTCAAGGTCCAGTTCACTTGAAATAAGCTGGTATTTGTTTTTTCTTATGGTGTTGTAATTCTGAAGACCAGTGAAAATATCCATGTTTCCTCCCAGGTAGAACTGATTTGACTGCCCGTTAAGGTCAACATACTGATATGTTGTCTGGTCGAGGGTACGGTTAAATGAAAAATTATGGGAAGCCTGGCCACTGATGGAAGGCAGCAGCTTAAGTTTTGACTGGTCAAGATTGATTTCCTGGGACCTGGTCTGAAGTACCTGTTGCTTTATCTGGATATTATTATCGATCGCATACTGTATGCATTCCTCAAGTGTCCATATCTTTTCCTGGGAACGGATAAGTCCCGTAGATGCGGAAAGAAGAACAATCATTAAAAACAATATCTTTTTCATCTGATTAACTGGTTTATTTTGTCCGCAACGGATTTTTATGATCAAATTGTTGCATTTGCTGTATTTTGGAAGACAGATTAATATAAAGTAGTTGCGGCCTTTTTTGGTTTACGAAGATAAATATTCTGATCAATTAATCTTACCTGTTTTGTTTAAAAGATAACAGGATATCATTATTTTTTGATACGGAATTTAAAAAATGACTATCTTGTCAGGTCAATTTACAAACACTTAAAAATATGTTACATTATAAAGAATTAGGATTGGTGAATTCGAGGGAATTGTTCAAGGATGCCATGAAGGGGAAATATGCAATCCCCGCATTTAATTTCAATAACCTCGAACAATTGCAGGCTATCATCAGTGCCTGCGTGGAGACAAAATCTCCGGTTATTCTTCAGGTTTCAAAGGGTGCCCGTCAATATGCCAATCAGACGCTTCTGCAATATCTGGCACAGGGAGCGGTAGCTTATGCAAAGGAACTTGGTCATGAGATACCTGTTGTGCTGCATCTCGATCATGGTGATACATTCGAGACCTGCAAATCATGTATTGAAACAGGATTTTCCTCGGTGATGATCGACGGATCGCATCTCCCGTATGAGGAGAATGTAAGGCTTACAAAAGAGGTTGTTGAGTATGCTCATCAGTTTGATGTAACCGTTGAAGGGGAACTGGGTGTTCTTGCAGGTATTGAGGATGAAGTTTCATCTGAACATTCGAGCTATACAAAACCTGAGGAGGTTGAGGATTTTGTAAAGAAGACGGGAGTTGATTCCCTGGCAATATCAATAGGTACTTCACACGGAGCTTTTAAATTCAAGGTAAAACCGGGAGAACTTCCGCCTCCGCTTCGCTTCGATATTCTTGAGGAATGTGAAAAGCGTATTCCCGGATTCCCCATAGTGTTGCACGGGGCCTCTTCCGTACCACAGGACATTGTAGCCGAGATCAATAAGTATGGAGGGAACCTGGAAAATGCAGCAGGTGTATCCGAAGATCAGCTTCGGAGGGCTGCAACATCGGCTGTCTGCAAAATAAATATCGACAGTGACGGGAGGCTTGCCATGACAGCTGCGATACGCAAGGTACTGACTGAAAAACCGGGTGAATTCGATCCCCGCAAATATCTCGGACCGGCACGCGATAAACTCAAGGAATTATACAAGCATAAGATAATAAACGTACTGGGAAGTGCCGATAAGGCATAACAGCAGAATGAGTTACTCATAATAGCATCCGGAGCAGGAAGCATTTCCTCCTGTTCCGGTTTGTAATTTTACACCCTTTTTCAAAGGTTTCTGAAAGCTAAAAGAAGCTGATGCTGCAGGATCCCGTCGATAAACCCCTGGTTTTTCTTTTCTTCCGGAAGATTATTCAGGTATTTCACCTGATGTTTTCTCTTTGAAAACCTGTGTGTCATCCCGGGTAATTCCACGCATATTTTGTAAAGACGTGAATCTTTTATAATTTTGGGCTTTACTGTAACTGATTCCATATTACAGCATAATGTCGTTTGTGAAGGTCAATGTTAAAATAAATAAATCTGCATGACATATCCGGCAAAACTATGTATAGAACCGACAAGAAGATCTCCCTGGGTGGTACTGGAGCCGGGACGGATTTTTATTATGGGGAGGTCGATTATTGAAAATCCTTCACATTTCTACAAACCCGGATATGAATGGATACTGGAATTTATCAAGGTATGGTCGGAGAGTATAAAAATTGATCTCGGGTTTGAATACATTAACACGGGATCCATAAAATGGCTTTATATTCTTTTAAGAAGACTGTCTGAAGAGGAGAGGATTGCTGAAAATGCAGTGGTAACATGGTATTATGAACATGGTGATGACGACATGCGGGAACTGGGATCAATACTTCGTTCACTGATTAACTGCCATTTCCGGTTTGTGGAGGTTGATGCAATGGATGATGATTTTTACGACCGCTTCTTTCCCGAAAAGAATTAATTTTTTCATTACTTTTTGTCCCCCTTAAGGCTGTATGAAGATTTCATTTCACAACAGTTAATACCCTGTTTCTGGACAGGTGATGCTCTGTTCCAGGGCGGTTAATACTCCGTTCCGGGATAGTTAATGTTCTGTTACAAGGCGGTTAGTCCTCTGTTCGGGGAAAGTTAATACTCTGTTCTGAAACAAAGGTTTAGCTCTTTGTTATTAATAAAATCAAATTTTTTTATAGTTTTGCAGGGTTCTTTGAAAAAATTGACCCATGGTGTAATAGGTAACACATCGGATTTTGGTTCCGCAGAGTCCTGGTTCGAGCCCAGGTGGGTCAACATTTACCCTTAACAGGATGCCATTGCCATATAATAATTCTTTTACGGGTGCATTAATTTAGCAACACTGATTTTTCTCCGGCAGGAGGTATTTAAAAAATTGTAGCTTTAGCACAGAATTTTTACCGGCCAGTTATGAAGCTTTCAAAGATACCCCTGTTGGGAAGAGTGGGCATTGCCATTGTTCTGGGCATTATTATCGGACAGTTTGCCCCGGTCTGGTTTGCACGCATCTTTGCCACATTCAATTCGTTGTTTGGCAATTTCTTGTCGTTCGTCATCCCGCTTATAATAATTGGTCTCATCACACCTGCCATAGGTGAGCTGGGACAGAGTGCCGGCAGGCTCCTGGCTATCACTGCCCTGATAGCATATATTTCTACCCTTTTTTCCGGCTTTTTTACCTATTTCTCATGTCAGGCAGTATATCCCGCAATGCTCACCAGCGGCATTGATACCGGGGTGCTTAACGCTATTGATGAGGTGATGATTGAGCCCTTTTTCACGATAGAGATGCCTCCGGTAATGGAGGTGATGACCGCCCTGATCCTCTCATTCTGTGTCGGTCTGGGCATCACCTTTGTTAAGGGTGATACCCTTCAGAATGCCTTTCTGGAGTTAAAGGAGATTATCTCCCTGATCATCAAGGCTATTATCATTCCGTTTCTGCCACTTTATATTTTCGGCATGTTCCTCGCCATCTCCATCTCGGGTCAGGTCTATCCGGTAATAATGCTTTTCCTGAAGGTTGTAATGGTAATCTTTGTCCTTCATATCCTGTTACTGATCATTCAGTTCCTTACAGCCGGTATGATCTCCGGTAGGAATCCTTTCAAGGCCCTGAGGACCATGCTCCCGGCCTATTTAACTGCCCTGGGTACCTCCTCTTCTGCAGCAACCATACCGGTTACACTTGAATGCACCCTGAAAAACAAGATCAGTCCCAATATTGCCTCCTTCACCATACCGCTCTGTGCTACAATACATCTGGCAGGCAGCACGATGAAGATAGTGGGCTTCTCACTGGCTTTCCAGTACTTTTACGGAATACCGGTCGATTTTGTCACTTATATCGGTTTTATCTTTATGCTTGGCATCATAATGATTGCTGCTCCCGGTGTCCCCGGTGGTGCTATTATGGCAGCCATAGCGATTATTCAGAGCATCCTGGGTTTCAATGATCAGATGATAGGTCTGATGATCACCATCTACATTGCTGTTGACAGTTTCGGAACCGCCTGCAATGTCACCGGTGATGGTGCCATTGCCATGATAATGGATCGTATTGCCGGAGAAGGGAAGAGTGGCGAAACAGAGAAGAGTGTGGTGGAAGAGAGCGTTGCCTGAAAAGGGATTGTTGCCGGAAAGGGAGTATTGCCGGAGAAGAGAATGTTGCTGGCAAAGGGAGTGTTACCGGAGAAGGGAATATTTCCTGAAAAGGAAGTGTTACCGGAACAGTGGAGATTGCCGGGAAAGGGAATATCGCCTGAGTGAAGGATATTTGAAAAACAGATTACTGCAGTGGAGAGAAGAGAACCGGAGTAATTGATTACAAGATAGTCCTTTCTTAGCGCTGATATGCTCCCAGGTTACGGTTTCCGGGAGCCATTCCTATCGCCGGTGAGTTACTTTTGAGCATCAGTCCGTCGTCACCGGTAAAAGGGATACCGTCGGCACCAAGCGGATTTTCGGGGTTGACGAAGAGCGGATCGTCTTCCATCTCCGGATTGGGGGGATTGGGTTCACGTACATTGAAAAGCAGGTTATTGCCGGCATCATAGTGAGAGAGCTCCTCACTGAAATAGCTCGATTTTCCGTTGGCGAAAATATTATACCTGATCCGGGCCGTGCTTCCAAAGGGTATAGCGGTTCTTGAGTCACGAAGTCCCACACCATGAATAGCGTAATTGGCAAATGTGTTGTACTCAACAACCAGGTTGGTTACACCATGGACACATATGTTCCATGATCCGGCTCCTACAAAGACATTGCCCCTGATGGTGATTCCGTCCATCTCCTCCGTGGCATCACTGTTCTGTGACATCATCAGTCCCTGATGATAGAAATCTATGCCAAAATTGCCTTCGATCAGTATGTTTCTGGCATACTCACCCTGGTTTACCACATAGCTCTGGAACAGGTCAGTATGTGACGTGCCTATTTCATCCTCCCTGGTTCCGTACATGATGTTCCTCCGGATGATATGATCCTCACCAAAGAAGCGGAAATAGTCGGCATCTCTTCCGCCCTCTGCCGGACGGACCAGCCGTTCGATGCTGTTTTTCTCTACCAGCCATTCTTTTCCTGCCACGACCATACCGGCATTACAGCGGTATATATGGTTATATGCCACCACAACCCTTTCCCATGCTCCGGGACCATTGCCCCACTGCGGCTGAATACCGGCACCTCCCGGAACATCGTGAATATAGTTGTCAAGAATTTTTACATCATTGCCGGCAAGCCAGATACCATTTCCGTTCCATCCCGCCTGGTCATGTGTAATATCAAAACCTACGAGCTCAACGTGATCAGCCCTGATCTCAAATCCGTTTGTCACATGGCTCTTACGCCGGGGATATCCTACAAAAGTTACCGGTTTGCCGGCCTCTCCTCCCTTTTTGACAACCACCCGTTCACGATAGCTGCCGTTTTTTACACATATCACATCACCGGGAGCGGCTATATTGGCGGCATGCTGTATGGTCTGAAGGGGAAGCTCCTCCGTACCGGGATTTTCATCACTGCCCTTGCTGTTGGTGTTATCAACATAGAGTGAAAACCGGAAGGCATCATAATCGACCTCCGGTATCATTTTTTCTGATCCCTGCTCCGGGAAATCATCTTTCCGGCAGCCTGACATGGCAAGCAGGATGAGCATGCAGATAAAGCCGCAGAGGGCACCTGGGCGGATTGACTTTTTCATGACCGGTGACTTTTCTTTTAACAGTTTATTGCAGCACAAAAAATGATACTCCGGATTCGCATTCTTTAAGAATTGACGATTCCAGAGGACCTGACAACCAATGTATACTTATATTATAAAGAAAAGTTACGCCGGCTGCCTGTTTTTCTGTTACCAGTCGTCCTACTGCCAGTCGTCCTGTTGCCGGCCACTTTACTGCCAGTCGCTTTGCTTTACTGCCAGTTTCCCTGCTGTCTGGCACTCAGCTGCCTGTCACTCTGCTGCCTCTTTTCCTGCCTGGCATACAGCACGGACCTCAGGTTGTTTAAAACCTTGCAGATAACCCCGCGGAGATCAGACCCTGGTAACCAAAGCCGCCCTCCAGGAAGAATGCAATATGGTTTCCAACCCTGATTCCTATGGGACTTGCCTGAAAAGCGAATATGATGCTATTCTTTGTTTCATCATTGTCATTTTTGGCAGAGGCAAAAGATGGACCGGCGGCAAGTGCTGAATATAGCTGAAAGGAGGGCCTGTTTACCCATATCCCTTTTCCACGGATCAATACAGAATGATATTGGGTATTTAAAGTTGCAGTACTTTCATTTTGCATCTTGTACTGACGTTCAAATGCTGAATAGTAGTATTGTGCCCCTAAAGCAAAATGGTTGCCTGCATAGTAATCTATGCCGCCATAAACAGTTCCAAAACCTTTGGAATCAATTTTTTCCACCATCCCCGGCAATAAAGCGCCGGTAAGAATATTGGAAAAGCTGGTAATAAAATCTGGTGCTGACAATAAACCATAACCTGCATATGCCTCAATATTGCCTTTCGAATCAAAAGCGGAAGCAGGTTGTGCAGTGGCAACTACCGGCAGAGCTATCAGCATAAGTAAAAAAATCCTTTTCATGACTAAGTTTAAATTGTTGTTAGTTAATAGTTGTTTCAGCGATTAGCCAATTTCTGAATTCAACAATCAAAACGTAAAAAAGTTTTTAGCGACTGGTTTACTCATTGTTGCACATAGCTGCCCTTATTTCAGACGGGCGTGGTGCGTGGAGCGGCGGGAAGCCCGGCCGGAAATAAGCACGTGCCGGAAGGCGGACTGTAGCCGCGACAGCCGGATCAGAGGGAGGGGTGGAGGCTATAGGATTGCTAAGAGGCGCAGCTCTGTTGTTTTATGGTACCGGTATGTAGCTGCTATTCTTTATGGTCTCTTTTCCTGTGGTTGTCTGTAACCACTCATAGATCTTATATGCCATTGAGTTTTTGTCAGTGTCGGATCTGATCACGGCATATACCTCTGTGGTGTATGGGTAGAGATGATTGGCAAGGGTTTGTTCGTCAGGCTCCACACCATCAATGGCAATAGTTTTCAGATAGCTCTTGTCAGGCCTTATGATGTACTTGTTATAATAGTATACGGTATAGCCTATTGCCAGTGCATTACCGGCAATGGCATCTATCAGTCCTGCCATGGTGAATATCAGATGCTCTTCATATTCCGGAAGGTCAATATATTCCAGATCTTTCATTATCAGGAGGTCCATCAGCTCCTGGCTTCCTGAGTTGGCATTTCGTATTAACGGATATATTTCTGAATATTGGGGGGAATCTGGGAAGACCTCCACCCCCAGCTCACTCCACTTCGTTGTTTTCCCGGTGTATATATCCTGGATGTTTTCGGTTGTCAGCCCTTCGACAGGGTTTCTGGGGTAAACAATAAAAACCAATGCATCGAGTGCTATCGGTGTTTCGATCACACTTACCCCCTGTGCCAGGGCATACTCTCTTTCATCGGGTGACAGGCTTCTGGCGGAGAGCGTGAGATCCACTGTCCCGTCAATCAGGTTTATTATTGAGTTGTGTGTCTGTGAGCTTAAGACCCGTCTGTCAATCTTATGCCTGAGGCTGCCCCTGGCCTTTGGCTCGACACCCCATGTGGTGCTGCCTGATGAGCCTGATTTATTCTCCTGCCACTGGTAATTGAGTCCCATCAGCTCGCAGGCAATAACCCTGTTCAGCGGTAATGTTGATGTTGAGCCATCAATGAGAGGGTAGTTTTCTATTGAGAGTCCCTGAATGTATGGTGAGTCGGTATTGATCTTTTCACACCCCGTAAAAAGAGTTATCAGGCAAATGAGCAAAGCTGTGATAACCCGATATTTTGTTTTCATATTCCTGTTAGTTTGACACAAATTTTAAGCCGGCAAAAGAGCCGGTCAAAGTTATTATAAAAAGCAGCTGCAAGAAAGTTGCCGGCACGAAAGTGATTTCTCTGCTCTCTCAGCCGGCCGACGAAAGTGTATCTGGTTACACTTTTGTCCTGAGACGCAGAAATGGCATTAAAATGTCAATTACCGCCTTGTGAAAGAGTCTGTTGTAAATAGCAGACGATTGTTCCTGCGGTAATCTTTCAGGACTAATGCCACCTGTAATTTGTCTTCATCAGCGGGTCAGTCTTAATCTTCTCTCTTGATGATTGAGATGAGTTCCACCAGTTATTATAAGCTCTGGCAGCTTTTTTATGTGACTGATCATCAAAAACCAGCTCAAGTTCAGGAGCATCTTTTAAGGCGAGAACAGGATTTTGTGAAGGGAATCGCCCTATAAGATACTCACTATTATTTTCAACGGCTCTTATGGATTCGACTGTCCATAAAACAATCATCCCCAGTTTACATTCCGGCAGCCATAATGAGGAGATCGGATTATGAGGATAGTTTGTGATAACTGTCGTTTCATTTCTGTATTCAAGTAAGGCAGAAATATCTGCTACAGTAAGATCCGGCAGTTCATTCGATTGATACTTGCCTGAAATCAAGTTGCTTATATATTTGTCCACAGTGGGATTGTCACTCTGTTTTTGACAGCCGTGTAGTACAGGTATTGCAACCAGGATGGATAATATGAGTATTCTTTTCATGGTGCAGGTGTTAAGGTATACCATTTCAGGCAACAAAAATTGCGCCAAATAATTTGCCGGATATCCTGATCTCATGTGAGATGCCGCTGTGGGTTCTCCCTGACTGCCAACGGACAGTTTTTACTACCATGACCGGAGAGTCTGATAAAACGGTCCCCTACCAGGCAGAAAATGAATTAGCATCACATTTTAAATATTTTGTACAACAGGATATTATATTGACAAAAAAAGTGTATTTATCAACAAAAAATATATAGTTTGTTAATAATCAGTAAACTAATATCCTTTGTCTGGAGCTAAAAAGGGAATATCTTGCCGTAAGAATTTAATAAAAGGGTTTATACTGGTTGATATAGCATAGCGTTCGCTGAACGTTTCAGGATAAAACCTGCTAATCTTCAGGATAATGGAACAGGAGCGCAATGCTTATGCTCCAGGAAAGTATGGTGTGAGCTTCAATTTATTTCGATTGCCGCTGGTCTGCAAAATGTAACTGAGAGCGGCGAATCCGGAAAATGACAGAAAGGAAAACAAATGAAAATCATCAAAACAACATTTATGCTGATGGCGCTGCTTTTGGTAGCAGCCGGTAGTAATTCCTGCAAAAAATGTCCTGAGTGTGAGGGTTGTTTACCGACGGACTGTGAAGAATGTTCCGATTGCCCCTGTATGGCTATTGATCCTGTTTCGCTGACATTTGGCAATGTGGAGATAGGGGCGGACGAGTTGCGACAGGTTGTCGTGAAAAATACCGGCAGCGGAGTGTTGACTATTATGTCGGTAACAAGTTCTGACCCTGCCTTTGCGGGTTCTTTTGCCGTTTCAGCGATTCCGCCTGGCGAAGAAGAAATAGTGACTGTAAGATTTTCTCCGACGCTGGACAGGGTATACGGGGGATTGCTCTCCATAAAGAGTGATGCATGCTGCGATCAGATCAAAACCGTTGCCCTGACAGGAAAAGGGACGGCACAGGCGACATCGCCGCTGTTCAGTTCCTCCCTGGAGATCGCCAGTACGAATGACCCGGACCGCCCGGATGGCTGGTGGCAGGACAGCTGGGGAATCTTCGAAACCAATGTCACGTTTACTTATATGCATGAGGGGCACACTGGCAACCGCAGCGTGAGAGTAGAGGTTTCCGGCGAGCCTCTCCATCCATATTCCGGACGCTTTCCGGAGGGCGATGCCAAATGGCTTTTCGAGCCGGTAGAACTCAGTCCGGGCGACTATGTATACACCAACTGGTACCGTTCGAATGTCAACACATTCGTTACTCTGGCAATTACCAATGCGGCAGGAGGAACGGAGTATTATGATCTTCCGGAGGCACCTGCAAGCTTGGAGTGGGCGAAATACGAGGCAGTCTTCGATGTGCCGGCAAACGGCGTAGCTGCTACTGTTTTGCATATGCTCAAGAGCAATGGCTACCTGATTACCGACGACCATCAGATAGAACCCTATTACTACAAAGGCTTTAACAAGGGTTTGCTCACTATAACCTTTGATGATGGCTGGAACATAAACACCGAAACGGCACTCCCCGTGATGAATCAGTACGGATTCAAATCGGTTCAGTATTACAGAACTGATGCGATTGAAGATTTTACAGGGTTCCAGTATCCGGAGCCGAGGAGTTTAATACAAATGTTTAAGGATGCAGGACATGAATTTGGTTCCCATTCCATTAACCACAGTAATCTTACGCTGGAACCGGATCCGGATTTGACCAATGAACTTGCCGGTTCAAAAGTGTTTCTGGAGAACTATCTGGATATTACCATAAAGCATTTTGCGACTCCTTTCGGGCTTTATGATTCACGTGTAACGGGAGAGGCGATGAAATATTACAGTTCGCAACGCACGGTAGACAGGGGGTATAACTCAAAAGACAAACTGGATAAAACCCGTTTAAAAACATGGTGCATTCTTATCAATACTACTGATACCGAGTTTGAGGTATGGGTAAAAAAAGCCACAGAAGAAAATTTATGGCTCATTCTTTTGTACCATGAGATAGAGGGTACCAATGGAAAAGATGATGCAACCCTGGAAATGTTTACCAGGCACATGAAAATAATTGATGATTATGGTATAGAGGTGGTTACAATGTCGGAGGCATTTGAAAAACTGGCAATCGACATGTAATCGTCAGGATTTAACCGCAGTGCAACATCAAAAATGGGAATACAACTCTGTAGTCATGTTTTCTTTTGTTTTGCCGGAAGAGTCTGTGTGTGTAAACTCTTTATGTAGTCGTTTCAGTTTTCATCTCGATTGCTTTTTGCAGGATTTTTTCAAGCTTTGTCACGACAGCTGCAACTACAACAGAAATAAAAATGATAACGATACACAATGCAAGAAAACCGGCAGGATCGTCTTCTTTATCATGGAATATTATTATGTATAGCCCTGCCATCGCAATTAAAATGCTAAATATGATTGCACAATATTTTATACATCTTAAACTTCTTACAGAGTTTAATGTAAACAACTTATCCTGTCTGATAAAACCGAGTAATTTGAATACTTTAAACAAGGCAACAAAAAAAACGATTGATGATACGTATCCGTATATGATGAACGGGTCGGAATAAATGCTGACCAGGTCCAGGTTTTGTGCTCTTCCTTCTGACAATGGAAGCCGGATCATAATGTAAAGTACCACGATACTTATAAGTACGATAACTACCTGAAAAAATATCAGTGAAATTTTTTTCATATGATTCCGCCTGGTTAATAAATGTCAGTGCTGAACGAAATCCCGCTCCGGCGGGAAAATGATTTCAAAAGTACTTTAAATAATTAAATCCGATGCATTGTTATTTTATAAAATAACTCGTTATATTTTCATAAATAGCTGAGTAACAATATATTGTCAGCCAAATAATATTTTTAATAGAATACTCATAATCAAGCATATATTCTTGGCGGGAATTAACAAGCTCAAAAGTTTAACAAACTATGGTATAGATTAAGTCCCATTAATGAATACTTAGTAAAAAGAGTATAATTCTTATACAAATCTATTTCTATCCTCTTTCAACAACACGCCTGCCAATCAGATAGCAGACTTGATTATTAATGTGTTAACACCAATATTGTAAGTATACACAGAAGCAGGAATAAAGGTTAGTTTTATATTATCCAACTCTTTTACGCACTGTGCATCAATTGTTGTTACCAATGCTTTATCAATATTGTTTCTGTGACAAAAACAGACCAGACTTTTCAAGTCTCCTGGTTTGGTAAAATACCGGTTACTCCATTTTATTTCAACTGCCCATAAAGGTTTAAAATCTTTTTCACTCAATTGAATCAAATCTACTTCACCTTCGGTTCTTCCTGAACGCCAACGGGCATATTTTAGGTCCAGCGTTTCACGATGCATCCATTGTGAAAAAACAGCTGTTTCCACCATATTACCCATATCGCTATCGGTTTCTGTTATTGGTGAAAAAAGAGCTGTTCGCAGTGATGAGTTTGTCAAATACACCTTAAAACCTGTAATTCGCTTAAACCTTCCGGCATGCTCATTCACTTTATGCATTACTTTCACTAAAAAAGCAGCTTCAAGATATTCAAGATATTTTTTCAACATCTCTTTTTGTATTCCGCTTTCGCGTGACATCGTTTCGTATGAAAACTCCTTTCCTGTGTGATAGGCAATGTAAGTGAAAAACCGATTCAGCTCCTGTACATCTCTGATTCCGTACAAGCTGGGCAGATCCCGAAGTAAAACCTTATCAACAATATCACTTTTAACATAACGACCCATGTTGCTATGAATTTTTTCAGACAAGACAACTTCCGGATACCCGCCAAAATTAAGGTACTTAACGAATTCTCTGTTTAATTCTTTTACATCGTAGGCCAGTTTATAAGGTATTTTATCCAGGCCATATATTATTTCCCCGTCATAAATCAGGTGGTCCAGTTTTTTCAAATGAATATACTCCTGAAAAGTAAGAGGTGGCAGCATGAAATCTGTAAATCTGCCTGCACCACTCTCAGTACTGTGCCATTTTAAAGCGGCAGCCGCTGAACCTGATACAATAAATTTTGTTTCGGGATAGGAATCAACCATAACTTTCAGATGCCTTTCCCAATCTTTAAGGTATTGTATTTCATCGAAAAAGATATAACAGTCATTCATATTTTCGATATTCAAAGCATTTTTACAGAGCTCTAAAATATCTTCGAGTCCCAGATGTATGTAAATTGGGTTATCGATACCGATAAAAATCACTTTACGGGGATCAATACCCTCTCCCAGGAGCTGATGGATGCTGTGATAGAGCATTACTGTTTTACCAACCCTTCGTGGTCCCATCAATACCAGGGCACGGCGGACACTCCGCTCTTTAACATAGGGATAAAATAATTCAAAATATAAACGGCGGGACATACTGCTGTACGTTTCTGAAATCTGGCGGGTATTCCACCAGGGATTTTCATAACGCAAGCGGTCTATTATTTTTTCAGTAGGAATAAGATCTAACCTGCTCATTGTTTTTCTTATTTGCACAAATGTATACATTTAGATCTGTTTAGACAAGCTTATATTTACATAAATTATAAAATAAGAGATTTAACTTGAATAATGCCATCTAAAATGTAGCAACTATTCCGGTACAAAGTGTATCACTCAGGTTGGGATCTAAAGCTGACATTCCGGCATAAAATGTACAACCCTAATGTACGCATCCGGTTATGTACATAATCCGTTTCCGGGATCATTGTCATTGTCCGTCATTTGTCGCTAATATCTATCCTGTACACATTAAAAGAGTGGTTTTTAACATTCAGGATCAGTTCATTCCCGTTCAGCTCAAGCTGAAAATCTACTGGTATTATGTTATCCGGATTATCCAGCGTGTTTTCTGTTTTCAGATCGCCTGTAAGGATTGTTGCCTTTACCTGCTTTGATAATTTTGATCCCCTACCCGGATTTTCAATCTTAATCCTGATGTCGCGGTTGTCGGCAGATGTATTGACTAACTTGATAATGATTTCTTTCTTCCTGGTGTCTATTACCGAACTGGCATACAATTGCTCTTCCCCTGCAACAGTCACTCCGTTACGTGTCAGCGGCAAAACATTTGTGCCCTTATTATGACAATAAAGCTGCTGAACCCAATAGTTCACCGAACACACCAATCTGAGATTATCAAACCAGATCATGTCGGGGTTCCATTGCCATGCATCCACATGGGCCAGCAAAGGTGCATATGTGGCCAGCTGAACCACATCAGCGTTTCTCTCCACGCCGGTCAGAAAAGCCGCTTCTGCCAGTGCCGCTTCAAAGCTGTTCATCTTTACAGGGCGGGTATGGGCAGCATATTCTCCGGCAAATACCTTGGGACCTTTACGGTCGTAAGTGTCATAACGACGGGCGTTATTCAAAAACCACTGTGGCGGCATGTAATAGTGTTCGTCTACGAGATCGACTTTCAGAGCTTTCATCTGCGGCCATAGACGTTCGAACTCTTCGCCTGCAGAAGAAGGACCGGAAGTACCTATGATTTTGATATTGGGGTATTTCTTACGAATCTGTTTCATGAAAGCATCGAGGTAAGTATGGTAAAGCGGTCCCCACTGCTCATTTCCGATTGCTATGTATTTCAGGTTGAAGGGTTCAGGATGCCCCATGTCTGCCCGAAGCTTGCCCCATTTATTGGTGGCAGGCTCATTGGCAAATGCAATCAGATCCAATGCATCGTCAATATAGGGCTGTAAGGAATCCAGAGGGCACACTTGCTCTCTTCCGTACTGGAACTGGCACGAAAATCCACAACTGACCACCGGTAATGGTTCGGCGCCTATGTCCTCCGCCAGAAGAAAGAGCTCATAAAACCCCAGTCCATATGATTGAAAATAATCAGGGAAGAACTTATGCTTAAATTCATAATTCCAGCGGTTCTCGGTAACCGGACGATTTTCAACCTGCCCTACGGAATTTTTCCACTGGTAACGGGTAGCCAGGTTATTCCCTTCTACAATGCATCCGCCGGGAAAGCGAAAAACTCCCGGTTTCAGATCGGCCAATGCCCGGGCAATATCCTGCCTCAACCCGTTTTCACGGTTCTTCCAGGTTTGCGAAGGGAACAGTGATATATGCTCTAAATCAATTGTGCCTGCTTTCATTATTGTTATGTTCAGTCGGGCATGAGCATCTGTAACTCCCGCTTTTATTTCAGCAGTATATTTTGCCCACTCTTTACCGGATATATCAATCTCCGCTTTGCCAGCAGGGTTATTTTTACTGTCGATAAACTCCGCCTTTATTTGTCCTGTAGTACCTTCGGGTATACGGGCATATACGGAAAAACGATAGGTTTCGTCTTGCTTAATGCCTATTCCCCTGAACCCTTCATTGATCAGTCCGGTTCCGGTGAGCAATTCCCATTTATTGGTCAGCCTTACGTAGTGGGGATTGCGTTCAAACGGTCTTCCGTCTGTACGAACTTCAACCAGGCCATATGTCGTCCAGCCGGTGAGGGGAGCATTGGTAAAATCAAACGAGCGGTTTTTTATTAATTCGGCATACAGCCCTCCGTCAGCGCCAAAGTTTATATCCTCGAAGAAGATTCCGTACATGTCGGGTTGTATAGGTATACCTGGCTTCCTTGCATCCACTGTCAGGTTAATAATCTGTGACCACGTTGTTATGCTCAGGCAAAACAGTATCAGAAATGATGACAATACTCTTTTCATACAATCTGCAGAGTTTTTCATTTTTTATAAGGTTTTATTTTACTGTACGTTAATTCTTTCTGAAAACATATAATCCACTGGAGTGGGGCCGGAGCTTTACAGAAAATGTCTGGTTTTCAAATCCTCAAGACTCACCTGTCCTGGCCACGTTCGCCACGGATAGAGATCCGCCCGGGCGGAATCCTATCGCAGACTATTCAGCTGTTATATTAATTGCCGCAGTTTTTAACCAGGGTGATGAAAAACTGACCTTTATTTCTCCTTCTCCGGTTGCTTCTACATATGCAATCATACGTCCTCTGTAAACCCGCTGAATATTGTCGCGGTAGTTCCCCATATCGGTGTTGTCGCCGGCTTCGAGGCCAAGAAGCTTACCGGGACCTTCAACCAGACAGGTTAGCTGGTTATCCGCCAGTATTGCCGGAATGCCATTTTCATCAAGAAGCCGGATTTCTATTTGTGCAACGCCCCTGTTCCTGCTTATCCTGTTTTTGTAAGCTTTCAGATCTATTGTTGCCGGTTGTCCGGATGTAGATATGGTATATTCGCTTTCCACGCCGCCGGCGCTGTCATAGCCTTTAACTGTCAAAGTGCCTGCCTTGAAAGGAATATCCCAGAAAATGATTCCTGAGTTATCGTCGAAGTCCTTTGTTTCGCCTGCCGGATATATCAATATATGTTCCCAGGTAAATCGAAGGCTCATTGCTCCAGAGCGCTTTACGGAAATGACCGCGAGGTTTCATGAACCCTCCGAAGTCCAGTAAACCGGAATAGAATCCGCGGGCAGGCCATACTCCCGATTCACCCAGGTAGTCAATCCCTGTCCATAAAAACTGTGCAAAAATATGTTCCTTGTCTCTTACAGCCTTCCATGCAGCCATGTCGTGGCGGTTCTCGCTGCCGTAAATAACCCGGTTCGGATAAGTTGCATGGTCAGTATCGTAGCGGTCTTCGGTGTAATTATAGCCGGTTATATCGAGAACATAAGGATATTCCGTCTGGTTCGACATAACGACGCCCGCAAGGCCGGCAGTTACCGGACGGGATAAATCGTATTTTTTCACAATAGCTGCCAGTCGTTTGGATATGACGCTCAGGCGTTCGGCGGGTGGTTGTTTGGGCTGGTAACCACCAAACATGGGTTGGCTTATATCGCTGCCGTCCAATATCTTATGAGTATAGGGGTCGTTTGGGTAATCCACTTCATTACCTATGCTCCAGGCAAATATGCAGGGGTGGTTACGGTCGCGGCGAACCCCGTCAGCCAGATCGCATTGCAACCCAAAGACTTTAGTGTGATCAGCCGGCGTTCCCAGATTTCAGGTGGAACGGCAGCGCCCAAAACACCGGCATCATGATGGATGCACAAGCCTTTCATTTTCATCCATTCTCCGTTCAGGGCAAAACCTTTGTCAGGATCGAAAATAAACTGCCGGATGCCGGTTTTAACAGTTGTTTCATCAATGACTTTACCTGATTCCGTTACAGTTGTTTTAAGCGTGTACAAATAAGGTGTCTTCAGGTTCCACAAACGGGGATTGCTTACGTTTATGACAGTATTGTTTTCCAGCTCGGATTCAATATTCAGTTTCGCACGTGTGGCGGTAACGGTTTTTGGGTAACAGAACACGCCCCATTGGGCGATATGTACGGGATTGGAATATACCAGCCATACATTCCGGTAAATTCCTGATCCGTTATACCAGCGCGAATCGGCATATTGCGAATGGTCGACGCGTACGGTCAGCATATTTTCCTGCCCGTATTTAATATGCGGGGTCATGTCGTAAAGGAAGGAAACATAGCCATTGGGGCGTTTACCCAGCGACTTACCGTTGATATAGACCTCGCTTCTGTTTTGAATTCCCTCGAAATATACATATACCTTTTCGTCTTTTTTATTTTCGGGAATGGTAATTGTTTTCCTGTACCATGCGATGCCTCCCGGGAGGTAGCCGGTGCAGGCTGCAAGGGAAGGATTCAATACACCTTCAATACTCCAGTCATGTGGCAGATTCAATACGCGCCATCGCGTTTTTTCATCCGGGTTATCTCCCGGGTAAAACTCCCATTGTTCGTTGATTTTTTCAGGTTTTCCGAAAGAAACCTGTGCTTGTAAAAGCATTTGGGAAGCGAACAATATTATGAAGAAGAAAACTCCTTTGGAAAAAAGATACAGGTGCTTCATTTGTCAGTCGTATTTAAGATCTTTCTCACTAAAAAGAAGGATTTTAAAATACAAAATATTTAATTAGTTTGTTAATAATTAGTCAAACCTTAAGAACAGCGATGGTTTTTATCTTTCGGGCAGCAGCCATCGCCTTCTTCCTTCGCTGCTATTTTCCAACATCCCTCAATAATCTCCTTGTTTATACATATGAGGGTGAAATAAGCAGTGTCCTCAGTATAATTCGGTCTAAAGTGTACCCGGATCCGAGTTGTACAGTTTGCTCCGGAATGGGTTGTACACTTTACTCCAGAATAAATTGTACAGTATTGTCCGGAATATTCAGGAAACCAGAATTTCTAACCTGACTTCCGCAAGGGGGATTATTCGGATTGGAATTACTAAATTTATACAATCGTAAAATGACTTTATTTGTTTGAATTATAAATACAAACAATGAGCTTTTTAATTGATCATATGAGTTTATTCAAATCCTTTTTCCGGGGGAGACAAGATGTATATGCAATCCGATGGGAGAAAGATGGCAAATCCGTTTACATGCCTGCCTACAAAGTTGACTGGACTGATTACCGGAAACATAAATCAGCCGGAGGAAGCTTTAAAGATTATTCAAAAAAAGAGTACCGGGCCTTAACTGATGATGTATTGATGATGCATTTACAGGGAATTGAAACCATCGGTATATATCCGCTTCTTGAAGACAATACCTCATATTTCATTGCCGCTGATTTCGATGACAGGAACTGGGCAAAATCTATTCTTAAACTACATTCTGTCTGCTCAAAGCATGAAATACCTTCTTACGTTGAACGTTCGCGTTCAGGAAATGGAGGGCATCTATGGATTTTCTTTGAAGAAAGCCTTCCGGCTGAAAAGACCCGGAAACTGATGTACGAATTACTCAGGGAGGCAACTATAATCTCTCCGTTTGCTAAAGAACCGAGTTTTGACAGGCTTTTCCCTAATCAGGATTATCATTCCGGGAAAGGACCGGGCAATCTGATTGCCCTCCCGTTGAATGGGAATGCTCTGAAGACATTCAATTCAGCATTTTTGGATCCGGCTGATCTTCAGCCTTACGATTGTCAATTTGAAATTATTAAAAGTTTTCGTAAACTGTCTGTTGATCAGTTTAAAACTATTTATCAGGAAATTTTTAATGAAAAGGTTGATGTTTTTTTTCAGTCAAGTTTCGATCGGAGCGCCAGTCCAATAATTGAAATCCAAATTGGTGGTCAGATATATTTAAAGCGCCTTCACCTTAACAGAAAACTCACTGAGTTCATTAGAGAAAATCTGAACTTTCTTAATTCTGATTATCTGGTGAAGAAAAACATGGGTAAATCTACCTTTAATCTTGAAAAGTATTTCAGACTGATTGAAGAAACGCCTGATGAAATAATTTTACCAAGAGGATTTGTAGCCAACTTAATCTTCTTTTGCAGGAAGGAAAATATTCCCTTTAAAATCGTTGATAACAGAAAAAAACTCGATCCGGTTGATTTTGAATCAAATATCGAATTGAGGCCTGAGCAGAAAGCAGCAATAGAAAAGACCCTTGATAAAGATTTCGGAGTTATCGTTTCACCCCCGGGTTCAGGAAAAACCGTAATTGGTCTTGAGATAATCGCTCAGAAGAGTCAGCCTGCTTTGATTATTGTTCATCGGAAACAGCTGTTTGATCAGTGGATGGACAGGATTCAGAGTTTCCTTAAAATCCCAAAGAAGGAGATCGGACAAATCGGGAATCAGAAGGTTAAAATCGGAAAGAAAATTACTGTTGCAATGATCCAGTCTCTTTCGAGAAACAAAGAGATTGAAATAATTTCCGGCAGATTCGGAACGATTATCGTGGATGAATGTCATCATATTCCGGCAAAATCATTCAGAGAGGCGATAGTTAATTTCAATTCATATTATTTATACGGGCTGACAGCCACTCCCAAGCGTAAAAACAATGATGAAAAACTGATTTATGTTTATATTGGAAGTATACTATACAATGCGGATCAGGTTGAACAGATAAGGCAAAAACAAATCAAGGTAGAAATAAATATCAGAGATACAAATCTATACGTACCTTTCAATTACAGAATTGATAAATATGAAACCATTTCAAGGATTCTGATTCATGATACTAACAGAAATTCATTGATTCTTGATGATATTGAAAAGAATTCAAGCCGGTTCAAAACATTTCTGATATTGACAGAGCGTAAAGCACATGTTGATATCCTTAACCTTTATCTTAAGGAAAAATATGAAACTATTACAATTCATGGAGAAGATTCCGAGAGCAGCAGGAAAAGTAAAATTGAACAGTTAAAGCAGGGTCATTTTAAAATAGTAATTTCTACCGGACAGTATTTTGGTGAAGGAATCGATTTAAATAATCTGGAATGTCTTATGATTGCATATCCCTTTGCTTTTGAAGGGAAACTGATACAGTATATCGGACGTATACAACATTCTGGAAACCCTCCGGTAATTTTTGATTATCGTGATTCCAAAATTGATTATTTTGAAAAAATGTTCAAGCAAAGGAACCGATATTATAAAAAACTCACAAAGAAGTAAATATCTGAAGACCAAAACATAGAATTTAAGGAATTCAGGCGGAATTAAGGTTGCATTGAGCAGAGTATCATGTAGATATTTGGCCTCACCGTAAATGAGCCTTTTTCCAACGTAAAGTAAAAGTAAGTAAGTAAAGCTTTCCAAATTATTTTACTTCTTCACTTTGCATCGGAGTTACTTTTTATTCACCATGTTTGTATCCTTATCATTGGATTTTCTTTCAAATCCTTAGTCAAAGCAGGAGTCATTATAAATTGCTTAAAATCTCCAAGTGCATTTCCATACTCAATACATTTTTCTTTCGTTAATGTGTCTATGTAATTGGTAGCAACATCAATACTAAATTCAATTTCTGTTTCTTCTATCGGAATAATTATATTACCATCAATCAATTCGCCTTGTATTGGGCTATTGATTTCTCTTAAGAACTCCTTATTATGCAATACTCTATTCCGTAAAGTAATTAAATCTTCAAGTTGCTTAAAAGAAGGATGATTCTCATTAAGCATGTATTTGCCATCCGAAACAATGTGAGGAATCATTAAGAGTTTATTTCGAAAACTTAATCTCATATACTCTTTACAATAAGTCTTATAATTCTCTGGCCCAAATTTGTCTAAACAGTAATCAGCAAGTATAAAATTGAGTGAATATTCAAGGGTTGCAGCGCACAATGTAAAAAAGCCGAAATATAAATATTCAGAATTTAAATCGTTTAATAAGTCAGTATATGCAGTCCTTAATTTTTTATAATAGCTCTCTGTTCCATTCCATAAATAGTAACTTTTATCACCTGTCAAGTTGAAAACCAATCGAATCGATGGGTGCATCGCTGTTTAGATTTTATAAACTGGGTTCAACGTGGGTTTTATTACCGGGTGCTGCGCACCGTATGAAGCCCTACGTATTATTGGCTGGTATAATTTTATTTTTCTATGAGGATTTTTATTTCAGATATGAATTCTTTTACCTGATCAACTAGAGGAAGTACAATTTTGTCATCGTAATCGTAGAGATCGCCATAATCTCCTTTTTGTCTATAGTCGGCCAAATGCGAAAGAAGTTTTCCAAATTTAACATCAATTATTCCTGTTTTAACGAAGGTGTCGCTAAATTTGTTTCTGACACCACTGTGTGACCGTGTTTCAAAATTGTGTTTTAAAAGTAACGCGATAGCAGCATAATAACAGGAATAATAAAGTCGGCTGACAGCAGTATTCCATTTGTTGTTTTGAATCATAATTAAAGCTTCCTCAAAAGACTCTTGTGATCTTCTGAATCTATATTGTATATATTCTGATTTGTTGCTGACGGTCATAGTTTAATTCCCTCTTTTTTTACTGCTTTATAAAGTGGAGAATATTTTAAAGTGTTGTTCCAGAATGATATCGGGTAAATAAAAACAGATATTATTTGTCCAGATTCAAGTTCAATGTTATAAAGAACATCTCTGAATCTATTCTCAATTTCACTTGTGACGGTTTGATTATTAATAAGAATAATAATATCCCAATCAGAGTCCGGTTTGTTATCGCCTCTGGCTCGTGATCCAAATAAAAATGCCTGTGCTTTTGGATCCTGCCTATGAATGGCATTAGTTATGTTTTCTAAAATTACATCACTATTCATATGGATGAAATTTCTTCAAAGTTACCGAAATTTGTTAAAATAGCGTATGTATCCTATATGTCACAGCTTGTTAATAATGGCCTGGCGTGCCGTGCACAAGTATTAATTTTTTTGAGTATCCGGGATCAATTAAATTCTATACTTGGTTTTGATTTCGTCAAGCTTTGTTCCTGTTTTTTGTTTACAACGCATCCAAAACAAGTTTCTCAAGATTCAGAATGTATATGACCAGAAAAAGCGGCGTACCCGGGAGTATTTTAAGGTATTTCTTCGTATGTCTCATATTATTTAGTCAAATCTTAAAAACGCACCTTTTCTGACAAATTGCAAGAAAATATAATCTTGCAGTCCAAATCCAAAGATTCGATGAAGAGCCAAACGAATCCGGGAAGCGATTCTTTTGAGTTTCTTCATAAGATTAAATGCAGCTGCAGCCCTTCGTCTGAAGCGTTTTCTCACCCGGTTTTTTTGTAATTACCTATCTGCTTTATCTTATAAGCATACGGGCGCTGTGATACCAGGTATCATTTCCCCCCGGAACACCACCCCCATAATACGCACCCCTTTGATAATTGGTTGGTTCACTCCCGTCGACATATTTATAGTTACTTTCATGGAATAAAATAAGATACTTTTGTGAACCAGCATAAGGATACCAAGCAAAAGCCAAAGACATAGAGGAGCTGCCCACATCTGTCCAGCCTTGTGTAAAATACCATTTATAATACAGGTTATCCCCTGTTGTGAGGTCTTGTTCTGTTCCATAGTTAGGCATAATGTTCCTGTTCTTCACCCTGTAAATTACTTTTGCGGAATAATCATCCCAGCCGGTTGACCAGGGTTGCTGGTCAAGTATTACAGCGAACTCAACCGGCCATGTCACACCGCTGAGGATACGCCAATCTGTCCATGCCCCTTCGCTGTCGGGATTGGCAATAAATTCCGGTCTTCCATATGCTTCATTATTTCTGGCTTTCATGAAATAGGCATAATCCCTGTTATCCAGATCGTCGGGAGCATTCTCGGTAGCCGGTTGTTTGTAATATCCGGCCATTGTCCATCCACCTCCGTCGGTTGTCATATCACAATAACAATTAAAGGGCTCCAGCCCCCCCTGTCCGTCAGGATCAATTGTATAAATGCCATCAGGGGATGAAGGATTGTTCAGCAAAATCTCCTTGCAGTTTTTATAGTAATGCTGTACATGTATGCTGGCTATATTGCCTATTGACTCAAGGGGTATTGTCCCGATTTTATTAATGGCATTTTTTTCTGTACCGCTGATTTTCCCTATTTGCTGTCCGGCTATAATGGGTGATAGTATTATAAAAAACAGTGATAATACATTTTTTTTCATCCTTAGAAATTTTTGATTTTTCAGGTCGAATGGAACCACTCATGTTTGAAAATCATATTCATAAATGTGTGTGTTCATGGATATTTGTTCATGGAAGTTTTATTTAATCTCAATCAGCATAAGATTCGGATTAAAATAAACAGTGTTTGCTTTGGAAGCATAACCGACGATCTGCACCTGCTGACCCGTTTCTGAAGGTATGGTTTGAGTAAGTGTTCCCGCAGTTGGTGCTATGTAAATCAAGGCTCCCGGGATCCAGTTCCAGCTATCATTATGTATGTACCCCTGAAGTAAAACTTTCTTGCTTCCAGTACCCGTTTCAAGCGCTAATGCAACACATGGCATAGTTGAAACAGAGCCGGCATCTGCTATTTCGTATCTGCCAGCTGAATTCATGAACAGGGCAGTACCGGCAACCGTGATATCCGTGACTATCTCTCCGTAGTTGGTGACTCCGCTTATAAAGACCGGTTCATTTGTCTCTGAACCCTGAAAAACGAGGTCGGATAAAAACTCAGGTGTATTTCCGTTTGTTCCGTCATGTCCGTTACCTGTGGCATCTGTAACTGATGCGACATTTATATCTGATGAAAAGAACAATGCAGGTTCCGGTTTAAAAGTCCCGTCGTACCCGCTTATTTCTGCCGGGGTAAGTTTTCTCTGGAGCCAGTGCTGAGAGGCATAAACAATACTTGCTTCTGAATAAAGATCACCCTGGTTCCTGGAAGGGTCAACATCCTGACCACCCCAGAACATTTTATTTGTATTTCCCGAATCGTCCTGGGGAAGAACGCCCGATAACTGCCCCACCAATTGCCCGTCAAGGTATAATTCAAGTTTATTTGTCATTGCATCATACTGAAGACATAAAACATACCAG
This sequence comes from uncultured Rikenellaceae bacterium, assembly GCA_964522415.1. Lineage (GTDB taxonomy): Bacteria > Bacteroidota > Bacteroidia > Bacteroidales > VadinHA17 > LD21. Next base: position 25,244 of record CAZFVQ010000012.1, on the reverse strand, counting down.
GTCATCTCCTCCAGTGATGCCCCGTATGTGACATTTCTCCAGCCGTCTTTCATCACCCAGGTATGTAAGCCGGAAGTGTGTATATTGATTGCAATATCTCCTTCCTGGTCGACCCATGCCTTTCCCCTGAAAAAGTGCCAGCCTCCTCCATCAGACCCGGTTCCGGCAGGCATCATGACGCGCTCGATCACTGACCAGTCAGAGTTATTCGTGAAACCCTCGAAAGTCCCAAAATCAATGAAGTCTTCATCAGCACTCATAAGTCTTACCTGATAGCTTGTATCCGGTTTGACCATGGTCGGTGCATTGATCAGATCCTTGTAATCCCCGCTGAACGCATCCCCGCTTGTTTTGGCATACAAGGCATAGGGTACACTTAACAGCTGGCTTGTACCGGTAATAGTGTAGCCTGTTCCGCCAGTCGGATCGGTTTCGGTTTTAATAAAATAAGGGCCGTTGGCCCAGTCAATTGCGGAAAAGTCGCCACTTACAACGGTGCCACCGCCTATCTCAATACTAACCAAACCGTTGGCATTGGTGGTTGGAGTTTGGGTTTCTGTATAAACCGCTGTACCACTTGCCGAACCTTGCAAAATGCTGATTTGCATGCCCACTGGCTGGTCGGTAACCAAAGCATCGCTACTGTTGCGGATTACTGCCTGGTAGCTCATTTTTTCAGGAATTTGTGCCCATACGGCTGCTGTTAACAGCACTGCTGTCAGGACTGCAAATAATCTTTTCATGACTATTTAGTTTTTTATGATTTTGAATGTTTTTAACTCCTTTTTGCCTGAAGTGACTTTAATAAAATATGTGGCAGGTATCAGGTTACCAACGGCAATAGTTGTTTGCTGACCCTGAATTTTCCTGCTTTGTAAAAGTCTTCCGTTTGCATCATAGAGATGATAGTGAAGATTGGCAATATCTGAGTCATCATTCACTTCCAGCGTAAGGTGATCGTGTACCGGATTCGGATATGCCAGAAATAAAAGGTCTATGCCAATGATTTCTTCAATGGCTGTTACAACCCAAATTTCGTAAGGTTGTTGAACTCCATGAACCACCGAGCCATTTGCCCCGGTTAGAACAGTGTAAAAAGGCAATCCGACGGAATAGCTTGTCGAACCACCACTGCCTGACGCATCCCCGCCTGCGGCAGGGATACCATTTTGTGCCTGAATTGTGAACTCAAAACCAATCAGGCAAAACATAACAAGTACAATGTTGAAAACTTTCATGGTTCTCTTATAATTGATTATCATGCGATGCAGGTCACCGCGCATTATTTAATGTATTTTTTTGCTTTCACAGCTATCGGTATATATCAGACATCTCCGCTCGATTTCAAGCCATACACAAAATGAATATCGTAACACTTCCTGATTAGGATTATCAACAGTTGTCCCCGTTTTGCAGGAAATAACCATATTTCCTGAAGCATCAGAGGTAATGAATTCTGGCAAAAAGGTGGTTGTTGCCAGCTCTCATCCATAACAAATCCAATTCATTTTGATGAATTTTTCTTACAAGGTAATCAAAATCATCTATTTATATGTCTTGGTTAAGGGAAAGTTATTCACATTAAAAAACACGGGTGGAAGGGGAAAGACAAAAGGCGGAAGGTAAAAGGTGGAAGGGGAAAGGCAAAAGGCGGAAGGTAAAAGGTGGAATGGGAAATGCAAAAGGAGGAAGGGGAAATGCAAAAGGCGGAAGGGGAAAACGGGGGCCGGAGAAGTAAGAATAAAGAACAAACGAATTCAGAAATCGGATAAATAGTTTGATTTTGTCTTTTTGTTATGAGATAACTTACAAAATTCCTGGATTATTGTTAATTACTTAAAGCATATTGATAAATCAGGGGAACCAACCATAAATATTGTTATGCCTTTTATGCCAGTCAGTCAAAAAAGAGGAAGACTCTTATATGTTTCTCAGGCTTAAGATTTAAAACCTTAATTGAACTGTCGCACCATTCCCGGTAAGACCGATGTTCACCTGAAACCTACTCTCTCACGATTTTCTTCGTAGTTGAATTCCCTTTTTCAGAAGTGATTACCAGATGATAAACTCCTTTCACCAATTGAGTTTGTACAGTTAACGTGTACTTGAGTCCCGTTGCATCAAGATGAACATCTGCGGGCGTATTGAGGTTGGTAGTCCAACCATTAAGAGTTTGGGCATAATTTTCGCAACCCATATCTGATTGACCGAGGGATATACTTTTGTCGGACCACCTTTTGTACCAGATTTTTAAGATTCCAGTTGTCCAGCGACTGGTCAAATGCAACAGCTCCTTCGAATATACCTTCCATTTCTGCTACACTGTAAACATCCCAATTGTCAAGGGGCTGATTGAAGAGGTTCGTTTTTCTAAACGTGTACCTCATGTTTTCTACTTTACTTACATCCCAGTTACCAATGGGTTGATTTTAGTATTACCAGGATTTACTATTTCTTTTTTTGTTATTTTTTTGTATTCGGGGCCATCGAAAATTCCTTGCCTAGCAGGCCTTTCAACATATCAATATCCATCGCTTTACGCGCTTCGGTAATGCCATTTCTATACACTTCATCTCCTAATCTCCGGCATCTTGTTTCCACTACAAAGAACTGAGGAGCAGACTGGGATAGTTTACGGTTGTAATAATCCAGATTGGGTTTGATGATAAAAATCCCTTCACCTTCTTTTTTGAAAGAGGTAAAGATGTGATTTAGTTCATGATGGTCTGCATAGGTCGGTTGACTTAAAGTTTCCTCGTCATTTTCTGATAAATACCGTTCTATATTTTCGAGATAAGGGCTATAATCACTTCGGTGTGTTTCACCTTCTTTTATCTTTTCCTTCAGATTCTTTTGCAACCACAACAGATATTCTTTTCTGGGGACGGGCATGTAGGGAAGTTTGTCATCATAAGTGATTAGCCAGGCCTCATAACTGTCGTTTGGATAAATACTACTGCGATCATTAGGCAACAAGTCAAATCTGTAATATCCTTCGGCTAACTTTTCGGGTTGTGCATACAGGGCATCCCATCCCGGCTTGCTGATGTCGTCTTTGTCATACATTTCATGTGGTTCGATATGGGCGATGGGCCTCATATCATTAACATAAATATTCAGAATGGTGCTGGTTTCACCTTCTCCGTTTACCAGTTCTTTGCCGGTGCCGGGATCGCACAAATACTTCAGGAAATGGGTGCCGTAGTAATAGGGCAGGGCAGGCCAGTTTTTGGCATTTTCCAGGACATAGCTTCTGTTTTTCGATAACCCGTTAACGTAGGCATATGATACAACTAATCCGACCGGTTTATACAACTCACTGAAACGGTTATGTAATTGAGCTAATACAACTCTCTCTGTTTGAACGGTAGCTGCAGGAATTTCTGACGTATAGCCCAGGCCGGGCCCTTTCCATTTGCCCTGACGGACTGCTAATTCTCTCGGATCACATTGCTGGGCAAAGCAGTGAAAGCCTGCGAAGAAGAACAGCAGTAGTATAAATATTTTGTGTTTCAATACTATTTTCTTTTGGTCACTATTTCGGTAAAATTTCATTCTCTTTTACAACTTTGGTTGGTTAATTGCCTTGATATACATAATTACGAAGACCGGATGAAACAGTACTATTTCCTGCCGGTTGACTACTGGTTGTGCTTCCGGGATAGACAGGCGTAAATTGCGGTCCGGATGAGATACCAATTTTTGCAACGACTTTTACGTCCTTATCTGTAACGCCAATGGCGTCCACACCCGCTTCCGCAGAAACACCTGCATCACTAACTCCATTACTGCCCCATTCTATAAATCCCTGAATTTTGGCTACTGCTCCCCCTCCCAGTTGGTCAATAACGGGTATACCATCTGTGGAAACTCCTGCCCCATATGCTAAAGTGGAGGTTTTTCTTACAAAGTTTCTGTCGTAATTAATCACTAAAAAAGGAGCCGGAGTCAGTTCCAATCCGAACACTTCACAGTTGGCTGAAATCTTCATTATCTTAAACTTAAACCTGAAATTAATCGGACACTCAAACTTAGGTACTTCTAATTCGGGCCAACTGGCTTCCTGATCCTTATCGGCTTTGCATTTTGGTATAAACGGTGAAGAAACCATAAGAGGGTTTATTGACCACATTGCAAATTTGCAGTACTCAGCCTTATTCACATTTTGATTGCCGGGAAACATGGGCAGCCAGTTCATAATCTCAGCAGCCAATAACCGGGCATTCTGGGCATAATATTCATTGAACTGATCATTAAGTGGTGATAAACGTTCCAGATACTGATTATTAAGCCTATCCTGATCAGCACAATACTCTTCAAACGGATTTTCTTTTCCTTCACCAAACGCGTCTTCATAACGCTCTTTAAATGCCTTCCATTCCCCGGAGAGGTCTTTGTCAATCTGCCGCACAGCTTCCTGGTATTGGTTTTCATGGTACTGTACTGCTTCATCAACTACCTGCGCATAGGCATCAGCGTACATCTCTACCATAAACTGGGCCTTAAGTGCGAGCGGGGGTATAAAGGGAATTATCTTTCCCTTACTTATATCATCTGCATATTTTTCCAGGTAAGAGGCACGTTCTATCTCCAATTTTTTGGTGACTCTGCTTATCTCTTTACTCCAGGCAGCCCACTCTGCCTTGCTTTTCGCAGACTCATTTACATTTGTATTCTGTGGCGGAGGTAAATATTTCAATGGGTTAAAATATTCGTAGCTATCTGCCCTGGTCTCAGGTTTAAATTTTCTATAATCAAATTTTATATTCCGTTGCCTTGCCATTTCCCAGGCTTCTTCAGTAAAAGCTCCCTCCAGGCTTTTTTCTATATTCTCTGTACCGTCTTTACCCTCGCTTTCCTGAATCAGGCACATGGTTATATTTGCCTGCGGGTGCATCGCGTAGATCGTAAGGCACTCTTCCAGTTTCTTCTTGCTTTCTTTTATCTCGCCCAGGCCAAACAAAGCCTGTCCAAGGTTGTTCAGAACAGTAGTATTCTCAGGATGATCTGATTCCAGATAGCGAAGTACAGGCAAGGCAACATTTTCCGCACCGGTCATGATGAATATAGCAGCCATGTTATTTAATGTGCTGTGGTCTGACTTGTCCATGGAGGCTGCCCTGGTCAAAAACCATATAGCTTCTGTTGGGCCGTCTTTGTAATATAACGCTGCTCCCAGCTCTGCTATCATTTCAGGTTCTTTGAACTGGGCAACTACCTTATTAAGTGAATCACTTTTCCCTCTGGAAAGCATTTTATCCACCTTCGCATGGACGTCGTCCAGATAGCTCTGGAGATTGGCGTTATTCAGCCTTAGTTTTAAGGCGGAGGCCTTAGCCGCTGCCGTAATCTTAGTCGGTGGGGCCGTTTGTGTTCCTGCACTGTTTTGTCCGGCCATCTTCGCTGCATTCTGCAGCACCTCAAAATCGGGCATATTCTTTCCGGCCTCCTTCATCATCTCCTGCATTTCAGGGTCGTTCAATGCCTCCTGCATTTCTTTCATCATCTCTTCAATCTCCTTCTGGGTAGGAGGCTTTTCTCCCTTGGTTTGTTTTTGCTGTGCATTTAATGTGATGCAGAAAATGGAGAAAATGGTAAGCAAAATAAGTTTATGCATTGTTGTAATTTTTACTTTTAAGCTTCTAAGATTTTCGATGATCTTACAGTTATTTTTTAGCCATTACTGTTTTTTCACCAGAGCATAGGTCATTCCCTTATACTGTTTATCCTGAAGATGCAGGACTCTTCCCCCCGGTATAACCTCGAAGTATGCAGAGTAGGTACTGGTCTTACCTTCAAATCTGTTTGGTAATACTATTTCCCAGTTAGAAACAGTCGCCTTGCCCTTGTAGTTTTGTGAGTAGGTCTGCATATTGCCCACCATACCTGTTGCGCCCGAATGTTTACTGCTGTAGGTACCATCGGTACTGAATGTAAACTCATCGGAAGATGCAGCCACACACATCCCCTGATAGGCTCCCGTGTAGGCGTTGTAGTAATTCATAGCGCTGCCATCATTACCACTCCACACCCCAACAAGATCTTTTAAAGCAATAGCAAACTTGTTATACCCCCGCATGGCGGCTATTTCCGAATTATAGTTATCATTGGCATTAGGGAAATTTGCCCATAATGTCCTGGCATCAGGCGCTACCACCAGCGTTGGGTAGATGATGCCCGATCCGGAAGTAACGTAAAAACCTAAAAAACAATTCTTGCCGGTAGCAGGATCAATGGCCTGGCCCTCTATATACGGAGGTTTGAGAGACCCGATAACTTCTCCCTTATCCTGGTATTGCTTACTGATTATTTTGAACTGCCGGGCTATATAATTATCCCAAAAATAATCGCGCCCCTCTCTTCTGGTTTCATCATTGTGTTGTAGCGGAAAATAGATATACACCTTGACATTGCCTTTGGTTACTACTACTTTATCACTCTGGATAGTGGATACCCAGCCGTCATCCCAGTTGGTGATGTAGAAAGCAAAGTTGCCGGGTGCCGCGTTTTTTGCAGTAGTATTAACTTGTACAGTAGATTCATTTTGAGCGACGGGCTGAACAGCGGAATTGTTTGTATTGGCTATGGAAGTTTCAAAAAGAGGTAAGGATTTTGGTCTGCCGAAGTACAGGGATGTTGAGTTTTTATCGGTACTGAAGTAAGCTATCAGGAATTCGTTGCCCTTTCTGAGCCACGCATATTTGTTGTTGTCTGGCAGGGCAGAGATTTCCCAGCCTTCCTGTTCAAGGATGTTGATAAGGTCATCAGACGAATAGCCCGATGCCTTTTCAGAAGGGAGTACAAAGACCTCTACGTCACCAATCGTACTTTGCATCTTTTTACTCTCCTCATTTAGTAACATACGCGCAGCGGAAACACTGATTCCTCTTGTGTCCTGCTTGCTGTCGGCAGGAAGAGAGATGCCGCTTAATGGAGAAGATGTTGCCGGCACAACATTCTTTTGAGCAAAAGCTGAAAAGAAAAAGCAGGTCAGGATTATTGAAAAATATAGTTTCATAACAAAGGTTTCTTAATTCATTAATGTTTCCAGCTTTTTAAAATCAAATTGCTCTTTCATCACTTTATCCAGCTCCGCAGAATTTTGTTTACCGGCCACTTTGTACCAGGTAACTACCATAAACTGTGGCCTCCACTTTGATACCGACTGGTCCACATAACTAAAGTCAGGCCTTAGCAATTGGTAACCATTATCAGGTGTCGTAAAAATATTTTGCGTATCAGAGCCTATATTGCTGAGCTCGTTGAAATCCCATGCTGCCTTTGGGATAATGGCAGGCTTATCCAAATGATCTTTGTTCAGATTGTAGAGTCTGTCCAGATTGGCACGCATTGAAACCGCATTACCGGTTGCTTTCTGTTTACCTGATTCCACCATTGTGATCCATTTCTTACACATGTCCAGCAGTTCACCTCTGGTGACAGGAACGTAAGGGAGTTTACCTGAGCGGTGAATAAGTACAGAATGATAAACTATTGCAGGAATCTGTCGGATACCTGTAGGTTCAGGCTCAAAATAGGGATAGCCACCGAGTGTTCCGGCTTGCTTACCAAGTGAGAACACCTTATCATCGAAGGTGGTATTGATCTGACGCTGTTGTGTAACTTCTGAATGATGAAACGCGTTGACTCTTATAAACAGCCAGGTATCTGTAATGCCGTATGGTTCTACTTTTCCATAATTGCAGATAAACGGTAGAAACTTTCCGACGAATTGATAGGAATGCAAAAAGCGATCAGGAGTGGAAACAGTGTCGCCGCTGCGGATAAACCATTTTTCCCATTCTGCCTTGCTTCCGACGGGTGCAGGATTAGAATTAATAACTACGTCAGCTATGGCATCCATAACCTTCTCCATGTTCGGAGTAAATCTTTTTTCATTCGGGGTTGGATATTCGTAATTATACACAACTGATTGTACCCATGTGCCTTTTTTCATTTCTGCTTCCTTCTCACAGTTATCCTGGTTTTCATTTTGTACGGAAGTATTACTAAGTTCAACTTGTTCTTTAGGTTTCACCACTTGTTTATTATCAGGAGACGGGGTTGTTTTTGTATGGACCTCAGTTTCACCTTTTGATTGTGATGATTTTTCAGAAGGCTTCGGATCTGTAATCTTGTCAAGTATTTTATCAATGGTGTTATCAACTTTTCTGTTTACTGTATTTTCAATTTTTCTATTGACTTTGTCCTCCAGCCTCTTTAATATCTGTGCCGGAGATGACATAGCTATAAGTACTCCAACAAATAGAAATAGAATACGTTTTTTCATCATTATTTTCTTTTTATTGCCACGGAGGCCCGGAGACACATAAGTTCACAAAGTTTTATTTTTTCTAACCTTCATACTTTCCGGGTGAAAGAGTAACTGTTCCGAAGGTGCTTGCAGTAGTTCGTTTAATGACTATCTGCCTCCGGTTTAAAGATAAATTCCACCCTGCGGTTTTGAGCCTTGCCTTCAGCGGTTTTATTATCTGCTATGGGTTGTGATTCACCGCGGCCTTCCGTATTCAGTTTTGAAGCATCGATACCATATTCTTTTACCAGCAGATCTTTAACAGCATCTGCCCGCTGCTGCGACAGTGTCAAATTCAGTGCGTCATCACCGTCAGAATCTGTATGGCCTACAATCTTGACCGGGCCTGAAGCATCTTTGATCACCTTGCTGATATCGAACAATGCGCCCAGACTTTCGGGTTTCATCTTATCAGTGCCACTGTAGAAGAGCAGATTGCTGACGATTTTACCATCCTTGAATTCAGCACGGGTATCCGGAACATCTTTGGCAATGCGGATATTGCTTACGAAAAACTTTGAATTGGTGTAATAGTGGCCGGTGAATACAAGGAGATTGGGAATGACTTCCGGATTAATGGCTGAGTTGATGTCAAGATATTTCTTTTCATTTATCCAGAAACGAAGGCGTTTCCCCTGCACACAAAAACTCATGTGCATCGGCTTCAAAAAGTTGACGGTTTTAATGCCTTGCTCGCTCGAAAACTTTGTACCACCCGTTTTTCCTGTGGCAACCCTTCTATAGCTCGATAAATCGTATAGTGTCCCATCCTTTTTATTTATTCCAAAGTCTATTTCAAAACGATCACCATAGCCCACATTATTTAACAGGAATTCATCATCCACCATCTTTCCGCCCGAGTGAGCGAGATAAATATACAACTGATCAGACAGGCCTTCCATTCCGGGATCCATAAAAATGTCGAACTCGACAGTGAAATTATCACCCCAGCTTTGTTTTTTGCTACGGGCGATGTTCACAGCTCCTCCCTTCGGTTCCAGAGTAATCCATTTCCCTTCCAGTCCTTCTATTTCTACTATTTCTGACATGTTTGCGGTCATCCATCCTTCGGGTGTTTCTCCGATATTGTCCTTTTCAAAATTGTCGTAATACAGGATGGTGTTGCCCGGGATAAAATCGAACTTGCTGTAAACTCTGTAAGAACCCGCTCCGGCAGATTGTGTTTGAGCCACCTGTTTGTTTTCCGATTTATCGTCAGAGTCAAATGAGTTATTCCTTTCGGTACTTTCAGAAGACTTGTCCGAAGTTTTTGCTGTTTTATCCGTCTTCTTGTCTATTGCATTTTCGACTGTCTTATTTACTTTTTCTTTTAATTCTTTGATAAACTGTGCCTGGGTTGTATTCAGACAAAACAGACTGCATGCCAGAAAAATGACTAATGTTTTCATGTTCTTTATTTTTTTTTAGTAATAGAGTCCTTTTCATAATATGATTTCGATAGATATTTCATGATTGTCTGTGCAAAGCTGCTTTAACTGTGAATTTTAAACAATCACCCAAAAAGGTGAAAATTGAAAAAAATTTATCCCCTTTTTAGGGGAGTAGACATATGGCAAGACCTTCTTCCGTCTCGGCTACCGGCAACAGTCCTGTATAAACGACAACCTTACCGCCCGGCATACAGCAGGCATTGACCACGTCCTCACGGATGGTATTGAACTCCCATTTAAAATTTTTAAGCTCTTTGGTAAGATGATTTTCAGATAAATAAGTTTCAACTGCTTACGCCCGGTGATAGGCACTGTTTTGCAGGAAGCCAGCAGTAACAGGCAAACAGTTATATAGAGAAGAGGAAATTTCATTCGTTTTTTTTTATAATGGAAAAATTGTTTTTTATGAAACTATTGTTATTATCCTGGTCGCTTTTCAAAAATGCGATCTTGTTTTGATTATACAGTTATGTCGGTGATGATTAACGGGTCCAATTGATAAAGAATGATTCCCACCTAAAAACTTGAGGATTGAACTGCCGCTGCAAAGGCGGAAAAAGTCCTAAAGATTGTGCCTGGACAGAATCAAAAAAATTTCACCGGACTGACCTGAAGGGTACAGCCCAATACTAAAAGACCAAATTTTATTCAACGCACTGTCACTACTTTAATTCCGCTTTGTCACAAACACCGCGGTGGCAAAACCGTTCTCATTACTGAGTAATGTCAATTCGTCACCTATCCAAAGGGTAGGACTAATAATACCACCCGTCTGCTGCTGCAGGGCTCCGGTTACATAAGGGACTCCTTCATATACATAAACATCCCTGGCATCAACCGTTATTTTACCTCCCGTTGGTAGTCTGATGGCGGAGCTGTTTTTCCATAAAGTTGGCTGTAAGCTGGATCCGTTATCGTCATATCCTGCAACATATACATCATTCCCCGAAACGAATGAGCCAAATGCAACCGGCACTCCCAATTGTTTGGGGGTAAGATATTCTGTCTGATCATTCTTCCACAAAGTGGCGTAAAAGGCATTGCTGTATGCATCCTGCATATATCCCGTCACATAAACGTCGTTTTCCGAAACATAGACAGATGTAGCATCAGCGGTTCTGGCGATACCGGATAGTACATTGTATTCCCCGTTTTTCCAAAGAACAGCTCTTTTTACATATACATTGGAAGGGTGGCTTTTATCCCAGTTACTCCACCCACATACGTACACATCATTTCCCTTGACAAACACATCGTTCGCACGCCCCAGATATCCTTCGATAGGTAAGTCGAACTCCTCACCGTTTTTCCAAAGCTTTGGTGTGTAGGTCGTGTCTTGTAGGTTTATCACATATCCCGAAACGTACACATCCTTTCCGGAAACGAAGACGGCTGTGGCCACGCTGCCCTTGTCAGATAAAGTGATGTTGGTCCCGTTTTTCCACAAGGTAGGCTGCCTAAGATTACCGTATTTTATGTATCCTGCTACGTATACATCCTTTCCGGATACAAAAACATCCAATGCCATAGATTCATCACCGCCGCCCTCATTCAGTAATGTAGCTTCATCGTTCTTCCATAAAAACGCGTGATACCCGGGATTCATAAAATAGCCGGCCACGTAAACATCCGGAATAATAGTTTCCGGTATGTCGTCTGACTTTGAGCATGAAATAACGGTTAGGGCCATTATCAGTAAAAGTAAAACAGATCCATAGCCGTCTTTTCCAAACCTGAAAGAGAAAATGTTTTCCATTTTATTTAAGTTTAAGTTGTTTGAATTTTTTTTGATATATCCATTACAAAATTGAAAAGAATTTCAAAGCTTTTTATTCCCTGAAAAAGGTGAAATTTTTCACTTTTAGCTCCCCTAAAAAAGGGAGTGGACGAAAGGCTTTGACTACTCACGGAGCTATCAGAGTTTTACCTGTTTTGCTCCAACAAAAAAGCCTCCGGTCTTTTACAGCCGGAAGCCTTTTGTTACGGATCTGTTACCTGAAACCTACTCTTTCACGATTTTCTTCGTAGTTGAATACCCTTTTTCAGAAGTGATTACCAGATGATAAACTCCTTTCACCAATTGAGATACGTTTATTTTTTCTGAGGGGCTACTTGTAGTCATGGTCTGTAATACTCTCCCTGTTACATCCATCAGTTTGATGACTGATCTTCCGGATAATCCTGAAACCGTAACCACACTCCGGGCAGGGTTAGGGTAAACGCTTACAGAAGCATTATCTGCAAACACAGGGTAAACGCTTACAGGAGTACCGACACTGCAATTACCCTCTGTATCTCCTGTTATTGTCCAGCCTAAATCATTAATCAGAAAATCACGATAAGCTGATACATCCGGACTATAACTCATCGCCGTTACCTCTAAAACTATACCCGCAGGCAAATCAGGATTGGTTGCCCAAGCCCGCAACGTGCGGCTGTAATTAATGCAATCCATGGCACAATACGCAAGAGCTATATCATAAGAGCTGCTATTTGAGTGTTTCAGGCTCTTTAAATTCCATCCTTCAAGTGATTGATTAAAAGAGTTAGCATAATTAAAAGCTCCGACCATGCTCTCAAGACTGCTTACATCCCAGTTACCCACGGGTTGATTGAACGATTCAGCACTATTAAACATACTCTCCATATTCGTCACATTTCCAACATTCCAGGAACTGATATCCTGGTTAAAAGCTGAGTGCGCCCTGAAACATGGAACATGCTCCTCATAGATGTTGCATGACCGGTTTGCCATCCTCGTATATGCGGGATGTCTTCTATCTCTGTTAAAGCAAATGCCTAGTCCATTCTACCTACGTTCTCAAGGTTCGGTATATCTACTATACCTGTGAATCTTAAGTTCTTACATGCCTGATAAGCACTCTCGAAAGATGTCCATTGTATTTTCCCCCACTGCTCTACCCGCAACAGGTTGTCTCTATAAGGATAATTTCCTCCAAAAGTTACACGGGTAAAGGGATGTTCTCCGATGGGATACAACCAGATATGGTAAGTACCTTCCTCCGGGAAATCAATAAATGGAGTGTGCTCCGCGCTGCCTGAGCCCTTCGGGCTACCTAGATATTCTGAGCCCGAAGGAGTAGTTCTTTCCCAGTAGTATTGAACGTTCCCATCCGTCGGGAGGTACAGTTGTTTATTAGAACCTACGTTCCAGAGTGTTCTATAAGGCACCGTGTCATTGAGCGAAGGGCTCTGAGCAAAAACAAAAGCCTTATTACAAATGATCAGAAATAAGAGAAGAGAGATTGTCTTAAAAAAGTAGAACTTGAATTTCATAATAATACGGTTTTTGTTTTTTTCTGTTTGTCTTCCGGTACCGGACCGGCTTTAACAAAGCAGATTGAATGAAGTTTTAAATTATCCGGTAAACAATCATTTTCAAAACTATGTTTTTCCGGATAAACATTCATTCCCCTAAAAAGGTGAAAATTTCACTTTTTACTCCCTTAAAAAAGGGAATGGAAGAAGGTGCCAAAAAGAGTTAATTTGTAATATTAAATTATTCTATGCCGCGGTTTTAGTAATTTTATTTCGTAAATATGATTCGGAGAATCGTCATTTCACTCGTGTTATCCATGCTGCTTCATGTAAGTTCTGATGCTCAGAAAAGTGAGACAGACAGTTTGAAAAAGACGATTGATCTTGCGAAGACCGACAGCCTGAAAGTGGAGGCGCTTCATTATGCGAAAATTGCCGGTGAAGTTAATTTGCAGGTAACCGCATTAACCAGCCTGGCCGGTTGCCAGAAAGATAATGGAGACAAAGGCTTTATCACAACGCTTACTTCTCTTCACCGGATTGTTGAAGAAAACAATATGATTCCCGTATGGCCCGATGTATATGAGTTTTATGCATGGTGGTACGCGCAACAGGGCGATTATAAAAAGGCCTATGAATATCATCAGCTTTTTAAAGATGCGGCAGATAAATTAAGTTCGGATAATGTCAAAAACAAAATAAGCATGCTCGAAACCCGCTTCAGGGTTGACAAAATGGATAGAGAGATCATGGCTCTCAGAGATGAAAAAAAGATTCAGCAACTTCAGATACAAAATAAAAACGCCATCAACTATGTTCTTGGTGGCGGATTATTGGGTCTTATCACTATCGTAATTCTCGGCTGCCGCAATTATCATCAAAAGCAAAAATTACAAAAGCAACGTATCAGTGAGCTGGAAAAAGAACAACGTCTCAGTGCTGCACAAGCCGTATTGAAGGGAGAAGAACAGGAGAGAGCCAGGCTTGCGAAAGACTTGCACGATGGACTGAGCGGCATGCTGTCAGGAATAAAATATTCATTGCAGGATATGAAAGGGAATCTGATTATGACCGAAGAAAACCGGCAGGCCTTTGAACGTAGCATTGACATGCTCGACAGTTCTATTCAGGAAATGCGCAGAGTAGCTCACAATATGATGCCTGAAATATTGGTCAGATACGGCCTGGATGCCGCACTGAAGGATTATGTGGGCGAAATAAACCATACCGGTATCGTAAAAGTGATTTATCAATCCATGGGTATGGAAAACAAAAACATTGAAAAATCCTCGGCTATTGCCATCTACCGTATTGTTCAGGAATTATTGAACAATGTTATCAGGCATGCAGAGGCTACAGTAGTGCTGGTGCAGCTTTTCAGTGAAAATGGTAAACTGGTTGTAAACGTAGAAGATAATGGTAAAGGCTTTGACACAAAGCTAAGCGAAGAAAAAGGCGGTATGGGCTGGCGGAATATCCGGTCGAGAGTGGATTTGCTCAACGGAAAAATCGACCTTCAATCATCCGCCGATCACGGAACAGCCGTGAGTATTGAGTTCGATCTGGCATAAACCACTTAAATATTCACATATAAAAACAACCATCCTGATCTTTTTACGTAAGCTTATTATTGATGAATGATCCATTTTTATACCTCTTTGATCTTTTTTTCTTAAAATGTGTATAATTGGTGGCCGACTCCCCTAAAAGAGGGATAGGAGTTTATTGCAGGTTTTGTTTATTTGTAATTGAATACATGAAAGGAAAATGAATCAGAAGCGTCTTTTGTTTTTATTGTTGATATTGTTTTTTGGGGTTGAAGCGAAACCACAGACCCCCCAAATTGATACAGTTATCAATTTGCTGAAAAAAGAAATGCCTGATACAAGCAGGGCTTTTAACATGCGAAAATTAGCTTCCCTGTACGAAACAATTGACACTGCCAAAGCCCGCACAGCTTACAGAGAGGCCATAGATTTTGCAAAAACAAAAAAATTGGATTTTGTAACTGCTGAAGCCTATTCTGAACTTTCTTCCTTTAATCAGGCGCAGGGAAAATATCAGGAGGCAAAACTGGCTGCAGACAGTGCTTTGCTTTATCTGGAAAAAAGTGATGACGAAAGAGTATTATTACGGAAGGCGCAGGTTTACGGAACACTGGCAGGGTCCTACAGGTTTATGAATAATTACGAAAAAGCTGTTGAATATCAGATTCGGCAAACCGAACTGTATGAAAAAGTCGGCAATACCGGCAACATTGTAAAATCATACTTAAACCTCGCTATTTTATTCAGTGAATTGCAGAATCATGAAAAACAGGAAGAGTATGCACGGAAAGGCCTTGCCTATGCCAAATCCATGAAGTCGGACAGAGATATTTTTCTGAGTTATTACATTATAGCTTATGGCCTGTCGGATGCGGACAAATACGAAGAAGCTACCAAATATGTGGATAGTGCGAAGCTTTATTATGAAAAAGGCCTTGGTTTGGATCCGGATATGGCATTTGGCTATCACCTTGTTGCCGGCGGTGTTTATAGTAATGTAGAAAGATATGAAGAAGCTTATGATGAATTTAAGATTGCCTATGAATTTGCAGATGCCCATGGGCTTACATTCAGCAAATATCAGTCGTTAATGCAGATGGGTAATATCCGCAGGCTTCAAAAAAGAAATGCTGAAGCTGAAAAAATCTTATTGGACGCAAGTTCAGCAGTTGAACAAACGGGTGAGCTCACTCAAAAAAGTGTCTTGTGGGAAGATCTGTATAAACTGTACAAAGATTGGGGGAAATATGAAAAGGCATTGAATTATCATGAGATGCTTAAAGAAGTTGAGGATTCGATCTCCAATAAAGAGATACACGAGGTGACAGCAGATCTTGAAAAAAAATATGAGACAGAAAAAAAGGAAAGTACCATCCGGTTGCAGAAAGCAGAAATCAGGCAAAGGAAAACCATGAATTATTTATTTGGAGGCGGGGCAGGGGCGCTCGCTGTCATTCTTTTGTTGACCTACCGGACGTATCATCAAAAACAAAGACTGCAAAAACAACACATCATTGAATTGGAAAAAGAACAACAATTGAACGCTGCACAAGCCGTATTGAAAGGAGAAGAACAGGAAAGGGCAAGATTGGCAAAAGATCTTCATGACGGGTTGAGCGGCATGTTATCAGGAATAAAATACTCATTACAGGATATGAAGGGGAACTTAATTATGACCGAAGAAAACCGGCAGGCTTTCGAAAGAAGCATGGATATGCTGGACAGTTCTATTCAGGAAATGCGTCGGGTTGCACATAACATGATGCCTGAGGCCTTAGTCAGGTATGGTTTAGATGCAGCGTTGAAAGATTACATTGCCGAAATCAACAAATCGGGAATGGTGAAGGTGGTTTACCAATCTATGGGAATGGAAAAAAGGGAAATTGAGAAATCACCTGCAATTGCAATCTACCGCATTGTTCAGGAATTATTGAACAATGTTATCAAACATGCACAGGCAACTGAGGCCCTGGTACAGTTATTTAATGAAAATGGGAAACTGGTTGTAAATGTGGAAGATAACGGGAAGGGTTTTGACACGAAGCTCAGTGAGGAAAAAGGCGGAATGGGCTGGCGGAATATCCGTTCAAGGGTGGAACTGCTCAATGGAAAAATTGATTTGCAGTCATCACCCAAAAGTGGCACTGCTGTTAATTTGGAATTTAATATCAGTTAAATGATAAAGGTATTCATCACCGACGATCACTACATGGTAGTAGAAGGCATATGTTCGTTGCTTGCCAACGAAAGAGATATCGAAATGATAGGGTCTGCCTCAAATGTAGCATCATGTAAAGCTTTTTTGAAAAACAGACAGCCGGATGTCCTGCTGTTAGATATCAATCTGCCCGATGGCAGTGGTATTGATTTATGCAAAGAACTGAAAGCCAGATATCCTTCAATGGCAATTCTGGGAATCAGCACTTTTAATCAGGCGAGTTATATCAGAGAGATGATAGATAATGGCGCATCGGGTTATGTACTAAAAAATGCCAGCCAGAAAGAACTCACTGAAGCTATTCATCTGGCTTCCATAGGTAAGACCTATCTTCCGTTTGAAGTAGCGAAAACACTTCATGCGGCTGAAACTCACATTACTGAAAATATCGTCCTGGGAAGAAGAGAAAAGGAAGTGCTTGAATTAATCAAAGACGGTTATACCAATGGTGAAATAGCTTTGCAACTGAATATCAGTATCTATACTGTGGATACATATCGCAAAAGCCTGTTATCCAAACTGGAAGCAAGAAATACTGCCGAATTAATAAAAAAAGCTTTTCAGCTTAAGTTGATAACGCTAAATTAGCTGAAGAATTACACTCAATATCTGAGAAGTTCCCGTGATGGTATAATTCGTTCCACCTTCCGGGTCCGTTGCTGTTCATCGGTCGGCGGTATGTGTTGTTGCCGTCTGTTTAGGGCTGGCATGTGTTTTTGCAGAGTCCCGGTAGTCAGATGAAAATTTGGTTTCAAGATAATCTTTCTAAGTCACCTGCAAAAACCATGACAGCACGTGCGTTGGCCGGCAGCCCGACCTGAAAGTTCAGGATTAGTGAAATCCTATCCCGGGCTGACGAAGGCAATTACATATACCGCTTTAGCGGTTGTATTTTTTTATAATATTATCAATTTTAAGATATGCTTGTCCAAATCTTTTATCATACTGATGGTACATGAGAAAAGAAAACAATTTAACAGAAGCTGTCATTGAAAAAGCTAAGCTAACAATTCTTAAAAGTTCTTTTGATCTAATATCTTCAGAAAAATTCTCCATCATGAGATGATCTGAACTAGGTCCGCCATGAACAAATGAAGATAGTTCTGAATATAATGGGATTATTTTTAATAAAAAGGAATTATCTGAATACTTTTTCTCTTTATTTAATTTATTATCAATGAATCTTATAATGTTTTTATAACGAAATTGGTTTATTTTTTCAATTATATCTTGTTTTGTGTAATTTTTTAAATCAGGAGTTATTTCTATCAATATTTCAAAAGGATCTAATCCAGGGTCATTATCTAAAATCCGAGCGACATCTTTCCAAGCTTTTCCAGTATCAACGTTTTCACTGTACGAACAAAATTTTAAATAATCTTCTCCAGCAGAATCATTCTTATCAATCCCTAATCTAAAGAATATGTATTGAAATCTCAAAAAATGCTCTATTAAAGACCGAAACAATATATTCATAGAATATAGATTTTGACTTTCATACAATTCAAAAATACCTTCTTTAATGAAGTTTGTTTTTGTTATAAATAAAAGCATAGTGTTAGCAGTATTAGGTATTTGAACAGATTTTATTAATTCGAATACCAAAGGCATATTCTCAACTAATACATCATGTATTTCTGAGTCAAATTCACATATTTTATCGAAATGTTCGGGCACGTTTTGATTCGATATCCGGCTAAAGCTGATAAGTTTTATGAAGATACGAAGCAATTTGGTTTAGCGTTTGTAGAGGCTGTGTTTTCTACTTGATAAGTCGTTCAACGATTTCTTTAACCGAAATGGCAACATCACGATACTCCAAAGCTTCATTTTCCGTAGGTATGTAAAAGTCGTCCGGATATCTGACACTGACGCCGAAATCTGTCAGACTTTTAAAGTCTATCTGGAAAGCATTTTTGTCTATTTTTTGACATTCAAGAAGAAGATAGTCTAAATCATGTGTTCTTGGAAAATCAACATCATGATACGCCAGATATGCTTTGAGGAATTTTTCTGAAGCTTGCTGAGCATGAAAGCAAATACTGCTTGTATAATATTCAGCACCTGAATTTACCAGGCTCGCTATTACGGCAATATCTTCATTTGCTCTGAATAACCAATTCTCAATGTATTCAGATTTGTCTTTTGTCATATTAGAATGGCATCTTTAAGGATGTAATTAATAATATGACCCGGCAGCTTTCTCTTTTTCTTTACTTCTTTCTTACTTTGAATCAGGATGTCTGATCTGATCCCATCTATAAGGAGATCTTTTCTGATATTCGTTCTAAGTGGTAATTTCTCTTGGGGAGATAAATCAGAAGAAGTCAATACCAAGACATCATAGTCACTCTCGGAAGTAGAATCTTTTCTTGCCCGTGAGCCGAATAACAATACTTCAGCATCAGGTAAATATTTGCAAGCTGTTTCTTTAATAAGTTCTAATATCTCACGATTTGTCTCCATTTAGTGCAAAGATATCAAATAAATAATCATAGTTTTAAAAGCATTTCCATTTTGCATTGCCTCTAACGGTTGGCCGGTAGGAGTAGTGGCGATTAGACTGTCAACAACCACCAGAACCTGCCATTAATTTAATAAAAAGGAGTGAACTATCCTAATCCAACCAAGCAAGCCATTGCCCTTACCGGCGTGTTAAGCGCTGGCATTAATTATACTTTCCCCAAATTTCTTTATTCATAACTCTAAAACTCAATGCTCGGCCACCATTTATTCTTGATTTGGATATATAACACTGACTTTTATCATTTGTAAAATTAATGATTTCGATACCTTGAAAATTTTGCGGTAGCTCATTTATATAATAACCCTTTAATGAATTATAAATCTGACTGAAGTGTTTATTAATTTTTGAAAAGAAGAAGCTTGGTTTATAAATAATTTGGAATCCCGATTGTAATAAATTGCCTTCTATTTCTATTATTTCAAGTCTTGCTTCTTCGTTATCAGGAGTAAGAAAGATAAAATTATAACCAGTTTTAAAAAGCGGATCCTGATTAATATTTATATATTCAATCACTATTGTCCGATTAAACTTTTAGATTCACAATTCATCTACATAAATATCTGATTATCAATAGGCATATTTTCATTTTTAAAACTGACCCCCCTATATATTAAGTGATAATTGCAGACCCGGCGGGATTGACTTACTCTTCATAGCCCTTTGTTTACTACGCAAGAGCTCATTGACATCCAGCATGCTTATCAGATGTATCCTGACAAGTGAGGCCACAACTGAAAACGCTTTTTTTGCCTGTGCGATCTTCTGTGTCACAGTCAAAAGAAGCTGAGCTATCAAGGTGCACCAGACCTGTGTGTAAATCGCATTTACATTCTCCCCGTAGAAGTAGTGTAACTGGAAGTTCTGCTTCATTTTCTTGAACAGCAGTTCGATGCCCCATCTTTTTTTATACAGGAACGCTATTTCTTCTGCCGTTATCTCAAAATTATTACACAAAAACTCATAGTACCGATTCTGGTCATCCTGGTAACGAACCCTCCTTAAACGAAGCTTTTGGATTTGACGCATATTCTTTTTACCGGACTCATTTTCGGGATTATATTCCAGCTCAATAATCTCATCACCAAGAACCCTGGCTTTACCTTTTTTACGGTAATGTGTCCTTAAGACTTCAATAACTGTAAATACTGCACTCTTTTTCATCCGGGTGACAAAATATACATCTCTTTGGGTCCAGAGAGCAAACTGATGATAATAGTTATATGCCCGGTCAAAGACAACCATGCTATGCGAGATTAATTCCAGGCTTTTAAGAAAGTTCTGATCGTGTACCTTGGCTGCAGTGATTTTAATAAACCGGCCAACCGATTGAACTGCATCAACCAGCATATGAACCTTTAAACCTCCTTTCTTTTTGCCGTCTCCCTTAGGGTTACGGCCAACACCCTTCAATATATCACTGAACAGTCGGATAGTTGTGGAATCAATCAGCAGAACCTCTTTAAAGGTCAGACCAAAGGTTCGGCTGTCCGACAAAAAACTCTGATAATGCCTGACAAGAGTAAAATACAGATCTTCAAAAAACTTATGGCTCCTGTTTCGCAATCCATCACATGCCGTACTTTTTGCAGGAGCCTGATCCATACCCAGGTGATTAAGCTTGCCGCCCATGGCACGCAGACCTTCACATATCTCAGTCATCGAATCGCAACGGCTGAGTATTCCGAACAGCATAGTGAAAAGGTGCGTCCTGGTCTTGAATGATTTGTAATAATAATCACTCTCATGCTTTCTTATCAGACCATTTATATCCACTTTTTCCACCAAATTCATTATCTGTTTGAAAATCGGCTGTCCGACAAATTTTATTTCTGTAATTTTGCCCATGTTGTAGTATGTTTTGTGCAAAAACAAAATTACAACATTGGGGGAAACCTTAGGGGAGTACCCCTCTTTTTATTATTTTAGTCGGACAGTAGTGATATTCAATCTCTCGCATACCATACTTTTTGCATGCATCGATTAATTGACTGGGATTTGCATTTACTTCTGCAGTACCAATTAGGAGAGTTAAAATTTCGTTAATTTCCATGTTCTTAATAATTAATGCTTGCGCCATCGACGCGCTAAACGAAGTTCCGCACCGAGGGCGGTTCCGCCAGAGCTTGCTATGAGCGGAAGTAAAGCCCGCAAGGTCGGCGGTATGGGGCGTGGCGGATAAAAGGCAGCCTTCCTTCCGGAAAATGCAAAATTATCTTAAGTTCACAAAGCTTCAACTGGCACTGTTAACAGCTATGACCTATACCGCTTGGGGTTAGTTATTTACGTTCCAATTCGTCTAAAGTCTTACCAGATTTATCCTTCCATTCAGTCCATCCATTTGCGTTGCGTGCTAATACTTGTGCTGCAGCAGAACTTGGTGAAGTAAATAAATAATCTTCTTGAAATTCGAAAACATTCCCTTTCTCTATGATAATCTTTTGTTTAATAAGCTTTTCTCTCAAGTTTCTTATAGTTGAATTTGATGCAGGTGCCAGCTCTTTGTTTGCTCTCGATCCTTTAAATACGACAAAACCATCATCCAGATATTCTCCTTCAGCAGTAGCGTCTTTCCCTTTACAAATCAAAGTATTTTGTGATTTAGTTGTCTTACTAATTATATCAAATAGTGGAAAGCCAAGGGTTGATAATAGAATTTTAATTGTGTCAAAATTATCAAGCAAATCGGCTTCTAAAGTTTCAGGCACATCAAATTTCTTAGGGTTTGTACTATTTTCCAACTTATACCTATTGGCTTCTAATGCCTTGGTTATTGCTAATTCTTCTAAGTACTCAATATGCGTTTGGGTAAAACTCTTAGTTTTAGAAGTAATTATTATGGCATAATTCCAAAAATCCTTCTTTTGATCATGTGTCTTAATTCTATCAATACAATTTCGAGATTGTCCTATATAAACAGTTGGCTTAGCAGCATCCTCACTATCACCAAAAAGGAAGTATATACCAGGAGTTGACACTTCTTTCCTGGAGTTGGCTTCATTAATCTTTGTCCGTGGAATAAAAATTGCCAATTCAATGTTACTTGTGATTTCTGCAATTTTAATCCCACGTGGTGAGCCATCTGTCAAGAATATCTGAATCATTTTCCCTCTCATAATGCTATATAATAATTAGCCCCAACGGTCGGCGGTATGGGGCGTATTTAAATTGTTTTCAGTTTTTTCATTATCATTTCTACAATATCATCAATAGAATGACTCTTAGCATCTACATAGCCAACTGTTTCGTGGATTCCAATTATTTTTGTATCATCAATTCGAATTGGCAAGATATACTCGCGATTTTCTCTAAATGCTCTAGCTTGAGCACTTTTCCTTTCTAAGTTTGTCCATAGTTTGTTCTTGTAATGTTTTGAAAGTAACATGATACAAAACTTTGATTTCTCGCTATATACAGTACTTAAATAATCATATAGATTTTTCCCCCATAAGTCTGCTTGTTCAAAATTGTCATAGAATACCTTAACTTGTTTTTCAGAAAGTTTATTCGCCAATTGTTCTGCGTAATTCCTATCTTCTCCGGCAAATGATATTGCAACATCATATTTCTCTTCTCCATCTTTTGAAACAACATGTGATGAAACTTTTTTTAGTTCTTCTCTTTTAATCTTTCCGGAGATTTTTTTAACTCCTGCACTAGTAATGAATAGCTGACCATTTTCAATTCCGTTTTCTTGTCTTGTTTCAATTAATCCTTCTTCCATTAATAAATCTGCGTTGAATATGTACGTATCAAATGATATCTTTAATATTTCACAAAAAACAACCGGACTAAATTTCTCAATAAAATATGAACGAGGATTAGATTTTCTGACATTGTAAAGACCTTTTAATAAATATTCTTGAATTAGTTCGTCATTTAATGGAATGTTGGGGTCATCAACATTCTCAGAAGTAACACACTGAAAATATTCTTTCCCCTTGTCAAAGAGGCCAAAATCTATTCTTGTTTTGACTTTAGCAATAGTTTTTTCTGTAGTATCTTTTTCTGCCCGTTCAGAGATCAATTCACTATATTTTATTCGTATTGCTAGTGTCGAAATTTGGGATTTCTCAATAAACAAAAAATCATTGTCGTTTTTTGCTTTTGGCTCAAAAACCGTAGCAGTAAATGAAAAGCCATTTATATCATGATTCCAATTTGAATGATAATAGATGTCTAATCCTTTATATTTCTCAGTTTGCGTCATTTGGTTTTAGTTTTATTATTATGCCCCATACCGCTTGTTAGGCACTGGGTTATGCTCATATCCAATCATCTACATATCTTTATACAGCTAATTTTTGTTTTATCTGGGTCGGCAGTCAGAACGTTGGAGCGGGACGGTCTTGAAGGCTCTTTTGGCATTTTTGGATTGAAGGAAAGGCATGAGACAATGCCAAATGTGCCTGAAAGCGAAAGGATGATGCTGGTTGCATATCTCATCATTAATTGACTTGAAATATTTTGTTAAATGTAAATAATATCATCTCCGAAAATCTTTTGAATTTTATCCCTCGAATAATTATTCGGAATGGCTAAACAAAGTAATTTTCTTGGTCTAGACATGGCAACATAAATCAGTCTTTGTTTATCAGATGGAATTGTTTCAGGTTGGAAAATATCTTTTATGGATAAATTTTGACCGCTACTATTCTCACTCAAAACAAGGAGTATATTATCAAATGACATACCTTTCACTTTATGTATCGTTGAAATCGGTATCTTAGTATCAATCTCAGTCATAAAAATATCATTCAACTTTTGATTGTAGTATGCTTCACCTTTTCTTTGCTTTAACTGTAAATCAGTATTTTCAATTTTAAATGTTGCGTTTATATATTCAGTTGTTTTCTCAGTCCATTCTCTTAGATTAAGTTCAGTGTCAGGTAATTTTTTTATAAAATTAAGCAGAAGTGAATTTGTTGACATATCTTCTTTTAACTCTTTTTCTTTAATCTTTTTCTCGTCTGGAGTAGATTTATCGTATAGTAATTCGATTAAGAATTTTCTACTTGTATCAATACACCTTTTAATATTTTGAATAGACAAAAATCTCTGTGCGTCAAGAATAAAATATGGCAGGTCTGATTTCCATGGTTTTTCTTTATTAATCTTCACCCCAAATTTTTCAAGATAGGTTGAACCTCTAACCAGAATTCTGTTATCTTCCTCCATATCGACAACTTTAGAAAATCTTTCTACAATTTCTTGAAATTCATTTGGATTATAGATTAAAATATTTAACGGATTGTTTTCTTGTTCTTTAACATTCGAAGAAATTTTTCCTTCACTAGTGTTTCTAAGAATACAATAAGCATCAATAATTTTTTGAGAAGACCTTCTACAATCAGATAATCTCAAAGGTTGCCAATTTTTTTCATCTTTAAATCTATTTATAAATAAGTCAGGTCTTGCTTCTCGAAATTCATATAAACTTTGATAAGGGTCTCCAATTAATTCAATATTTTCTAAACCTGCTGAAATTAGGCTATCCAAAATATAGAATTGTGCTTCTGAAGTATCTTGCGCTTCATCGACAATAATATAAGGGAAGCGTTTTGCTAAATGTTGTGCAATTTTTGGATATTTATCAATTAATCGAATCGCCGCTATTACTGAATCTTCATTCTTTAAAAATCCATTTCTGAACTGCCAATTTTTATATGTATCACAATATCTGTTAAAGGTATTTATGTTAACTTTTTTAGAATTAGGCTTATGACCGTTTATGGTATATGTTTCATCGACTTCTAAAGTAATATTTGACGGCGGATAAATATATTTTAACGGTTGTCCATTTTTTGATCTAAAAGAACCAATATTTAAGTCATTTAAAAACTTTGAATCTTCAAGTGCGTATTCTTGCGATTCCGGACACTCAGTCCTGTTTATCCCGGACACCCAGTCC
>CAZFVQ010000011.1:70890-100311 GCA_964522415.1 uncultured Rikenellaceae bacterium | reverse complement strand
CTGCAGGAGCTTGACAGTGCATCACAAAGAAGCGGTGGTGTTGTTGTGCTGGATGAACTTGCAAGGCTGACCGGAATGCATAAAACATTTGGAGCGTCAATAGACTATCAGGGGGGGAAGTATGGAATAGGTGTACTGACAAAGGAAAAACCGGTGAGCTGGAAACGCATACCTCTTCCGGGCAGGGAAGAAGCCAGAAGTCTTCTTATAGTCGAACTGAAGGATCTGGTTCTGGGATGCACTCATTTCTCCCTGAATCAGGAAGACAGGCTGTCATCAGCCCATATAGTGAGCAATTCATTTAATGATTATGACAAACCTGTCTTTCTTGCGGGCGACCTGAATGCCGTTCCTGAATCGGAGGTCATGGAGGTATTTGAAGATTACTGGAATATTCTTACAAATACCTCAGTACCGACCATTCCATCGGACAATCCGTCAAAATGCATTGATTATATTCTGGGTTTGAAAAGTGAAGGCAGAACCTATATAACTAATAAGACAGTGGTTGAGGATGAAGCTGTTGCTTCAGATCATCTTCCCGTGTGGGCTGAAATTGAGGTACGGTCCTTTTAAGAGCAGGTTTTCCGTCTCTTCCCACGATGAAACCCTTGTGTGACGGCTGTCAGCAGTTAGAATATTGTGAGGCTGTGTGAATATGATAGTTTCTCCCGGAAAATGGTCAAGATTTTTCGGGTGATCATCTATCATGATGTCAGCATGGAGAAGATTTTTATTTCCGCAAAACACCAGCTGTTTCCATGAAATGAACGGGAAATGGTCCTGCATCCATAATTGCTTGTCGGTAAGACTTTGGGGAAATTCGGTTGCCAGTGAGATTACCACAATATCGAATACTGAATTAAGTTTTTTCAATCCTTCAATGCTTCCGGGCATTGCGGGAAGATTCCTGAAAAATCCGGGTGCTGAGACCCATCCGACCTGGTTGGGAAATGCTTCTGACTCAAGTCTGCCTGTAACATCCGATGACGAAAGCCTGATGCCGGTCTCCTGTTCATGCAAATCAAAGAATCTGGAATAAACATCGGCAAGCACTCCGTCCATATCAACAAGGATACGTTTCATAATAAACTATTGTGAATTGAAAAGAATAAAATTAAAAAAGCAGTTGCATTATTACCTAATGATTGTGAATTAAAGTATTTTTACTTTCTTAAGCATGCTATTCCATGAATTTTAATCTAATAGATTATGACAACCAGAAGAGAATTTTTTCAGAAAGCTGCCCTGGGTACAGTGGGACTCACCCTTGGCGCAAAGAGCTATTCGCGTATTATTGGTGCAAATGACAGGGTCAGGGTAGGTATAGTCGGTTATTCGGATCGCTTCAGAGGTTCGCTGCATCAATGTTTTACAAGTCTTTCAAAGGAAATGAATTTTGAATTCACAGCTCTTTCAGATATCTGGAGTTTAAGACGGGAAGATGCCGGCAGATTTTATAAAAAACTCGGGATAAATCTCAGACTTGCCCGGAATAATGAAGAACTGTATAACGGTAAGGATATCGATGCGGTGATAATAAGCACCGCAGATTTTCAGCATGCACTGCATACGAAGGAAGCAGTTGAAGCCGGCTGTGATGCCTACGTTGAAAAACCCTTTGCAGAATCAATGGCAGATGCGCGTATCGCAAGGAAGGCAGTCGAAGACACGGGCAAGATTGTTCAGATAGGTTCACAGCGCCGTTCCGCAGGAAATTATATTGCAGCAAATGAATATATCAAATCCGGAAAATTCGGCAGGATAATTATGGTTGAAATGACGTGGAATGTCAATCAGCCGGGAAGATGGAGAAGACCGAATGTTGTTCCCCTGCTGAAGGCTTCCGATACCGACTGGAAAAGATACCAGATGAACCGGCCGCCTGCTGATTTCGATCCAAGAAAATATCTGGAATTCAGATTGTTCTGGCCATATTCATCCGGTATTCCCGGACAGTGGATGGCTCACCAGATCGATACAGTTCATTGGTTTACAAACATAGCCCATCCCCGCACAGTTGCCGCGAACGGCGGAATTTACCTGTGGAAGGACGGACGTTCCAATTTCGATACCATGACTTCGGTGATGGAGTATGTTGATCCGGCAAATCCTGACAATGCATTCCAGGTGGTTTATTCATCCAGATTCACAAATTCCGCCGGCGGTGTGAAGGAACTTTACTATTCAAATGGCGGCATGCTTAATCTCGACACCAACAAGATATCTTCCGAAGGAGGTCTCACTGAAAGGGAAGCCGGGGCGATGGGTCTGAATGCCAATTTGCTGGAGCCATTTGAACTGCCGGGTATGAGGATTGATACGGCAGCTGACACCGGGGGTGATCCTATGACAACGGCTCATATGAAGAACTGGATGCAGTGCGTTCGTGACAGGAAGACTCCGAACGCCGATGTAGTGGCAGGTTATAATCATTCAATTGCCTGCATAATGTGTACCGCCGCTCTTAGAACCGGGGAAAAAGCTTCATTTGATGAGGCAAGTCAGGAAGTCCTTGCCGGCGGGAAAGTTTTTCAGTATTAATATTATATAAGGAGTTGAATTTTTAATCATGAGGAATAATCTAATTGAAAAAGCAGCAGGACTGTTTCTGGCAATTGTATTGTTGTTCGGATACTGTGGCAGGCTTGCCGGACAGACTCAGAAAGTGAAATTTATCAAAGGTGATCAGAAAGTGGATGTTATGATAGGAGGGAAGCTGTTTACTTCCTATCAGTATCCGTCCAATATGGAAAAGCCGTATCTCTGGCCTGTCATTGCTCCTGACGGTTCAGTTGTGACAAGGGGATTTCCCCTGGAGCCCGGCCCCGGGGAAAGGGTTGATCATCCGCATCATATCGGAATATGGTTTAATCACGGCGATGTTAACGGTCTCGATTTCTGGAATAATTCCTCTGCAATACCTGCCGAAAAGAAAGATTCTTACGGACATATTGTAGTCAGGGAAATCGTAAGGGCCAAAAATGGTAAAAAAGCAGTTCTTGAGGTGATATCCGACTGGAAGGACAATAAGGGAAATACTCTGCTGACGGAAAATACAAAATACATCTTCTCGGGCACAAAGGTTTCATATACTGTTGACCATATTTCCGTACTTACTGCTGCTGAAGGACCTGTAACCATTACTGACAACAAGGAGGGAATGTTTGCCATAAGGGTTGACAGAGCCTTTGAAATGCCCACTAATCAGCCGGCAGTCTATACCGATGCACAGGGAAATCCGACTACTGTAAGGTCGACCGATAACGAAGGTGTAACAGGAATGTATACATCAAGTTCGGGAAAACGGGGCGATGATGTATGGAGTACAAGGAATGACTGGGTTATTCTTTCAGGAACAAAAAATAATGTATTGACATCTTTCGGTTTCTGGGATCATCCCAAAAATATCGGTTATCCCGGTCACTCACACGCACGTGGCTATGGTCTCTTTTCAACCAATAACCTCGGTTCGCAGGCCTATAACAAGGATGACGAAAAGATAGTCCTTACACTCCGGCAAGGGGAATCCGTAACCCTTCGTCACAGATTTTATATCCAGTCGGGAAAGGAAATTACTGACGGACAAGCCAATAGTATGTTCAGGGAATTTTCGGCACTGTATTAATACAGGTGTCACATTGATTGATTACGAATTTAATATCTTCAGTTCATGAAAAAAGTCTTCACACCTTTACTTTCACTGATATTCGCGGTAGTTATGCTTTTACCGGCAGGCGGCTGCAGGGAAAAAACACCCGGGATGTTCTATGAGATAAAAATTTATGATGTTTCCGGTCCCGGCCAGGCAGAGAGAACCGAAAAATATATTTCCGGTGCTCTCAAGCCGGTCCTTCGCAGATCCGGTATTGAAGGAGTCGGGGTATTTAAACCCATTGAAGCTGACACGGCTGATGCCGGGAAATATGTTTATGTATTCATTCCCTATGAAACAGCGGATAAATATTTCAGCATGAAGGTGGTGCTTGAAAAGGATGCTGATTATCAGAAACGGGCCGGCGATTTCCTGAATGCTTCACCTGATGATCCGCCTTTTCAGAGATATGAAAGTATTTTGCTGAAAGCCTTTGAAGGCATGCCCCGGTTCCGGACTCCGTCATTTGACACTGATCGTCCGGAAAGGATCTATGAGTTGCGCAGCTATGAGAGTGCTACCGAACACAAAGCCGGGAAAAAGATAGATATGTTCAATAATGAAGAGATTGCCCTGTTTGAAAAACTGAAATTCAATGCTGTCTTTTACGGCCAGGTACTGGCAGGAAGCCATATGCCTAACCTGATGTATATGACCACATTTCAGAACATGGAGACCCATGATGAAAAGTGGGAGGAATTCAGAAACGATCCTGACTGGATAAGGATGCGCGACATGGAAGAGTACAGGAATACCGTTTCCAAAAACACACAGTATCTTCTCTGTCCTACATCCTATTCCGATTTTTAGAAGATATTTTAATCCGGGGAAATTCCCCGGATCTTCTCATGAATTTTTCCCGGATTATTTCCGGGAATTTTTTCCCCGGGTTTCCCTCTGGGTTTTTCTCAGGGGTTTTTCCCGGGGTTTTTATTCCGGAGCTTCTCCGGGAGGTCCCTTTCCCGTTGAAGTTTTACTTCTTTCGGAGTTACCCGTACTGCGGAGACCCGGATTCCTTCCGTAGATTATGCCGGAGTTTCCTTCCCGGTTTCTTCCGTAGATTATGCCGGAGTTCCTTCCCGGTTTCTTCCGTAGATTATGCCGGAGTTTCCTTTGGAGAATCAGTCCTGCAAACCGGTTTCGGCAATGAATTTATCAATCTCTTCCTGTGTCATTTCATGGTCCGGAAGATTATCCGCAAAGAATTTCTCATAGGATGAGACATCCATGTGTCCGTGACCGCTGAGATTGAACAGGATTGTTTTGCTTGTACCTTCGATATCGGCTTGTCTGGCTTCGTCGAGTGCAGCTGCGATAGCATAGTTGGATTCCGGGGCGGGGAGTATGCCTTCATTTCTTGCAAAAAACACTCCTGCTTCAAAGCATTCCCTTTGCATCTTGGCCTTGGCTTCAACAAATCCGTCTTTAAGAAGCTGACTTACAAGAACTCCCGCACCATGATACCGTAAGCCCCCTGCATGGATCTTTTCCGGAATAAAATTATGCCCCAGGGTATACATTGGAAGGAGCGGGGTCATTCCGGCCGAATCACCGAAATCGTACATGAACCGTCCCTTGGTCAGTTTCGGACATGAAGAAGGTTCCACTGCAACGAACCTGGTCTTTTTGCCATTGACAATATTCTCGCGGATGAAAGGGAAGGAGATACCCGAGAAGTTGGATCCGCCTCCGAAGCACCCTATTACCACATCGGGATAATCACCTGCCTTTTCCATCTGAAGCAATGCTTCCTGGCCGATTATTGTCTGATGAAGCGATACATGGTTCAGAACACTGCCAAGGGAATATTTTGTATAGGGATCCTGTACGGCTATTTCCATGGCTTCTGAGATGGCTATTCCCAGACTTCCCGGGGAATCCGGATATTTTTCGAGGATCTGCCGTCCAACGGCAGTCATGGTTGAGGGAGAAGGTACCACTTTCGCATTATAAGTGTTCATCATGATTTTCCGGCCGGGTTTCTGCTGGAAACTTACGTTTACCATGAAGACCAGCAGTTCAAGACCGAAATGGTTGCATGCAAAGCTCATGGCGCTTCCCCACTGGCCGGCTCCGGTTTCGGTTGTGATTCTCCTTATTCCTTCCTTTTTGTTATAATATGCCTGGGCAATTGCAGTGTTGGCTTTGTGGGAACCGGAGTAATTGCCACCTTCATATTTGTAGTAGATCCTGCTTTTTGTCCCGAGGGCTTTTTCCAGATTAAGAGCCCGGTGCATAGGGGAAGGGCGATAAGTTTTATAAAGACTCAGAACCTCGTCAGGTATGTCAATATACCTTTCCGCCGACATTTCCTGTCTGATGAGCTCCATTGGAAATACTGCTGCAAGAGCTTCGGGACTAATAGGTTTTCGTGTTGCCGGATCAAGCGGAGGTAAAGGTTTGTTTGGCATGTCTGCCACAATGTTATACCACTGCCGCGGCATTTCTTTTTCACTTAAAAGAATCTTTGTATTTTTTTTCATTTTATCGGGTATTAAGTAAGTATTATAAAGGGTTTTAAAACAAAAAGGCACGCTGTGATCAGCGTGCCTTTTAATAATATCTTTTTTATTTATATAACGGCGTGATTCACAGCATCAGTTCAGAAGCTGCACCACCACCAGTTATATAAATTTCTTTTACTCATTCCTGCAAATCTATATAAAAATTATTAATTGAGGATACAAAAAGTATAAAAAATTTATTTTATTCTCCTGTTTGCTGTCCGGGACTATTCGCGGATCTTTCTCAGATCCATCTTCCGGATTATTCCCGGATCATTCATAGATCATTGTTCCGAGTCTGCGCAGATCTTCATAGAATAAAGGATAGGATTTTGCGACGCAACCGGAATTTTTTATAAGGATTTTTCCCGAACTTCCCAGGGCAGCAACTGCAGCAGCCATTGCAATGCGATGATCGTCATGTGAGCTGATTTCACCGCCTTTTACCGGACCGCCGGTCACTATCATATTGTCGTCATCGGTTTCAATTCTGATACCGATTCTGCGGAATTCACCGATAAGGGCTTCTGCCCGGTTGCTTTCCTTGTGGATCAGGCGGGATACGCCCCTGATTGTCGATTTGCCCTCACAAAACGCTGCAAGTGTTACAAGGGGAGGGAAGAGGTCGGGTGATTCAGTTGCATCAAAAAAGAAGGGTTTGAGTTGTGATTTTTTTACTGTTACTGAATCTTCCAGTATTGTTGTCCTGACTCCGGCGCTGTCCAGCACATTCAGGATTGCCTTATCACTCTGCAGGCTGTCGGCCCGAAGTCCCCCAACCCTTATATCGCCGTTTATTGCTCCGGCTACCAGGAGGAATGCCCCTCCGCTCCAGTCACCTTCAATTTCGAACCTTCCTGCCTTGTATTTCTGATTCCCCGGTATTTCAAAACGGCTGTAACCTGATCTTACCGTATTGATTCCGAAACTTTTCAGAACCTGCAGGGTCATATCAACATAGGCTTTGCTTTTGAGGTTGTTTACAATTATTACCGAATCCCTTTCCGCTGCCGGAAGAGCCATCAGCAGTCCGGTGAGCAGCTGGGAGCTGAGGGATCCGTCTATTTCACAGTGTCCGCCTCTGAGAGGTCCCTGAATGGTAAGAGGAAGGAAACCTCCCTCACTTTTACATTTCACTCCGAACTGTCTGAGGGCATCTTCTATTATTGACATTGGTCTTTTCACGAGAGAACCTGTGCCTGTCAATATTATTTCCTCAGCATTCAGAGCCGCAACCGGAGAAAACATTCTTATGGCAAGTCCCGATTCCCCGCAGTTCAGCAGATGTTCCCTGATCTTTTCCGATCCCCTGATCCTGAGCAGACCGCGCTCATGGATTAGGTCTGCACCAAGTGCCGTGGCAATATTTATTGCTGCAAGTGAATCGTCACATTCCGAAGGATTCGTTATAATGCTCTCTCCCGCTGCCAGGATGGCAGCAGCAATGGCACGCTGAGTCATGCTTTTGGAAGGAGGTGCGCTTACGGATCCACTTATTTCCGAGGGGACAATATAATAATCCATCTGCTCAGATTTTTTTATCCGCAATGTTTATGTCAATGCCATTATTCATAATTTTCATCTGGTGATTGATGGATTCCTGATGAATAGCCTTGAATATGGAATCTATCATCTCTTTGCTCAATCCTTTTCCCAGACCCTTCACCATTACCCTTTTCACTATTTCATCCCAGCGTGCACTCTGAAGAATGGTGATATTATTTTCCTTCTTGTACTGTCCGATCTTTTCCGCTATCTGCATCCTTCTTTCGATAAGATCAATGAGATGGTCATCAAAAACATCGATCTGCTGCCTCAGTTCCCCGAGGATATCAAGCAGTCTCGGATCGGAGGTTGAAGGATTGCGAAGGATCAGCCGGCTGAGAAGTTCATTGAGTTCATCCGGAGTGAGCTGCTGGGCTGAATCGCTCAGCGCCTTTTCAGGCTGGATATGTGATTCCAGCATTAACCCGTCGAAGTTGAGATCAAGTGCTTTTTGTGAAATCTCATGCAGATACTCTCTGGCTCCGGCAATATGACTGGGGTCACAGATTATAGGCATATCCGGCATTTTCCTTCTTAACTCGATAGGCAACTGCCAGTTGGGCTGATTCCGGTATGAAGTTTTTTCATAGGATGAAAATCCCCGGTGTATTGCAGCTATCCGTTTTATACCTGCCCTGGCTATTCTTTCAATTGCACCGATCCACAGATCGATATCCGGATTGATAGGATTTTTGACCATGACAATTACATCAACTCCGTTTAAGGCATCGGCTATTTCCTGAACGGTAAAGGGATTAACGGATGTCCGGGCTCCTATCCACAACATGTCTATACCATATTTGAGAGCTTCATACACATGTTTCTCGTTTGCCACCTCGCATCCGACAGGAAGTCCGGTTTCCTCTTTTACACTTCTGAGCCATTTCAGTGCCGGCACACCTATTCCCTCAAATGAATCAGGTCTGGTACGGGGTTTCCATATACCTGCCCTGAAAAGACTCACCTGTCCGGTTTTTGCAAGCTGTCTGGCTGTTTCCAGAACCTGCTCTTCGGTCTCTGCACTGCAGGGACCCGATATGAGGAAGGGCCTTTTTTTATAGCCTTTCCACTCTGTGACGGGAATTGTTTCCAGTTTTATTACCATGGTTATAAAATATGAGTGACTGAAATTTGTTTATTCCTATTCTGTCTGCAGTACCTGAAATCCCTGCAGTTACAGTTGCTGCCGGAATTATCCTTCAGGGATTGCCGCGGGTTTTAATTCAGGATTTTTTGTATCTTATTTGCTTCATCCATAAGTTGTTTCAATCCCTCTTTATCCTTATAAGCGATCAGGGATCTGAAAAGATTCATTTTTTCAATATAGGTATCTATCACTTCAAGAATATATTCCGCGTTTTCCGTAAAAATCGGAGCCCAGGTCTCACCGTTACTTTTGGCCAGGCGGACGGTGCTTTCGAATCCTCCGCCGGCAAGTGTCATTATGTTCTCTTCTTCCTGTTCCTTCTCAAGAACACATAAGGCAAGCGAGAATGAGGTTATATGCGAAATATGGGATATGTATGCGACATGAACATCATGCATTGCCGAATCCATGTAAGTGATCCGCATGTTAAGGCTTGACAGCATTTTTTCTGTAGTTTCCAGGGCATCGGGATCACTCATTCCGGCATCACAGATAATAACTATTTTATAGTCAAACAGCCTTCCGATTGCCGCCAGCGGACCGGAATATTCTGTTCCTGCCATTGGATGGACAGCCACATATCTTCCTCTTGCCGGATGGTTTTTCGATACCTCGGCCATGTCTGCCTTGATTGAACCCATATCGATCACTATTTTTGATGTGCCTTTAATGCGGTCGAGAATCCGTGGCAGCAGCTCACAGTTTACGTCAACCGGAGCGCAAAGGATTGTCATATCGCTTTTGTCCACTGCATTCTCCAGAGTGTCAGCTTCATCTATCATACCGCTGAGCAGGGCAATATTCCTGTGCTGGAGGTTATTTTCGACTCCGATTATCGTACCGGCAAATTTTCTTTTCCTGAGGGCGAGGATCAGTGATCCTCCGATAAGACCCGTACCTATTACTGTAATTGTCATTGTTCAGAGCTTATTCTTCTTTTTGCTTCATTCAGTGTAGTTTCATCTGCGCATAATGAAATGCGTATATATCTGTCGCCTCCTGTTCCGAATATGAATCCCGGCGTTATGAACACATGATGTCTGTTCAGGATGTCATCCACGAATTGTCCGCAGTTCTCCGTACTGTCCGGGATACGTCCCCATACAAACAAACCTGACTGGTTTTTGTCGAATCTGCAATTCAGGATATTCATCAGTTCTTCAACAATCAATCGTCTTGCGGCATAAACGCTGTTAAGGCTTTCGTACCATGAGGCGGAATTATTAAGTGCTTCAACGGCAGCTTCCTGCAATGCCCGGAACATTCCCGAATCCATATTGCTTTTCACTTTGAGGATAGTGTTTATATATTCGCGGTGACCTGCCACGAGTCCTATTCTCCATCCGGCCATGTTATGTGATTTGCTGAGGGAATTGAGTTCAAGTGCAATCTCCTTTGCCCCGTCAGCCGAAAGGAGGCTGAGGTATTCATTGTTCAGGATGAAGCTGTACGGATTGTCATTGCAAAGAAGAATATTATGCTTTAATCCGAATGCTGTCAGTCTGTCAAAAAGTCTGACGGAAGCTTTTGCACCTGTCGGCATGTGAGGATAATTAATCCACATGAGCTTTACTCTTTCAAGATCACTGTCCTCTAGTTTTTCGAAATCGGGATGCCATCCATTTTCTTCAGTGAGATCATAGTACTTTACTTTTCCTCCGATCAGATTTGTGACGGATGAGTAGCTTGGATATCCCGGGTTGGGTACAAGAACTTCGTCACCGGGATTTACAAATGCCATACTTATATGCATTATACCTTCCTTGCTGCCCATCAGCGGAAGGATTTCCGACTCAGGATCCAGTTCAGGTCCGAAATATTTTCTGTACCAGGCGGCGAAAGCTTTTCTTAGAGCAGGTATGCCGTTGTAGCTCTGGTAGCCGTGTGAGGAAGGCTTTATGGCTTCCCCGTAAAGTCTGGCAATTGTGTTTTCCGAAGGAGGCTGATCAGGACTGCCGATACCGAGGTTAATGATATCTGCGCCCTCTTTCCGCATCTTGTCTATCTGCCTCAGTTTCTGCGAAAAATAATACTCCCTGACGCTTTCTGTACGTGTTGCCGGATTAACTCTCATGTAATTTATCTCCCTTGTTATAAATTCCCAGAATTTCCAGTTCCAGGGCATATTCTTCCAGAATATTTTTTATCTGGCTGATATCATGATCTGAATTCAGTTCAAGATCTGCATAGAACATATATTCCCACTCACCATTCAGGCGGGGCACCGACTGGATTTTTGACAGGTTGATATCAAGTTCCGCGAGGCGTACAAGTACGGCAGCCAGTGATCCGGGTCTGTGTCCCGTGCAGAAGCTGATGGAAATCTTATTTCCCTCTTTCCCTGCCTGGCTTTTTTCCCCGACCAGCAGGAACCTGGTGTAATTCTTTTTATATGTCTCGATTCCCGGAGCAATAATTTCCAGGCCATAGATCTGTGCAGATATTGCCGAAGAGATTGCAGCTACTCCCATGAGTCTGTTTTCGCTGATATACCTGGCACTTCCCGCGGTGTCGTCAGCTTCAATGAGGGTAATATTCTTCAGGTTGTTGAGATATGACATACATTGATTTAAGGCAATGGGATGGGAGCGTATTTCCCGGATTGTCTCAGGTGACTGGCCCGGCAGTGCCATAAGATTCTGTACTATCCTCAGATTATGTTCCCCGAGTATTTTCATGCCCGACTCCCGGATCAGGGTATAATTTGACAGGATGCTTCCCGATCTCGCATTTTCAATTGCAATCATTGCAAAATCGGCCAGGCCGTCTCTGACGGCAATAAGTGTGAGATCAAACGAAGTGCAGGGTATTATTTCAATATTTTCGTTTCTGAAATACTGTCTGGCTGCCACTTCGTGGAAAGATCCTTTTTCTCCCTGGATTGCTATTTTCATGTTTTTTATATATTTTAAAAAAAAAGTCCCCGTTTTCCGGGGACTTTTTTCGTTGGTATTTATTTCATTTATACACAAAAATCCCCCCTTATTCTTTCAAAAAATAAAAGAAGAAAAAATAAGAGGTGTTATAGTTTTGCGTATTGGTCATTAAGTCGCATTTCTGCTGACAAAATTAAACTATTTTTTAAAACAACAAGAAAAAAGTAAAAAAAAATGGTTTTACCTGGAACCGGAATGACGTGAAGCGAGGCGTTTTTCAACATTCCGGAGTGTAACATTCTTTGATCTGAAAAGGATCAGGAGATGGTACAAGAGATC
The DNA here is from genome assembly GCA_964522415.1 of uncultured Rikenellaceae bacterium. Classification (GTDB taxonomy): domain Bacteria; phylum Bacteroidota; class Bacteroidia; order Bacteroidales; family VadinHA17; genus LD21. Next base: position 88,245 of record CAZFVQ010000011.1, on the reverse strand, counting down.
TGCGGCTTCACTGATAAACAATTCATTGTTGTCATCCTTGGCTTCAATGATGAGCTCAACTGCTTCTTCCCCCACTTTTTGTGCAGCCTTGTTGATCCCCTCCCTGAATATACGGTTTGTATATGAATCCTTTGCGTCTTCATCAATTCTGCTCCTTACGATCTTTTCCAGCCTGTACAGGAATCCTTCCGGAGAATCATTGTTGAAGCATGATGTGTTTCCCGTATGACAAACCGGGCCGGCGGGATTAACCCTTATCAACAGGGAATCGCTGTCGCAGTCAGGGTATATCTCTTTTACATAAAGGAAATTACCTGATGTTTCTCCTTTTGTCCAGAGACGGTTTTTAGTTCTGCTGAAGAAAGTGACTTTCCCTTCATTCACGGTTTTTGTCAGTGCTTCTTCATTCATGAATCCGACCATCAGTACCTGAAGAGTTGTATTGTCCTGTATTACGACAGGAACAAGACCCGCATGTTTGTTAAAATCTATATTTTTCATACTTAATATCTCCTGAGTTTCCTTTTTTATAATCTTACGGGTATATTTTCCCTGGAAAGATATTCCTTTAGCTCCCTGATTTTTATTTCTCCGTAGTGAAAGATGCTTGCAGCAAGTGCCGCACTGCAATCGGTATTGAGGAAAACGCTTTTGAAATGTTCCATTTTTCCCGCTCCTCCCGAAGCTATTACGGGAATGTCAACATTTCTGCTTACATCTGCTGTTATATCAATGGAGTATCCCGATTTCGTGCCGTCGTTCAGCATGGATGTGAGCAGAATCTCACCGGCACCGAGTCTGGCTGCTTCAACGGCCCATTCCACTGTTCTCAGTCCGGAGGATACACGTCCACCTCCGGTAAACACGATCCAGTCATCGGCAATTTTGTTTGTGTCAATAGCCACGACAATGCAGCGGCTTCCGAACCTGTCCGCAAGTCCGGATATCAGCCGGGGATTATGTACGGCTGCGGAATTCACCGATATCCTGTCAGCCCCGGCCTCCAGGAGAAGGGCTGCATCTTCAATACTGCCAATACCTCCGCCAGCCGTTAAAGGTATGTTTATGTTTTCTGCAATTCTTTCCACACATCTGGCAAAGGTTTTGCGGTTTCCGCTTTCCGGACTTATATTCAGCATCACCAGTTCGTCTGCTCCTCCGGATGCATGGATTTCTGCAAGTTGAAGCGGATCTCCCGCGTCCCTGATATCGACGAACCGGACACCCTTGACAGTTTTTCCGTCGCGGATATCGAGGCAGGGTATGATTCTTTTTTTCAGCATAAGTCTTTCAGATCCTTCAAGTTTATTTTACCTTCATATATGGCCTTTCCGATTATTGCACCTTCACATCCGATTTCCCTCAGTTCATCCAGATCCTTCATTTCCGAGACGCCTCCGCTGGCAATGAGATTGATGCCGGTCTTTTCCAGGATCTCTTTGTAAATATCTGTTGACGGTCCATCCAGCATTCCGTCCCTTTCGGCATCAGTGCATATAGTATATTTCACACCTTTTTCATGATGGCCGGATATATAGTTTATTATGTCTATGTCAAGAGTTTCCTCCCAGCCGCTGACAGAAACCTTCCTTTCCCTGAAATCGGCTCCCAGTATGATACTGTCATTTCCGTAATGCAGCAGCCATCTCTGGAACAAATCCCCGTCGGTGGCGGCAATACTTCCTGCAGTCACCTGTTGTGCCCCGGAATCAAAGGCAGCCCTGATGTCATCATCCGACCTTATCCCTCCTCCGAAATCAATTACAAGGCCTGTCCTGGCAGCTATCTTTTCCAGTATCCTGTGATTTATGATCTTTTTCTCCCTTGCTCCGTCCAGATCAACAAGATGCACATATTTTATTCCGTTGTCTTCAAGCATCCGGGCAACTTCAAGAGGATCCTCATTATAGACTTTTTTTGTTCCGAAATCCCCTTTGGTCAGTCTTACACATTTACCGTCAATAATGTCTATGGCAATAATTATTCTCATAATTCCAAAAAATTTCTCAATATTGTTTCACCTGTCAGCGCTGATTTTTCGGGCAGAAACTGTACGCCGTAGAAATTGTCCTTTTTCATGGCTGCGCTGAAGGGCAGAATATAGTCACATATTGCAGTTGTGGCGGAACAGATGCCCGCATAATGGCTGTGTGCATAATACGCATTATCTTTCCGGGAAATTCCCGTGAAAATGTCGCCCCATACCGAAATAAAATCATTCCATCCCATATGAGGAGGTCTGTCGGATTTCGGAAATATTCTGACGTCGGAATTAAAAATACCAAGGCAGTTCGTTTTTGCTTCTTCCGTGTATCTGCACATCAGCTGAAATCCGAGGCTGATACCCAGAACAGGCTGTTTCAGGGAAGGAATGAGCCTGTCCAGTTCCTTGTCCCTGAGGTATTTCATTGCCGGGGCAGTTTCGCCACAACCGGGCAGGATGATTTTGGATGCCTTGCTGATCTCTTCCCCGTCTCCGGTTATGATGTTATCATATCCCAGTCTTGTCAGTATATTACTGAGCGAAAGAATATTTCCTGCATTATATTTTACAATGGCTATCATAATTTCCCCTTGGTGGAAGGAAGATTATAATTTCCTGTCTTTTTCACGGCTGATCCGAGAGCCCTGGCAAATGCCTTGAATACGGCTTCTGCCTTGTGATGATCATTTGAGCCCTCAGCTTTTATGTTGAGATTGCATTTCGCGTTGTCACTGAATGATTTAAAGAAATGAAAAATCATTTCTGCCGGCATTTCCCCAATATGGCTTCCCCGGAATTCCACATCCCATACCAGCCAGGGTCTGCCGCCAAGATCAATTGCAAGCTGTGCAAGGCAGTCATCCATGGGCAGGACAAAGCTGTACCTTTCAATTCCTTTTTTACTGCCCAGGGCATTGTGAAATGTTTCTCCGAGGCATATTGCCGTATCTTCAACAAGATGATGCACATCCACTTCGAGATCCCCTTTTGCCTGAACTGAAAGATCAAATCCTCCGTGGCGTGCTATCTGATCAAGCATGTGATCGAAAAAGCCTATCCCGGTGCTTATACTGCTTTTGCCTGAACCGTCAATGTTAAGTTGCACGCTGATATCGGTTTCATTGGTTTTTCTGGAAAATGAGGCAGTCCGCGGTTTTGATGTGAGGTATCTGTAAATCTCATTCCAGTTGTTTGTAGTAAATACTTTTCCGGGATCCGGACCGGGAGTGTGGGCAGAAGCAGTTGCCGGAGCAGCTGCCGGACCGGGAGTGTGGGCAGAAGCAGTTGCCGGAGCAGCTGCCGGACCGGGAGTGTTGACAGGAGCAGTGGCAGAGACCCTTGCGGGAGCAAAGTCCGGGGTATTACTGATAAGGATTGCCCTGCAGCCGATATTTTCTGCAAGCTGAAGATCCGTCAGCCTGTCGCCTATCACATAGGAGTTATCCGTGTCAATACCCCGGGTAAGATATCTGGTCAGCATTGCAGTTCCCGGTTTCCTGGTTGCCGCGTTTTCTTCCGGGAAGGTCCGGTCAATAAACATTTCGGCAAAGCAGACACCCTCATCTTCAAGTATCTGAAGCATCTTGTTGTGTGCAGGCCAGAAAGTGTTTTCAGGAAATGAGGGAGTACCCAGCCCGTCCTGGTTTGTCACCATAACCAATTCGTAATCAGTAGTTTTTGTTATTGCTGCAAGACTGCTTATGGCTGCGGGAAGGAATCTTAATTTTTCCAGGGAATCAATCTGTTCGTCATCCGGTTCCACAATGATGGTTCCGTCCCTGTCTATAAAAAGAACCTTTTTCATTTACAGTTTTTTTAATGCTTTTAAGAGTTTGTTGTTTTCTGTCGTGGAGCCAACCGTGATTCTCAGGCAATTATTGATCAGACTGCTCCTGTTTCTTACTATAATACCCTTTTCAACAAGGTATTCATAGACTTTCCCGGCATCCTTCATCCTTGTAAGGATAAAATTTGCATCGGATGGATAGACTTCCACAACGCCCGACAATTTAGCAATTTCCTGCGATAGTCTGTTTCTTTCTTCCCTGATTTTAATAATCTGCGAAAAGTAGTTTTCCGGTTTCCCGAGCCGTCTGAGAACCGCCTTCTGGTTTAGCGAACTGATATTATAGGGAGGTTTTATTTTGTTGAAGTAGCCCACAATGGCCTGACTGGCAAAAGCCATTCCTATTCTGACAGATGCAAGACCGAATGCTTTGCTGAATGTCTGCATCACTATCAGGTTGGGATAAAGGCCGGTTTTATCCTTCATTGAAGGCCGGGCGGCAAAATCGATATAGGCTTCATCAAGCAGCACAATCCCTCTGAATTCCGTCAGTATCTTTTCGATTATCCCGCTGTCGAGGCAATTCCCGGTGGGATTGTTCGGGGAGCACAGTATTATCAGCTTCAGGTTCCTGTCGCCGAAGTGTTTTTTCAGATCACTGTAATTGATTCCGAAGTCAGGGGTGAGGGCTGATCTGATTATCTTCACATCATTCACCGAGGCCGATACCTCATACATGCCGTAGGAAGGAGAGAGGGTAAGCACCTTATCCTGTCCGGGACTGCAGAAGATTCTGAAACACAGATCTATTATCTCATCACTGCCGTTCCCGAGGAAAATATTTTCCCCGGGAACGGATTTCAGTCTGCTTATTCCGGCTTTCAGTTCACGCTGATAGGGATCAGGATACCTGTTGAGTGTTCCGAAGGGATTTTCATTGGCATCAAGGAATATGCCGGCTTTCCCGTGAAAATCATCCCGTGCACAGGAATAGGGGCTGAGACTTTTTACATTCGGTCTTACAAGATCATCAGGATTGAACATAAAATGTGTTTTTCATGAATTATTGTCTTAAGCTGTTGAGTCTTACGCTTACAGCTCCTGCATGACCCGAAAGGTTTTCCGCGCCGGCCATGATTTCTATCACCGGACCCAGTTTTTCAATTCCTTCCCGGCTTATCTCCTGGAAGGTGATTTTCTTTAAAAAACTGCCGGTTGAAATTCCGCTGAAGCTTTTTGCCGCACCATTGGTCGGAAGAGTGTGATTGGTTCCCGAGGCATAGTCACCCGCACTTTCACAGCTGTATTTTCCCAGGAAGACCGAGCCGGCACTGATCACTTTCCCGGCGAGTTCATGCGGATCATCCGTATTGATTATAAGATGTTCAGGAGCGTATTCATTGCTGAAATCAATACATTCATCCATGTTTTGCAGGAGTATTGCCATGCTGTTCTCCAGCGACAGTGCGGCGATATCCTTCCTGGGAAGCTTTTCAAGCTGCCCGGATAATTCTTCACTGACCTCCGACAATAATTCCCTGCTGTCAGTCAGCAGTATAACCTGACTGTCGGGTCCGTGTTCTGCCTGGGAAATAAGGTCAGAGGCTATAAATGCCGGATCGGCCTGTGAGCCGGCAATGACAAGGACCTCACTTGGTCCTGCGGGCATGTCGACGGCTGTCCCTTCCGATGCTGCCATCTCCTTTGCTTTTGTGACATACTGGTTGCCGGGACCGAAAATTTTGTTTACACGGGGAATGGATTCTGTTCCATAGGCCATGGCTGCGATGGCCTGTGCACCGCCGACCCTGAATATTTCGCTTATACCCGTAATTTTCGCGCTATACAGTATCAGGGGATTTATTTTTCCCTGTCTGTCAGGGGGGGTGCATATTATTATCCGGCTGCAGCCGGCGATTTTTGCAGGTATTCCGAGCATCAGCACACTTGAGAAAAGTGGTGCGCTTCCGCCGGGAATATAGAGTCCTGCCTTTTCAATTGCCACGCTTTTCCGCCAGCATTTTACTCCAGGCATTGTTTCAATGACTTTTTCATCCCTGAGTTGTGATTCATGGAACCTGTAAATGTTGTCCGAAGCTATTCTGATTGCATTTTTCAGATCATCGCTTACATATTTTTCTGCTTCATTCAGTTCCTTTTCACTGATTTTGAAATCGCTGACGCTGATGTGGTCAAATTTTCCGGAATAATATCTCAGTGCGCTGTCGCCTTCGTTTTTTACTTTCAGAAGAATATTCCTCACCCGGGAATCAAGTTCCGCTGAGTCAGTCAGAGGTCTTTTGCAAAGATCTTCCCATTTATCTTTCGGGGGATTTTTAATTATTCTCATCAGAGTATCATTTTTTCAATTGGTATCACAAGTATTCCTTCGGCTCCGGCTTTCCTGAGCTGATCTATCCTTTCCCAGAAATCATCTTCCCGTACCACGGAATGGAGGGAACACCAGCCTTTTTCTGCCAGGGGAAGAATCGTAGGACTTTTTATTCCCGGGAGGATGCTGCATATCTTATCAACTGCCGATTCCGGGGCATTCAGAAGGATATACTTGTTTTCATTCGATCTTTTCACGGCCCTGATCCTGAAAAGCAGCTTTGAGAGAATGGCCTTTTTTTCATCATCAAGGTTCCTGTTGCCGATGATCACGGCCTGGCTTTCCAGTATTGTTATTACTTCCCGAAGCCCGTTCTTATCCAGAGTGCTTCCTGAACTCACAATATCGCATATCGCATCCGCGAGACCTATTCCGGGGGCTATTTCCACGCTTCCGCTTATCTCCTCGATACGGGCAGAAATATTGTTTGCGGAAAGATATTCGGATAGAAGCCGCGGATAGCTTGTCGCGATTCTCTTGTCGTTGAAATAGCCCGGACCGGTAAATTCATCCGCCCTGGGAATGGCAAGGCTTAAGCGGCAGCCTGCAAATCCGAGCTTTTCAAGAATAGCCACATCCCTGTTTTTCTCATAAACGACATTTTCGCCCAGGATGCCGATATCAGCCACCTGTTGTTCCACATACTGGGGAATGTCGTCATCCCTCAAAAACAAAATATCCACAGGAAAATTTCTTGCTGATGTTTTAAGAACACCTGCTCCGTTGGGAAATTTAATTCCACATTCTTCCAGCAGGTTGCGGGAATTTTCATTTAATCGTCCGCTTTTCTGAATTGCGATCCTGAGTTTCTTCATTTTATTAAAAAAATAAAAACCCGCCTGGAATTCTCAGACGGGTAAATTGTATTCTGATTACAATAATCATTATCTCCTCGCCTGAGATCCGGAAAGAAAATGATGATGATGTAATTTAATGACGTACATGGTTAAAAATTGTAGCGTAAAAGTAGTAATTATTTGATAAAATACAAATTATTTCAAAAATTCAAATAATTTTCAATATTCAGAGAATTCCTCACTTTCAAATGACTTTTATTTTCATCTGTCTGTATTTTAATAAGAATGGTCCGATATCTTGTCCCGGTTTATCGGGCCCCTCCCTCTTTATACGGTCGTTTTATTTCAAAGCAATTCAGAATCTTTCAGTCACAAGCCAGGTCCCTTCTGTCACAAGCCAGATCCTTTCCGTTACAAGTCAGATCCTTTCTGCCACAAGATCACCGACTTCGCTGGTGGAGTATCCCATTTTGCCGGCACCCATATCCTTTAGTTTGTTTGCCGTGACGTCCATAATAGCATTTTCAATTGCATTTGCAGCTTTTTCTTCACCCAGATGATCAAGCATCATTGCCCCGCAGGAAATTGCCGCAATGGGGTTGATCACATTCTTTCCGGTATATTTCGGTGCCGATCCGCCGATTGGTTCGAACATTGAAACTCCTTCAGGGTTTATATTTCCTCCTGCTGCCACGCCCATTCCCCCCTGGGTAATTGCCCCGAGATCGGTGATGATATCGCCGAACATATTGCTTGTGACAACAACATCAAACCATTCCGGGTTTTTTATCATCCACATACTGATTGCATCAACGTGGTAATAGTCTCTTTTGATATCGGGGTAGCTTTTTTCCCCGATTTCGTTAAATGCTCTTTCCCACAGGTCGAAAACATAAGTCAGGACATTGGTTTTCCCACAAAGGGCAAGGGTTTTCATTTTATTTCTTTTCCTGGTATATTCGAATGCGTACTTCAGACATCTGTCTACCTGCATGCGTGAATACACCATGTTCTGGATGGCAATTTCATGGGGTGTTCCCTTCATTGTAACGCCGCCTGATCCGGTATAGACATCACCGCTGTTTTCCCTTATCACCACATAGTCGATATGTTCGGGTCCCTTGTCTTTCAACGGAGTATCCACCCCGGGGTAAAGCTTCACGGGACGGAGGTTTATGTACTGGTCAAGCTCAAAGCGGAGCCGCAGGAGAATTCCTTTTTCAAGGATTCCGGGTCTGACACCGGGATGACCGATGGCTCCAAGGAATATTGAATCGAATTTTTTCAGCTCTTCGGTAGCGGAATCCGGCAGTATTTCTCCTGTTCTCAGGTATCTGTCCCCGCCGAAATCATACTCCTCGAAATCGATACCGAATCCGAATCTGGAGGCTGCGGCGAGAATGACTTTTTTACCTTCTCTTACTACTTCGGGACCTGTTCCGTCACCGGGAATAACAGCAATATTATACTTTCTGTTCATGAGTTAATATTTAGTAATTAATTAATTATGTACCTGATTTATACGGATGGTGCCCCGAATTTTGCACTGGATTCCATTTATACGGATGGTGCCCCGGATTTTGCCATGGATTCCCCTTATACGGTATGGTGCCCTTGATTTTGTTCCGGATTCCTTTCATACGGATAGTGTTCTGAATTCCGTTCCGTTATTGAGGCTTTCCATAAGGTTCAGCATTTTTTCGGTGGCTTTGATTGCCGATTCAGTCTGATCCACATCCAGTCCTTTTGTGCGGAACTCTTTGCCATCGTGTTTCCAGCATATTATGGTTTCAACGAGTGCATCCGTTTTCCCTCCGGGCGGTATTGAAACCTGGTAATCAGTCAGTACGGGCAGTTCCTTTCCCACTCTCCCGTAAATCATTCGTAGGGCATTCATAAAAGCGTCATACTGTCCGTCGCCGGCTGATGTGCCTTCATGGATCTCACCGTCAATTTCCATTTTTACCGAGGCAAAAGGCTTCAGGCCGTAACTGAGGGAAAGGGCATAATTCCTGATGAATATCCGGTATATTATCTGTTCTGTTCCCAGGATGTCGGATATGATGAAAGGAAGATCCTCTGTGGTAACACTTTCTTTTTTGTCACCCAGTTCAATGACTTTCTGGGTTATTTTATCGATTGATTCGGCACTGAGGGCCAGGCCAAATTCCTCCAGGTTCTTTCTTATTGTGGCTTTGCCCGACTGTTTGCCAAGGGCATATTTTCTCTTTCTTCCGAATCTTTCGGGGAGAAGGTTGTTGAAATAGAGATTGTCCTTGCTGTCTCCGTCGGCGTGGACACCTGAAGTCTGGGTAAACACATTTTCCCCGACGACAGGCTTGTTGGGCGGTACCCTTATCCCGCTGAATGTTTCAACAATACGGCTTGCCTTGGTGATTTCCATTTCATTTATTCCCGTTTCCATTCCGAGCTGGTCGTGAAGGATTCCGATAACGCTTGAAAGGGGGGCATTTCCCGCTCTTTCGCCCATTCCGTTAATGGTGGTGTGTACTCCCCTGATACCGGCTTTTACGGCAGAAAAGATATTGGCCACAGCCAGGTCATAATCATTATGCGGATGGAAATCAAACTGTATTCCGGGATAGGAGTCAACGATCTTTTTACAGAATGAATATGTCTGGTCAGGATTCAGTATTCCCAGAGTGTCGGGAAGCATTATCCTTTTTACGGGTTCATCCCTGATTGAATCAATCATGAAGAACACATAGTCTTCCGAATGGATCATCCCGTTGGACCAGTCTTCCAGGTAAATATTTATATCCATTCCCGAATCAACAGTCTTTCTGATGATATCCTTTATTTCTGCAGCGTGTGTTTCAGGAGTTTTCCTCAGCTGCTTCTCAAGATGCCTCAGTGAACCTTTGCACAGGAGGTTAATGACCAGGGCTCCGGCATCCCGTATCCAGTCAAGGGAAGTCTGGCCATCGATGAATCCGAGCACTTCCACTTTCCGGTGAAAGTCATGTCTTGCCGCCCATTCGGTTATTTGTCTGATGGCTTCAAATTCCCCCTTTGAAACACGGGCTGAAGCAACCTCTATGCGGTCGATCCTGAGATCCTTCAGAAGAAATTTTGCAAGATGAAGCTTTTCGAAAGGTGAATAGGAAACACCCTGGGTTTGTTCCCCGTCCCTGAGGGTGGTGTCCATTATTTCTATTCTCATTTTCCAAGTGTTTTTCGTAATTCATAGGCTTTGATCGCATCCTGTATGCTTAGCAGGTAGTCGATATCGTCCAGTCCTTTGAGCAGACATTCTTTTTTATACTGGTTGATTTCAAAGCTTACACTTTCCCCGTCAGGCAAAACAGTAAACAGTTGTTTTTCGAGATCTATCCTTACCATGACGGAAGGATTATTTTTTATTGTTTCCAGAAGATTCTGCAGATATTCCTCCTTAACCACCACCGGCAGAATGCCGTTGTTCAGACAGTTGTTCCGGAAAATGTCAGCGAAAAAGCTTGACACCACTGCCCGGAATCCATACCCTGCTATTGCCCACACGGCATGTTCACGACTTGATCCGCTTCCGAAATTCTTCCCGCTTACCAGAACCTGGCCTGAATACCGTGGATTATTAAAGACACAGTCTTCTTTTTTGTTTCCTGATTTGTCAAATCTCCAGTCGCGGAAAAGGTATTCGCCAAAACCATCCCTTGAGGTGAGGCTCAGAAACCGCGCAGGAATAATCTGATCAGTATCAATGTTTTCAAGAGGCAGGGGTATGCAGGTCGATTCAAGAATATCAAATTTCTCTTTTGACATGGCAATTATTGTATTATTGGTATTTGATTTGTTTAAAATATCTAATCCTGCAGTAATTCGCCGGGATCGGTTATTTTCCCTGTTACAGCGGCGGCTGCGGCAGTAAGAGGACTTGCAAGCAATGTTCTTGCTCCCGGTCCCTGTCTTCCTTCAAAATTCCTGTTGGATGTTGACACGGCATATTTCCCCGGAGGTATCTTATCTTCATTCATGGCCAGGCAGGATGAACAGCCCGGTTGTCTGAGAGTGAATCCGGCATCTTCAAGAACAGCTGCCAGTCCTTCGCTGATTGCCTGTTTTTCAACCTTTTTTGAACCGGGGACGATAAGAACAGTGACTCCCGGAGCTTTTTTCCTTCCTTTCACAAAAGAGGCAAATGTCCTGAGATCTTCTATTCTTCCATTGGTGCAGCTGCCTAAAAACACATAGTCGACAGGCTGTCCGGCCAGCTTCATTCCGGGAGTGAATCCCATATAGTTAAGCGATTTGATGAATGATGCCCTTGTTTCATCATTTATTTCATCAAGGGCAGGTATTGTTTCATCAATGGCAATTCCCATTCCCGGGTTTGTACCGTATGTTATCATGGGTTTTATTTTTCCGGCATCGAAAGTGAGTTCACGGTCAAACACGGCACCGGGATCCGTTCTCAGCTGTGCCCATTTCCTGAGATGAGTATAGAAATCGGGATGCTGGTTCAGTGACGGTATCTGTCTGAGATATTCAAAGGTTGTGTCATCGGGTGCAATCAGACCGCCTCTGGCTCCCATTTCGATACTCATGTTACACACGGTCATTCTGCCTTCCATGCTGAGATCTTCGATGGCCGGACCGGAATATTCCACAAAATATCCCGTGGCGCCGCTTGTTGACAGCTGGGATATGATATACAAAATAAGGTCTTTTGCGGTAACACCCCTGCCAAGTTTTCCCTCGACATGTATTCTCATTTTCTTTGGTTTGGGCTGCAGGATGCACTGTGTGGCCAGTACCATTTCCACTTCGCTTGTTCCTATTCCGAATGCAACCGTTCCGAAGGCGCCATGGGTGGATGTATGGCTGTCGCCGCACACGATTGTCATTCCCGGAAGGGTAAAGCCCAGCTCGGGACCTATTACATGCACAATTCCGTTATGCGGATCATTAAGGCCATAGCAGGTTATCCCGAATTCATTGCAGTTACGGGTGAGGGTCTCTACCTGTTTGCGGGACAGTTCATCCCTGATAGGCAGGTTCTGGTCCTGCGTGGGTATGTTGTGGTCGGCAGTTGCCAGGGTCATGGAAGGCCGGAACACATTTGTGCCCCTGGCTCTCAGTCCGTCAAATGCCTGCGGACTGGTAACCTCGTGTATAAAATGCTGGTCAATGTACAGAACATCCGGTCCGCCTTCGATGGATCTGACAACATGGCTGTCCCATATCTTGTCGAAAAGTGTTTGTTGTTTCATTTTTCTTTTATAACCAATCTGTTTTACCGTGGAACTCTGTCAGGCCCGTCATGTTGCGGGCCGGGCAGAGAACGGATGTTTACTTGATTTTTGTTATGGCATCGATAAATGCTTCCACTGAAGCACTTACTATATCGGTGCTGGTGCCGAACCCGTAATAAATTTTCTCATCGTGTTCAAGCTGCACGTGAACTTTTCCCAGGTCGTCACTGCCGTTGGTGATTGCCTGGATAAGGAATTCCTCCAGGTGAACGGTTTTGGAAATAAGTTGTCTGACTGCAGTGAATGCAGCATCGACCGGACCGTTACCCGTTGATGTGGCCGTATGGATTTCGCCGTTAATATTCAGACCTACCGTTGCCACCGGGATTGCGGATTTGCCGCAGGTAACCTGTAAATGTTCCAGTTTGATTGACTTGTCTCCCTGGAACACCTGTCCTGTCAGTATCCTGATATCCTCGTCATTGATTTCCTTTTTCTTGTCGGCAAGAAGAAGGAAACGATGGTAGATATCGTCAAGTTCCTTTTTGCCGTAGGTGAATCCGAGCATCTCCAGGCGATGGTTCAGGGCAGCCCTTCCGCTTCTGGCGGTAAGTATGATGGATGATTCCCTCACACCCACGGAAACCGGATCGATGATTTCATAGTTCTCACGCTTTTTCAGCACCCCGTCCTGGTGGATTCCCGAGGAATGTGCAAAGGCATTTCTTCCGACAATGGCTTTGTTTGCCTGTACGGGCATGCTCATCAGGTTTGAGACGAGCCGGCTGGTTCTGTAGATAAGAGTGGAATTAATATTGGTTTCCAGCTCCAGGTCGTGATGACTCTTTATGATCATTGCCACTTCTTCCAGGGAAGTGTTTCCGGCTCTTTCTCCTATGCCGTTTATGGTCACTTCAACCTGTCTGGCCCCGTTTATGACACCCATTATGGTGTTGGCCGTGGCCATTCCGAGGTCATTGTGACAGTGAGTGGATATGATCACCCTGTCAATATTCCTGACGTTTTCCTTCAGGTATCTGATCTTGCTGCCATATTCCAGGGGCAGGCAATAGCCCGTTGTATCGGGAATATTTACCACTGTTGCCCCGGCTTCTATTACGGCTTCTATGACTTTTGCAAGAAACTCATTTTCGCTCCGGCCCGCATCTTCTGCATAGAATTCGACATCTTCAACGAATTTCTTTGCATATTTCACGGCATCAGCGGCTCTTCTTAGTATCTCGTCGGGAGTTGTTTTGATCTTGTAACGGATGTGATAATCAGAAACTCCTATTCCGGTATGTATCCTCTTCTTTTTTGCAAACTGAAGGGATTCTGCTGCCACTTCAATATCTTTTTTCACCGCCCTGGTGAGGGCGCAGATAACCGGGTTTGATACTGCTTTCGATATTTCTACCACCGAATTGAAATCTCCCGGACTGGAGATCGGAAAGCCGGCTTCAAGCACATCAACCCCGAGTTCCTCGAGGGCTTTGGCTACCTGGATTTTCTCAATGGTATTCAGCTGGCAACCCGGCACCTGCTCCCCGTCTCTCAGGGTTGTATCGAAAATGATTACTTTTTCAGTCATAAAATTATTTGATATGTTGGTTTATTTATTTTGTATCCGGCCGTAATTTTCTCACGGCTGCTCCTGCTTTCCATAATTCCGAATCAGCCATCTCTTTTAGTTCGCTGTTCAGTATATCCCTGTAATTGGGAACTCCGGTCGAATCAAGTACCCTTTCACATTCCTCGCCGGATTTCACTTTTCCATAAAGATCCCTGAACACGGGCAGGGTCACTTCCCTGAATCTGGGTTTCCAGTCAAGGGCTCCTCTCTGTGCCGTGGCGCTGCAGTTGGAATACATCCAGTCCATCCCGTTCTCGTCCACAAGACGGATAAGGCTCTGGGTAAGCTCTTCCACTGTTTCGTTGAAAGCTTCGGAAGGACTGTGTCCGTTTTCCCTGAATACCTCGTACTGGGCTTCCATTATTCCTGCAAGGGCTCCCATAAGCACTCCGCGTTCACCTGTAAGGTCACTGTATACTTCATTTTCAAATGTTGTCGGAAACAGGTATCCTGAACCTATGGCTATTCCCAGGGCAAGTGTCCGTTCTTCGGCTTTCCCCGTGAAATCCTGGAAAACGGAATAGCTTGAGTTGATCCCTGTTCCTGCAAGGAAATTCAGGCGGACACTCCTGCCCGAACCTTTTGGTGCAACCATTATCACATCTATATCTTCCGGGGGAATGACTCCGGTCTGCTCCTTGTATGTAACGGAGAATCCATGTGAGAAATAGAGTGCATCACCTTTTTTCAGGCGGGGTTTGATTTTTGGCCATAATATACGCTGGGCAGCATCCGAAACAAGATACTTGATGATAGTAGCCTTTTCTGCTGCTTCCTCAACCGGAAACAGGGTTTCGCCGGGAACAAATCCGTCCCTGACCGCTTTATCCCAGTCAGCCTTGAATTCAGGTGCCTGACCAATGATCACTTTAATACCGTTATCTCTCATGTTCAGTGCCTGAGCCGGTCCCTGAACACCATATCCTATTATTGCGATTACTTCATCCTTAAGTACTTCGCGGGCTTTCGACAAGGGAAACTCTTCTCTTGTAACTACATTTTCAAGAACTCCTCCAAAATCAATTTTTGCCATTTTTCAAGATTTTTAATTGTTATAATAATTTTATGCAGTAACCCTTCCCGTTCCCGGGGAACAGGAGTGTTATCCTATCACTTAATTCAGGACCGCTTCTCCGGATTCTTTCCGGTTTGCCTCGTCAAGTTCCTGCAGGTAATCGGTCAGTTCCTTTACCTGTTTTGTTATTGCCACCCTTCCGGACCGTGCAAACTGAAAGACATCGTATGTCTCCAGTTTTTCGAGCAGTTCGTTTATTTCGGATTTATGGCCTGTTTTTTCAATGACGATATATTCGGGTGAAACGACCAGTATCCTTGCATTATAATGTTTTACAATATTTTCCAGGGCGTTCCCCGACATTATTCTTTTGGTAGACACCTTAAACAAGGCAATTTCCTGGTAGATAATCTGGTCGGATGTGTGAACAAACACTTTCAGTACATCAACCAGTTTTTCGATCTGCCGTGAAATCTTGCGCACCATATCAGGTGTCAGTTCAACCACCAGGGTAAGCAGATGAACACCTTTTACAGCTGATTCCGAAGCCGTCAGACTTTCAATATTCACCTGTCTTCTTGTCAGAATAATTGTTATCTGATTGAGAATGCCGATATGATTCTCACTGAAGATTGATATGGTAAATTCCTGTTTCATACGTTTTTACTGTTTCATATATTTTGTTCGTGCTTTCCCGTGATTGTCCTGCGCATCGGGTGATTTATGCCCTTATTGCACAGAGAGGCACGGAAGTCCGCAGGACTTCTATCCCTTGTAATTAAGTGTTACCTGCGAGACTGAGGCGCCGGGTTCAATCATCGGCAATACGTTTCCTTCCTTTTCAATGAATACCTCCAGTACGTAGGGTCCTTCCGCCGCAAACATTTCAGTCAGGGAATCCTTCAGATCCTCTCTTTCCGTGATTTTTTTCGCAGGAATGCCGTAAGCTCCGGCAATTGCAATAAAATCGGGATTGACCAGTTCCGTTGAGGCATATCTTTTTTCAAAGAACATATCCTGCCACTGTCTGACCATTCCGAGGAATTCATTATTCAGAACGATCACCTTGACAGGTACCTTGTACTGAAGGATGGTTCCGAGTTCCTGTATTGTCATCTGGAAGCCCCCGTCTCCCAGGAATGCGATAACTTCTTTTTCCGGGCGACCTATTTTGGCGCCTATTGCAGCCGGCAGTCCGAAGCCCATTGTTCCCATTCCGCCTGAGGTGACAAAGGAATTCGGTTCGCTGAACCTGTAATATCTTGCTGCCGACATCTGGTTCTGACCCACATCGGTAACCACTATGGCATTTCCGTTTGTCATTTCGGAAACAAGTCTGATGACTTCGCCCATTCTCATGCGGCCGGAAGCCGGTTTTGTTTCCTCTTTAATAACCCGGTCATATTCAATATTATCCAGAATCCGGAATTCCCTTATCCATGATTCATAGCTGTTTTCCCTGACCATGGGGATAAGGTTCTGCAGGGCTATTTTTGCATCATTGTGTATTTCAATATCAACCTGGATATTCTTGTTTATTTCAGCCTGGTCTATTTCTATATGGATGACCTTGGCTTTTTTTGCATAGTCATTCAGATTTCCCGTAACACGGTCAGCGAAACGCATTCCTATGGCAATGATCAGATCGGCCTCATTTGTCATCAGGTTGGGAGCGTAATTCCCGTGCATGCCCAGGAATCCGGCATACAGTCTGTGACCTGACGGAAATGCCGAAAGGCCAAGCAGGGTTACCGCAACCGGTATTCCTGTTTTTTCGGCAAACTGAAGAAGTTCATTTTCCGCCTTTGCGAGAAGCACTCCGTGACCGGCAAGGATCAGGGGTTTTTCTGCATGGTTTATCATTATCGCGGCCGACTGGATCGGTTTCATGTTGAGCGGGACATGGGGATTGTAGCTTCTGAGGTAATCACATTTCTGATATTTGAACTGAAGCTTGTTAATCTGCGCGTCCTTGGCAATATCTATCAGTACCGGTCCGGGTCTGCCCGTTGTTGCAATATAGAAAGCTTTCGCCAGCACCCCGGGTATATCCTGTGAGTTTTTGATCTGGCAGTTCCATTTTGTTATGGGCATGGATACTCCCAGGATGTCAGTTTCCTGAAAGGCATCGGTTCCGATCAGTCCCGACACCACCTGTGCGGTGATAAGGATCATTGGAACAGAATCGAGGAAAGCGTTTGCTATCCCGGTAACAAGATTTGTTGCTCCCGGTCCCGATGTTGCAAAGCAGATTCCGGGCTTGCCCGTAACCATGGCATATGCCTGTGCGGCATGGGCAGCTCCCTGTTCATGCCTTGTAAGGATATGCTTAAGCTTGTGGTCGTAATCCATGAGCTTGTCGTACACCGGCATGATTGCTCCGCCCGGATATCCGAAAATGGTGTCAACACCCTCTTCGATGAGGCATCTCAGCAAAGCCTCTGCACCGGTAATTTCTTCAATTCCGTTTATTTTTTCCATTGTCTCCCGGAGTTCCTTATCAGTCATCATTGTTGTATCCTTTTAAACTGAAAT
>CAZFVQ010000011.1:0-70790 GCA_964522415.1 uncultured Rikenellaceae bacterium | reverse complement strand
TTGTCTCCCGGAGTTCCTTATCAGTCATCATTGTTGTATCCTTTTAAACTGAAATATATTTTTAATCCTTCATTCTGCTTTTTCCCTTTCCGCCGGTCTCACTGTCCTGCGGAATTTTCCTTCTCACTGCACCTTTATCCGCCGGTCTCACTGTCCTGCGGAATTTTCCTTCTCACTGCACCTTTATCCGCCGGTCTCATTTGTCCTGCGGAATTATTTCTTCTCACCTTATCCTGTTCTTTTTTTAAATAATTCTCACTGCACCCTTATCCGCTGAACTCACTATTGAAGAGTAAGCCCTCAGTGATGCAGGTATTTTCCTGTCCCTGTTCCGGGGCATGAATGCTGAATCTTTTCGCGAACACTCTTTTTGCAATCTGTTTTCTATTTCTTTTTCCGGAAGTTCCACATTAATTTTCCTTCCGGGGATATCTATTACTATTATATCTCCGTTTTCTATTATGGCAATTGGGCCTCCTGCTGCCGCTTCGGGGGATAAATGTCCCACCGAGAGTCCGGAAGTACCTCCCGAAAACCTTCCGTCGGTAATCAGCGCGCATTCCCTGCCGAGTCCCCTTGACTTGAGGAATGATGTGGGATAAAGCATTTCCTGCATTCCCGGTCCTCCTTTCGGACCTTCATATCTGATTATCACGGCATCTCCTGATTTTACTTTTCCGCTCAGAATACCTTCCACGGCATCCTCCTGGGATTCAAAAACGATGGCAGGTCCCCTGAATTCAAGCAGTTCCCTGTCAACCCCCGCTGTTTTGACAATACAGCCGTATTCAGCAAGATTCCCGTATAAAACTGCGAGACCGCCGTCCTGGCTGTAGGCATCGGGCACACTCCTGATACATCCCTTTTCCCGGTCGGTATCAAGCGATTTATACATTCCTTCCCAGCTTCCCAGTTCTATGTTTCTTTTCATCGAGGGTGCGCTTCTGAACAGACCCTCTGCTTCGGGAATGGTCTTGTCTCCTCTTATATCCCAGTCATCAAGTGCCTGTCTGAGCGAAGGATAATCAATCCGTTTTACTGAAGTGTCAACCAGGTTATTTCTGCTGAGTTCACCCATTATTGCCATGATCCCGCCGGCCCTGTTAACGTCCTGAACGTGATAGCTTGAGCTGGGGGCAACCTTGCATATGTTCGGGATACGCCGTGACAGTTCATCTATATCCTTCATGGTGAAATCCACTTCTGCTTCCCGGGCTATTGCCAGCAGATGCAGAACGGTGTTTGTCGAGCCTCCCATGGCTATATCGAGTGACATGGCATTCATGAAGGCTTCCCGTGTTGCAATTGAACGCGGAAGCACTGAACTGTCGCCCTCAAAATAGTACCTGTTTGCAAGCGAAACGATCAGGTTTGCAGCTTTTTTAATGAGTCTCAGCCGGTTGGCGTGAGTTGCAAGAACTGTACCGTTTCCCGGAAGGGCAAGACCCAGGGCTTCATTCAGGCAATTCATTGAATTGGCAGTGAACATACCTGAGCAGGAACCGCATGTGGGGCAGGCTGATCTTTCTATTTCCAGAAGTTCTTCATCACTTACATTCTCGTCGCCGCCATCTATCATTGCATCGATAAGGTCGATCTGTCTGTTGTTGTAAATTCCGGCTTCCATGGGACCGCCGGAAACAAAAACGGCGGGAATATTAAGTCTCATGGCAGCCATCATCATTCCCGGCGTTATCTTGTCGCAGTTGCTTATACAGATCATTGCATCCGCACAATGAGCATTGCACATGTATTCTACACTGTCGGCAATAAGTTCCCGGGAAGGCAGGGAGTAGAGCATTCCGCTGTGGCCCATGGCTATTCCGTCATCAATTGCGATGGTGTTGAATTCAGCGCCAAAGTATCCATGTTTTTCAATTTCCTTTTTTACCAGCTGGCCGGCTCCGTGCAGATGTACATGTCCCGGTACAAATTGTGTGAATGAGTTTACTATGGCAATTACAGGCTTGCCGAACTGACTTTCCTTCATCCCGTTTGCGCGCCAGAGGCTCCTGGCACCGGCCATTGTCCGTCCGGTCATCGTGGTTGAACTTCTGAGTTTGTTTTTCATTTCGGATTATTTTAAACAAAAAAGCTTCCCGGATTGATCCGGAAAGCTTCTGTATATTCTTGTATTTAATACATATTATTCCCGGATCAGGTGCGGTGCACGAGAATAAGGGCGAGAGCAATAATATGGATTAAACTGGTTCTCATGGTTTCATTTTTATGAGACTGACAAAAGTACTTATTATTTTATAATATCAAAGAAAAAATAAATTTTTCTTACATTTTTTTCTGTCTCTTAACCGATGGATGATCAGTGTTTAAAAAATATGCAGAAAATCAGTAAATTAACTTTTCCGGCCGGCTGTCAGAGCATCTAAGAAAATATTACAGAGACTCTGCAAATTAACCTTTCAGACAGGCGGTCAGAGTCAGTAAATTAACTTTTCCGGCCGGCTTTCGGAGCATCAACAACCCGGGACCGGGACATTTTATAATACATAGTTGATTTCTTTCTGTTTATTAACATGCTGCGGGTGTTGCCCGTAAGCCAACAATTGTTAACTTTATGCCTCAGAAAGTCTGCAATATGAAACGATTTGTCACTGTCCTGATTGTATCACTGATATTTTTTTTGTGTCATGCACAGCGGAAAAAAACAGAACCGGTCCTTCCGCCCCGTTATGAAAAGATTATAAACTCACACTGGACGTTCAATTATTTTCCTGACGAAAAAGAAGACAAAGGTTATGAATCTCCCCGGTATGATGATTCAAACTGGCCTGCAATAAGCCTTCCCCATACATGGAACACATACGAAACAACATTTGAACTGCAATCTTTCACGGAAGGGAATACCGTTGAAAATGATAATTCACGCTGGCGGGACGGATGGGGCTGGTACAGGAAACATTTCATCATAAATCCCATTGCCGCAGGAAAAAAGATTTTCATTGAATTCGGCGGAGTTCAGAAATACTGCAGACTGTGGTTAAACGGCAAATACCTGGGTGATCATGAGGGAGCTCATGCTTCATTCGTTTTCGATATCACCGGGCATGCTGCCATCGGACAGGATAATGTACTGGCAGTTGCTGTCAGCAATTCCCGGAAGGATCAGACTGCCGGTCCTTCAGCGGCAGGTAACAATTTTCAGATATATGGCGGGATATACCGGGATATCAGACTGCTGATACTGGATCGCCTGTATATACCACCCGGCGGATCGGTCTCCCCCGGCGGATCGGTCTCCCCCGGCGGATCAGTCTCCCCGGGGGGATCAGCTTCCTCCGGGGGAGGTAGGGCTTACCCTGAGGCCGGAACATTGACAAGCTCACAGACTGTTAGCGTGAAAGATGGAGCTGTGAGCATCCGGACCTTTGTTCAGAATGATTATCCCGACACCAGGAAATGCATCCTGAACACATATATAAGCGACAAATCCGGAAGGAATGTACAGGTGCTGAAATCAAAGGCAAGTATCGGGGCGGGACAGCTGTATATATTTGACCAGGTGTCCGGACCCATTGTTCAGCCGGATCTGTTGCCTTCCGGATCTCCCTTAATGTACAGCCTCCGGGTTGAAGTGAAAAGCGGAACCAGGATCAGCGATATCTGCAATAATACTCTTACATTCATCCGGTCCGGCCGGAGTTCCGGTGATGAAATCCTGTATGTGAATGATGAAAAAATCCTTTTGGAGGGAGAGACCCCGGATCCCGTACATCCCTGGCTGGGTAATGCCATTCCCGCATGGATGAGGGAAAAGGAGTTTTTACCTGCCGGAGCAGCAGATGACAATGAGACAGATTACATCAATGAGAGAGGTGACAATGAGGCAGGTAACAATGATACAGGCAGCAGTAAGGCAGGTAGCAGTAAGACAGGTAACGGTGAGACAGATTACAGAAGAGCCGGAATTACGGGGGAGGCAGTTAAAATCGTTCTTAAAAGCAGTCACCGGACAACGGGAGCTGATAAAGGCTCTGTTGTTGTAATCCATGCGGATATTGCCGACCGTGAGGGGAATTCTGTCAGGGGAACAGACAAGGCGATCAGGTGGAATGTGAGCGGACCGGCAACACTGGCCGGTTATCCTGTTTATGTTCCGGGCCCTGGAGGAGAGGCTAATACAGGTATTGTAAGCTTTAAAAAGCTGCCTGTGTCCAATATAGTAAGATCGGACGGTAATGCCGGAATTATCACTGTCACGGTTTCTTCACCCGGACTTGTGTCCGGTTCGGTAACGATTGAGGCTCTTGCCTTGCAGCCAGACAATACAGTAATTGATGAACCGGTTCTGAGTGATGTGGGCAGAAAACGGCTGTTCATTCCGGAACAGGCTGCCGGCTCTTCCCCTGAGTCAGGAAGGGAACTGAATATTATTCATGATGATATTAACCTTGGAAGAAAACAGTTGTCTGATTACCGCAGGGAGATAAGCCGTATTATTTACGAAAACAATCCCCTGGCCGATTCCTCCGCCACGGAATACCGCACACTTGTTTCCCTTCTTGCTGCCCATCTTGAGAGGAACGAGGGGATCCTGAGCGCTTATGATTACAATTTCAATGCCGGCCATTACAATGATTGCATGATCATTACCGGATATATAGACCCCTTAAAACTTCCGCAGCTTTTCAAGGACGGGTTGAAAAGTTATTATGCCAGTGAAATGATTATGAAAGGCTATGGGAAAAATGTCATTGATGAGATGAACTGGCTCAACTGGATACCATCGGGAGGTACAGTTGCTGTCTGTCAGACTGCCCGGCAGCCCTCGTGGCCGAAAGGAACCGTAATCACATCAAAGGGTGAACTTGCTGAAATGATAGTGGCTGTTCATCCCGTTTTCAGGAGATACAGCCGGGAAGCAAAAGAACGTGCTCTTGTTTTCATAGCCAAGATGAATCCTTATATAAGGATCAGTGATGCAGGCAGGCTCCAGGACGGTGATGAATCAGGGATTTTTAAATATACTGCCGAAGAATCAATGCCGGTATTGATTCCTTTTCTTAAATTTATCTCCGAATAAGAATAATGAAACCTGCAGATATGACAATGTCGTTCACTGTCAGCTGCTACGGCTTCGGGAGAGCGACCTGAGCGGCTGTGAAACAGATCGTTAAGGGGGAGTCGTTAACTTTCAGCTGCTGCGGCTTCGGCAGAGCGACCTGAGCGGCTGTGAAACAGATCGTTAAGGGGGAGTCGTTAACTTTCAGCTGCTACGGCTTCGGCAGAGCGACCTGACAAACAAAAACTGTAAACCATGAAAATAAAATTATCTGTTCTGCTTCTTGTTATGTTTTCCTTAAATGTGATTAATGCTCAGATGCCGGAGGATGTTTTCCGGAAACCCCTGAAGGAGGTACTGACTGATGTTGAAAGGAGATATGATATAAAACTTCAGTACAGTGAGAGTCTTGTTAAAGACCTGGAGGTCAGCTATGCCACCTGGCGTTACAGGATGGATACGGAGGAGACTCTTGCGAATATTCTCCTGCCTCTTGATCTGGTTTATCAGAAAACAGGTGACAGGACCTGGCAGATCAGCAGGTTTTCATATTATCAGAGAAGTCCTGAGGAGGGCAGGAAACATCTTGAAAAACTTTTGTCAGCCTATCCCGGGCTTCAGAGCTGGGAAGCCCGCAAGGCAGATCTCAGAAAATGCATCCTTGAACAGCTTGGTCTTTCTCCCATGCCGGAGAGGAAGCCTCTCAATCCCATATATACTGCAAAACGGAAGTTTGACGGTTATACTGTTGAGAATGTCGGCATCGAGACCATTCCCGGATTCTGGCTCTGTGGATCGCTTTACCGTCCTGCGAAAGGCAAAGGACCATTCCCGGCAATATTGTCGCCCCACGGACATTTCAGCAGCGAGGATCTTAACGAGAACGGCCGCTATCGTCCCGATCAGCAGATAAGATGTGCAATGCTTGCCAGAATGGGAGCGGTGGTATTCAGCTATGAGATGTTTGGCTATGGAGAATCCCTGCTTCAGATAAGTCCTGCTGATCACGTAACTTCTTTTTCAGCAGGCATGCAGACCTATAATTCAATAAGGGTGATGGATTTTCTCACATCACTTCCTTATGTTGATGCCGGCAGAACTGGTGTTACCGGGGAATCCGGCGGAGGTACGCAGACATTCCTTCTTACGGCTCTTGATGACAGGGTGACTGTCAGCGTCCCCGTGGTAATGGTATCCAGCTATTTCCAGGGAGGATGTGCCTGTGAAAGCGGATTGCCTATCCATTCCTGTACCGGTTTGATGACAAACAACGTTGAAATAGCCGCAATGGCCTCACCACGCCCGCTGATGGTTATTTCCGACGGACAGGACTGGACGGCTCATAATCCGGAGATAGAATTTCCCTACCTGCAAAAAGTATACGGGCTTTACGGGAAACAGGAAAATGTTGAAAATATTCACCTGCCCGATGAAGGTCATGATTATGGTGTATCGAAGAGAATGCCCATGTATGATTTCATGGCCCGTCATCTCGGATTGAACATTAAGGTGGTCATGGACAAACAGGGAAATATTGATGAATCAAGGGTGACCGTCGAAAATTATGAGGCTCTTCTGGTTTTCGGAAGGGAAGGGAAACAGCCTGCTCATGCACTGAAAGGTCTGGATAAAATAAAGGAAGTATTCAGATCCCTGGCAGTTTATTGATTATAATAAAGTATCACATGAAAATTAATTAGTATATTTCAACAAACTTAAAATTAACTGAGATGAAAAAGATTAGCCTGATTGCCATTTTAATCATGTTTGCCGTGGCAGGCACAATATCCACCACTTTCACTTCCTGTGGTAAAAAGGGAAAAAATATCGGTCTGCAGCTTTACTCTGTCCGCGACTCAATACGGAATGATGTTCCCGGAGCTGTTGAGAAAGTAGCAAAGATGGGCTACACCTTTGTTGAAGCGGCAGGTTATGCCGACGGTAAATTTTACGGTATGGAACCTTCGGAATTCAGGGCTCTGTGCGAGGGAAACGGCCTTCTCATGCTCAGCTCACACACCGGTCGTCAGGTTCCAGACCAGGATAATTATGCAGAAACCATGGCATGGTGGGACAGATGTATAGATGCGCATGTTGAGGCAGGTGTAAAATTCATTGTTCAGCCTTCCATGGGACGGTCAGCCTATGAGAGTATTGCCGGCCTGAAAGCCTGGTGTGACTATTTCAATGAAGTGGGTGCCATGTGCAACGGGAAAGGAATCCGTTTCGGATATCACAATCACGACCGGGAGTTTTCAACCACACACGGCGATACGATAATGTATGATTTCATGCTTCAGAATACCGATCCGGAGAAAGTGATGTTCCAGATCGACCTGTACTGGTGTGTCGTCGGAGGGAAAAACCCTGTGGATTATTTCAGGAATTATCCCGGCCGCTTTGAACTCTGGCATATCAAGGACGAGGAAGAAATCGGCGCAAGCGGAATGATGGATTTCAAATCCATATGGGCCGAAAAAGAAATATCGGGAATGAAATACGGCATTGTGGAGGTCGAAAAATATAATTTCGATCAGTTTACAAGCTGCAAAAAAAGTCTTGATTTCCTGAATGAGGCCGATTATGTACTAATGCCTCTGTAATAGCTTTTTCATATTAAACATGCTAAGATATTCATCAATACTGATGGCCATGTTTTTTATGGCATCCTGTGGCAGTCCGTCAGCCGAGAACTCAGACTGGGAAAGACTTACAGATTTTGTAAATCCTTTTATAGGAACTGATTATCACGGACACACATATCCGGGGGCGGCGTGGCCCCATGGACAGATACAGCTTGGTCCGGATAACGGCACCGAAGGCTGGGACTGGTGTTCAGGATATCATTATTCCGATTCCGTCATTGCGGGATTCAGCCATCTTCATCTGAGCGGAACTGGAATCGGAGACCTGGCTGATATATCCTTCCTGCCTGCCGGCTCTGAAGTTGTCTTCCGGAAGAATGAAGGTAACAAGGATTTTGTTGCGCGCCATGCCGGAAAATTCAGGCACGAAAACGAATCGGCCAGACCCGGATATTATTCGGTGACAATGGAAAGCGGAATCAAAGCCGAGTTCACTGTAACGGAAAGGGCGGGATTTCACCGCTATACTTTTCCTGCATACTCTGAGCCAGGACTGATTATCAATCTTGGTTTTGCCATCAACTGGGATGAACCGTATGAAACATCCCTGACCGTTGTTGACAGCACCCTTGTTACGGGAATGAGACTGTCAAAGGGATGGGCAAAAGATCAGCACGTCTGGTTTGCTGCAAGATTCTCACAACCCCTTGTCTATTCCGAAACCGGTAATCCGGGCGGCAAGGCCGGAACGGCAGGATATTTCAGATTCAAAGACAGGGAATTGCTGGTGAAAGTCGGCATTTCTTCAGTCAGCGCACGAAATGCGATTGCCAACCTCGACACCTCCCTGCCTGAATGGGAGTTTGACAGGGTCAAGCATGATGCATCAGATGCCTGGGAAAAGGAACTCTCGAAAATAATCATCACTTCACCGGATGATGATCTTAAAACAGTTTTTTACACGGCTCTTTATCATACCATGGTCGCTCCCGCGCTTTTTTCCGATACCAATGGTGAATTCAAGGGTACCGGGGGCAATACAATGGTGGCTGACGGCTATAAAAGATATACTGTCTTTTCATTGTGGGATACCTACAGGGCACTTCATCCGCTTTATACCCTTTTTCAGCAGGATCGTGTAAACGATATGGTAAAATCGATGCTCGATCATTACGTCCAGGATAAACTGCTTCCCGTCTGGGAGCTTCATGGCAACGAGACGTTCTGTATGGTGGGCAACCACGCGATATCCGTGATTGCCGAAGCAATTCTGAAGGATATCGGCGATTTTGACAGGGAGCTTGCCTTCGAGGCAATGAAGACCTCGTCACTTTATGATCGCGACGGAATGGGGTATTATGACAGGCTCGGGTATATTCCGGCCGACAAGATAGAACAGAGTGTGGCAAAGGCCATGGAAATCGCGATAGATGACTGGGCTGTGGCTGCTGTTGCCCGGAAACTGGGGAGAACCGAAGATGCAGACTATTTCTTTAAACGCTCGGAAAATTACAGGAATTATTTTGATCCGGAGACTGGTTTCATGCGTGGAAAACTAAGCAACGGTGAGTGGACAACACCCTTCGATCCTATATATTCACAGCATGAGGGAAGTGATTATACGGAAGGCAATGCCTGGCAATACCTCTGGCTTGTTCCTCATAATGTGGAAGGACTCATTGAATTGCTGGGCGGCAGAGAAGTCTTTGCAGACAAGCTGGAAAAGCTTTTCCTTGTTGAGGAAGGCGTAAGCGGAGAAGAAGCTTCTCCCGATATTTCAGGACTGATAGGAGCTTATGCCCACGGGAATGAGCCGGGGCACCATACCAGTTTCCTGTTTAACTATGCCGGCAGGGCCTGGAGAACACAGGAACTGAATCGTCAGATACAGACCACAATGTATACCAATGCGCCGGACGGGTTATGCGGAAATGAGGATTGCGGCCAGATGTCGGCCTGGTATATATTCAGCGCACTGGGATTTTATCCAGTAAATCCTGCCGAACTGAAATATCAGTTCGGATCACCTCTTGTAAACAATGCCAGGATAGAAGTGGCTCCGGAGAAATATTTCACCATGAAAGCTCCGGCTGCCTCCGTGACGAATAAATATATTCAAAAAGTACTTCTCAACGGCAGGGAACTTGACCGGACATATATCACTCACCAGGAAATAATGAGCGGAAGTACACTTGAGTTCGTCATGGGACCGGACAGGAAGTAAAAATTCTGTGAGGAATGAAGGCTCTCGTTCTTGAGGAATATAACAAACTTGTTTACCGGGACTGGCCCGATCCGGTATTAGCGGACAATGAGGTTCTTGTCAGGGTCAGGGCTGCTGCCATCTGTGGCAGTGATGTTCATGGCATGGATGGAAGTACCGGAAGAAGGATTCCTCCGCTGATAATGGGTCATGAAGCTTCGGGAATCATCGAGGAAACAGGAAAAGAAGTCAGGAACCTGAAGGAGGGTGACAGGGTAACCTTCGATTCAACCATCTATTCCCCCTGCGACTGGTATTCCCGGAAAGGATTATACAATCTCAGTGACAACAGGATGGTACTGGGGGTCTCCACAGGAGAATACAGAAGGCATGGTGCATTTGCGGAATATCTGAATGTGCCGGAGCATATCCTGTACCGGCTGCCCGATGATATCTCTTATACCCAGGCTGCCATGGTTGAGCCGCTTGCTGTTGCAGCCCATGCAGCCGGACTCGCCTCTCCTGCATGGAATGATTCGGTTGCCGTGATTGGCTGCGGCATGATAGGATTATCTCTTATCCAGGTGCTGAGATCAATGGGATGCGGGAAAATATTTGCTGTTGACATTGATCCCTTTAAGCCTGGACTTGCTCTCCGGCTCGGTGCGGATTATGCCATTGACCCGGGAGAAGAAGTTGTCAGTGACCGGATAGCAGACATGACATCAGGACGGGGTGCTGATCTGGTGTTCGAGGCCGTGGGATCGGGTGAGACTTTCTCAACCGCTATCGCTTCGGTCCGCAAAGGCGGAACCGTGGTCCTTGTCGGGAATTTATCCCCCGAAGCAATTATTCCCCTTCAGAGTGTGGTTACCCGCCAGATAAGGCTGCAGGGAAGCTGTGCCATCTGCGGGGAGTTTCCTGCAGTTCTTGATATGATAGCCCGCGGGCAGATAAGCACTGATTCTCTTATCTCCGCAGAAGCTCCGCTTTCTGAGGGTGCAGGGTGGTTCCGGAGGCTTTATGCCAAAGAACCGGGACTCCTGAAAGTAGTTCTTCATCCCTGACCATGCGTTGTAATAATTTGATACTGAGATCAAAATCATTGAAAAGGTTTTTTACCCGGATTATGAATTTTAACAGACTGATAATTAGACCGAAACTCCTGAAGAATTCTTTAGCCTTACTATGAACTGAAAGTAGAATAAAATAATGAAAGAAAAACTGAACACTGCCATTTTGGGTATCGGGAAAGTAACCGGTCTTCATGCCCGGGCACTTGTAAATCTTCCCGGATCACGCTTCAGTGCCGTGTGCAGTTCAGACAGGAAAAAAGCCGAAGATTTTGCTTCAGGATACGGAATAAGGGGATATACCGATGTGGCGGAAATGGTTCACAGGGAAAAGACTGATGTGGTTATAATCTGTACACCCCATCCGGCTCACAGGGCTCCGGCTGTTGCAGCCATGGAAGCAGGAGCACATGTCCTGGTTGAAAAGCCCTTCGCCTCATCCCTCGAGGACTGTGATGCGATGCTTTCAGCTGCTGAAAACTATAAAAAGCAGATTGGTGTCATTAGTCAGAGGCGCTGGTACAGACCGGTTCAAAGGGTAAAGGAAGCGATTGATTCGGGGAAGATCGGGAAACCGGTTCTCGGAACAGTCAACATGCTTGGCTGGCGTAATGAGGATTATTACAGAAGTGATCCGTGGAGGGGTTCCTGGAAGGGTGAGGGAGGTGGTGTCCTCGTGAATCAGGCTCCCCATCAGCTCGATCTCCTGCAATGGTTTATGGGCGGGATTGATGAGCTTTACGGTATCCGGTCAAATCTGAATCATCCGTATATTGAAGTAGAAGATACGGCTCTGGCAATTATCAGGTTCAGAAGCGGAGCCCTTGGAAATATTGTCGTCTCAAATTCAATGAAACCGGGAATTTACGGGAAAGTTCATGTCCATGGAAAAAACGGAGCATCTGTAGGGGTTCAGACCGATGGAGGAGCAATGTTTGTCGCGGGAATGACAGAAATTCTGGAAGCCCCGGTTAATGATATCTGGACCGTTCCCGGAGAAGAAAAAATGCTTGAAGAATACGTAAGGGAAGATTCTGAATTTTTCCTTTCGCTGAAAAACCCGGTGGAATATTTTCATGAGAGACAGATAGAGGATTTCCTGACAGCCATTAAAGAGGGACGGGAACCACTTGTTACGGGAAAGGAAGGCAGGATAACGGTTGAGATTTTTACTGCGATTTATCGTTCATCCCGGGACGGGCGACCGGTGAAATGGCCGCTTTATCCCGAAAACCGGAATGATTATGACGGGAGATCAACAAGCCCGGAAGTTTAACATAGTATTTTTAATGAAAATCAAGTTTTAATAAAAATCAAGCAGAGAATGAGACTGAAAACAGTTTTGTTACTGGCAATGACAACAATGATTTACGGTTGTCAGGAAAGATATTATACGGAGGAAGATTTTTCGTCGGTACTCAAAATTGATTCCCATATTCATATTCACAGTGATGATGGTGTTTTTGAAGGACAGGCTGCTTTACGGAACGGATATAGGCTATAAGGGAGGTGATAATCCGGAAGCCTTTAAAACCCGGATGCACGATACATGGATTGACGACTGGAAGTATTTTGCCACCGGTAGGGAAATGAGCTCTCCCATGTTTGAAGGTGAGTTCAGAGGTCTGCAGCTCCCGAAAAAAGTGATCGACAAGCTTTACCGTGAAAATGCGGTACGCTGGTACCGGCTGAAGCTATAAACAGCTGCTGTAAACTGAAGTTGTAACCTGAAGCCCTAACCTGGTGCAGTAAACTGAAACTCTAAACCGATGCTTAAATCCGGATTTTTATCCATCAGACATTCTGATTTAAACAATATTAACAATTGATCACTTTTATCATTTCAATTACAGTCCTTCTGCTCGGATATTTTCTGTATTCGCGATTTTTGGAAAGGATCGAGGGAGCCGATCCGGACCGTGAAACGCCGGCTTATAAAATGAAAGACGGTGTGGATTATGTGCCGCTCCCATGTTGGAAGGTTTTTCTGATTCAGCTGCTTAATATTGCCGGACTGGGACCGATTTTCGGAGCCATTGCAGGTGCAATGTGGGGACCGGTTGCCTTTTTGTGGATAGTGCTCGGAACAGTCTTTGCCGGCGGTGTGCATGACTATTTCTCAGGAATGTTGTCAATACGCTATAACGGACTTAGTATTACTGAAATAACAGGAATATTCCTGGGGAATGGAGTGAAGCAGTTCATGAGAGCTTTTACCGTTTTGCTGATGATACTGGTTGGGGCTGTTTTCATTATGGGACCGGCCGGAATCCTTGAAGGAATGACTCCGGAATATCTGACAATGACTTTCTGGGTATGGATTGTTTTCGGATATTATATCATTGCAACCCTGCTGCCCATCGACAAAATAATAGGAAGAATCTATCCGGTATTTGGTCTGGCACTCCTTTTCATGGCAGCAGGCTTAATCTCGGCACTCTTTGTAAAGGGATATCATATTCCGGAGCTTACTTTTTCAAACTTCAGCAATTTTCATGTAGATCCGGAAAAATTTCCTGTTTTCCCGATGATGTTTATCTCAATAGCCTGTGGTGCCATTTCAGGATTTCATGCTACCCAGTCGCCTCTTATGGCCAGGTGTATTACAAATGAAAAACTTGGCCGCAGGGTCTTTTACGGAGCGATGGTGTCGGAAGGCATTATTGCTCTGATCTGGGCTGCAATAGGAATGAGTTTTTATGGAGGAGTGGGACCGCTGAATGAAATGATGACTGCACAGAAAGGCAACGCCGCCTTTCTTGTGAATGAAATATCCAATTCTCTTCTCGGGAAAGTGGGAGGAATACTTGCAATTCTCGGAGTTGTTGCCGCTCCGATAACTTCCGGCGATACAGCCTTCCGCAGTGCCAGACTCATTGTGGCAGACTTCCTGAAAGTCAGGCAGGGCCCGATCTTAAACCGTCTATATATCAGCATACCGCTTTTTCTTACCGGATTTCTAATTACCAGGATGGATTTCGCCGTTATCTGGCGCTATTTCGCCTGGTCGAATCAGACACTGGCCATGATCGTTCTGTGGACAATTACAATATATCTTTTTCAGTCGGGCAGGTTTTTCTGGGTGACACTCATTCCGGCATTTTTCATGACGGCAGTGTGTGTTACCTATATTCTTTTTGCTCCCGAAGGATTTTCACTTCCCGGAACCATATCCCATACAGCAGGAATTGCTGCAGCTTTCACAGCCCTTGCCGTATTCCTCGTTTATAAACAGAAATTTGAAAAAACCGCCCCCGGTTTCAGATAAAAGGAAGCGGAAATAAAAACAGAATATTGTTTATATTTATAAACAACTTTTTAATGATAATAGTCTGTTATAATTTTATAAACAACTAAGTAACAACATATTATCAAAGAAACAAAGGAGTAAACATTATTAAAATAAATCATTCGTAATCAGACATATACATAAGAAGGAATCAACAAGTTCAAAGGTTAACGAATTTACATTGTATATTTATAAACAGCTAATTGACAGTATATTATCAAGCGAACAAAGGAATAAATGTTATTATAATAAAACATTTGTAATCTAACATATATACCTGAAGTAATCAACAAAATTAAAAGTTTAACGAACCATTGTAAAGAAAAATACTTATGAAAACTGATAAGTCACGACGCGGTTTTTTAAGAAAAGCTGCTTTAGGAAGCCTTGCGGCAATCAGCATTCCTGAAATAATTTCTGCGGCCATGCCTCAGGAGACCTCCGGGATCAAACTTCTCAAAAGCCGGACAATCCTCTTTCAGGGAGATTCCATTACTGATGCCGGGAGAAGCAGGAAGGCGACGGGTCATAATAATGCAGGGGCACTGGGCTCGGGTTACGCAATGCTTGCAGCTGCCCGGCTTCTTCTCAGTCATGCCCCCCTTGATCTTAAGATATATAACAGGGGAATATCGGGAAATAAGGTATATCAGCTTGCGGAACGGTGGGATGAAGATTGTATTGATATGAAACCTGATGTTGTCAGCATACTGATCGGCGTAAACGACATCTGGCATAAACTTGACGGGAATTATGACGGAACCGTCGGAATATACCGGAGAGACTATATTGCCCTTCTTGAAAGAACCAGGAAAGCACTTCCGGATGTGAAGCTTATTATCGGTGAGCCTTTTGGAGTGCGCGGGGTAAGAGCTGTTGGCGACAACTGGTATCCGGAATTTTATGAATACCAGAAAGTTGCCAGAGAAATAGCCTTGCAGTTTGATGCACAATTTATTCCTTATCAGGCTGTTTTTGATGAGGCTCAGCTTAGGGCACCGGCTGCTTACTGGACCGGCGACGGGGTACATGCCTCACTTGCAGGAGCTGCCCTGATGGCGGAAGCATGGCTTCGCGTGGTGGAGTAGAAGCTGGGAAGTTCAGGTTGAATGGCGGAAGTCTGGTTGCGCATGGCTTCGCTTCGCTTTACATGGCGGAGCAGAAGCGGAAGTAACCCTGAACATCGGAAGAATGACAGGGTATGGTGAAGCGAGGAACCGGAGCAGAAATTGATAATGAATAAATAATATAAATCATGGTGAGTTCAGAATTGGTGGTAAAGGCGGCAAAAAATCTATCCGGGAGTTTCCCTGGAATGTTTCTGATGTTGTTTTTCTTTCTTATTCCCGGAATCATTTTCAGTCAGGAGACTGTCAGCGGACTATTATATTCTGACAATAAACCTGTTTCCGTCACTTTCAGGGATGGAATAATCACAGATGTAAGGAGAATCAAAAAGCTTCCGTCCGGCAGTGAAGAATTGATGATTGGTCCCGGTCTGATAGACAATCAGATAAATGGATTTGCCGGTGTTTCTTTCACTTTTGGCGGAGGAGAGCTCACACCGGAAGGCGTAAGGAAAGCCACCGAAGCAATCTGGAAGACCGGCGTAACAAGCTATTTACCTACACTCACCACCAACAGTCATGATGTCCTCATAAAGAACTTCGCTGTTCTCGGGAATATTATTGATGACGAAGCCCTGCTCGGATCAATTCCGGGTTTTCATCTTGAAGGACCGTATATTTCTCCCGTGGATGGCTACAGGGGTGCTCATCCCCTGAATCATGTCAGAAAGCCCGACTGGGAGGAGTTTCTTCAGTACAGAAAAGCAGCGGGGAATAAGATAATTCATGTTACTCTAGCACCGGAAATTGAAGGAGCAATGGATTTTATTGACAATTGCAGGGCCAATGGCATTGTGGTTGCACTTGGCCACCACAACGGTTCTGCAGAAGAAATTACCGAAGCCATTGACCGCGGGGCCGTTATAGCAACCCATCTGGGGAACGGCTGTGCAAACATGATCAACCGGCATCTCAATCCCCTCTGGCCCCAGCTCTCGGACGACCGGCTGATGATCAGTATAATAGGTGATGGTTTTCATCTTAATCCCGAAGAGATACGGGTTTTTTACAAGGTTAAGGGACCTGATAAAACAATAATTACTTCGGATGTCACCAGCTATGCTTCACTGGAACCTGGCAGCTATCTGACTGAGGAAGGGGAAACAATTGAACTGACTCCCGGGGGAATGCTGAAATATCCGGCCCAGGATGTACTGTACGGTTCGGCTTCACCGGTCAGGAAAGGACTTGTAAACATAATGAAGTACACGGGATGTTCCCTTGAAGAGGCATTCCGGATGTCAGCCTTCAATCCGGCAAAGCTTTACGGACTGAACGACCGTGGCGGGATAGCAAAAGGTAAAAGGGCGGATATTATTATGTTCCGTATAGAAAATGGTGAAATGCTGATAAAAAGAACATATGTAAAGGGAAAGCTGGTTTACCGGGAATAACAGGGTTAAGATCCGGATTGCTTTTTCCAATATTCCTTTTTCTAATCTACAGCCTTAGCTCTTACAGATACTTCCATGAGGGAGTCCATGCCGGGAGTTAATGTATTTATAAGCGGAACAATCCCGGATACGCTGACAGATCTTAACGGAAGATTCAGTCTGAATGTACTGTCCCGGGATGCTGTACCGGTTAGTGTTTTTGCCGGTGAGCGTCAAATACTAATAATTGTTAAATGAATTTATGGTGTTTGATTACACAGGCAGAATTCTTAATTTTATCAGTTACTGAATCAGAATTATCGTACCATAATAACCCTTAAACGAACATACAATATGAAGAAAAGAACAATCAGCAGACGAAGATTTCTGGGAACTGCTACGACAGCTGCAGTTGCATTTACAGCCATACCCGTGATCAGTTCATGCGGATCGGGTTCGGGTCAGAGGAATCCGAATTCCAAAGTCGGAGGAGTTCAGCTTGGCTGTACAACCTACAGCTATCGCAGCATGCCGCATAAGGTGTATGATGTTATTGAATATCTTCTTTTTGCCGGAATCAATTCAATTGAATTAAGACTTGTGGCCGAGGAGGACCTTGGAATTCCGGTCATACCCCAAAGGCCAAGGATTCAGGAAATGACTGACGAGCTGAGAGCAGAATTCGCGAGGCAGATGGAAGAGGTAAGGGAAGCCCAGCGTCACTGGCGTCTCTCTCTTCCGATGTCAAAATATGAGGAGATGCGCAAGAAGTTCAATAATGCCGGAATAGATGTGTACATATCTAAATTTGCTCCTTCATCATGGTCTGATGAAGAAATTGATTATGCATATCGGGCAGCCAGAGCCCTCGGTTCAATCGGCATTACTGATGAATACAGCGAAACAGCCATTCATCGACTCGGCAAATTCGCTGAAAAGCATGGCAGTCTGGCAATGTTTCATACTCATGAACAGCCTGCGGAACCGGGATTTTCATTTGATCCGATATTTGCAGCATCACCTGCCAACTATCTGAACCTTGATGTCGGTCACTATTACGGGGCAACCGGTCTGCATCCTAATGAAGTGATAATAAAGTATCACGACAGGATTCGCAGTATCCACATAAAGGACAAAACAGGACCGGACAGTACACCTGCCAGCGAAAACGTACCTTTCGGGAAAGGTGAAACACCAATAGCCGATATACTCCTGCTTCTGAAAAAGGAAAAATGGCCGATTCAGGTCGATATAGAGCTAGAATACCGGATACCTGATGATTCCGATGCTGCAAAAGAAGTTGCAAAATGCATCGAATACATGAGGAATATCCTCGAGTGATCATTTACTTAACATAACAGTACCGGGCAAGGAGCGGAACGCCTGCTTACGGCAGTATATTATTTATTGCAGGGCTGTTATCATTAAGCCAATCCTGTATGAACTCAAATATTTTCAGATTTAAGAAAACTCAACATTAATATATTAAAATAATTATTTTTGTGTAATCTTATAAACCTAAAATACCCAGACTAACCAGCTTTCTCATTATGCAGGAAAAAAATCCAATCAGCAAAAAACCGTTTGGTACATTTACCATTACGGTCCCGGTCCTGTTGTTTATAATCCTTTTTACAGGAAACGTGAATGCTCAGAACGATCTTGACGTGATCAGAAATTCCTGGATGGAATACAGCGATGCTTCCAATTCACTGTATCACCATCTGGCTGCTCAGTGTTATGAACTTATTGACAAAAGGGAAGAGGATATTTCCAGACTGAATTCACTTGCAGACTGGCAGAAAAGACAGAAACTCATCCGGGAAACTCTTTTTGACATAGTGGGTCCCTTCCCTGAAAAAACTGCTCTCAATGCAAGGACTGTAAGAACGATCGACAAAGGATCCTTCAGGGTGGAGCATGTGATCTATGAGTCCCTTCCGGGCTTTTATGTCACGTCATCATTGTATATCCCGGCCGGCCTGAAACGCCGGGACAGGGCGCCGGCAATCATTTACTGCAGCGGACATTCAGTGGAGGGTTACAGAAGTGCGGGCTATCAGCACGTGATTCTGAATCTGGTTACCAAGGGTTTTATTGTTTTTGCCTTTGATCCCGTCGGTCAGGGAGAACGTCTGGAATATTATGATCCTGCTACCGGAAAATCATCCGTCGGGGGACCCACCAAGGAACACTCATACCCCGGTGCACAGGCTTTTATCACCGGTGCCTCCCAGGCGCGTTACATGATCTGGGACGGCATCAGGGCGGTTGATTATCTTCTTTCCCGCCGGGAAGTGGATCCTGCAAGGATCGGTATTAACGGCAGGTCGGGAGGCGGTACCCAGTCAGCCTATATTGCTGCCTTTGATGAACGTATTCTGGCCGCGGCCCCTGAAAACTATTTAACCAGTTACCGGCGGCTTCTTCAGTCTATCGGGCCTCAGGATGCCGAACAGGTAATGTTCCATTTCCTGTATCGCGGGCTGGATCATCCCGACCTTCTTCTGGTTAGGGCTCCGAAGCCGGCAATGATGATCACCACAACCAGGGATATATTCAGCATTCAGGGAGCAATGGAAACCGAAAAGGAAGTTGCGGGGCTTTATAAGTTATACGGGGAAACAGGAAATTTCTCAAGGATTGAAGATGATGAGGGTCATGCCTCAACAAAAAAGAATCGCGAAGCCATGTATGCTTTTTTCCGTCAGCATCTTAATAATCCCGGAAGTATTGATGATGAAAAAATTACTCCTCTTACAAGGGAAGAACTCCGGGTGACGCCAACAGGACAGCTGTCAACATCCCTGGCGGGAGAGACTGTTTTTAGTCTGAACAGGAAGGAAGCTGAAATCCGGCTGAATGAACTGAAT
Source organism: uncultured Rikenellaceae bacterium (assembly GCA_964522415.1). Lineage (GTDB taxonomy): Bacteria > Bacteroidota > Bacteroidia > Bacteroidales > VadinHA17 > LD21. Next base: position 51,247 of record CAZFVQ010000011.1, on the reverse strand, counting down.
GAAGCACGTCGCAATCCTGATATTTTTTATGCCGGTATTGTTGAATCGGCGAAAAGGATGTCAGGATTCCGCGAACCGTCACCTGATGATCTGCCTGTGTTTACCGGACGCATTTTAAGGGATTACTATAACATTGAAAAATATTTTATAAAAGGGGAAGGCGATTATGTCATCCCTTATCTGTTATTCCGCCCTATGGTATGGAATAACAAGGGAGTATTATACCTCAATCCTGATGGTAAATCAGCCGGCGCCGGACCGGAAGGAGATATTGAGAGGCTTTTGAAACAGGGTTTCGCGGTGATGGCACCGGATATGACAGGCTGCGGAGAAAATGGTCCGGGAATATTCCGCGGGGATGCAAATTTTGACGGAACATCCCACAATCTGTGGTATGCCTCAATTCTTGCCGGAAGAAGTATTGCAGGGATACACAGCGGAGATGTGGTTAAGCTGATCAGAGTGCTGAGGAAAGAATGTCCCTATGCCGAGATCACCGGCTTTGCCAGGAAAGAAATGGCTTCAGTACTTTTACACACGGCAATTATCGACAGAAATATTTCATCTGTGATCCTTGCCGAACCCTATTCCTCCTTCAGGTCAATAGTGATGAACAGATCCTATGATACAAAATTTATACTGAGTACAATTCCTGCGGGTCTCACTGCGTATGACCTGCCTGATCTTGCCGCAGCACTTGCTCCCCGCAAACTTTTTATAGCCGGGATGACTGATGGAAACGGTACGGAAACGGATATCTCTGATGACATCAGTATTATCCGGAATGTTTATTCATCACGAAATGCCAGCGACAGACTCAGGATCGGAGCCGATCTCTCAACGCTTGAATCATGGATTGAATAATTAATTTCTTTTAATATATAAAACCTGTCCGGAATGAATATGATATGTTAAAAAAATTAATTTTATCAATATGTCAGACGGATTTTATTTGCAGGGATAATAATTTCCAATTAAAAAGTTATGAGAAATCAATTTAACAGACGTGATTTTATCAGAACTGCCGGTGCAGGTGCCATGGCTATCGGGCTTGCAGGAAAATCATTTCAGGCAGCAGGCTCCCGTTCTCAGGGCTCAAAGCGTATCGGAATAATCGGTCTGGATACATCTCACAGCACAGCATTCACCAAAGCACTGAACGATCCTTCAGCCGGTCCGCAGTTTCAGGGATACAAGGTTGTTGCAGCCTATCCGCAGGGAAGCAGGGATATCCAGTCAAGTGTGGAACGGATACCTGGTTATACGGAGGATGTGAAAAGAATGGGAGTTGAGGTCGTAGGATCTATAGACGAACTGCTTCAGAAGGTCGATTTTGTATTGCTTGAAACCAATGACGGGAGGCTTCATCTGGAACAGGCCATTCCTGTGATGAAAGCCGGTAAGAGAATGTTTATAGACAAGCCCATTGCTGCTTCCCTTGTTGATACCATAGCAATTTTTGATGCGGCGGGATATTATAAGACAGCACTTTTCTCGGCTTCATCCCTGAGGTATATCACCGGAGCCAAAGAAATTGCAGAGGGATCCATCGGCCAGGTGATCGGTGCGGAAGTCTATAGTCCGGCATCACTCGAAAAAACCCATCCCGATCTTTTCTGGTATGGTATCCATGGAGTTGAAACACTGTTTACCATTATGGGAACCGGTTGCAAAACCGTATCCAGGGCATTTACTACCGGTACCGATGTGGTGACAGGGATATGGCAGGATGGCAGGATCGGGACCATGAGAGGGATAAGGCAGGGCAAATCGGGATATGGAGGTGTGGTGTACGGGGAGAAGGAAATCAGAACTCTTGGCAGCTATGCCGGTTATGATCCCCTTCTTATTGAAATAGTCAGATTCTTTACTACCGGTGTTTTGCCGGTAAGACCTGAGGAAACACTTGAGATATTTGCTTTCATGGCAGCAGCCGAAGAAAGCAAAGATAAAGGGGGAGCCCCCGTTCAGGTGGAAAAAGTTTTGGAGAAAGCCAAAAAAAAGGCTGGTAAAATAAATTATAAATAATTCATTTTGTGTGTTAGTGTATTTCAGGAAACACTTTGCCACAACAATCCATTTTACAAACAGGATAATCAGATATAAATTTAAGTGAATCAGGACATGACAAAACGAAGAGATTTCATTAAAAAGAGTGCAATGGGTACCGCTGCCATAGCCATTGGCGGTGTCGGATTCAGTGCAAAATCCTACGGTTCAGTCCGGGGTGCCAATGAGCGTATCACTGTTGCCGTTATCGGCATACGCGGACAGGGCGGCGGACACATTAATACCTGGTGTCGTATGAAGGATGAACAGAATGTACGTCTGAAGACGATCTGCGATGTGGATGAGGAATATTTTGCAGAGAAATCCCAGGTTGTTCTGAAAAGCACCGGAGAAACTCCCAGAACCGAGTGGGATATGAGGAAGGTGTTTGAAGACAGGGATATTGATGCTGTATCTTTTGCAACGCCGAATCATTGGCATGCCCTTGGTACTGTCTGGGCCTGTCAGGCAGGAAAGCATGTGTATGTTGAAAAACCGGCGTCACATAATGTATGGGAAGGCCGTAAGATGATTGAAGCTGCAAGAAAGTACAATGTAAGGGTACAGGTGGGATACCAGAACCGGTCCATTCCCAACGTGATGGAAGCTATCAGATTTATGCACAATGGTGGTATCGGGAAGGTGTATCTGGCAAGAGGACTTTGCTACAAGCCGCGTGATTCTTTCGGAATTGCTCCCGACAGCCAGCCGCCGGCATCGCTACATTATGACATGTGGCTCGGGCCGGCTCAGTGGAGACCCTACAATGAAAAGCGGGGTCATTACAACTGGCACTGGTTCTGGAATACAGGTAACGGTGATACAGGCAACCAGGGTCCGCACCAGTTTGATATAGCACGTTGGGGACTCAACAGGAATGAACATCCGCTTAAAATATATTCCACCGGCGGTATTTACGGGATTGATCCCAAAGAATGTGCACAGGAGACTCCCAACACTCAGGCTTCGGTGTTTAAATATGCCGATGGCAGCATTCTGGAATTTGAAACCAGGGGCCGTTATACAAATCCCGAATCCAGTCTTGGCATACAGATAGGCAATATGTTCCTCGGAACGGAGGGATACGTGGAGATAAACGGAAGTCAGTGGAAAGCTTTCCGTCAGCGTGAAAGTGAACCTTTTGCAGGATCCGACATTGGTGAAAGACCAGTTGACCTGATGCAGGCGCCCGGAGGCGGAAGTCATTATGCAAACTTTCTCGAAGCCATACGTGCAGGAAACAATGATCTCCTGCATTGCGACATTCTTGAAGGTTACATGTCCACCTGTCTGCCCAACCTGGCAAATATATCCTATCTCCTCGGAAGAGAACTTACTTTTGACGGGACGAAGGAACAATTCGTCAAGGACAAGGAAGCCGATAAAATGCTTACAAGGGAATACAGGAAGCCTTACGTTGTTCCGGGAGTGGTCTGATTATTCCGATAAACCAATCCTTCTGAAACCCCTTTCCGCGGGATAGTATCGAAATTTGGATGAAGGATATGCATCGCAACGGGTGGAGTGGAAGGTGCAGATATTTGGATGAAGAATGCAGATGCCTTATAAAACTGTTATGAAATAAAACTTAAAGCATGAAAAACGAACTATCACGCCGTCAGTTTGTTCAGAGAACCCTGGGTGCAGGTATTGCTCTGGCAGCCTTTAATTCCCTGCCTGCTGCGGCAATGGACAGGAAAAGGCCGAAAGCTCTTCAGATGGGTCTGGTTACCTATATGTGGGGAGCCCAATGGGATCTTCCGACCCTGATTTCCAACTGTGAAAAATCGGGTCTTCTCGGAGTGGAGCTCCGTACAGAGCATGCCCATAAGGTGGAAACTGATCTCACTGCTGCCCAGCGGAAGGAAGTAAAGAAACGCTTTGCAGACTCACCCGTTACCTGCGTTGGTTACGGATCAAACTATGAATATCACAGTCCCGATCCTGCCAGGCTCCGCGAAAATATTGAAGGTACAAAGGCATATATAAAACTATGTAAGGATATAGGTGCCACGGGACTGAAAGTAAAGCCAAACACTCTTCCGAAGGAAGTGGAAAGGGAAAAGACAATAGCCCAGATAGCCCGGTCGCTCAATGAAGTCGGAAGATTTGCCCGGGATTATGGCCAGATCATCAGAGTTGAATGTCACGGTCCGGTCACCCAGGAAATACCGGTTATGAAAGAGATCTTTGATCAGGTTACCGAGAAGAGTGTTAAGATGTGCTGGAACAGCAATGATGTTGATCTGAATCCTCCCGGACTGGAAGCCAATTTCAATTCGGTAAAACAGTGGATTGGTGACACTACCCATATAAGAGGGATAAAGATCAGTGATTATCCTTATGAGGAGCTGTTCAGACTTCTTCACGGAATAAAATACAACGGATGGATACTTGTTGAAGCCACTACACCCTATACTGATCCTGTTGCGGTAATGAGGGAGCAACTGACACTCTTCAATGATATTATGAGCCGGATCGCATAAAAGAAACATTTCATCCAATATTTTCTTTGCTTGGTCAAATAAAATTAGAATTCTGCTTCAAATGCTATAATTTAGATGTTGAATTTTAAAAAGAGGCTGAGCATTACATACCTTTCACCGATCTTTCCAGAGTCTGAACGGAAAGATATTTTTATCATTTGATCATCATTATTTATGTAAAGCTCTGCAGGCCTTAAGCAGTGTTATTGTTAATCCTGCCGGTATATCCGGTGTGACTGACGGGGCGGCAGCATGCCCGGGTCGCAGTTTAACCATTAAGTCATCAGGTCATTAAGCCATTAAAACCATTAAACCATCAATCCTTAGCTGTCAACATCAAACCATGGAAAAATTCTACCTCAAAACAGGTATTTCTGTAAGAACATTACAGAAATTTTGTATGGCAATGTTTCTGGGGGGTCTCTTTTTTTCTCTTAATGCTGAACTCCAGGGACAAACGTGTGATAATCCATCCACTTTGATATTAAGCTCAGGTGCGGGAAGTACCTGTGGAACAAATCCGCTGACAGTGGAAAATAATGAATTTGGAGGTGGTGCAATAAGTGTTACTCTAAGCACAAACGGTTATGGCACCCTGGATCAGGACATTATTGATATTTCTCCATTTTCATTTACCTATACCCCTGCCATTACGGATGCGGGTTCCACCGTAATTATTACTGTAACAGCCAACAATCCTGATCAGGAATGTGATGTTCTGGTCTTTGATTATTTACTGGATGTCAATAATATCCCTGAAACTCCCGTGGTATCAGACAACGGGCCTTTGTGTGAGGGGGAGACACTGAGTCTTTTTACCGCAACGGAAACAGAAGGAATTTATAACTGGAGCGGGCCCGACGGATTTTTCTCCAATCTTCTTAATCCCACTATAGAAAATGTCACAGACGCTGCATCAGGAACCTATCAGGTAACTGTAACGGTCAACGGATGTACCAGTGAGGCAGGATCAACCAGCGTTGAAATTAATTCCATGCCTTCTGCCATTTCAGGAAGCAATTATACTTTGGCAGGATCATCAACGATGCTGACCAGTTCTCCAACAGGAGGATTCTGGAGCAGCACTGTCCCTTCCGTGGCAGAAATAAATTCCTCCAGCGGAGAGGTAAGAGGAATGGCTACGGGACTTACCGTAATTACATACACCCTGCCCACAGGTTGTTCGGTTGCAATGACATTCAATGTGCTTCCGTCGGCCTGGGAATTCGATTCTGAGAGTTTTACCCACCAAAGTCTTATCACAGCTTCTGTCATCATTGAGGGAACAGAGGCTGAGTCCGGATTCCTGGCAGCATTTGCCGGAAACGAATGCAGGGGTATAGCTGAATCAGTTTATAATTCCCTGTACGGCAATTATATATTTGAACTTAACTGCTTCAGCAATACTGAAACAGGAGATGTACTGGTATTCAGGTATTTCAATACTGCTGAAAAGAGGGAATTCAATCTGGACAGGTCAGTGGATTTTACTGCCGGAGTCAGTACCGGATCGGCATCAGCGCCATTCCGGATAAATACCGGTACTGATTATTCTCTCCCCCTGTCTGCAGGATGGAACTGGTTTTCGTTAAACACAAGTCTTGATAACATGACACCCCGTTTTATCCTGTCGTCACAGAATACACCGGGCGATTATATAAAAAACCAGACCGCTTCATCAACATATTATGAAGGACTGGGCTGGTTTGGTTCACTTGAAACACTTGATCCCGCAGAATTATACAAGATCAGACTGGAGAATAACAGTATGATCCGTTTCAGCGGAAGACAGGTGGATTCAGAAGCCACACCGATATCTGTTGCATCGGGTTGGAACTGGATAGGATATCTGCCCCGGCAAAGCATACCGGTGAATACTGCTCTTGAATCACTCATACCTGAGGATCTTGACTATATTAAAGATCAGTCAACATCCTCAACTTATTATTCAGAATTTGGTCTTTGGTTCGGTAACATGGATGACATGGAACCCGGAAAAGGATATATGCTGAGAGTTGCCAATCCTGGTACGCTTATTTATCCTGCTACAGGAAGCAAAGGAAATCAGATGTTGTCTGAGACAAAACAGGCCGAATTCGATTATCATCAGTTCGAACACAACGGTACAATCCATGCAAAAATTATTATGAATGGTGTTTCCAAGGGTTCCATAATGGATTCACTTTATGCTTATGTCGGTGATGAATTAAGAGGTGTTAACGAAGGATTGTTTTTCCCGGGAAACAAGACATGGATCTTCCTTCTGACGGTGTATACTAATTCGACAAGGCCTGAAACTGTGAAATTTAAATATTATAATTCAGAGAATAAAAAGTACTATGACTGCGATGAGACAGTCATATTTAAGGCGGATACAGTTATGTATAACGCTGTTGCTCCTCTCATACTTAATGTAGACATCGCAAGCTCAGTCCATGACAATATCTTAAACGACCCGGGTCTGAGAGTTTATCCAAATCCGTCTGATAATTATTTTAACATTGAATATACTCTGACTGAGCCGGCTGATGTCAGAATTACGGTATATGACACATATGGCCGGGTAATAAGAACTTTGACCGATCAGAAACATGAGCCCGGTAATTATTTATATAAATGGAATTCTGATTTGCCTCCTGAGGGTATGTATTTTATAAAACTTGAGAACGGAAAGAGACAGAAAATCCGGAAAGTTATTCTCTTAAAATAAAATTGACCAAACTATATTAAAAATTTAATTATGGGCAACATTTACAGGACAGTATTGATATCATGCCTGTTTTTGGTATCAATTGCCTTATCCGCACAAACACATAACTGGACAATCAATCCGAATGATTATGAAACAGATTGTGAGATAAATGCAGTTGTGTTTATTGGGTCGGAAGAAGTCAGTACAGGTACGCTCGGAGCTTTTGTGGGCGACGTTTGCAGGGGTTTTGCCGACGGAATGTATTTTTCCGGAACCGGAAGGACGATATTTTCCGTGAGATGTTACAGTAATGATCCGACGAATCCGGAAACTTTAATATTCAGATATTTTGATCCTTCAGATAATTCATATCACACTGTCATTGAGACAGTGCTGTTTGACTCAGATGAACAGATCGGAAATGCAATGAATCCTCTTTTGTTTCACTCATGTGATCCTGTTACACTGTTGTCCGGTCCGCTTAACAGCAATATGTGTGCAGTATCAGGAAGCGCAACGTTTTCAGTTACAGCAGGAGGTGCTTCTCCGTATATATATCAGTGGCAATACAATACAGGAACGGAATGGGTAAATACAGCCAACGGCACTCCGTCGGGTGCAGTTTATTCCGGCTCAAATACGGCATCTCTGAATGTTTCAGGGATTACAACGGCCGGTGATTATCAATACAGATGCCGGATAAGTAATTGTCATGAATGGAGCAGTGTTACTTCAAGTTCCGCCACACTCACCGTTGATCCTCTTCCGGCAGCAGCAGGTGCCATTGAAGGCGCAGCGACCGTATGTCAGGGCCAGCAGGCCGTGGAATACCGAGTGCCGCCCGTTGCCGATGCCACAACTTACAGCTGGTCCTACAGCGGTACCGGCGCCGTAATAAACGGCACAGGCAATTCGGTAACGATAAATTTTGCCGCCAATGCCACAGCCGGCAATCTTACAGTAAGGGGAGTCAATGACTGTGGAGCAGGAACCGTTTCGGCCGGTTTTGCGGTAAGAGTCAATCCGCTGCCGGCAGCTGCGGGAACCATTGAAGGCGCAGCAACCGTATGTCAGGGTCAGCAGGCCGTGGGATACAGAGTGCCGCCCGTTGCCGATGCCACAACTTACAGCTGGTCCTACAGCGGTACCGGCGCCGTAATAAACGGCACAGGCAATTCGGTAACGATAAATTTTGCCGCCAATGCCACAGCGGGCAATCTTACAGTAAGGGGAGTCAATGACTGCGGACAGGGAGCTGTCTCGGCCGGTTTTGCGATAAGAGTCAATCCGCTGCCGGCAGCAGCAGGAACGATCAGCGGACCGACAGCCGTGTGTCAGGGCCAGTCTGGAATAAGCTATACTGTTCCGGCAATAGCAAATGCTTCATCCTATGTCTGGACTCTTCCGTCAGGGGCAACAGGAACAAGTACCACAAACAGTATTACTGTGAATTACGGTCTTGTTGCAACTTCAGGCAATATCAGTGTCAGAGGCCGTAATGGCTGCGGAGACGGTGCATTATCCCCACTGGCCATAACGGTCAACCCTCTGCCGTCAGCCATAGCAGGTCTGACAATGGTTCCGGCAGGATCCTCAACCAGTCTGACAAGTTCTCCTTCCGGCGGTACCTGGAGCAGCAGCGTTACGGCAGTGGCAACTGTAAATTCATCTACCGGACTGTTAACGGGAGTATCACCCGGCAGCACGGTGATAACATACCGGCTGCCGACAGGCTGCTCTGTTTCAGTGGAAATTGATGTGCTTCCGGCAGACTGGAATGTTATTCCTGCAAATTTCGACTATGAAGGCCGGGTAACAGCAGCGGTATTTCCGGAAAATGGAGTGTCAGAAGCAGGCTACCTGGCTGCATTTGCCGGAGATGAGTGCAGGGGAATTGCAAAGTCGGTGTATCTGGCTGCAGAAAACATTCATATTTATGAACTCAGGTTCCATAGCAATACAGAGGAAGGTGATGTGCTGGTATTCAGACATTTTGATCCGGCCGGAAGGGTTGTTCATAATATGAACAGATCATTGGATTTTGAATCCGGAATGAGTACGGGTTCACATAGTTCACCTTTCAGAATGGGAAGAGGTGTTGATTTTGAAATGAATCTGCCGGTCGGGTGGACCTGGCTTTCGATAAATACCATTCTTGACAACATGACATTGAATTTCATTTTATCCACAGTATCAACACCGGGAGATTATATCAAGGACCAGACCAGTTCCGCCGCATATTATGAAACATATGGCTGGTTCGGTACAATTACTGAACTGGATCCCACGAAACTCTATAAAATAAGAGCCTATAATATTTCTGATTTCGGATTCAGCGGAAGACCGGTGGATACAGATGCCACACCAATATCCCTTGCATCGGGATGGAACTGGATAGGATATCTGCCTCAGCAATCCATACTGATTAACGATGCACTTGCTTCACTTACACCGGAAGAAGATGATTATATCAAGGATCAGAGAAATTCAGCCACATTTTATTCTTTTTATGGCTCATGGTTCGGAAACCTTTTAAGTATGTCTCCGTATGCAGGTTATATGCTGAGAATATCAAATCCCGGAACTCTCCTTTATCCCCGATCCGGATCGAAGGGAGATGAAATTTTTGCCGGGGATGCCGGAGTTCAGTTCAATTATAACGATTTTGAATTCAATGGTTCCCTTACGGCAAAAGTACTCGTAGATGGTGATGAAAGAGGTTCGGAAAATGATCTTCTGTATGCTGTTGTAGACAATGAAATAAGAGGAGTTATAAATGGCAGGTATTTTGAACCCTCAAATACCAGTCTGTACGTGTTGATGATCCACAGCAACATTGAGGTGGGCGAGACTGTCGGCTTTAGATATTTTGATTCGGAAAATAATAAGTATTACAACTGTGATGAAACAATCACTTTCAGCAGCGACATGATAGTTGCTGACGCCTTCAGACCCCTTGTACTCAATTTTTCAGGCTCTGATATAAGTGACAGTTTTGAAGAGGAGCTGAAATTGAGTATCTATCCCAATCCTTTCAGTCATGATCTGAATATCGGATATGATCTTGCTGAATCATCACATGTAAGGATCACGCTTCTGGATATCAACGGAAAGGTGATCCGGACACTTGCAGACCAGGCACAGAAAGCCGGCACTTACCGGTTCACCTGGAATTCCGACCTTCCCGCATCAGGTTTATATTTTATTAAATTTGAAGCCGGCAACAAATATGTAATACAGAAAGTCATTTTAAGATGAAATTATATAGTCCGGATTTTAACTGTTTAAAAATGTAACAACCATGTAAGGATGGGACAGGTTCCCGATAGATCGGGACAGATTCCCGACAAACCGGGACAAGTTCCCGACAAACCGGGACAAATTCCCGATAAAGCGGGACAAGATATCGGACCATTAAAATTTAAATACAGACAGATGAAAATTCTAAGAGGAATAGCTGCACTGCTGCTGTCACTGCTCTCTGCAGGAATACTGTCCGGGCAGGACCACGGATGGTTCTTTAATCTGCATGATTATGCATACGATGGTGAAGTCATCGCAGCTGTCAGGCTGGGAACAGAGGAGGTCACCACGGGGACTCTCGGGGCTTTTGTGGGTGAAACATGCCGGGGCTATGATGAGGCAATGACCGGTCCCGGTGGACGGATGGTGTTCTCTGTGAGAATATACAGTAATGTTGCAATTGGAGAAACTGTGACATTCAAGTGGTTTGACCCTTCGGACAACAGCTATCATGATATCATAGAAACGGTTATTTTTGAATCGGATATGAGGCTGGGTAGTGCCATTTCCCCTGAGATCTTCAATATTTTTGTCTGTGATCCGGTTTCAATAAGTGCTCAGCCTTCAGGAAACAGTATGTGTGCGGAAGATGGCAATGCCACTTTCTCTGTTTCCGTAAGCGGCACATCCCCCTTTGTTTATCAGTGGCAGTATTACAATGGCACAGACTGGATAAACGTGAATGACGGAGTACCGGCAGGAGGAAGGTATAGTGGAGCAACAACGGCAAACATGAGAGTGGAGGGTATTGTTTCAGCAGGAAATTATGATTACCGCTGCTATGTTACAAACTGCAACGGTACGAGCATTGCGATAACGAATTCAGCCACCCTGACGGTAAATGCTTTGCCTGCAAGGCCGGAAATCATGTCCTCGGGTCCGCTAAGCTTCTGTGAGGGTGGAAATGTAATCCTGACCACAGCTGCAGCCAGCAGTTATCTGTGGTCCAACGGAGCCGTAACACAAAGCATAACAGTTTCGATATCAGGAAATTATACTGTAAGAGTAACGAATGCTGCCGGTTGTCAGAGTCGTATTTCCGAGCCAGTGAATGTAAACGTAATTCCCAATCCGGCGAGGCCTGTGATCACCTCATCCGGGCCGGTGACTTTTTGCAGCGGGCAGAGCGTAACACTTACTTCAAGTGCGGCAGACCAATATTTATGGTCTGACGGAGCAACCAGCCAAAGCATAATTGTTACACAGTCTGGCAGCTATACAGTAAGGGTAACAAATACCACCGGATGCGGGAGTCTGCCGTCAGCCCCTGTAACTGTAACAGTCAATCCCCTGCCCGGGGTTGATGCGGGAAGCAATATCAGCATACCAAACGGAACAAGTACTACTCTTAACGGTACCGTTACCGGTACAGGTCCCTTTTCATACAGCTGGACACCGGCTTCATTACTGGTCAATCCCCTGGTAGAAGATCCGCGGACTGTCAATCTCACATCAACAACCAACTTTATTTTTACTGCCACCATAACCGCGACGGGATGTTCAAATTCTGATGGGGTTACCGTCACGGTGACCGGAGATGCCCTGACTGCATCGCCTGCGGTAACACCGGCTACAATCTGTGCCGGGGAAAGTGTACAGCTGAATGCAAATGCGGGAGGAGGTTCTGGGACATATTCATATACATGGTCTTCCGTTCCGGCAGGATTTTCATCCACACTGGCCAACCCGACAGCCACTCCTCAGGTCAGCACCACATATACCGTCATGGTGAATGACGGCTTTAATACCGTAATCAGGCAGGTATCTGTTAATGTTTATCCCCAGCCTCCAACGCCTGTTATTACGGCAACCGGACCCACAACTTTCTGTGCCGGGGGAAGTGTTACTCTTGTCTCAAGTGCGGGAAGCAGCTATCTGTGGTCAACAGGCGCCACAACACAGAGTATTGATGTATCCGCACCGGGTGATTATACTGTAATGGTTACAAACGAAGGGGGATGCGAAAGTCCGCTTTCCGATCCCCTCAGGGTAACGGTTGATCCCCTGCCGGCGGCACCTTCCATCAGTACTTCGGGACCGGTAACTTTCTGCAACGGCGAAAGCGTAACACTTACTTCAAGTTCCGGTGTATCCTATCGCTGGTCCACCGGAGCCACTGTCCGGAGCATCAATGTTTCATTGCCCGGCAGCTATACAGTAAGGGTAACCAATGCCGCAGGATGCGAGAGTCCGGCGTCAGCTCCGGTAACAGTAACAGTCAATCCCCTTCCCGGGGTTGATGCGGGAAACAATGTAAGCATAGCCAATGGTACAAGTACCACCCTTAACGGTACCGTTACCGGGACAGGTCCCTTTTCATACAGCTGGACACCGGCTTCTCTGCTGGTTAATCCGCTGCTTGAAGATCCGCGTACTGTTAATCTTACGTCAAGCACCACTTTTACATTTACTGCCACCATCAATTCCACCGGCTGTTCAAACTCTGATGATGTAACTGTCACTGTTACCGGAGGCGGACTGACTGTGAATCCGATTGCAACGCCTGAAACGGTCTGTGCAGGAAATCCTGTTCAGCTTGATGCAAGGGCAAGCGGCGGTTCAGGTACTTATTCATATCAGTGGACATCAGAGCCTGAGGGCTTTACATCGACTATTGCAAGGCCTCTTGTAAGTCCCCAGACCAATACCGTTTACCGCGTCAGGGTCAGTGACGGATTCAATACCGTTAACGGCCAGGTAGCAGTTACGGTAAGTGCTCTGCCTGAAAAGCCGGTAATCACTGCTTCGGGTGCGGTTTCATTTTGTATCGGCGGAAGCATGACACTTACTTCAAGTCAGGCAACAGGCTATTTATGGTCTACCGGAGCCACCAGCAGAAGCATTACCGTAAACACTTCCGGGGATTATACCGTGAGGGTAAGAAATGCGCAGGCCTGTCTTAGTGAAGCTTCTGATCCGGTAAGTGTTACGGTTCATCTCCTGCCCCAGAGCCCGCTCATAGGTGCAGTGACGCATCCCACCTGTACCGAACCGACAGGAACTGTTTCGCTGGTGGGACTTCCTGCAACAGGTATCTGGACGCTGACACGTTACGGCGGAGAAGTCACTACAACAGGAACCGGAACCACCACTACCGTTACGGATCTTCTTCCAGGAAGATACAATTTCACCGTCACGGCTGAAACGGGATGTACCTCGCCGGTTTCCCTGCCCGTAACAATTAATGCGCAGCCGGTAACCCCGGCACCACCGAATACAGGAACAATAACACATCCGACATATACTGTTCCGACAGGAAGTGTGGTCCTTTCAGGATTACCATCCGGAACATGGAGATTAACCCGCTATCCGGGAGAGATAATAATAACAGGTTCGGGAACCTCCAGAACCGTTTCAGGTCTTGAGCCGGGTACATACACATTTACTGTTACCAATGCAGTTGGCTGTACCTCAGCCTCTTCAGCCAGTGTGCTTATTAATGCCCGGCCGGGACCTCCAACGGTTATTATCACTGATCCTGATACAATATGTTCAATATCAACGGCCGACCTCACTCTGCCGGAGATAACCGAGGGTTCCGATCCGGATCTGATCTATTCATACTGGATGGATCCGGATACGGCTCAAAGGATACCGGACCCCACGGCCGTTTCGCCGGGAATATATTATATCAAAGGCAGAACAACGGCGAATTTCTATACCATTGTTCCGGTAAATGTCGATGCCGATGAAATGCCGGTAGCTTATGCCGGTCCCGACCAGGTACTTGGCTTTACTTTTGAAACTGTAATGGATGCCGGCCTGCCTGAATCCGGAACCGGTATATGGTCGGTGGATTCCGGTTCAGGAGTCCTGGCGGATATCAGCGATGCCACGACAGAGGTCACGGGACTGTCACTGGGAAGAAATGAATTCGTGTGGACTGTCACCAACGGAGTGTGTCCGCCGGTATCGGACAGGATGATCATTCAGGTCAATGACCTTACGATTCCCACTCTCATTACTCCCAACATGGACGGCATAAATGATTTTCTTATCATTCAGGGCCTGGAAAACCTCGGGAGGACAGAGCTCATAATATTCGACCGGAGAGGCGTTGAGGTTTATAAAGACCAGGATTACAACAACGACTGGCATGGGATTGACTACGACAGAAGGTTACTCCCTGATGATACTTATTTTTATCAGATCAGGACAGCAGGCGGAAGGACGATGAAGGGTTTTGTTGTCATCCGGAGGTAAGGAAACACGAAGATATCACGCATAAAATGATTATACTGACAGAGATTTCAGTAAATAAAACGGGCTATTATTCTCTATAACTTAATATTTAAAGTGAAGCGAATTCAAAGGTTCAATAGACGGAAATTCTGAACCTTATGTTTTGAACCTTGAACAATTTAATTTTCATCGTATGAAAAATCTGATTCATATTTTAATTTTTCTTCTTTTCCCGGGAAGCCTTCTGGCACAGTTAACACCTGTTACCAATCAGTATATTCTGAATCCGATGACAATCAATCCTGCTTATGCG
This sequence comes from uncultured Rikenellaceae bacterium, assembly GCA_964522415.1. Classification (GTDB taxonomy): domain Bacteria; phylum Bacteroidota; class Bacteroidia; order Bacteroidales; family VadinHA17; genus LD21. Next base: position 36,222 of record CAZFVQ010000011.1, on the reverse strand, counting down.
GGTAACAGGGGGGCGCTGAACGTTGCATCATTCTACCGCAAGCAATGGGTCGGAATCACGGGTGCCCCGCAGACAATGACGCTGGCAGTCGATGCTCCCTTCCTCGATTCCAAACTGGGAATAGGAATGACAATAACAAATGATAAGATAGGCGTGTCAAAAGAGACACAGTTCATGTCGTCATACGCATACAAGATAAGCATGGGGCAGGGAATACTGTCACTTGGTCTGGGAGCCGGATTGATGACAACAAATACGGCATGGTCGGACCTGGTGGTGCTTGATCCGGGTGATGATCAATATCTTGTTGATTCGCGGGTTTTTGTTGTTCCCCATTTTGCATTCGGAACCTATTATTCAAATCAGAATTTTTTCGCGGGTATCTCCATACCAAGACTACTCGGCTATAATTTTAATTTCAACAGGAACAAATATGCGCTTGTCATCGATCCGGCTGGTTATGATTATATGCTGAATATGGGTCATCTCATCAACCTGGCCGCAAAGGTGAAGCTGCTGCCATCGGTCCTTGTAAGCTGGACACCCGGGACCCAGCTCCTCTATGATATAAATGCCCATTTAAACATCTCTGACCGTATGTGGCTGGGAGCAACTTACCGGAACGACAGGTCTGTCGCGGGATTGTTCCAGTTCTCGGTGAATGAGCAGCTTAAAATAGCCTATACATATGATTACGACATAGGCAAACTGGGCAGATATTCCGACGGATCGCATGAGGTGATGCTCCGGTATCAGTTCACATTCAGGGCGGATGCGGTTAATCCGATGATTTTTTAAGTGTCTGGAATCATGAAAAACAAACAACTACTCCTTATCCTTCTGGCAATATTGTTTCATCAGGTATCGGTAAGCCAGACCGATATATATACTGTTAAACGGACCGCATTCAGTTCCGATTTCTATGATGAATTTGCTCCGGTTTTCTATCAGAACGGACTGGTCTTTGTCACTAACCGCAGTTCGGGAGTGACGGACTACTCAACATCCCAGGATGCAAATTTCACGAAGATATTTTTTATTGATACTGACGGAAAGAAAACCAGGCCGAAACTGTTTTCGAAATATCTGAGAACCAGGCTGAATGACGGACCGGCTGCATTTAATGCCAGCGGCGACACTGTCTATTTTTCAAATAATCTCATAACCGTGGGAAACCTCAGGAAAATCTCATCGATGCGGAACAAGCTTGGGATTTTCTATGCCGTTAAAGAAGGAAAAAAGTGGACAAAGATCCGCGAAATGAGATTCAACAATGAGTGGTACAACATTTCCACACCCTGCCTGTCACCTGACGGCAGCAGATTGTATTTTGCATCTGACAAGCCCGACGGATACGGCGGCACAGATATTTACTACAGTGAAAGGAAGGGCGAATACTGGAGCGATCCGGTTAATCTCGGACCTGCGATAAATACCGGCGGGAATGAATCCTATCCCTTCGTCGCCACCGAAGGGGAATTGTATTTTTCCTCCGACGGTCATCCGGGTCTGGGAGGGAAAGATATCTTTTTTTCAGGCATGAAGGATGGCAGATGGCAGACGCCTGTAAGGCTTGATTCTCCGGTAAACTCACAATATGATGATTTTGCCCTGATAACCGATCCGATGGGTAAAGGCGGGTATTTTACGACCAACCGTGACAATTCGCTGGATATATATGAGTTCGGCACCGTTTCACCCCAGATATTCTATGCCGGATTACAGAAAGACAATCAGTATTGTTTCAGTTTCAGCGATCCCGGCGGAATAGAGATTGATACACTGTTTCTTAAGTATGTATGGGATTTTGGCGACGGAATAAAAGCTGAAGGAGCCGCGGCCGGACACTGTTTCCCCGGTCCGGGCAAATATAATGTCAGGCTGGATGTTGCCGACAGGCAGAACGGAAGTCTCTTTTTTACGAAACTGCTGCTTGAACTTGATCTCCGGGATGTTGAACAACCCTATATTACTTCTCCCGATGCCCTGGTAAGCGGGGAGACGGTTGATTTTGATGCTCACAGATCCTATCTGCCCGGTTTTGAGATCGTGGACCTGATATGGGATTTCGGGGATGGAACAAGAGGAGAGGGAGAAAGTGTAAAGCATTCCTATGACAAGCCCGGGGAATATACTGTCAGACTCGGACTGAAACTGAAATCCCTGTCGAAGGGCAGTATTCACAATGAAGGCATTTCCAAAAAAGTACATGTATCCGGCAGCCAGGCTGAACGGAATAACTGGCTGGCAGCCAGAACCCCCGACAAATCGGAATATTCCGATTTCAGACAGGGCACCGGTCTGAGTGTCAATACCCTGTATTCCGCCGAAAGCGAAATGTCAAAAGACATAGTTTACTGTATTGGCCTTATGTCATCGCCGGAACGTATTGGTACAGGCAGTAATACTTTCAGGAATATAACTCCCAAGTATACCATCAGGGAAGAAACGGATCCTTCTTCCGGTTTATGGCATTATTGTATCTCTGATGAACACCTGAACCTGATGTCGGCATATCCGGCCTGGTCGGAATTAAAAGCTGCCGGTTTCAATGAAGCACATGTTATGATCAAAGTAATCACTGATCCGGTCAGGAAAGAACTTATCAGTCTGCTTAAAAATTACGGAGTATCCGATGAGTTTTATTTCGACAACTATAACAGGCTGAGGGCAAATGCATACCTGATGCTGGATCAGATAGTTATGCTTTTAAACCGGAATCCGGGTCTCCGGCTCGAAATAGGAGTACACACTGACAATACCGGTACTGCTGCAGCAAATTTAAAACTATCCCAAACCCGTGCCCAGGTCATGGTTAATTACCTTGTTAACAGGGGTATTGAAGGCAGGAGAGTGGTTGCACGCGGTTTTGGCAATACAAAACCGGTTACAAGGGGCACAAGCGAAGCAGACAGGAAATTAAACCGCAGGATTGAGGTGAATGTGATAAATTAACGACACAGGATATCCGTATGTAAAAACGGCTCCTGTGTCAAAACGGAAATTCTTATTTTCTCAGGTCATATTACTTTTTTAAAAGAATTTCTGAAAAAAGTGGAAAAGATTCAGAAAAATTGGAAAATAGTTTGATATTTTTATTTGAACAAGAGACTTAAAACCAGATATAATTAATTTTGCATAATGCCAGTTATGGTCAAGTATTTCCACTGGCATTTTTTTTTAATTGTCCTGACATGTTAAAGATATTTCAGTTTCTGCTGCTGTTATTCAGCCCGGCCGTTTTATTTTCCCAGTTGATTTTGACTATTGAGGGAACAGTTGTCAATGATACAACAACCGGAGTTTCCCTTGGGGTAGATATTCCGAGAATGCAGCGGACCATATTTTCCTACAAAAACAATTCAATCACTGCTGTTAATACCAGCGGATATTTACTTCAGGCAGGTGATGAAATTCCTCAGATGACAAATAACAATCTTGATGGTGGTTCAATAACCGGTAATCGTTTTATATGGAACGGAACCAGTGATGACAGCTGGACTCACGCCTTGTTTACAGGCTATAACCTGAATGTTGTGATCAAATACAATTATTTGTTAAACACGCCCAACGGAATTCAGCGGAAATCAAACGGAATGACAGATGAATCAGGAGTGATTGCATACAATATTATTAAAAACCCCAGGGTAGGAATTGTTGTAAAGGGAATGAACGGAGTGAAAATATACAATAATACACTATACAGTGACAAGACTTCCGGGCAGACACCCCGTGGATTAGTTGATATACATACCAATACTGACGGAGGATTAAATGGGGCAGCAACAGGCTCAAAGATTTTTAATAATATTTTTTACACCAGGAATCAGATACCCAATATTAAGATTTATGAATCCGATTGTTTGCAGAATTTTGAAAGTGATTACAATGTGTTCTGGTGTGAATCCGGCGAACCTCTTTTTGAGATCGGAGGCAGAAAGCTGACATTTACCGAATGGCAGGCACTGGGATTTGATAAGCATTCTGTTGTTCTGGATCCTGTTTTTGAGGATTTTGATAATTTCGTTCCCGTGGAACGGCTGGATTACGGAATCAATCTTGGATCATTCCTGCAGGCCGGATTATCTGTTTCGGCAAAATGGGGTATCACTGATCCTGAAACAACGTTTCAGAATGGCAGCTGGCAGACAGGTGCAAGAATTCATGATCTGTCAGGGCCTGAGCTTACCTTATATCCCAATCCGGCAGTTGAGGAATTTAATGTTGTCATCCGGGATTCATCGCGCTATTATGACAGAGTGAAAGTTTACGACATCAGTGGCAGACTTGTGTTGACTGACCATATCTATATGGGAGTAAATTCCGTAAAGATTCCCCGGAGTCTGCCGGCCGGAATGTACAAAGTCACCCTTGAATCGGATCAGCTCAGGCGATATACCCGGAAGTTGATTATTGTCCGTAACAAATAACAATATTATAATTATTGTTTACAGTCAGACTGTTACACTTCTCATTATTCAGTGGTGATTTCCTGCCTCCCGCAATCCTCTTAAATTTTGTTTCTGTTTCAGCGCTGAATGTTGAAAACAAGATCATGTTTCAACATACTATGTCTGGTTTAAGGGGTTCATGCAAGTTTTATTTATATATATTTGGACGTTACTTTGTCGGATAAAAGAAATACAATAGCAAGCAAAATCTGCCTGATCAGGTATTAAAAAACTTATTGGCACGTTGTTAATATTGTATGTCTTTTATGTAAGTGACGGGGCGGGAGTATGGATTAAAGTCAGGGTTTCGGGAAATTGAAAATGAATTTGCATGCATACGCGGATGAAACAGATAGTATATCTGGTTTGTGAAATCAGGACAGAGAGGTTTATTATTGATATTTTAAAATCAAGATTATGAGACATTTAAAAATCACATTATTCATTTTTGGCTTATTGCTATGGGGATGTCAGGAGTCAATACATGACGTTGTTCTATCATCAGAAAAGGAATTTATAGATTTTGGTCTTGAAAAAAGTCTGAACCCCGGTCTTGATGAAACAGTTACAGCAGAGATAATTAATTCTGAAATAAGGCTGGTAATCCCTGAACTGGTTGATAAAAAGAAACTGATTGCCACTTTTAACTATAAGGGTGACATCGTTTTAGTTAATTCCAAAAAACAGGAATCCGGAGTTACTGTCAATGATTATTCAGGAGCTCTGAAATACATAATTCAGGCGGAAGACGGTACTCAGAAAGTGTACACGGTAAAAGTATCGTTGGCAGATGAACTTAAATCATCTCTTCCTCACATTTATATCAATATTGATGATAACGGCAGCATTACTTCAAAAGAAGAATATGCAAACGGAACCATCAGGATAGAAGGGAAGGAAGCATACAATGATTATGAAGGAAGGATGGGGATCAGAGGCCGGGGAAATACTTCCTGGAATTTGCCCAAAAAACCTTATAAAATCAAGCTTGACTCCAAAGCATCTCTTTTTGGGATGCCTGCTTACAAGGAATGGGTATTGCTAGCTGAATATCTTGACGGAACAATGTTGTATAATTCCATCCCGTACAAAACTGCCAGGATGCTTGAGATACCTTACACAAATCATTTGATCCCGGTTGAGTTGACCATTAATAATGAATATCAGGGTGTTTATTCCTTTACCGAGCATAAGGAAGTTGGTGAGCATCGTATAGATATCGGGGAGAACGGAGTGCTTCTGGAAATGGACACCTATTTTGATGAAGTCTGGAAATTCAAATCTGAGAAATATGATTTGCCTGTGATGATACAGTTTCCGAAGGAAAAAGACATGACCCAGGAAAAGCTGGATGAAATAAGAAACGATTTTGAAAGCTTTGAAGCATTGGTCTTTGATCCGGAATTTCCGGCCAATGACTATCTTGATTATTTTGATGATCTCTCCTTTGTGAACTACATGATTGTTTATCAGCTGACACTTAACCAGGAGATTAATCATCCCAAAAGCACTTATATAAATAAGAAGGCAGGCGGCAAGTACAGGATGGGGATTATCTGGGATTTTGACTGGGGTTATGGTTACAGCGCTTCCAACCCACATTATAATGTAAGTTACGCCGGATCCCCTTTGTTTTGGAATCAGTCACCGCCCAAGCCTGGAGAAGCATTTTTCGGCAAAATAATGAATGATCCGCACATGCGTTCCTTATTCAAAGAGAGATGGAACTGGTTTAAGACCAACAAGTACCAGGAACTCAGGGAATATGTAGCAAGCTGGTCGGAAATAATCGGACCGGTATTAACCGGAGATCATGATTTGTGGGGTGAACGAGGTTCATCAGGCGACGCCGGAACAGATTTGCAACGTGTATTGAACTGGCTTGATGCGAGAGTTAATTATCTGGATAGTTATATTGCAGATTTTTAGGAGATTGATATAGAAAGGCAAAAACAATATTTAAAAGCGAAATAATCATAAGTGAGACTTCAGCCGGAAAGAAGGCAGGAGTCAGAATTGAATTAAAATATTTTGCCTGAAATTTAAATTGTCTATGTCTTAATCAGCTTTTGTGTAGCAATAATCAGTTTGTTCTTTATCATTACGATGTAGGTGCCGGGGTTTAAATAGGAGAGATCAAATCTTGTTGAGTCCGGTTCACCTGACAGAATACGCTGATATACTATTTTCCCGGCAAGATTAACAATGATAATACTAAAGTTTTCTGTTGATTGGGGACTTTGCAAATCTATGGAAAAGTATCCATCGGAAGGATTCGGATAAATATTAAAATGTTCATAGTTCTTATCGTATTTTGTCACCATAAATTTATAAATGTCTGAAACGGAAGCGGATTCCATATCATCTGTTGCAACTGCTTTCAGGGAGTAAGAACCTTCAGTCAGATTTTTAAGAGTATATACATAAGGATTTGTTGTCATTTCACAAATTTTCTCGTTACCGTTATATAGTTCAACTTTTGTTATAGTACCATCAGGATCCGTAGCTTTAATTTCAACGGTGACCGAAGCAGGTGCCTGGAAACTATTCCCTTTGCTTGCCGAACTTATGGATACGAGCGGTGGCTTGTTCAAGGGATTTACACAATTGTTGTTTACCGGTTGTGAATTAAACGAAAGAGCGGAAATACCGGCAGTGGACTGAAGAGAGTTGTTTGTGGGTTTTGTATATGTAACAGTTACATTTTCACCATAGTTTACTCTATCTGCAAGGACCAGACTGACTTTGTTACCTGATACCGATACCGAATTTATTTTTACAATTGCACCGTTTACATTAAGTGAAAACGCTGATGGAGAAGGTGAAATACCGGACAGATATACATTAAAAGTCATTACAAGTGTGGCGGGAGCAGCATTTTCAATAACGGATGAAATCAGTTCCGGTATTGCTGATTTTGCTGCATCCGGATCTTTAAACAATATAATAGAAGCATAAGGTTGAACTGATACCATATTCGGATATTTAACTCCGGTTATATCAATCATCTGCTCCGGAAGGGAAATGGTCTTACTGGATTTTGAGGCATTAAAGTAAAGGTAAATATCGGATGTATCTGAAACCATAAATGTTGATCCTTGAGAGTTCAGGTCCTGTCCGGTGAAGGTCCGCCATTCTGCAAGACTTCTGTATTTTGAACCTGTTGATGGTGAGCTGATGTAAATAGCGTCGCAATTGTCCACAGGCCTTGCATAATAATTATTGTCGGCATTCCCAAAACCGGGAATATCATCTGCCTGGCTATGAAATCTTAAAGAGATCTGTTTATAATCTTTTGCAACAAGGATGTTATTATTGATTTTTAGGTTTTTTATGACGTTAGCCTTTGAAGAGGAATTCTGTATATAGATTCCGCTATTATTGTTAAAAGCTGTGTTGGATATTATCTTATTATTGTTGCCTTTATGATTTTTTATTCCTGCAAACAGACAGTTTGCAACAGTATTATTTGCTACAGTAATATTTGCTGAGTTTTCGTCCAGGTAAATTCCTTCAGCCAGTTTTGCATTGATATTGCCTACACCGGAATTCAAAATAATATTGCCATCAAAAATAAGTCCACCATTTGAAACACCGCTAGTATAGATGGCCGCTCCATCATTCAATAGCATACATGCATAGTTGATAAAGTTATTTTTTATCTCTGTATTACTGCCCGTTATGTAAATACCATTATAACCAACATTTGAAATATTGTTATATTGAACTGTTGAATTGGAAAGGACCGATAAAAACATGCCGTTGTTCTGTGTAGCCCTGAACGAGCCTCCAGGTACAATGCCTATGTCCTTAATTGTGTTGTTTGTTATCTTGAAATTCCGGCAGTTCGTTAAATAAAGAGCTGCTCTGTTGATATCACTGAAAATGTTATTGTCGTAGGTATGATAATTGCCACCATTGCATCTGATTCCACTTTCGCCTGCAAATGAAATTATACTGTTCTTAATAGTACAATTTGTATTTCCGTTTGTCATGTAAATACTAAATATTATTGCACCCGACAGCGTGAGACCATCAATGTTTATATAATTATATCCCTGATTGTAAATCAGATAGTCCAGGTATGCTATGTCAATTGTTTTATCTGAAGGATTTCCGTATATGTAAAATTTGTTGTCAGATACTGAATGATACCATTCATTATCTGTTGTAAGACATCTTAAATGATTTTGTATAAAAAAATATCTTCCTGAACAGGTGGGCGTTTCTTCTGAACCAAGGTTTGTATAATTTATCACATTTCCTGAATGACTTTTTACAAGACACCTGTCAAGGCTCCAGTCGTTAACATTTATCACAGCCTCTGCTCCGGTCCAGTTGATTGCATTTCCAAGGCCGGCACAGCCAATATTGCAGGGGTTTGTTTTGAATGACTCAAATACCAGATTTGAACCACTATCCGGATATCTGCCCATCGGGACCTGTTTACCGTTTACACAAACCATGTTTGTCTGTTCTTCAGAAGATGCAGTAGCTGAATATATCCCATTTTCCTCACTGTTCCAGTTTGTTGCTCTTTTAAATCCGGTAATGACCGGTTTTTCACCGGAGCCATAGGCTCCGATAGTAATGGGCAATCCATCCGAGCCAGATTTTGTAATAATTATTGTTCCGAAAAATTTGTCACCACGTTTAAATAATACCCTGTCCCCGGGTTTTAATGATGAAAATATTGAATTTACTTTTTCAATTGTTTTCCAGGGCGAAGCTTCAGAAAGACCTGTGTTTTTCTGGTCATCGCCTGTAGAACTGATATAATAATCAGTTGCATTGACAATTGAACAAATGGCAAAAATTGTCAGCGTAAATAGGATTTTCATAGGAAATTATTGACGGACACTTATTTTTCTTTGATTAGCACGGGTTATTTTACGATCAATAGTTTTTTTTGTTACGTTAATAAACTCCTGACAAATTGGTTTGATTTTCCTGATCCAAATGGGAGTACCCAAATGATAACATTATTAAGATGAAATTTTTTAAATCAGAATCAGTTCAATTCTTTACCCGCTTCATTACAAAAGGGCATGAGCGGAGTGTAAAGGCAAAAAAGAATATTGTAAGTTCACTTTTAATAAAAGGTCTGAGTATTCTTACCAGTTTTGTAACACTGCCTATCACATTGAGCTATGTTGATTCTGCAACTTATGGTGTTTGGTTGACAATCAGCTCTATAGTTGGCTGGTTTACCTTTTTTGATATAGGACTGACGCAGGGTCTCCGGAACAGACTGGCAGAAGCTAAGGCAAAAGGAGACGAAGAACTGGCGCGAAATTATGTAAGTACAACCTATGCAATTCTCGGTATAATTTTCACAGGAGTCTGGATAGTTTTTCTGATAGTAAATAATTTTCTTGACTGGTCGCAAATATTGAAAGTATCGGATACTATGCGGTCGGATGTTACCAGTTTGGCGGTGATTGTATTTACATATTTTTGCATTTCGTTTGTGTTCAGGATAATAACAACAATTTTACTTGCTGATCAATTTCCGGCCAAATCTTCATTAATAGATCTTTTAGGTCAGTTGTTTTCATTGCTTCTCATTATTATTCTTGTGAAAACAACTGAAGGGTCACTTGTAAAACTTGGTCTGGCTTTGTGTGTGGCTCCCTTGTTGATATTAGTCGGAGCAAATTTCTTCTTTTTCAATGGAGCATATAAGAAATACAGGCCTTCATTTGCAACCATCAGGTTTTCATATGCAAAAGATCTTTTTAATCTGGGATTACGATTTTTTGTAATCCAGGTTGCTGCCATTATTCAATTTCAGACAGCCAACATAATAATTGCCAGGAACTTCGGAACTGCTGATGTTACTGCATATAATGTAGTATACAGGTACTTTGGAATGTTATACATGATTTTCAATATTTTTCTTGTACCTTTTTGGTCGGCTTCCACCGAAGCATTTCAGAAGAATGATATTGCATGGATTAAAAACGGTATGAAAAGATATAATCAGTTGAATCTGCTGACGCTGTTCGGATTGATCTTAATGCTGGTTTTTTCAGATTTCGTTTACAGGATATGGCTTGGTGAAGGAAAAGTTACGATACAATTTATATTATCGTTTTGGGGTTTTGTATACTTTAACGTCATGATGTACGGCAGTAAATATGTTCAATTTCTTAACGGAATAAGTGCCTTGCGAATACAATTTATTTCAAGTTTGATCAGTCCGTTCTTTTACATTGGTGTTGTATTGACTCTCATTAAAGTATTTCATTTTGGTGTTTATGCAATTTTTATCGGTGCCATCATAGCAAATTTCAACGGCATAATACTGGCTCCTCTTCAGTATCATATGGTGATCAACAGGAACAGGAAGGGAATCTGGACCAAATAAAAATATTCATCTGGATTGTTATGAATAAACTGCTTAATTATATTGTAAATATTTCTCTTGGTTTATTTTTTGTTCAGTTGCTGACTACTGAATCAAATCTAATAAGATTGATCGGACTCAGCCTGCTGGTTATCCAGGCATTTGTAATCTTCCATGTTTTCCAGGATCGGTTTTTATTCATTATAAATCTGCTCTGCCAAAGTACCATGGGTTCCTATGATATCCTGGGTGGTATAACACTTGCACCTTTGATTATACTTATATTCTTTTTACTCTTAAACGGACAGTTCTTTGTTAAGGATAAATTTGTCATATTTTGCCTGCTTGTTTTGGTTATTACCAATTTTCTGGGGTTTTTAATAAAAAATCCTTCAGGCAAAATGGAAATGTTGCAATCTGTAATTATTTTTTCCGGTTTTATCTTAACATTTATTTTTATTCAGAACTTCAGGTTTTCAAAAGAGAATATTAAATATTTACTTCAGATTCTGACGTTTATCTCCCTGATTCTTTTCATTGTTGCCCTTAATCAAAAGTTTGTAATTAAAGATTCTCCCTATTTACTGTTAGGAGCGGTTACCGGTTATCCATCAGTCAGTAGTATCAGAATTGCCTATGACGGCAGGTTTCCTTCATTATTTGGTGATTACGAGCTGTTTTCAGAATTCTCACTCCTGATGTTCATTCTTGCTTTTTCCGTTTTTATGGATAAGGATTCAAATAAAACTTTCAACCTGGGGAAAACTCCGTTTTTATTGATGGCTATTAGTTTTTTGAATATTCTTATCACGGGTACCCGGTCTGGTTTTATTCTTTTGTTTGCTTTTGTTCTTTTGTTTTTTGTTTTACGTACAGGAACATTATTTTCAGGTAAGACTTTGCTGCTTTTTTCAATCTTAATAATAATGGTTCCGTTAATTATCAGTTTTGGAGATCTGATAGGTTTGGATGTTATTACCAGCCGTCTGGGTGAAATTGACACGAGCAGATTAAGTGCAAGAAGTCTTGTCACCGGTCAGGAATTGAACAGATCGTATGTATATGCAGAAGGATACAAGAGATTAGCTGAGGATAACTGGATCCTGGGATATGGTTACGGAAGATCTGCATCCAACAGTAATGCATGGCTGGGCAATATTGGTGCACTGGGGATGGACATAAGAGATTTTCACAGTTTATATTTATGTATCCCTATGATTTATGGTTGGATAGGCGGTATAGCATATATTGTATTAATTATTTATATTATACTTAAGATTTTGAAACTCTACTTAAAAGAAGATAACAGTCCACTCAAAGGTTTTGCTCTGGGATTTTCATTTATTTTTATTTTTTTTCTTATCAATGAAATAAAAATCAATTCTCTGAGAATATATAATTATCATTTTCTTATATGGATTTTACTGGGGATCGCTGTATCGTTAAGTAATTCTATAAGGCCTTTTTCCGAAGAGTCCAAGCCTATAAATTGAACTGCGTTTATATAAGATCAGATCATTCTAATAAAAAACAATGATGAATATACTTTGGATCACCAATATATTATTCCCGGCAGCTAGCAGGTTTCTAGGCAGATCAGCTGAAAATACGGGTGGATGGATGTATTCTCTCGCAGAACGATTATCAGGTTTTGAGAATATTACTCTTGCAATAGCAACCACATATAATGGTAAGGAGTTTGCGGAATTTGCAGATAAGGGGATCAGCTATTTTCTTTTACCCAGAAAAATATTTAATACCCGCTATGATAGTTCATTGGAACCTTATTGGATTAGAATCGTAGAAGAGTATCAGCCAGATATAATTCATATTCATGGCACTGAGTTTGCGCATGGTTTAGCTTGTATGAAAGCTTGTGGGGATCAGAGATATATAATATCAATTCAGGGCATGGTGAGTGTGATCAGTGAGTATTATTTTGCCGGCATTGATCCTTACGAATTCCTGAAGTATACAACACTGAGTGACTTAAAAAATATGTACACCATATTTCAGGAAAAGAAAAAGATGGAGGCAAGGGGCAAAATTGAAGTCAAGTATATAAAACAAACCCGGCACATTATTGGGCGTACCAGCTGGGATTATGCACATACAAAGGCAATAAATCCCGGGGCAACATATCATTTTTGCAATGAAATCCTTAGGGACAGTTTTTATATTTTACCAGGATGGAATGTAAAGAGTAAAAAGGATCATTCAATTTTCATGAGTCAGGCCAAATCACAATATAAAGGATTGCATCTGTTATTGCGGGCAATGACCATTATCAAGGATTATTACCCTGATGTAATTTTAAGGGTGGCCGGAGAGGATATTACGGGTGGCACCAAATGGGTGCAAAGAGTGCGCACATACGGGCACTATATCCGGTCACTTGTTAAAGATTCCAAACTTCAGGAACACATTCAATTTTTAGGTAATCTAAATGAAAAAGAAATGGCCGAAGAGTTCAGAAATGCACATGTGTTTGTGAGTCCTTCAGTGATAGAGAACAGTCCCAATTCTCTCGGGGAGGCGCAAGTAATTGGTACTCCATGCGTCGCATCTTTTGTTGGAGGAGTTCCTGATATGATAAAAGACAGGGAGTCGGGTCTGCTCTATAGGTTCGAAGACTACAAAACGCTGGCTGTTAAAATAATGGAAATTTTTAAAAATGACTCTTTCGCTCAATTGTTATCGGATAATGCTAAGATATCTGCGTCATTAAGACATAACAGGGATCAGATTACTTCCAGAATGATGGATATTTATGCCAATGTTTCAGGAAAAAATCCATTATAAACGATAAAGATAAAATCATAATGAAATTTTAAACGTTCTGTTATTTGTGCTACTGAATCTTAAAATCGGTTAAAACAATACATAGCACTGCTTATGTTCTTAATATATTAGAAAAGCAGGCATTAAATGAAACAATATTATCAATATTACACTGATGATGAGTGATATGGAAGATATTTTAGCTATAAATGAAGACATGCCTCATATCAAATTATTCTGGACCGGGGGTTTTGATTCGACTTTTCGGGTGATACAGCTTTCCAGACACAATGTGATAGTTCAGCCGTACTACCTTGCAGATTATCAGCATAGGAATTCAATTAAAAATGAGCTTGAAGCGATAAAGGCAATTTCTGAGGATATTAAAAATCATTCAGAAACCAAATTTGTCATGAAACCACTTATCATTGTTGATGTAAAGGATATTGGATCTGATGAGCTAATTAAAGCCTCTTATCAACGACTCGCTGAAGAAATAGCCCTTGGAAGCCAGTATGAGTGGCTGGCAGTATTTGCAGAAAATCATCAGGGTGTTGAATTATCGATAGAAAAGGGGCGCCTTCAGAAGTACTTTGAAAGTGTAGCTAATTTTTCCAGGCATTCCACGGGCGGAGTGTCGTTTCAGAAAATAGATAAGGAGAGTTCCAATCAGGATGTGGTTAACATTTTCGGCAATTTCCATTTTCCATATCCGGTAAGTGAACTTACCAAACCGGAAATCGTAGAAGAATATAAAAGATTAGGTTTTGGCGAGACTATGAATAAAACATGGTTTTGTCATAATCCGGTTAAAAATGAACCCTGTGGCGTTTGTACACCGTGCAGGCAAGTTGTTGAGAAGGGTATGTCGTTTAGAATCAAGCCTTCAGGAATGAGAAGATATAAGACAGATCAGAAATATAGAAATAAACTCTGGTTCATCATTTTTAAGAAAGTCCGTTTAAGAATCTGCGGTTATTAATTTTATTTTTAAGATTTATATTATTGGTCTTAGAATTTGATTCATATCATGAATATGATCATTTTAATAAAATTTCTCATTTAATCTTTTATTCTTTTTTCAAAGACTCCTGAATACGGAGCTAAACCAAATTCGGTTATTTACAATTGATCAAAACAAATAATGAAAAATTTGATTATCCTGACAGACGAAGATTCCGGTTTTCATGTTTCCAAGGAAGATCTCAAATATTTTACTTCTATGAATGTTGACAGGATCAGGACATGGTTCAGCAGTCATGATTATCAGGTAAAGGTATGCAGGTTCAGCGAGCTGGATGTGACTGCCAATTACAAATATACTTATGTTCTTTATCAGACTTCTGAGGCCCCCGGCGGATTCTACAAGAGGTATATTGAAAACCTTGTTTACATCCTTGAAATGCAGGGGGGCGTTTTACTTCCATCCTATAAATATCTCAAAGCTCATCATGACAAGGTTTTTATGGAGTTTTTGAGAATGAGATTCCGGGATGAGGCACTTAAAACAATAAAGAGTAAATGTTACGGATCATGGGTTGATGCTCTTAATTACAATGGTACATTCCCGGCTGTAATCAAGCAGACTTCTGGCTCAGCAGGAAAGAGAGTCTATTTGGTTCATAAAAGAAATGAGTACGAGCGGTTGATCAAAAAAGCGGGCAAAACAATTGTGGCTGAAAATATTGCTGATCTCTTGAATTATAATTTTAAAAATCTTATAAAAAAAATAATAAAGATTCTTTATCCTACAAAAAGAGATTATGTTAAGTATAATACTGATCCTGTAAGTAATGCTGTGATAGTCCAGAATTTTATTTCTGGTTTTGAAGGTGATTTCAGAGTACTCTTTTTCGGAGACAAATACTATTGTATGCACAGGAGTAACCGGAGGAATGATTTCAGGGCAAGCGGTAGCGGGCATTTCTCAGATGTTGAAGAGAAGTATGTGGAAGGGCTTCTTAATTTTGCACGGAGGCTTACTCTGGAGATAGATTTTCCAATAATTGGCATGGATATAGGATTTGATGGTCAGAATTATCACCTGATTGAATATCAGATGCTTTATTTTGGTACATCTGCATTGCAACGGGCTTCATCATGGCATGAATACCATAATGGAAAATGGGTAAGATTGTCTGGAAAATCAATACTTGAAGATGAATTTGCAAGATCAATAGATATGTTTATTAACTCATTGAGCCTGGTAAATTGACATTGAAAAGGACAGACAAACTCTCTGTAGTTATTTTGCTGAATGGAAGAAATATTCCTTTGTGGATCTTTTCTTCCATTGAAAGGCTGCTTAATTCATCGCATGCTGATGTTACGCTAGTAGTGAGCAAGAAATCTTCAGAACCATCATTATTCAGAAAGCCTAAAGGGCCAGGTATGTTTCTTTTGAAGCTTGTTGAGAAAGTTGATTATCTGATTTTCAAGCGACGTGATAATTATAATTTGTTGAAAGATATTGCAGAATTACAGACGCTGAGCAATATTCTTGAATTGAACACCGTATCTGAATCTCTAAGCAAGATACAAAATCAACTTAAACAGGTTTTTTTGGAAATCCAACCGGATTTAGCTGTAACATTCGGATTACATTGTTTAAATGGAGAGCTGCTTAATATCCCCCGTTATGGGATCTTCTCCTTTTCAATAGATTCAGACAATATTCCAGGTGGTTTTGATTATGGTTTCTGGGAAGTTTTCAGGTACAGGCTGACTTCCTGCTCATCTGTTGGAATAATTGTAAATGAAGGAAAACAAAATGAGATAATATTTGGGTCAATGGAATCCACATGCCCATTTTCCATAAACAAGAACAGGAATAATGTTTTTTACCGCACATCACTTTTTTTAACCCGATTGACAGAGGGTTTGCGATTCCATGGAGACGAATATCTCTTAAGGCAAAAAGAACGGCACTCCGAATGGAGAAACATTGAAACAGATGTGGGAATAAGTATTGATTTTTTCAAAGTTCTAAGAGATACTGTCAAATATATTGCGAGGGTTTCCAGATTGGTAATTAATAAGATTCTTTACACTGATGCTTTCAGTTGGAAGATTCTCATTAGTAGAAGCAGTGATGTGAATTTCCCTTCGTATAATTTCAGTGAATTTAAACCGATAAAATCCCAGCCTGGTTTATTTTGGGCAGATCCTTTTGTAATATCCCAAAATGACCGGTATTATATTTTTGTGGAGGAATATATCTATAAAAAAAATAAAGCTCATATTTCAATGATTGAACTTGATTCAAACGGGGAAGCGCTTGGACAAAAAAAGATAATTGATAAAGCTTATCATTTATCTTATCCGTTTGTATTTAAGGAGAATGAGACATATTATATGATACCGGAAACTGCATCCAACAAAACTATTGAATTATATCGCTGTGTTGCATTTCCTGATGTCTGGGAATTGGACAGATATATTATGAGGGATATTCTTGCGACTGATACTACTTTGTTTCAGTTTGATGGAAAATGGTGGCTGTTTACTACACTCGATCAGACAGAAGGAATTTCAGGAGGAAGTACAGAACTGTTTCTTTTTTTTGCTGACAGTCCCTTTACTGATAAATGGATTAGTCATCCTCTCAATCCGGTTGTATCGGATGAAAGCCGTGCCAGATGTGCCGGAAATTTGTTCGTCCGGAATGGGAAAATCTACAGGCCTTCTCAGGATTGTACTATGAGATATGGCAGAGGCTTGAATTTTAATCGTATAACAAAAATAACTGAACAGGAATATAGAGAGGAATTGACAGAAGTAATAAGACCTGAATGGGATAATAAATTAAAAGGTATCCACACTTTTAATTCCTTCGGCCTCTTAAAAATAATTGATACATATAAATTTAACAGGCGTTTTTCACTGTAAAATGTTGTATGTTTTATACAGGGTTTTTGGGAATTATAAAGTAAATACTTTTGGAAGTATCATGCAATGAATTATGGGATCGATCATAATTTTTAGTAAAAAACTGGTAAAAGGAGGAGCGGAAAAGCAGGCCTTAACACTTGCAAAGCTATTGTCCACTAATAATCAGGATGTTGTGATTGTTATCTGGAAAAAAAACAAGGTTGATCCCCGGCATCTTGATTTTATAAATGAGAACTCTCTAAAATATTATGGTCTTGAAGGCAATCTATTGCAAAAATCAATCAGATTTAATAAAATTTTAAAAAAAGAGAAAGCTTCTATAATACTGGCCTATTTAACTTTAGCAAATTTTATTTCAGGTGTAACCAGGTTGTTTTATAATGACATTATTACAATAGGAGGTATTCGTACTGAGAAGCTCCCTTTCATAAAGATGGTTTTTGAAAAATTTGTTCACAATCAACTCAATAATGCAACAATATTTAATAATTATTCTGCCAGAGATAAGTTTGAGATAAGAGGATTTAAGACTGAAAAAGTCTTTGTCATACATAATGCAATCACTATCCCAACATATATAGAGCCATCCAGAAATAATGATGAGGTTACAATAATTACAGTAGCCCGGTATGTTGAGGCAAAAGATTTCAGAACATCTCTCCTTGCTTTTGCAAAACTGGTAGGAAATGGTGTGGATCAGAAACTGAAATTTTTACTCGTGGGTTATGGGCCTCTGGAATCTTCAATCAGGTCATTTATAAGATTGTATAACCTTTCGGACAAAGTAAAACTCATCATAAATCCTGCAAATGTCAACGATTATTATCGGGCTGCCGATATTTATCTCAGTACTTCATTATATGAAGGACTATCAAACTCACTTATGGAAGCAATGGTTGCAGGTCTCCCAATTATAGCAACTGATGTTGGAGATAATCGTTATCTTGTAAAGGATAATTTTAATGGGTATCTGGTAGGGTTAAAGGATGTTGACGAAATTGTGGGAAAACTGGAATTATTAGTTAGGTCTAAGGCAATTCGTAATGAATTTGGGATTAATAGCCGCTCTTTGATAGAGAGTGAATTTAATGAAGACAAGCTATTAGCCAATTATTTGAATTTAATTGATATGTTTGGAAATACTCTGCCGGGCAACAAAAGTAAATAGCTGAAAGGGACTATCAAAGTCGGTATTATTTTTTTTGTTATATTTATAAAGTATACAACTGATAAATAAGAATTAAAAACCCTTTTAAAAGGTAGAAAACAATCGTATATCACAGACGTATCAATAAATACTGAAGAACAAACAGATAGAATTTTAACAATTTTGAGCCTATTAGATCATATCATATTCCATTGAAAAGATTCGGTTATAAGCCTTAAAAATTAAGTGGTGAATAGAAGAAAACAACATTTAATGTATTGGATAATACCTTTAGTCGTATTGATACCACTATTGAGCATGTATTTTTCCGGAGTAAAATGGGCACAGGAGATAATTGCCCCTTCTATTAATTGGGAGTTAGGACTTGTTGAGAATTTACAGGCTGCCTTGTTATTAATGATATTATGTATTACTATAATTGCAATATTTCGAAAGACTAATAAGATTGAAAAAGTATTATTCTTTTTTCTATCAATTTTCACACTTTTTGTTTTACTGGAAGAAATTGATTATGGTGGTCATTATCTCAGATTTTTCAGAGGTGATGCAGATACATTTTTTGTGCAAATGACAGGCAGTACCAATATTCATAATCAAGGCAACAACGCCAGGATTTTCAAACGTTCTATTTATCCATTAATGCTGATTTTATTTATAATCGTTCCTTTATTCAGGCATAAATTAAAAAAT
Source organism: uncultured Rikenellaceae bacterium (assembly GCA_964522415.1). Classification (GTDB taxonomy): domain Bacteria; phylum Bacteroidota; class Bacteroidia; order Bacteroidales; family VadinHA17; genus LD21. The sequence goes on along the minus strand of CAZFVQ010000011.1, from coordinate 16,892 downwards.
CCAATACTGAAGTATGTGAGCCCTAACAAGTGGTTCATCATTACTGCTGTAATAACGATTTTTTCCTATATAATACCCCGTTTCCTGGTAGATTTTAATATCCTGGAAGATGGAGGATTTGGAGTTAACATAGGAGAATTTTCAGAGATAATGATATATTATCTTTTCTATCTTTTTCTGCATGAAATTGTGTTTAAAAAGAAACTTGAATTAACCGGTATTACGCCTGAGTTATAATTCCGGTTACTTAAAATTAATATTACGCCAATAAAATAATGTATTTAACAATGAATTAGTTATGAAATCATTGCTAGCAAAGGTCTGGCCTTATTCATTATCTTCTCTAGATAGTAAGAGTAACGAAAAGCTTTTAATAAATACTATTAATACACATTCGTTTAATCTTACTCTTGAAGATCAGGAATTCAGGGAAGCATTGCTTAAATCTGATGTACTTCTTCCCGACGGTGTTGGCATTTTATTGGCTTTGAAAGTTTTAAATAAAGTCAAGCTCGAAAAAATTGCCGGATATGATTTGTTGGTATATGAATTAAACCGACTTAACAGGTCAGGAGGGAAATGTTTTTTCCTTGGCAGTACTGAAAAAGTATTACAAAGGATTGAGGAAAGGGTGAAGAATGAACATCCCGGTATTACTTTATCTTATTATTCTCCTCCTTTCAAAAATGAATTTACCGATGAGGAAAATGCAACAATGATAAATCTTGTAAATTCCTTTTCACCCGATGTCCTGTTTATCGGCATGACTGCTCCCAAGCAGGAAAAATGGACAATGAAACATTTTGATAATCTGGATGCCCGGCATATTTGTTCAATCGGGGCAGCATTTGAGTTTTATGCAAAAACCAAAAGGCGATCTCCTAAATGGTTGATTAAATTATGGATGGAATGGTTTTACAGATTAATTAGAGAACCTATTCGTTTATGGAGGCGGTATATAATCGGTATTTTCAAGTTCCTATTTCTTTTATTACGCGAAAAGTACAGAAAAGATTAAAAATCTTTAAGTTCTAATGGACGAAGTCAATAAATATAATCTTATTGTTTTAGGAACTTTTCTTTATCCCAAAGGAAGCGGACCAACTAATCGTATACACCTCTATTGTAAGGCGTTTAAGAACAAAGGCGGAAATCCACTGGTGATTTGTCTTGATGCACCTTTTAAAACCCAGCAACCCTTCAGATATATCGGACGCTATGATGGCATTCCATACTGCTACACAAGGAAATCATATATCCGGAAAAATAATTTCGTTAAGAGAAATATCCAAAGAATTTATGGACTGATTAACTCTTTGTTTGTTCTTAATAAGTACAGAAAAAGAGATCAAAAAACAGTGGTTTTATATTATGCCGTACTTGCTGCAGATGAATTTCTTCTTACTTTTTTCCTAAAATTAGTCGGGATCAAGATATTAAGGGATTATAGTGAAGCCCCTCTATATATTTTGAAAGAAAAAAGATTACCACAGTTTCATAGATTCTTGCTCAAAAACATAAAACTAAAAACATATAATGGTCTAATTGTAATTTCTGATTTTCTAAATGATTTTTTTTCCGAAATATATCCGGTTCATAAAATATTTCAAATTCCAATTATGGTGGATCTGGACAGGTTTAAAATTCATTCTGTTAATAAAAAATCGAAAGAAAAGCTAATTACGTATATTGGAGCTTTGGGAAGTAATAAAGATGGACTGGATGTTTTAATTGAATCGTTTGCAAGGATCACACAGCATTATGGTAATGTACATTTAATTATTGCCTGTCATGGACCTGAATACGAATTACAAAAATTAAGAGAAATGATTTTGCATTCAGGTCTTTTAAATAGTGTAAGTATGCAGGTAGGTTTGAATAACAATGAAATACCTGTCCTTCTCAGTAGATCAGACTTTTTGGTTCTGTCACGACCTGACAATAGTAAGGCTAAAGCAGGCTTCCCCACAAAACTTGGAGAATATCTTGCTTCAAAAAAACCGGTCGTAATTACAAAAACCGGAGAAATCCCAAAATATCTCATAGACAATAAATCTGCATATTTAGCTGAGCCGGGAGATATAAATGATTTTACTAATAAGCTTTTATTGGCTTTGAATGATCCCAAGGCAGCTAATATTGGTTTAGAAGGATTTAGGGTGGCGGAAAAATATTTCGATTACATGATTTATGGAAATTACATGAATGATATCTGTAATAAGTTATATGGGAAAATCGATTGATTACATGCAACCTAACTAACTGGGAAGTCGTTTAACAAAATGAGTGATATAATGCTTCCCTCATGCTGTTCGCAATTAACTTTGGTAAAATAATTTTATCATCAATGAAACAATACTTATCCGTTATACGGCTGAACCAGCATAATAATTCATTTATTGAGAAATGATTAATTCTAGATGTTATTGTAAACATGTTTGGTAAATGAAAATACTCTTTTTTGTTCAAAGTCTTACGGTTGGGGGTATGGAACGTCGTTTGCTTGAGTTGATTAAGTACCTGAAACAAAATGACAAATACATTTTGACTTTGGTTATAGCAGAGGATATAATTCATTATAAGTATGCAAATGAATTGGGCATTCCGATTGAATTGATAAGAAGAAAAGATTTAAAATATGATCCAACACTTTTAATACGTTTCTTTCGATTTTGCAGAAAATTCAAACCCGACATTATTCATGCATGGGGCAGCTTTGCAACGTTCAATGCAATCCCTGCAAAAATTCTTTGCAGGAAGCCGTTAGTGTCCAATCTTATTAACAGTGCAAAAAAAAGCTTCAGACAGAATTCTCCGGACAAGTTTTTTCACAGAATTGATATTCATTTCTCTGATGTTATTTTGTCAAACTCAGAAGCGGGCATTAAAAACTTTAAAATTAACTCTCCTAAGGCATTAGTAATTAGAAATGGGGTGCATCCTGAGAGATTCGAGGGTAAATTTGATGAGGCAGATGTAAGATTAAAACTCAAGATAAATACTCCCTTCGTTGTAATTATGGTAGCTCGTTTTGGTAAATCAAAAGATTATGACCTGTTTATAGATATTGCCAAGGAAATGGGTAAAATGAGAAAAGATATTACTTTTTTGGGAGTCGGGGATGGAAAGCAGTTTCCAAGGATCAAAAACAGGGTAAAAAATGAGAAGGTGAATAATGTTATTCTTGCTGGGGGCCAGAATGAAGTGGAATCTTTAATATTTGCATCGGATATAGGCTTATTATGTACGTTCTCTGAAGGTATATCCAACACAATTATTGAATATATGGGAATGGGGAAACCAGTAATTGTAACTGACATTTTTGGTGGAAGCAGAGAACTTATTGTGAATGGAGAGACCGGATTCTGTACTGAGCGTGATGCTGAAGAGGTCATTCAGCATATTAATCTTCTGCTGGATAATAAAAAATTGAGGACAGAAATGGGTAAGAAAGGAAAGGAAAGAATTCTTAATGAATTTACTATTGAAAGAATGGGGCGTGATTATGAGAATTTATATAAAAATATGATACTATACAGTAATAGAAGAGATTTCCCCGAGGAATATGCTCAATAAAGATGGTTAGGACATTTTTAAAAGAGAATAGAAAATTAAGCTTACTCTAATTTGCTAAAATTATAATCGGAACAAGGGTTCTAAAAAAATTGAAAAAATGAAGATAGTTGTAACAGGAACCAGGGGCATACCCAATATACAAGGAGGAATTGAAACTCATTGTGAGGAATTATACCCCCGGTTGAGGTCCCTGAATTATGAAATAATAATAATCAGAAGATCCTGTCATATTCCAAAAAATGATAAACTCAGGGAATATAAGGGCATTAGACTGGTTACTCTGTTTACATTAAGGATAAAAACGCTTGAAACTCTAATTCATACATTTCTTTCTGTTGTATGGGCTAAATATCATAAGGCTGACATACTTCATATTCATGCAATTGGACCGGCAATTTATACTCCTTTTGCCAAACTGCTTGGCCTTAAAGTGGTATTTACTCATCATGGTCCTGATTATGATCGTGCTAAATGGGGCCCCTTTGCCAAAACGGTTTTAAGAACAGGGGAAAAATATGCAACAAAAAATGCAGACGAAGTAATAGTGATTTCCAATGTTATTAAAGATTTGCTTGCAACAAAGTACAAAAGATTCGATACTAATTTGATATTCAATGGGTTTTCTTCTCCTGTGCTGAATAACAACCGTGAATACATAGAAAAACTTGGACTTGAATCCCGTAAGTACATTTTTACACTTGGCCGTTTTGTCGAAGAAAAGGGATTTGATCTGCTGATAAAAGCCTTCAGCAGGATTCGGTCTGAAAATATCAGACTTGTGATTGCCGGGAAAGCTGATCATGAAACAGCCTATTCTTTAATGCTCAGAGATCTTGCTCTTTCATCCGATGTTGTCCTTACCGGATTTGTTAAAGGAGCAGAACTTCAGCAATTATTCAATAATGCCTGCCTGTTTGTTTTACCGTCATTTCATGAGGGCTTGCCAATTTCTCTGCTCGAGGCAATGAGTTATAATCTTCCGGTACTGGTAAGCGATATACCTGCAAATAAAGAGGTGGCAATTCCTGATGACAGATATTTTAAAACCGGAGATCTGGAATCTTTAGCAGAAAAACTTGGAGGAATACTCGAACAAAAATTTGAACCGGTTCATTATGATATGTCTATGTATAACTGGGACACGATTGCGCAGCAAACCGCGGAAGTTTATGAAAAATTAAAGTCTTGGTAAATTCCTGATTTCAGAAGGAATCTCCGTCATATTATCGATCAAACTCATCCGGGTATCTATTGAAGCAATTGAAAGAAGTATTTATTATTTCCACAGGTGATATTGTCCGTGGTAAAATGGCCGGAACGCAACGGGTTTTGAAAACTGCGAAATCACTGGCAGCCGGAAAAATAAATGTATATATCTGCTCCCTGTGTTATATCCATGACGATAATGTAACAAAGTATGAACTATATCCCGGCATTTATTCCCTTCAGAGCAAGGACAATTCCGGCAACCACTCATTCAGCGTTTTGAAATTCCTTCGCTCGGTTAATAAGTATATAATAGAAAACAGAGCGGACAGTATTATTTATCTCTATCCGACGTCATTCGTCCTGAAGGACTTTATTTATTTTTTTTATTTCAAAGTACTAAAAAGCTACAGGTTCTTTTGTGATATCAATGAATTACGTTCATCAAATGTTTATGCAACCACTGCTCCTTCAGATTTTCCATCGAAACTTATTTTCTATATTAAATCATTTTATGATTTGATTGCCTACAAATTAAGTGAATTACAAGTTTTTTTCTATGATGGTATAGTTGTTATATCAACCAATCTGCAAAAATATTTTAAGAGATATAATAAAAAAATAATCAGAGTACCGATATTATCTGATGTAAGTATTATTAAATCCGGATTGGAAATAAATCTGCATTTCGATGATAATAAAATGTTTAAAATCTGTTTTGCAGGTCTTATCAATTGTACCAAGGAGGGTTTTGATGTTTTATTTGAAGCCCTTCATAAAGTAAATCTTGAAAGGAATATCGGGTTGTATCTGTATGGCCCTCTTCATGACAATGACAGAAAAGTATTGGAAAAACTCATGACAACATTCAGTCTGCATGATAAGATTTTTTACATGGGCAACATTGATTCAAATGATTTATTTAATAAATTTATTGATTATCACTTATTGATACTGCCACGTCCATTGAATTTGCAGACGAAATACGGGTTTTCGACCAAGCTTTCCGAATATCTGGTGTCTGGTGTTCCTGTATTGGTTACAGACGTTAGCGACAATGCATTATATATAAAGGATAATGTTAACGGATATGTTGTTACTCCCGGATCACCTTCGGAAATGGCAGATAAAATAATGGAGATTGTGAACAATTATAATTCAAATGCCGCTGATGTTGCCGAAAACGCAAAACTGACCGCTGTCCGGGAATTTGATTATAAACTTTTCACTCGTACATTTTCTGATTTCTTTTTCGGGGTCTGATACTTTTCATGACCACCGGAATATTTAATCAGGTTAAGTGTTTTATTAATTAGAATGCCAAGAATACTTTTTGTTATTGACAGTCTCGAAGCAGGGGGTAAAGAGAGGAGACTTACAGAACTCATGAAAGCTTTATACCTTGCTAAGGATGTAGAATTTGAACTGGTATTGATGAACAGGAATATTCACTACAAAGAAGTGCTCAGCCTTGGTATTAACATTCATTATATTATAAGGAAAACCAGAAGGGACATCTCAATATTTCATAAACTTTACCATATCTGCAAAAAGTACAAACCCGATATTGTACACTGCTGGGAAAGCATGACAGCGATATATACCGTACCCGTCTGCAGGATTCTGAAAATAAAATGTGTTAACGGAATGGTCATCGATACTCCTGTCAGGCAGAATCTGTGCAATAAGAACTGGTTCAGGGCAAGACTGACCTTCCCTTTCTCTGCAGTTGTTGTCGGGAATTCATATTCAGGTTTATCAGCTTACCGGGCCCCGAAAAAGAAATCCGTTTGCATCCATAATGGTATTGCAATGTCGAGATTCAGGAATCTTCAGGATAAGTTAAGCATCAGAGAGGAAATCCTGGGTAATGCTGATGATGAATATTTTATTGCAGGGATGGTGGCAGGGATTGATGAACGTAAGGATTATTCAACTCTGATTGAAGCAGCAGTTGAACTATTGAAAAAGCATGATAATCTGAAGTTCCTGCTGGTGGGAGAAGGTTCCATGATTGGTGAAATGAAAAAGAAAGTACCGGAATCACTGAAAGACAAAATCGTATTTCCGGGGAAAAGGACAGATATTGAATCAATAATAAATATTTTTGACACAGGAATTTTACTGACGAATGCGAGGGTGCACGGCGAAGGCATATCAAACTCAATTATTGAATACATGGCAATGGGTAAACCGGTTATTGCAACAAGAGGAGGGGGAACAAATGAGATTGTTGAGGATAACATCACAGGATTCCTGATATCACCTTCTGATGCCGGTGAATTTATCAGTAAGTTTGAGATTTTATTCCTTGATCCTCCGTTACGTGAAAAAATGGGAGCCGCCGGAAAAGAACGGATAATTGCAGAATTCTCAATGGAAAGGATGGTGTCAGATTACCTGAATTTGTATAATGATCTGATACAAAAGAATTAAATTTTAATGATTTTTTAAAGTCGGTATTTAACCGGCATGATTGATTATGAAAATAGATCATATCTGTTTTGCGGTGAAGAACATCGAAGAAGCTGTTGAATACTGGGAGAGGGTATTCGATTACAGGCAGATGACTGAAATTATTGTGAATTCACTTCAGAAAGTAAAGGTTACCTTTTTGAAAAAACCTGACAGTATTCTCATTAAACTTATTGAGCCACTGGAGGACAATCAGTCACTGGTGAATTTTGTTAACAGGGGAGGGGGCTTTCATCATATCTGTTTCAAGTGTGATGATATGAATAAGGAAATTAAAAACTTGAATGACAAGGGCTTGCTCACTCTGGTCCGGCCTCAGCCCGGTGAAGCATTCAATAACAATAATATTGCGTTTTTACTGGCCCGTTACGGGTTGAATATAGAATTGATCGATACGGATGAAAAAGCAGGAATACTCAGAGACAACAATCAATTCTGAATAATCTGACTGACATATTATTCAGAAGACAAAGATTGTTTTTAAGAGGGCTATTTTAACAGATAGCCTTTTTTTATTTCTTCAGTATTTTATAAAAGGTATCAGTCATGTTGGTTTCAAATCTGTCCAATGTATAATTTTTCATAAATCTTTCTGTGCCTTTTTCACCCATTTTCAGTCGCAGCTTTTTGTTGCCCAGTAAAATACCAATTTTTTCAGCAAGTTTTTGTGTGTCTTCAGGATGGACGAGATATCCTGTTTCTCCGTCTATTATCATGTCGGTTATTCCCCCTTCAATTGTGGAAACCACCGGCAGACCAAATTGCATTGCTTCAAGAATAACCAGGGGGAAGGCTTCATTTTTACTTGGCAAAACGAATATGTCGGCATTCTGGAGCTCAGTTATTTTTTCATCATGGAAAAGGGGTCCTGTGGCGATGACGCATCCGGACAATTTCTTTTCATTGATCAGATTTTGCAAAACATCAATGCTGAGATCAACAGGACCGCCAACCAGGCGGGCATTATATTCATAGCCCTCTTTTTTAAGTATTTCAAGGGCGTCTAACAGATTCAGAATACCTTTATTCAACATGTAATTTGACAGGAAAAGAATCTGAGCAATGTTATTCAGGGATGGATCTGTTTTTTTCTTTAATGGTTTGTAGCATTTTATCCCGTTAGGTACAATATAAGGGGTTTTAACGAAAACGTCTTCTATCTCATTCACAAGTTTTTCTGAAAGGCAAATGATGGATTCATTCTTAAATGCAGTACGTAATAGTATCTTTCTTAATGAACTATTTTTACTTGAAGCTTTAATACCTTTTTCATGCAGGTGGAATACTATGTTTTTTCCGAGCATTTTAACAATAAAGGAATATCCCAGGTCTCTGTATAAAGCAAAGCCCTTGGGGGCAAAAGTCATGTAGACAAGATCCGGTTTCCTTGTGACAATTTTTTTTATTATTTCATAAGCATAGTAAAAAGCCTTGAAAAGTTTTTCGAATGAGAATTTCGAGATTTTATCAATTGATTTCAGGAATTGCTGATTAACTATTATGAGTTCGAAGAATTTATTTATTATTTCCCCGTTAACCAGATTGTCGTTCATTATGCTTGCTCCATGCACCGGCGGGGGAAGCTGCACAATACAAAGGATTTTATTCTTTTCTGTTTCCCTGTCTTTATTGACCTTTAATGTCTCCAATTCATTCTGGTTATTTTGATTTTCAGCTTTGCGGCCTTACCGTTATCTTCCTGTTTTATTGCAGGATCACTTCATTGCATCCGGCTATAAGCTGTCCTGCAATTTCATCCGCCCTGAAAATGCAGGAAGATTTTACAGCATTTTCGGAGAAACGCTCATAATCGCTTAAAATTGATGTGATCCTTTCATTGAATTCTTCTGATGTAAAATTCACGGGTAACAGATATCCGTTTACCCCGTCTTTGAGTACCGACCGGATGTCTCCCACGTTGGTTGATATAACCGGGGTTCCGACAGTCAGACTCTCTGCAATTGTCATTGGAAATCCTTCATGCGAGGAAGCCATCAGCAGAATATATGACCTGCTGGTCAAACTGATGGATTTTTCGTTAGGAACCAGTCCGTGAAAAATAACTTTCTCAGTCAGATTTAATTCGTTAACCAGAGTTTTAAGATTATTCTCCCTGGTGCCTGTGCCAATTAAATGAAGTTTATTGTTTTGTTTGATATAAGCAGGTAATGTGTTGTACCTTTTTATGATCACATCCACGTTTTTAACATTTTCAAGTCTGCCTGAGAAAATAAAATCCCTTCTTTCATCATAGGAAAGTATTTTTTCAGGAATATATTCAATAGGATTATAAATTTTCATTGCTTTTTTCCCGGGTTCGCCTACAGTGTATAAAAATCCTGCTTTTTTTGCTACTCTTGTTTCAAAACGGTCAAAAACCCATTTGAAGTATTTTCCTGTGCGAAATTTTGACATTGATAACGGATTGGCATTTCCGTGGAAAATATGAACAAAAGGGACTGTAAATAATGATGCTGCAAAGGAGGCCTCGGGCGTATGTGAAATAATCAGATCAAAAGTTTTTCGTTTTCTTACCAGAAAGGATATTACCCGGAACAAATACAACAATCTGATTGGGATAATTTTCTGTTGATGGTAAACCCCGGGTAAGGTCAGGTATGTCAGGTTATATTCTTTTTCAAGAAATGGATGCAAATTTTTTATGAAACTGGCCTGTCCTCCAAATCCGGAATTTCTGTCCCGGTCGTTAAGAATCAAAACTTTCAGTTTCATGGATTTATATTAAAAATATTTAATCCTGTGCTGTTCTCCAATCTCAGGATTTCTGATATGATATGAAATGTATCAGATCATTATTTAATGAAATAGTCCTAATCAGTATCGAAATGTTTTAATATTACTTTGATCTTTTCGCGTTCGGACAGATTATGCGTCAGCAGCAGGCCCTTATTCTGCCGGTACATTAGTCTTTGAATGCTTGTTTTGTAAATTACTTTTGCAGGATTGCCTATTATTACAGAATCATCGGGGAACTGTCCACGTACAATGCTGCCTATTCCGATTATGCAGTTATCTCCTACGGTTGTGTTTGGAAGTATGACACAATTGTTCCCGATAAATACATTATTCCCGATCCTGATTTTTCCGAATATATCTCCATTTTTGATCTCATCACGAAAGCACCATATGGCTCCGTCATGGGATATGAACTGAGTTCCTCCTGCAATTGCAACATGATCTCCTATTTCCACCAGATAGGGTTCGGAAAATAATAATGTGTTCATAAGACAATCGTTGCCTATTTTCATACCCCTTTTACGCAAGTATTTGATTCTTGCTTCATTGCTGGCAATTTGAAGCCACTTGATATGCAATCGTCGTATCAAACCTCTGAGATTCATCGTAATATAAGGTAATGCAGGGTTGGGGTCATTTTATCCGGGATTCAATTACGTCAGTAATAAATTTTCCAAACAAAGGGGCGGTTTTTGCCGAAAATTCCTTATTCGGATGTGAATTATCCATGCTCCAGGCATTCTTTTCTGCAAGATAAATTCCTCCTTCTGTTTCATAACTGTAAAAATCCCATATGAATATGTTATCTCCTTTTTCGTCCCATTCATTTATGATCCAGTTATGAAACTCCTGTGTTCGCAGGGCTTCATCTTCCGTCATCAGGTTTTTTGTATTCACTGCCGGTGTCCAGACTATGAATTTGGCAGAGGGGAATTCATGCATTTTGTTTTTAAGGGCATTGTACTGCAGCTTATAATTTTCAAGAGTCTTTACATCCGAATCTATGTCAGGTGATCCGGTATCTTCCTTAATATTGCTGACGGGATAGCAGTGTTTAAAAATAATGACATCGTAATTTTTGGTGAGAATCTCAAGTGTCGGCTCTTCCATATACGGATTTTCTCCTGCATTTTTAACCCAGATATTATAATAATCAAAAGGATAATTATTCCAGCCGTAAGGTGAACTTTTGGGAAATATCTTTTCAATGATCCTGTAATCAGTTTTATTTTTTTTGTTGTAGTTATCTATAAATTTCAGTACATCTCCTTTTTTTGTAAGTTTATAAATATACCTGTTGGTTTTCCCGGTCCAGATGTTATGGCCGGTACTGTGATGAAGGAAAACGATGTTTTTCATGTCTGTATTATTTGAACTACAACTTATTAACAATAAGATGAAAAAAATACCCAAAAGCTTTTTCATAATAAATTTATATCTGACTTTCATTTATTTTTTATAATACTTCATACTTGATTCAACAGGGAAGGCTATCTGAATAAGATAGCCTTCTGATTTTCTATGAGATTTATTGTTTAACTCAATCCTTAACACATCTGACTGATTTACCGGCTTTTTTTAGTGTTGAATTTCTGAATACAGCATCATTATTTCCATCAAGCCTTCTGTATATTCCTGCATCTGAACCAAAAGAATCGGAAGTCCACCAGTAGCATAATGCTCCTATGTCGTTTGAGGCACCATTTTCATAATATCTGTATCCGCTGGGCATAGCAGAAAACCCACTGGTATTGGTACCATTTTGTCCTTCATTCCAGCCGTTTGTGTTTTTCATTTTTTCTCCCTGATTGTCGCCCCGCCAGCTTAATCCGTCAGCTTCTGCCTGAGACATTCCAAGGAATATTTCCAGTGTTTTAAAATCATCATCACTTGGCACACGCCAGCCTTCAGGGCATAATTTTTCTGTTTCAACTGCGTACCAGTTGTAATATGCACCATAAAGATCTTTATTAGCTTCTTCATTATTTTCCGGCCAGGAATAAGCTGCTGTTTCAAGAGTTGTCCATTCAGTATTACCGGCAACCAGGGTTATGGAAGTATTATCATTATACTTTGTTGTTTTCAGGTTTTCAGTCAACCACACCTGTGTTCCAATTTCTACCGTATTGTACAGATTGCCATCTGCATCTGCTACTTTGGTGGTGAACGTGATTTCTTCACCGTAGGTTGTGCCCGGTCCGTTTGTTGCATAGGCACGGACGTAATATGTTTCTGCCGGCTCTAATCCGGTCAGGTCACTGGTAAAATTGTCTGCTCCCTTGCCATTGATTGTTTTTTTACCTGTTTCAATAGTCGGGTTTCCTGTGGTATTCCAGCATACACCTTTTTCAATGATTTCACATCCTCCGTCAGATATAATATTTCCGCCCGATTTTGCTGAATTATTTGTTACATCTGTTACTGCAATGGTAGTAAGCTGTGGCGGGTCTCCTTTTTTCTTACACCCCTGAACCATCACCATAATGGCGATGATGAATAAACTAAAAATTAAATAAACTGATTTTTTCATCTTGTTTTTTTTGTGGTTCGACATTCTGACCTTCATTCAAGTTTTTGCAAATATACTTAAAATAAAAAATGTTTATCTAAAAGGCAATTACGTCTATTCATTTTTAATGCATCTGACATATTTGCCCCCTTTTTTTGAAGTATAATATCTGTATATTCCTGATTCTTTGCCATCCAATCTCCTGTACCAGGCGAAGTCGTTATTGTACTCATCAGAACTCCACCAGTAGGTGACACTGTTCAGGTCATTGAAAGCGCCAGTAGCAGCATACCGGTAACCATAGGGCAGAGCAGAAAAACCACTGGTATTGGTTCCGTTTTCTTCGTCTTTCCAACCAGTTATATTTTTTAACCGGCTTCCCTGGTCAGTTCCACGCCAATACCATGAGTCAATCTGATCAACTGCCATTTCAAGATATGTTTCCAGGGCTTTAAATTCATTGTCAGAGGGAACATGCCAGCCTGCCGGGCATAGATTCCCCCTGCTGACAGTATGCCAGTTGTACAAGGCTCCCCATTTTGCATTATTTATATTATTTCCAAACCAGCTATAAGCTGGTGTTGACAGAGTGGTCCACGCAAGATCCTCTGTAACGTTGGGAATTAATGCATTGTTGTTGTACCTGGTTGTCCTCAGATTTTCTGCCATCCATACCTGTGAACCTATAGTTACTGTATTGTAAAGGTTATTTTGGATGTCTGCCATTTTAGTATTGAAGGAATATTCACTGCCATAGGCAATCCCTGCCGAGTTCTTTATATATGCTCTTATATAATACCTGGTTCCGGGAGTTAAATTTGTCAAAGTACTGACATACTCTTCCATGCCGGTTCCGTCCTCCGTATATTGGCCAGTCTTAATTTCGGGTTCCGGGGCTGTACCCCAGCATACACCTTTTTGTATTATTTCAGCGTCGCCATCGTCAGTGATTGCTCCACCCGAAACAGAAGTGTTCAGAGATATCGATGAAGGCTGGATGGTCATCACTGTTCCAGTGCTGACCGGATCTGTGGTAAATGAAATCTCTTTGGCAAATGAAGTACCCAGTTCATTTGTGGCATATGCCCTGATAAAATAAAGTGTGTTTGGTGTCAGTCCTGTTATTTTTACTGAAAAGTCCTCATCGTTTTCATCGGCCGTTATAAATTGTTTTGTGAGGTCAGGATTTTGCATAGTGTCCCAGCATATACCTTTTTCCAGTATCGGTAAACCACCGTCACTGGTAATTTTTCCACCAGCAAGAACAGAAGTGCGTGTTATATCAACAGGAGGTTGGGTTATTACGCTTGGCAAAACAGGATCTTTTCTGCAGCTATGTAACAAAAGCAGAAAGAAAATAAAAAATAACGGATATTTTAAAAAATTAATGTTCCGGGGAAATGATTTCTGTCTAATTCCGTTAATCATTTTAAGAATATTATTTTTTTGATAATCAACAATGAGTACAATTTTCATTCCAATTTATACGAATTTGATAATTAGGATGTTTCATGATGTAAAATAATGATACTTTTCTGGCATAAACAAATGTGTGTTTATAGAATCTGGGGTTTCCCTGCCAGCTGTTTGATCTGGTTTTTATTAAAGAACTTTGGATCAGTGGTTTTTAAAAAATTCCTGATTTACCAGAAGAATGGAAATGTTAAAAAATGTTAATTTATTTTTAAATCTAGCCGGACAATTTGAAAATATCAGTATTCTTGATCTCTTTTCGAAATTGCCGGATTGTTACTTTTTATGAATCACCCAACTTTGTCTATGAGATTTTTTTTCATTGTGATATTGTTTTTCTTTAATTCAGTGCTGAAAGCTACTGATTATTACGTGAGTTCATCAGGAAGTGATTCGAATTCAGGACTTAGTACTTCTGCACCATGGAAAACCATTGATAAAGTCAATTCTGCATTTTCTTCATTAAAACCAGGAGACAGGGTATTGTTTAAATGTGGTGATACCTTTTATGGTACAATAAAAATAATGCAATCAGGTACAGCAGGTTCGCATATTATACTCGGAACCTATGGAACCGGTGAAAAGCCCGTTATTACAGGTTTTAAAACAATCACAGGCTGGAAAAATGAAGGTAATGGAATATTTTCAGCAACTGTAACGTCTGAATCATTAACCAACATGGTATTAATCAATGACGTACAGTATGGGATGGGCAGATGGCCTGATAAAGGATACAGAACATACAAGTCAGCCAATACAAATATTTCAATAACAGATACTGAACTTAGCCAGACTCCAAACTGGAAAGGAGCAGAGGTTGTTATCAGAAAAAACGACTGGTCTCTGGACAGATGCAAAATCACATCACATTCGGGAGGTACATTGCTTTATACAACGCTGGGGGATAATCAGCCGGCAAGAGCAGGATATGGTTATTTTATTCAGAATGATATCCGGACTTTAACATCATTCGGAGAGTGGTATCATGATCATGTCAATGGCAAAATATATTTTTATTTTGGCACATCAAATCCCTCAGCCCTGAAAGTAGAAGTCGCCACGCTGGATAACCTGCTGCATAATGTAGGGCATGACTATCTGACGATTGAAAATTTACATTTCAGGGGTTCAATTTCACATATGGTTGAATTCATTTTCAATGTGAATGATTATATTACAATGCAGAATTCCCGGTTTTGTTTTGCCGGTCTTACTGCCATCAATCTCTGTGGTAATTACAGCAATATTACAAATAACCTGATTTCATCGTGTAATCAAACCGGGATAAGATTAGATGGCATTAACCATAATATTATTTCAAATACCATTGAAAAGACGGGACTTATTGAAGGGCAGGCTTTTTGGGGTAATCAAATGAGTGGCATTGTGGTAAGCCGCAATGATTGTCTGATTAAAAACAATATTATACGGGAAACTGGTTATTGTGGTGTAATTCTTTACTCAAATGTTCAGACGATCACTATTCAAAATAATTTCATTCATGACATTCTTCGGACGCTGAATGACGGAGGAGGAATTTATATCACAGCAGAAGGAATATCCAGGAAAATAGACGGTAATATTATTCTGAATGTTCATGGAAATATATCCGGCACGACTCATTCAGGCAGATCCATTGCCCGGGGGATATATCTTGATGAAAATTCAACTAATGTCATTGTTACGAACAATACAGTTGCTCATTGTAATGAAGCCGGTTATATGATTCATCGCGGACGGAAAAACAAATTTGAAAACAATACCGCTTTTAACAATGAATGGGGTATGTATTTTCAGAATAGTTCAGGTAATGGTATACGGGACAATCAATTGAACAACAATATTTTTATCGCAAAATCCTTTTCTCAGACAGCTTTGAGATTTCATAGTGTCGCCGATGATATACCGGCATTTGGCACAGCAGATAATAATTATTATGCCAGACCTGTTGATGATCATAATGTGTTTTATACTTATTCTCCTTCAACAGGTTCTAAACTTCGTACTCTTGAAGAGTGGAAGACGTTTACTGGTCAGGATTTCAACTCAAAAAAATCACCGGTTAATTTGATAGATACTACAGATATTGAATTTTATTATAATGCGGGCACGACCAACAAGGTATTCTCTTTGAAAAGATCAATGATTGATGTTAAGGGAATGAAATATACTGGTAGTGTTACACTTTCACCTTTTTCCTCTATTATACTTAAGCCATATCCTGATCCTGCGCTTAAGACTGCGGGCGATATGATAATATATAATTTAATATCTACCCTTAATAACCGCCGGGCAATCCCGGTCACTTTTAAAGAGGACGGGATGATTGAGAGTTTGTCCATCAGTCATACCGGAGGCTCGGGTAAGATCCTCATGGCTGTTTATTCTGACGGATCGGGTTCTCCTTCAAGTCGTCTTGGCGTTTCTGCAAGCACAAATGTGAATGCATCCTCCGGCTGGCAGACTGTTTCACTGTCGAGTCCTGTTAGTGTAAGTCAGGGCCAGACTGTATGGCTTTCCTGGGTTTTTGAAAGGACTGTTGGAGTACGATATACGACGGGCAAGCCGTCGAGGGCACAGTCCTCACAGACTTGGTCAGGCGGTATGCCTTCAAGTTTTGGTTCATCCGATCTTGCTGATTACAAGTATTCAGTATTTTGTACCTACAGAACCGGATCAGGATCAGATCCGGGTTCCGGTTCCCCTACTGCCAAAACTGCGGGTAACACTACCGAGTACAGTACTATATCCAATCATAATTACCGCCGTGCCATTCCTGTCACTTTCAGTGAAGCAGGAATCATCGAGAGCTTGTCCATTAGTCATACCGGTGGATCAGGCAAGATCCTCATGGCTGTTTATTCTGACGGATCGGGTTCGCCTTCAAGTCGTCTTG
>CAZFVQ010000010.1:0-102106 GCA_964522415.1 uncultured Rikenellaceae bacterium | reverse complement strand
TCGTTTATTCCTGCACTCTATGGCATACATACTTATACACACCCTGCAGAAAGAGATTCTTTGCACATCACTTACAGACGGAGGGCGGTATTCATATGAGGAATTCAGGATTCTGTACCACTACCGGTGGAACGGGGCAAAAAGAAAAGGACACCGATCGCCGAAGCAAGGATGTCCTGTTCTGTCGGGGTGATCTGACTCGAACAGACGACCCCTTGCACCCCATGCAAGTGCGCTAGCCAACTGCGCCACACCCCGAAAAACACCACAAAAATAATCAACAATTCGGATTCTGCAAAAGCTTTTGATCCGTTTGGCAAGGAGCCGGACGGGAATTCCTCGCTGAGTCACCCGTAACTGACAACAGGGATGATTTGGGGTTCAGTCACAGTGAACAGGCAGGAAATGATTGAATTTACAAATACTTTTTTTAGTTTTGCCTGAAGAATTAAAGGGTTCAGGATGCAGATTGAGGAACTCCGCCTTATGGGTCAAACTTCGAAAAGAATGGAGCCGGCTTGCGGACTCCCGCCCTGCGGAAAGGGATATTTCGGATACTGACCGGACGGATTTAACTGAGCCCGGAACATTTGTATAATTTTAAGAAAAAAATAGTTTTTAAAATGGAGTTATTTAAACCAATGGGTCTTACGGATGAAGATAGTAATCAGGCTGCCAGTGAAACCGAAAAAGTAAAATGTCTGATAATCGGATCAGGACCGGCCGGTTATACTGCTGCAATTTATGCTGCAAGAGCCAATCTTGGTCCTGTTCTTTATACCGGACTGCAAATGGGCGGACAACTCACCACAACTACTGAAGTTGAAAATTATCCTGGATATCCTGATGGCATAACGGGTCCCGAAATGATGGAGCATTTTAAAAGACAGGCTGAAAGACTCGGCACTGATATCCGCTTAGGCATGGCGACAGCTGCTGATTTTTCAGGAGGAAATCTGTTAGTTACCATTGACGGAACCAGGAAGATAAATGCCGGATCGATTATTATAGCTACCGGAGCGACTGCAAGATATCTTGGAATTGAAGCTGAAACGAAATATGCCGGAATGGGTGTATCGGCCTGTGCCACATGCGATGGATTCTTTTACAGGAAGAAGGATGTTGCGGTTGTCGGCGGGGGGGATACTGCGGCTGAAGAAGCCACATATCTTGCAGGCCTGTGCAATAAGGTATATATGATAGTCAGAAGAAATGTTCTCAGGGCTTCCAGGGCAATGCAGGATAGGGTTTTGAAAACCCCGAATATAGAAATCCTGTGGGAACACCAGGCTATAGATCTTTTTGGTGAAAATGGTGTTGAAGGTGCAGTTCTTGTAAAAAAGAAAGACACACCCGAGGAAGAAATTGTAAAAATAAATATTCATGGTTTTTTTCTGGCAATCGGCCATATTCCCAATTCAGATATTTTCAGGGAATTTGTTGAGACCGATCCGGCCGGTTATATAAAAACGATACCGGGAAGCACTAAAACCAATGTTCCGGGAGTTTTTGCGGCAGGCGATATTCAGGACCCGCATTACAGACAGGCCGTTACGGCAGCAGGATCCGGCTGTATGGCAGCACTGGATGCTGAACGATACCTTTCGGAACTGAATAAATAAAAGACAGACAGGGTATCAGGACAGGATGCTTTGGATATCTTCCATACAAGCATAAACAAGGTGTCCTATGCCTTTATAGCAATCACTTTGTGCATGCTGTTGCATTTGTGCATTCCATGCCGGAAGCCATGACAGGATGTGAAGGTTTATAAATCTTATGATCTCCTTCCCGAGTTCACGTCTGCATGGTTCATCATCAATACTTGTGAGTTTATCAGTAAGCCGGGTCAGGAAGAGAAGTTCAATGCCAAGATGATCATGCGGTACATCATAGTGCTGATCCGGATTCCAGCCATATGTTTTGTAGAATTCATCTACGGCAGTTTTTTTAGTAGTGGTATTGTTTTGATTGTCAGTATATTCAGACTCAAACACCTGTACAAGCCGGCGGCCGTTATTATCAAAGAGCCTGTGATAGTCAGAAATCATTTTTTCCCGGCAGGTATCCTTATCCTTGCATGAATCCCGTAATATGGAGGCTGCCTTTATAAAACGGGGATTTGAACTTTTAACGGGAAGATTTTTTACAGTGCCTTGTGCCCAGAAGTCATTTATACATTCATCGCTGGGCTCCTTCATGATCATGCTGCCTGCAAAATAAAGCAGCATATTGTAGGCTTTAAGGAGGTTTATTTTTTCTATATCCCTTTTCATTATCCGAATCCTATGATGAGAAAGTGAATTTATCAGACATATTTGCTGAACTCAAATCTGTATAACCAACAAAAAGGGGATTTGTTCGGACAGAAATAAAAAAGGGGCTGTCCTTTTCTGCTTTGAGACAGCCCCTTCAGCTTGTTTCCTGTTCAATTATTATGAAAAATCAGCTATTTCATGGGGATAAATGTCATTATCAACCTTCCATTTGAGTTCCCTGAATGCATTCACCGTATATTCAACATCTTCGAGTGTATGTGTTGAAGTGGGGATGAGTCTGAGCATGACCACATCCCTGGGAACGACAGGATATATTACCACTGAGCAGAAAATGCCGAAATTCTCCCTGAGGTCATAAATCAGCTGAGTTGTTTGAAAAAGAGTAACTTTCATGAAAACAGGAGTTACCGGCGATTGTGTTTTTCCCAGATCCAGACCCGCCTCCCTTAATCCTTTTTGAAGAGCTTCTGCAATAATCCATAGTTTTTCCTTGTGTTCCGGCTGAGTTTTAATGATTTCAAGTCTTTTTATTGCACCAACCGTCATTGCCATTGGAAGAGACTTCGCATATATCTGTGATCTGAGGTTGAAGCGAAGATAAGTTATAATGTTTTTATCACCTGCTATAAAAGCTCCTATGCCAGCCATTGATTTTGCAAATGTGGCAAAATAGAGATCTATCTGATCCTGAACACCGAAATGTTCACCCGTACCGGCGCCGCTTGCACCCATTGTCCCGAAACCATGAGCATCATCAACCAGGATTCTGAAATTGTATTTCTTTTTCAGGTCAACTATTTCATCAAGTTTACCGAGATCACCTGCCATGCCAAAAACCCCTTCGGTAATTAGAAGAATTCCACCATTTGTTCCCTCTGTCAGCTTTGTTGCTCTCTGGAGCTGTTTTTCACAACTCTCCATATTATTGTGGGTATATACAAATCTCTTTCCGAAATGAAGCCTCAGACCATCCATTATACATGCATGAGATTCAGAATCATAAACAATTACATCATGACGATCGACAAGAGCATCAATTATTGAAACCATTCCCTGATAGCCATAGTTGAGCAGATATGCTGTTTCCTTACCAACGAATTCAGCGGCCATTTCTTCAAATTTCTCATGCATTGAAGTTTGTCCGGACATCATTCTTGCACCCATGGGATATCCCAGTCCGTACTGAGCGGTGTATTCGGCATCGGCTTTCCGTACTTCCGGATTATTGGCAAGGCCGAGATAGTTATTAAGGCTCCATGTGAGGACTTCCTTTCCCCGGAATTTCATTCTGGCAGCTATCTCCCCTTCAAGTTTCGGGAACATGAAATAGCCATCCCCAACCTCTGAGTATTGTCCGAGTGCACCTTTCGTAGATGTGATTTTTTCAAAAATATCCATAGTTACAGGTTTTAATAAAATTTTTAACAAAAGTAGGGATATTAGTGGTTATTCCATAATACCTATTTATACTTAATTTTCTCCATTTATACAGTCATCAGGTGTTGTCAGGATTAGAAGATGATTTTTTACGCCTGTCAGTTCCTAATGACAAAAAAATATTCTATTTTTGCCCAACAATTTTTTATGAGATCGCGTACTTATATAATTCTGTTGTTGTCGGTTCTGGCATTTTCATGCGGTGAGTATGAAAAACTTCTTAAGAGCAGTGATTTTGACCTGAAGAAGTCAAAGGCAAAATCGTATTACGAAAATGGTCAGTATGTCAGGGCAACTGAGTTGCTGGCACAGGTCCTGCCCAGATTCAGGGCTACCGAAGAGGCAGAAGAGCTGAACTGGATAAATGCTCAAAGCTTTTACAAAATGAAGGATTATTTTGCTGCCGGAAGTTATTTCAGATCCTACCTCGACCAGTATGCATACGGGAAATACGCAGAAGATGCCGCATTTATGGCTGCCATGTGCGATTACAACCTGTCGCCCAGGGCAGAACTTGATCAGGAAAGCACCCGAGCCGCCATTGAAGGTTTCAACTATTTCCTCAATAAATATCCCTACAGTTCAAGGGCTGATGAATGCAGGAATTTTATCAGGGAACTTCAGGAGCGGCTGGTAGAAAAGTCATATCTGAGTGCAAGGCTTTATTATGACATGAAAGCATATAAATCTGCAATTGTTGCCCTGAACAACAGTCTTAAGGAGTATTCTGACACAAAATACAGAGAAGAAATGATGTATCTCAAACTTAATTCATTATTCCTCTATGCTGAACACAGTATGTCTGACAAGCAAAAGGAGAGATATCAGGATACTCTTGACGATTATTATTCATTTATGGAAGAATTTCCCGGTAGTAAGTACTCGAGGGATGTCAGAAGGATATTTCAGGCAACTGCAAAATTCCTGAAAATAGATTCATCTGACCTTGAAGCAAATATTCAATAAAAATATGGATTACAGAAAATCTTTGGCACCGTCCACAACCATTACCCGTGATGTTGACAATCTGATCAGGCAAACAGGCAATATATATGAGACAGTGATTATTGTTTCGCGCAGAGCAAATCAGATTGCAGTAGAGATGAAGCAGGAGCTCAATAAAAAACTTGAGGAATTTGCATCATACAGCGATAATCTTGAGGAAATTTTTGAAAACCGGGAACAGATTGAAATATCGAAATTTTATGAGCGTCTTCCGAAGCCTGGCCTGATTGCCTTGCAGGAACTTGAAGAAGGGAAGATATTTTTCAGGAATCCTGAAAAAACAACAAGGCAGAAATAAACAGACATCCTGAATTCCAAAAGGCATAAACATGCCTTGTTTCATCAGCGGAGATTAAGTACGGTTCCGGCAGAAAGACCTGCAGGAAAGCAAATCTCAGCGCTGATTATTCCTGTGACGGAATAGTCTCCGGTACCCCTTTTATGTGAGGATCAGTATACCCTGCATTTGACACGGGTCTCCCGGAACAGGCCGGGGTCGCAGTTCCCGCATGATATCGCGGCATTTGAAAAATACCGGGATATGACTACTTCTGCGGGAATGGGCTGCGGAATCCGTATCTAAACGAATCGGACAACAATCATTGAAAAGTACAATAATATTAATAAATTTGGGTTAAAATCGAAAAGGGAAACTGTCTCAGACAATCTTGATTAATTACAATGATCACAAAAAGATGAAAATCATACGATCTGCCGGATTTATTGCCGTTCTGCTTCTGGTGTTGCCGGCAATACAGGGAAATTCACAGGAACTGAACTGCAATGTCCAGGTATCAGCTCAAAAGGTACAGGGATCGAATCGTCAGGTATTTGAAAATATGCAGCGCGACCTGTATGAATTCATGAATAACATAGTATGGACAAATCATGTGTACAGCTATGCCGAGCGGATTGATTGCAATATCTTGATAACCATTAATGAACAGATATCTGCTGACGAATTTAACGGTACAATACAGGTTCAGTTAAGACGTCCCGTATTTAATACCACATATAATTCAACAATGCTGAATTTTATGGATAATAATTTCAGATTCAGATATATTGAGTTTCAGCCACTTGAGTTTGATCCCAATACTCACAGATCGGGCCTTGTTTCTGTTCTGGCCTTTTATGCCTATATTATACTGGGCTTTGATTATGATTCATTTTCACCTAAAGGCGGAACCGATTATTTCAGAATCGCGGAAAAAATAGTTACCAATGCCCAGAATGCTCCCGAACCGGGCTGGAAGCCCTACGACGGTTCCCGGAACCGTAACAGGTACTGGCTTGTAAAGAACCTTCTGGACGCTCAGTATGACGGGGCAAGAAGATTTCTTTACGAATACAATATTAACGGACTTGACCGGCTGGAGTCACATGCTTCGGAAGCCAGGGTCAGTATTGTTGAGAGTCTGAGGTTGCTGCAGGAAGTTTACAGGAACAGGCCGGACCCTTTCATGTATCTCCTTCAGATTATTGTAGATGCAAAAAGCGAAGAGCTGGTAAATATCTTTTCGGAATCATTCCCGGAAGAAAAAAGTCGTGTTGTGCAGATACTCAACGAAATAGATCCGGCCAACAAATCCCGGTATGAGAAAATAACAGCTTCAAATTAACAATATTCCCTATGCTCGTCAAACTCAGCGTTCGTAACTATGCGCTTATCAGAGATCTGGATATTGATTTCGAAAACGGCCTTACCATTATCACGGGCGAAACCGGAGCGGGAAAAACCATCCTGCTTGGTGCTTTATCCCTAATACTTGGAGCAAGGGCAGATACTTCCGTTCTTCTCGACAAGGAAAATAAATGCATTGTTGAGGGTACTTTCAGGGTTGAGGATCATGAACTGAAATCATTCTTTGAAGAAAATGATTTAGACTATGAACCTCTTACAACTCTTAGAAGGGAAATCAGTACCGCAGGTAAATCGCGGGCATTCATCAATGATACTCCTGTAACCATCACTGTTTTAAAAGAACTGGGAGAGAGTCTCATAGATATTCATTCACAACATCAGACACTTATGTTGAACAACAATTCATTTCAACTGAATGTTATTGATTCCTTTGCCGGTACGGCGGATATTTTGAATAAATACCGGGAAAGGTTTATTAAATACAGGAATCTCAGGCGTGATTATATTGAAAAATCCGATAAGGCTGAAAAGAACAGGGCTGATCTGGAATATCATAAATTCCAGTTAAACCAGCTCGATTCTGCCAGGTTGCTGGATGGCGAACAGGAAGATCTGGAGAGGGAACAGGAACTTCTTTCCCATGCTGAAGAAATCACAACAGGACTTACAACCATAACAGAGCTTTTCTCATCCGAATCAGGTTCCATACTGGGTAATCTCAACGAAATACGCAGTACACTCAATAAAATAAAGGATTTTCTTCCCGGCGGGGAGGAAATCCTTGTACGGGCGGAATCGTCATATATTGAACTCAATGACCTTTCTTCGGGGATTGAGGGGCTTGCTGCATCAATCAGTGCGGATCCCGGAAGGCTTGTACAGGTGAATGACAGGCTTGACACCATTTATACCCTTGCCAGGAAACATCATGTAAACAGTCTGGCAGAACTGCTCGTTAAACGGGAAGAGATCAGGAAGCTGGTGCAATCAATTGAAACCGGTGATGAGAAGCTGACTGAAATGGAATCCTTGCTCCGCTCGGAAGAAGCGGCATTGGCAAAAATGGCCGCAGCTATCACGGAAAGAAGGAAAAATTCCCGGTCGGAAACAGAAAAAAATATCACTGGAATGCTCAGGCAGCTTGGAATGCCGAATGCCAGATTCAGAATAGATTTTTCATCATTGAGGGATTTCAGTGAATCGGGCAGGGATCAGGTTGATTTTCTTTTTTCGGCCAACAAGCAGATTATTCCGGAAAATCTTGCAAAAACTGCTTCCGGAGGAGAATTGTCAAGAGTCATGCTCAGCCTCAAATCCTTCCTCGCCAGGAATGTAAAGCTGCCTGCAATTATTTTTGATGAGATTGATTCAGGCGTTTCAGGAGAAGTTGCTGACAAGGTAGGCCAGATACTCAGTAACATGGGGGAATATATGCAGGTGATCAATATTACCCATCTTCCCCAGGTGGCATCACGGGGTGCCAGGCATTTTCATGTTTATAAAGAAGACGAGGGCGACTCAACAATTACCAGGGTTAAATTGTTATCCGGAAATGAACGGATAATGGAAGTTGCAAGATTGCTCAGCGGAAGTGAAGTAACTCCGGCAGCCCTGAAGAATGCCAGGGAACTGCTGGAGGCAGCCGGAAATTAAAAAAAATTATGGAAGGATCATTGTTAAAAGGCAAGAAAGGATTGATATTCGGAGCTCTTAATGACAAGTCGATTGCCTGGCATGTGGCTCTGAAGACATGGCGGCACGGAGCACGGCTGGTACTTACCAACTCGCCCGTGGCAGTAAGGATGGGCAATATTGATGAGCTTGCCCGGATCACAGAAAGCAGTGTTGTCGCGGCTGATGCCACGAGAATGGATGATATTGAAAAACTTATTTCCGAAACTATGGAAATATTCGGAGGCCGGTTTGATTTCATCCTGCATTCGATCGGGATGTCTCCCAATGTAAGGAAAAATATTCCCTATGAGAATACCAGTTATGAAAATATGCTCAAGGCATTTGATATTTCCGCACTGAGTTTTCACCGAATCCTCCAGACCGTATACAAGCTGGATGCAATAAAGGAATGGGGATCGGTTGTTGCACTTTCGTATGTGGCGGCACAAAGAACCCTAAGCGGGTATAATGATATGGGTGATGCCAAAGCCCTGCTCGAATCCATTGCAAGAAGTTTCGGCTATATATACGGCCGCGACAGGAAAGTCCGGGTCAATACCATATCACAGTCACCAACCCTGACTACAGCCGGGAGCGGAATCCATGGCTTTGATTCACTGGTGGATTTTTCTGAAAGAATGTCTCCTCTGGGTAATGCAAATGCAGAGGAATGTGCTGATTACTGCGTGGCCCTGTTTTCAGATCTTACAAGAAAAGTCACCATGCAGAACCTTTATCATGATGGCGGATTCTCCAGCATGGGAATGAGTAATAAAGCCATTGAACAGTACAGGAAAAGTTTTGAGGATTGTGACTGATACAGGCTGTTTCCGGAAAATTTTCAGGATAATCCCGAACACAATTATCAGAACAAATAGTTCAGGCCGATTGAAAAGCCTATGTTTCCATCCTGCTTGTTGAATGCTTTTCCTATATCCACAGCTATTACAAAGTTCTGATTCATTACCGGCATAATGCTTATCCCCGCACACTGATGCAGTTTTTCACTGCCTGTGTTGAAATAATCCCTGAATTTTTCGTTCGGATAAAGACTGGCAAACGTAGTCTGAAGATCTGAGGGCAGTTCAATCTTTTTTGTTATCATGCCGAAATCGTAAAAGGCGTTGAGTCCGATATAGAAATCCTGCCGGAATAATTTGAAATAGACCGGCTTCCACCGAAATTCAATATTGCCATAGATGAATCCGTCGCCAATGACCCGGTTTTTCAGTACTCCCCTCAGGGTTTTGGACCCTCCGAGACCTTCATTTGTGGCACCTCTGAGCATTGAAGTAATCACCTGCGAATGGTAGAAGAACGGCACTTCTCCCGACAATGTGCTTTGATAACCCAATCTGTATACTGCCGAAAGATCGTTTTGTATCAGGGTAAAATATTGACGGTGTGTTATATAGAATCTTGAAAATCCCCAGTCGTTAGCCAGGAACTTTGGAGCGGCCTCAATGCCCATTTCAGTCCAGAGCCCTTTCATCGGATTGGCGAGATTATCCCGGCTGTCCCACGAAAGTCCCAGCTTGACCGTGTTTGTCCAGCCTCCGTCTGCTTCATTTTCCGTTATCAGTCCAAGGATCTGATAACGCTCATACAGTCCGGGTTCATCCGTTACCGAAGGGAGCTTTTCATTCTTCCCCTTGTTTAACTTGTCTATGTCCACCGAACCAATCATGAAAGCCTGAAATGCGAATCCTGCATTCCACTTAAGCTTTTCCCCGCTCAGTTTACCTTCAAAATCATTCTTGAACCTGAACAGGTTTCTTTTAAAACGGTAAAACATCATTGTCCTGTAATCCGCTGATTTATCATCCATCCAGGCCTTGTTGAAAATGCTTTCATAACCGTTGAATCCGTAAAAATGATATGCCTGATCAGGCAGATAGCTGAGATCGGTGGTCATATGAACACCCGGGATCAGCCGGTAGGATTCAAACATCAATCTGTATATCCCGCTTCCCTTGGTGAAACGCGAAATTTCCATATAGGTGTGATCGAGAAAGTCAGGAAATATACTCGGATCTCCGTAATTGAAAAATTCAGCCAGCGCACCATACTGAAATCCGAGATTGGAGTCGTATGTCACGGCAGGCAACGCACCGCCGAATTTCCAGCCCGTCATCGCTTTCTTTTCCTGGGCGGATAATGAAAAGGATGCGGAAACAATCAGCAGAATCGTAAAGAATTTTTTCATGAATCAGGGTTTTAGTATAAGCTTCTAAATATACATAAAACTGGAAAGTAATGTCTTTTTTTGTAATATTTGTAACTTATAATCATATATTCAGATTTCAATGGGAACTGTCTTGTGGCAATGATATACCGGATTTGACGGGTTCCGGTACCTGAATCATTTATTTGTTTTGAAAATGGGCTTGCCGATTAAA
Organism: uncultured Rikenellaceae bacterium; assembly: GCA_964522415.1. Taxonomy (GTDB): domain Bacteria; phylum Bacteroidota; class Bacteroidia; order Bacteroidales; family VadinHA17; genus LD21. The sequence goes on along the minus strand of CAZFVQ010000010.1, from coordinate 91,667 downwards.
AATATAAAATGTCTGGTGCAGACTGAAGAATATCCGAGACAAAAGGTTTGTGGAAGAAGAATGGCAAAAATCACAAATATTCCCGACGCCTTTCTCTTACTTGAGGGAGGCAGGATCAGTGATTTCGGACCAATGGAAAAATATCCCGGGGACTTCCGGATTTCCCAAACCGGTTCAGATGTGATCGACGTATCCGGTAAAATGGTATTCCCTTCCTTCTGTGATCCGCATACACATCTTGTGTATTCCGGAAGCAGGGAACAGGAATTTTCTGACAGGATAAGGGACTTGTCATATGTGGAAATTGCAGAGAGGGGAGGAGGAATACTCAATTCCGCCAGGAGATTGCATGGGACTTCTGAAGATGATCTCTATGAGTAATCCATGGTAAGGATACGGGAGATAATAAGTTTGGGCACAGGTGCTGTTGAAACAAATAGTGGTTACGGACTGACCACGGCTGATGAACTTAAAATGCTGAGGGTAATAAAAAGAATAAAGGACACTACGGCACTGGAGGTCTGGGCAATTTTTCTGGGAGCCCATGCAAACGAACTTGATTTTCCCGGAGGAGTACAGACAGGGGTAAAGTATGGAGCCTTATCCGTTGATCATCTTGAACGGAGCGGTGAACAGGAAATAGCAGTTCTTTCGGGAACCGGCACAATGCCGACACTTCTTCCAGGATCTGCTCTCTTTCTCGGCCTGCCTGAACCTCTTGCCAGAAAAATGGTGGATTCGGGGCTGGCTGTGGCTCTGGCTGTGGCTCTGGCTCTGGCTCTGGCATCTGGAGGAAACGGTAATCTTAAAAGAGAAAAGAATCATCTGATCCTGTGTTAATCAATAAATAATATCCTTTTATGAAGAAAAAAATACTGGAATGTGTTCCGAATTTCAGCGAAGGCCGTGATATGGCCATTCTAAAGCAGATAACAGACGAAATTGAATCTGTTGAGGGTGTGAAACTTCTTGATGTTGATCCGGGAAGGGACACTAACCGCACTGTTGTGTCATTTGCCGGAGAGCCTGAAGCAGTTGCCGAAGCAGCTTTTCTGGCAGTCAGAAAGGCTGCGGAAGTGATAGATATGTCCATACACAGGGGCGAACATCCCAGAATGGGTGCAACAGATGTTTGTCCGTTCATTCCGGTATCAGGCATATCCATGGAGGAAACCGTTATTATAGCCCGGAAAGTGGCCGAGCGGATAGGCGAAGAACTGCAGATTCCGGTATTTTGTTACGAAAATGCTGCATACAAGGAAGAAAGACGAAATCTTGCTTATTGCAGATCAGGAGAATACGAAGGTCTTGAGAAAAAACTCTCTGATCCGGAATGGAAACCTGATTTTGGACCGGCTGTCTTTAACAGGAAATCGGGAGCCACTGCAGTCGGAGCCCGGGATTTCCTGGTTGCATTTAATATAAATCTCAATACGACCTCGACCAGGCGTGCCAATGCTATCGCATTTGATGTAAGAGAGACCGGCAGGGATATTATTAATGAAAAGGGGAAGAAAGTGAATGTCCCGGGTTCTCTCAGAAATGTAAGGGCTATCGGCTGGTTTATCAGGGAATATGGGATAGCACAGATCTCAATGAACCTGACGGACATTTCCGTCACACCTGTTCATATTGCTTTTGATGAAGTATGCAGAAAAGCTGAGGCAAGAGGTGTGAGGGTAACCGGTTCGGAACTCGTGGGCCTCATTCCCGTGAAATCACTGCTGGAAGCAGGGAGATATTTCCTGGAAAAACAAAACAGATCCACAGGTCTTCCGGATAAAGAACTTATCCACATTGCGGTCAGATCGATGGGACTTGATGAGTTGCAGCCTTTCAGGCCGGAGGAAAAGATAATTGAATATCTTCTGGAAGAAAAGACAGAAAAGCTTGTTTCTCTCAGCCTGAAGGAATATATGGATGTGACGGCTTCTGAGCTTCCGGTTCCCGGCGGAGGTTCTGCGTCGGCTTATATGGGTGCTCTCGGGGTGGCACTGGGAACAATGGTTGCCAATATTTCGGCACACAGGAAAGGCTGGGATGAACGCTGGAAAGAATTTTCCGATCAGGCAGCCGAAGGAGCAGAGATTCAAAACATGCTTTTAAAACTTGTGGATGCCGATACAGATGCATACAATAAAATTATTGAAGCCGGCAGGCTGCCAAAATCCGATGATGGAGAGAGAGATTTCAGGCATACTGCCATACAGAATGCGTACAGACAGGCTATTCTTGTTCCACTACAAGTTATGGAGACCGCTTATTCCGGATTTAAAATCGTAAAAAGCATGACTGAAACAGGAAATCAATCCTCGGTAACAGATGCGGCAGTGGGATCCCTTGCCCTGCTGGCCTGTATCAAGGGTGCCCATCTCAATATAAAAATCAATATGACGGGAGTTGAAGACAAAGAATTTATCAACGACATACTTGCCAGGGCAGGGAAGATTGAAGAAGAAGCTGTTTTTTTGCAGGAAAATATACTGACTGCAGCAAACGGGAGAATATCCCTGTAAAAGATGGAGAACTGAGTAAACACTGTATCCTTTTGTACAGACTGCATTTGTCTTGCAGAGGGAAATTCCGTTCTCGGTAAAAGCCTTCTGCCGTTATTCCGGAAAAGTAGTAACTGGCTGACCATATAATAATCCTGCAGCATTATTTACTTACAGATTATTAATAATTACATGGAAAATAGTGATATTTATTTAATTATTATTGCTTGTAAAGAAAAATTATTTATCTTGCGTTCATGATAATTTAACTAAAATCCTTATTAACCAAACAACTAATCATATGAAAAAAATCCTAATGATTTTTGTGTTTGCATTTGCCTTTGCAGCGTATTCTATTGGGCAGACACTACAGATTTCAGGTATTGTCACCAGCCAGGAGAATGGCTTGCCAGTACCAGGGGTGTCCGTAACAGTTAAAGGCACTACCCTGGGAGTACTGACAGCGGGAAATGGTGAGTATTCCCTGGCTGTTCCGCAGGCAGCCGAAACTCTTGTTTTTAGCTTCATCGGCATGAGGAAACAGGAAGTTGAGATTGCCGGAAGAACAAGAATTGATGTTGTTATGGAACCCGACCTTATCGGCCTGGATGAAATTGTGGTGACAGCACTTGGTATATCACGCGAGAAAAAAGCGCTTGGCTATACAGTTCAGGATATTAAAGGTGATGATTTGGTCAAGGCATCCAATCCTAACATCATGACTTCCCTTTCCGGTAAATTAGCCGGGGTGGAAATCAGACAATCATCAGGGATGCCCGGTGCCCCGTCGCAGGTTATGGTTCGGGGTGCCAGATCATTCAGCGGTAACAACAGCCCCCTGTATGTTATTGACGGAATGCCGGTTTCCAGTGAAAGCGACTATGGTTCAAACGTAACCGGATCAGCTTATTCAAATCGTGCCCTGGACCTCGATCCCAATGAAATTGAATCAATAAACGTGCTCAAGGGACAGGCAGCCGCTGCCCTTTATGGACTTAGAGCTTCTAATGGTGTGATCATTATTACCACTAAAAAGGGCAGAGGTTCGGCAATGAATAAGCCGGTTATCTCTTTCTCTTCCAATTTCACTGCTGATGTTGTTTCCCGCCTTCCCGATATGCAGACAGAATTTGCACAGGGGACTCAGGGTGGTTTCGCTTTCGGGAATAGTTATTCCTGGGGGCCACTGATCTCAAGCCTGCCTTCCCATGCAGTATATGGCGGAGACTCCCAGGGACAACCGGGGAAATATTTCGATGCATATAAGAATGAATGGGTTACGCCAATGGGCTATAATAATCCCAAGGAGTTCTTTAAGGATAACGGCTACACCTATAATAATAGTTTGAATATCAGTGGAGCCAATCAGTATGGAAATTATTCAATGGGTTTTGGAGCTACCAATCAGACTGGTATAATTCCGAGTACCGGCATGGACAGATATACCGGTAAAATTGCCGGGGATTTTCAGCTGGCAAAAAAGTGGAATCTCGGGTTTGTCGGGAATTTCGCAGACATAAATATCAAGAAGCTCCCTTCAGGTAATGACAGCTGGTTGTTTGCCGTATACGGAGCACCCCCCACATTTGATCTGATGGGGACTCCCTACCATGTACCTGAAGGAACATACGCGCCTTATCGTCAGATTAGCTATCGCCCGGGTGTTGGTGTAAACCCCAATTGGGCTACTGTGAATAACCATTATAATGAAGCTACCAAGCGTTTCTTCGGGAACAGCTATCTGGAATTCAAACCAACAGGCTGGGCTAATATCAGATACCAGCTTGGTATAGATAGTTATACAACCAATAATGAAGATTATCAGGAAGTTGGTCATTCCAATATGATTTCATCAGCGGCTGATCTTACATCTCCCACCAATCGGAATTATGCTTTTGTACAACCTACCGGCGGCCGTATAAACAATTACGGAGTTTCACGACGTATTCTCAACTCCCTTCTGACAGCAACATTTAATCATCAGTTTACCCAGGATATTAACGCATCGCTGTTGATTGGAAATGAAATTGATCATAACCACAGCGAATATTACGATTTGTTGGGATCAGGATTTACCACTCCGGGATGGAACAGTATGTCTAACACTACAACCCAGGAAAACGCATATTCCAAATACGACAGACGTACAGCCGGTTTCTTCGGAAACCTTGCTCTTGACTTCAGAAGCATGCTCTTCTTTAATGCAACCGGCCGATACGACATTGTGTCATCAATGCCTACAGGAAACCGGGGTTTCTTCTATCCATCAGTTTCCCTTGGCTTTGTATTTACTGAAATCGATGCAATGAAGGAGAATAATATTCTGTCTTTCGGAAAACTCAGAATCTCGTATGCCGAAGTCGGGCAGGCGGCCTCAACATATCTTCCGGAACCAATCTTTGTTACAGGAGGTGGTAGTAGCGGATTTCTGAACTATGGTCTGACTTACCCTTTTGCAGGAATTTCAGGGTATAAACCAAGCCGGACACTTTATGATCCACATCTTATTCCTCAGAATACTGCAAATATTGAAGCAGGTATTGAGCTGAAGCTTCTGCAGAACAGAATCGGAATAGACTACAGTTTTTACCGGCAGGATGCAACTGATCAAATCTTTGGAGTACCGCTGGCAGGGTCAACCGGATATGGTACACTGATGATGAATGCCGGTCATATGCAGACAAACGGTCATGAACTGATTCTTACAACTATTCCTGTAAGTTTTCAGAACTTTACATGGAATCTGGGAGTTAACTTCACCAAATCCGTATCAAAGGTTATTGAACTTGCCGATGGTGTAGATAATATCTCATTAGGTGGATACGTAACTCCAAATATCAGGGCATCAGCCGGCGATACTTATCCTGTTATCTATGGTGAATCGTTTGTTCGTGATAACCAGGGAAGAATACTGGTTAATGAAAATCCTGCTTCTGACGGATATGGCATGCCAATGATTGGTGATTTTAAAAAGATTGGCAATGTATCTCCCGACTTTATTCTCGGAGTCACAAATTCCTTAAAACTGTTCAACGTGGTTGAGCTGTTTGGTAACGTAGAGTGGAAGAATGGAGGTCAAATGTACTCGGGTACCAACCGTCTGATGGATCTTTACGGGACTACGAAGAAAACAGGAGAGGAACGTAAAGGAAGTTTTATCTATGAAGGCTACAAATCTGATGGAACACCTAATGACATCATCAGAGGCGGAACCGGGGATGAAGGAGCATACCAGTATCTTGTAACAACTATCTTGTCTTCCTTGCCTGAAGCATATATCTATGAAACCTCATTTGTAAAAATCAGAGATCTTGGCATAAACATTACTATACCCAGGAAGTTTACAACATCTGTTTTTATTCAGAAAGCTTCAATTGGTTTTGTTGCACGTAATATTCTGCTTTGGACTACTCTTCCGAATCTCGACCCGGAAACATCACAAGGACAAGGAAATATGCAGGGTGGAATGGACTATATGTCCCTGCCACAAACTTCCTCTTATGGAATTAATTTAAACCTTACCTTCTAATTTGTTAAAAGATAAGATAATGAAACTATTTAGATATTTTTTGACCGTTTCAGTTGCAATAACACTTTTTGCATGCAGTGAAAGTATAATGGATGATGTAAACAGGGATCAGAATAATACCACTGACATGGATGCCAAAAACCTGCTTCCTGACATTATCCTTAAGACCTCATATGAAACAACCGGAACCGATCTTGCCTGGACTGCTACAGTACTTATTGAACACAGTGCCGGAACCTGGGCTCAGTCTGCCGATATTGACAGAAGGGAAGGACAATCAGCCTCTACCTACAACAATAACTGGAATAGCTTGTACAATGTGCTTACCATCTGCAAAACGGTTTTGGAAAAGACTGATCCTGTAAGCGGCAACGAGCCTGATAATTTTTGGGTTCGTGGGGTTACCCAAATCCTTACAGCCTATAATCTTGCGGTACTTACAGACTTTTGGGGAGAAGTTCCGTGGAAAGAGGCATCACTGGGACTTGGGAACTTAAAGCCACATTATGAGAACCAATCGGTTATTTATGAATACATTTTTGATTTTCTTAATGATGCAATTCTTAATCTGGAAAAGGCAACACTGATTAATACAGAAAAGGATTATATTTTTGGAAGCTTATCTGCTAATGCAAATAAAGCTGCCTGGATAAAAACTGCAAATTCTCTGAAAGTTCGTTACCTTATGCGCTTGTCAGAGATCAAACCGGCAGGAATGACCCAGGCCATTGATCTAATTGCCAGCGGATTTGCAAGTAACGAAGAATCCTGTATTTTCAAAAAATATGATGCTGCCCTGTATAAAGCAAATCCATGGTGGGAATTCAGGTATGTGAGGGCTCATCTTTCAGTTTCTGAAACCCTGCTCGGAATTATGGAGGAAAGAACGGACCCCAGAATCTCCGCCTATTTTACGAAAGTTGGAGGTGATTTTGTAGGAGCCCCCAGTGGTACTGCACTTGAGGCACAAACCGGAACCTATTCCAGATCAGTATTTACAACAGGAAATACTCAATTCTCCATGACACAGCCAACAACTTTAATGTCCTATTATGAGTTAAAGTTTCTTGAAGCAGAAGCCAGGCAGAGAACCGGTGATGCAACCTGGGAGGATGCCCTTAATGATGCAATTGAAGCTTCATTCCTTTCAAAAGGGCTGGAATCTGCAGATGCTGCAGCATATTTTACTGATGTTGTAACTCCAAGACTTGCTACTGATCCGTTGAATGAAATAATGATTCAGAAATACATTGCAATGTATGAGGCTGAGGCGATGGAGTCATATCATGATTACAGGAGAACCGGTATTCCGCAAATGAATAATCCCAACAATTCTACCACAGGTTTTATAAACAGACTTCCATTTGCATTGACTGAAGAATCATCGAACGCCTCTAACGTACCGTCTGTAAATATTTATTCGGACAAAGTATGGTGGGCCGGAGGGACAGAAAAATTGTAAAAAACTTAATATCTGATTAATAAGGAGGTTGTCTCTAAAAGGCAACCTCCTCTTAATTTACCTTTCATAAGTCACAACATCAGTGTGGAATTTTCGGATGTTCCATTGTTTTTTATCCGGTTCCGGAACCTGTAATAAACCGTACTTATGAATATATTAATCCCTGATATCTGAAAGTCCCTTTTCCCGGAGTAAAGATTTTCAGATAATTCTTTTGATTGTCCGCAAATGATGTGAATATCCTCCGGATTCCTTTTTGAAAATGCCCTGATGGTCTATGGGATCCATCCTTACCCTTCCTGAGGCGTGAATAACGAGGCTGCGGGACAGCAGCATCCCGACGTGGCTGATCCTGCCTGATTCATCATCGAAAAATACAAGATCTCCCGGAATGCTTTCTTCCAGAAAACTTATTGTTTTCCCTGTTTCTGCCTGTATCCGGCTGTCACGGGGTATTGAGATGCCACAAAGCTTATAGACCAGTTGCGTGAATCCGGAACAATCAATTCCTGAAGGTATGCGGCCTCCCCATATATACGGACTGTTGATGAATTTCATTGCAGTATCCGCCGGTGAACCGGCAACGGAAACATAGCTGTGGCTGAATTCCTGAGAGGTGGTATAACGGTCATCCCCAAGCAGGAAAGTCTTGTTTCCAAAATCCGGTTCATAAATTTCACATCCTGCTTCCAGCATGACCTTTGTATTATCCTTCCGGAAACACAACAGGGATCTGTTAAGTACCAGTCCGCGAGAATCATTCCTGTCATCCTTCTGCTGAAGGTGATTGCCGTCAATCCAGCCCGCATAATTGTCAAACAGGCTTTCTATTTTAATCCAGTGACCTGAATGATCAAGTTTACGGTATTTTTCTCCGAATAACACCTGGCTGAGCATTTCAGATTTATGCGACGGTCCGGAACGTATGGGCACAAAAACATTTTCACAGATATATCTGTCCATGATTTAATCGTTATAAATCCAAAAGTAAGAAATTAAATAACAGAAGAAAAGCAGGATGGGGGTTCTGCAATGATATGTCAGGCAGGGTGCGGCTGTTTTTTAAACCGGATTCTTAACAAAATTTGCTAATTTTACCCGGCAAAATAATGACAGGATCAATGCTTAAATCTGCAGATTTTTCAGGTAAACTCCCCAAGTTTAATAAGAATACACAACATATTGCAGTTTTCCTGGGCAGCATAATAGCCGTCGTAATAACTATGACCTGGGGAAAAAATCCTGGTATAAAAGAGATAGTTGGAACGATTCTGGTTGTTACAATCTGTTATGTTGTATTGTTTTTCTTTCTTCTACAGTTCAGGCAGGAAGTATTAAGTGTCGTTCTGAAAACATTCTTCATACTTCTGACAATACTGACATTCCTGATCATTACCCGGATTGTTACCGGATTCTCTGCCGGGAATATAATTTTTCTTGTCCCCTTTGCCATAATCCCTGTCATTATAAGAACATTTTATGATGCCCGCCTGGCCTTGTTCATTCTGCTTATTACCATTATGCTGGCCGGTTTCATGGTAGAGGAACCTTTTATCTTCATATTGCTGTCCTTCATTTCCGGAATGGTGGCAATATTCACTCTCACAAACAATTTCAGAAAATCGCGGCTCCTGTTTACCTCCCTGATGGTGATCATCAGTAATACTTTATTGTATTCAGGCATACTTCTCACGTGGAAAGCTGCTGTTATTCAGTTTGATCCTTTTGATTTTATGATGCTTTCCGCCAACGGATTACTTATTCTTTTAAGCTATCCCCTCATATTGTTTTTCGAACAGGAATTTCTTCTGGTTTCAGATACCACATTACTCGAACTGGCCGACATCAATCTTCCTCTTTTAAGAAAACTTGCTGTTGAAGCACCCGGGTCATTTCAGCATTCCCTTCAGGTATCAAATCTTGCCGAGGAAGCAGCAAGAACAATAGGAGCAAATGTTAATCTTGTGCGTGCAGGTGGACTTTATCATGATATTGGAAAAATCGCGAAACCCACTTATTTTATCGAGAATCAGGGGGATGGAACAAGTCCTCATGATAAAATGGATCCCAGGGACAGTGCAAAAATAATCATCAACCATGTAAAGAACGGCATAGTGCTTGCCAAAAATTATAAGATTCCCGCTCCTGTAATTGATTTTATCAGAACTCATCACGGAACGACGATAGCGTATTATTTCTATAAAAAATACAAAGATCTGTATCCGGAAGAGGCAAATAAGGAAAGCCTTTTTGCCTATCCCGGGCCAAAACCTTTTTCAAAGGAAACGGCGATAGTCATGATGGCTGATGCCGTAGAGGCATCATCAAGAAGCCTGCATTCCTATACGGAAGAAAATATCAGTGACCTGGTTGAAAGGATTATCTATCTTCAGGAACAGGATGGCCAGTTTGCGAATGTCCCGATAACCTACAAGGATATGTCGGATATTAAAAGTGCCTTCAAAAAAAGGCTTACGAATATATACCATGCAAGGATAGTATATCCTGACAGAAGCTAGCGCATATCTATTATCTCCACATCCCCGTGTTTTTCGGGATGGAATCTGAACATTCCGGGATCTGTCTCCTGTTTAAGACTGTAATCCTGTACCACTAAAGTTATTGTTATTCCGTCCCTTCTTTTGTATTCAAAACTCAGCAGGTCAAGTGATGGTTTTTTAATTGTCAGTCTGACTCTGATCAGTTCACTTTTTATTTCTTCGGGATAAAGATCTATCAGGTACAAATCCCTTTTCTCTTCAACAAGCCGGGATTTGTATCCCGTTTTATATATAGTAAAGATTGATGAGGGACGGCTTTCGAAAGAATTGTCATTTTTATCCGGCCGGGTTATTGTTACTTCCTTTTCATTTGGCAGGTAACTCCAGGAATCCCTGCCATCGTACCAGATTATATTATTTTGAAGTTCAAGTTTGTATCTGTCCTTGCTGAGCAGGATCATTCCGCTTATTGTATCGCTTGATTTTTCCAGCTGATCATCGGTGACCATGATGAATTTCATGCTTACCGAAGGGGCTGCAGCAACTGTTGATGAGAAATTATCCAGAATGCTCAGGGCTTCCGGATCATTCTGTCCGGACACTGCAAGCGAAAGGCACAGGAGAAAAATAATATAAAACAGCTTTTTCATTGATGGAATTTATTCAAGGTTTATCAAAATCTGTTCCAAAGCCATTAAGTCCATGCACAGGACTTCTCTTGCCTTACTTCCCTCAAATGGTCCCACTATTCCCGCTGCTTCCAGCTGGTCGATAATTCTGCCGGCCCTGTTGTATCCCACCGAGAGTTTTCTCTGGATAAGGGAGGTTGATCCCTGCTGATGCTGGACTACCAGCCGTGCCGCCTCCTCAAACAGCTCATCCTTTTTTCCCTTGCCTATATCGAAAATGCCTGAGTCTGTGTCGTTAATATATTCCGGAAGATGCATTGCACCGGGATATCCCTGCTGTGCTCCGATATATTCTGTAAGTTCCTCTATTTCCTTGGTGTCTATATATGCGCATTGGACCCGTACCGGTTCGGCACCCGATGAGATCAGCATGTCACCGTTGCCGACAAGCCGGTCTGCACCGGTAATGTCAAGTATCGTTCTGGAATCGATTGATGAAAAAACCCGGAATGCGATCCTTGTGGGGAAGTTGGCTTTGATGAAGCCGGTAATGATATTGGTGGTAGGGCGTTGTGTGGAAATAATAAGATGAATTCCAATGGCTCTGGCAACCTGTGCAAGCCTTCCGAGAGGACCCTCTATTTCTCTTCCGGCTGTCATAATAAGATCGGCAAATTCATCAATAACCAGAATGATATAGGGAAGATACCTGTGTCCCTTTTCCGGATTAAGTCTTCTGGTTATGAATTTTTCATTGTATTCTTTTATATTCCTCGACTGTGCGGCTTTCAGAAGTTCAAGGCGGTTATCCATTTCAATGCACAGGGAATAAAGTGTGTTGATGACTTTCTGGGTATCCGTTATGATAGCATCTTCCTCACCGGGGAGCTTGGCCAGGTAATGCCGTTCAATCTTTGAATACAAGGGTAATTCAACTCTTTTGGGATCAATGAGGACAAATTTCAGTTCCGCAGGATGTTTTTTATACAATATGGATGTGATAATTGTATTGAGGCCTACTGATTTCCCCTGCCCGGTAGCTCCCGCAACGAGAAGATGGGGCATCTTGGTGAGGTCAACAATGTAGGGATCATTGGTGATTGTTCTCCCGAGTGCAAGAGCAATATCAAACCTGGATTCCTGAAAAGCCCTTGAAGCAATGAGCGACCGCATTGACACTATTTCCGGTTTCTTATTGGGTACCTCTATGCCAACAGTTCCCCTGCCCGGTATTGGTGCAATGATTCTTATTCCAATGGCTGAAAGGTTCAGTGCAATATCATCCTCAAGGGATTTTATTCTGGCCAGTTTGACACCTCTCTCCGGAATAATTTCATATAATGTGACCGTCGGACCGACTGTTGCGGAAATATGCTTAATACTTATTTTATAGTCACCGAGTGTCTTGATTATGTTTTCCTTATTCTCAAACACTTCGTTATTGTCGAAGGCACTGCCCGATCTGTGATCCTTCAGAATTGAGACGGGAGGAAATCTGTAATTCGAAAGATCAAGGCGGGGGTCATAGTTTTTCATGGTTCGTTCCAGTTCTTCTTCCGGAACAAGATCTTTTACCTCGGTTTTTGTTATCCGGATACCTGGTTTTTTCTTCCCTGAATGCGGGGGCTGGTCTTTGTCCAGATCGTGGATCAGCGAACCTGCTGCCGGAGACATGACTGATACATCTTCATCGCGGGATCCCTGATCATCAATCCTTGTTCTGTTGGTTATCCGGAATCCGGTATCGCCGTCATCATTCCTGCCGGCCTGATATTTTTCTGTTTCACTTCCGCCTGTTATATCCTCCTGTCCGGATTTTTTTTTCTTTTTCCGACCGAAAACTGACAGAGGTATTTTCAGTGCAAAAACAAAATAGGCTAAAGTAAGCATAATAAGAATAATGGCTGTTCCGGGCTTTCCAACAAATGCATTCAGCCAGTTTGTCAGATGATATCCGTGGGCTCCTCCCGGGCCTCCGTACAGATAACCGTCAGCCTTCCCGAAAAGGAAAGCAAGAATAAGAGATAATATTATTGTTGCAAAAACAAATTTTGCAGTCAGACTCCAGAATCTTATTTTAGGAAATTTCAGCAGATATAATCCCAGGGTTCCGAAAATCATGGGAATGAAAAATGCACTCAGGCCGAATCCGTTGCTTATCATCATGTAGGAAAGATAATAGCCGCTTTTTCCCGACCAGTTTTTTACTTCTACATCCGGACCGGATATTATATCTGCTACGGGAATGCTCTGGTCGGTTTTCCACCAGATGAGATATGCTATGAAAGCCAGAAGCAGATAAATGGCAATGCCGCTGACAAGGATTCCGGTTATGAACCTCATTCGTTCATCCCTGAAGAACGCTTTCTTTTTCCCCTTGTTTTTTACAGTTTTATCAGATTTTTTAGACACGTTTTCTTACCCTTGTCCGGTTTATGCATCAAAAATGCAACGCAAAGTTAGTAATTATTCGAAATTCAAAAATACAAATATGAAGTGCCGGAGGTGATGGCAATGTAAAAAACCCCTCTTCAGGGATGCCGGAAAATAAAATTCCACCGGACGGAAACAAAAGGGGCCGGGATATAAAAATAATTACATGCTGACGAATTTGCCAATAATTTCATCTATATCTTTCCTTGAGATCCGGACATATTTTTCCTTCCTTTCAAATAATTTATCGGGAATATCTTTCTTGTATACTGTTTCCGCATCGAAATGCATTTCCTTCTGATTGATTATAAAAAAGAATTTCATCAGAACTCCGTTAATTTCACTGAAGGGAGTTGCCGTATTCGGGTTTTTAACCTTTATTTCGTCGGTATACCAGATCAGGTATTTTTTGTTATTGATATCATCCGGAAATGATATTTCTGCCGATTTGCAATTAAATCCGCAAATCACCGAGGTGTTGGAAGTTTTATGTACTTTCATTCCTTTCATGGCCTCGAATCCGGGGTAATTCTCACCGGGATCCGATGGATAGAAATATTTAAAACCCAGCAGGTTTATGTATGTATCGAATATTCCTGTTTCGGGATTTGCAAGATTCAAAATTCCCGAGTTGCCAAAGGGAGCCGATATATCAAAAAGTATCTTGTCGTTTTTAAAGCAGACTACCAGATATTTAGGCATGAATTCCCTGGGAATGAATCCGGAATCACCACTGTAAGTGATTGAATAATGAATCTCACCCTGGTCTATGTTTCTGACTCCGTGATGAACACAGGAATCTCCTGTTACAGTTATAATTGCGACAAATAAAAGCAGCAGACTGACTCTCACTGATTTCTTGTTTTGAATCTGTAAAAGTAGCACTTTTTTCTTATAAATCGTCTATCTGTCAAATGATTGTTGTTTGTGTGATTTTACCCGCCATATTGAAAGGGTTCCTGTCAGAATTTATGTTGCTTGTATTCAGGGATATCGGTCTCCATCCGGATCTCTGAAGGATGGAACTGATTCGCCAGAAGTTCATAATTTTTGTCCGGAGAATTTTTTTGGTCACCGGCGGATTGCTTTAATAAATTTATAAATTTGTCTGATTCAATTTCAAGTGTCATAATTTGCAGAGACATTTGTACTTATTCACTCCGGTTTCTGCCAGGAATGCAGGAATAATAAATATCTGAACAATGGAAATAAATCTCAAAAACCGTCATTTTCTCAAACTTCTTGATTTTACTCCGGAAGAGATATACTATTTGCTTGATCTTGCAGCGAAGCTGAAAACTGAAAAACGATCGGGGAAGGAAATTCAGCGTCTTAAAGGTAAAAATATTGCACTTATTTTTGAAAAGAATTCAACCCGTACGAGGTGTGCATTTGAGGTTGCAGCGTTTGATCAGGGGGCGAATATAACATATCTGGGTCCGGGAGGGTCACAGATCGGAAACAAGGAATCAATGAAAGATACAGCCAGGGTGCTGGGCCGGATGTTTCATGGGATTGAATACCGTGGATACGGACAGAAACTTGTTGAGGAACTTGCTGATTTTTCAGGAGTACCTGTATGGAACGGGCTGACGAACGAATTTCATCCTACTCAGGTTCTGGCCGATTTAATGACCATGAGGGAACATTCGGACAAAAATCTGAACAATATTTCATTGTGCTATCTCGGGGATGCCCGTTTTAATATGGCTAATTCGCTTATGGCCGGCTCAGCAAAAATGGGAATTGATTTCAGGATTGCAGCACCCGTAATGTTTCAGCCCTCCGGCGGGTTGACCGGAATTTGCAAATCAGTGGCAGAAGGGACGGGTGCAAGTATAACTATTACTGAAAATATTGATGAGGCGGTAAGTGGAGCTGACTTTCTCTATACTGATGTGTGGGTTTCAATGGGTGAACCGGAACATGTATGGGAAGAGAGGATAAGACTTCTAAGACCATATCAGGTAAACATGGAAGTAATTGAAAAGACTGGAAATCCGGAGGTTAAATTTCTTCACTGTCTTCCGGCATTTCATAACAGAGAGACAACCACAGGCCGGGAGATATATGAAAAATACGGTCTTGACGGAATGGAGGTAACTGAAGATGTTTTCGAGTCGGCATATTCAATAGTGTTTGATGAAGCTGAAAACCGCCTGCATACCATAAAGTCCGTTATGGTTGCAACGCTGGGAACCTAAGTACGGAGGAGCCCGGGAGGAGGGAACCGGGGACGGAATTCATGCGGCGTCTTGTGCGGTATGAAGCTGCCGGGATGAAATCCGGCCGGGCGGGATATACATGTACTGAAAGGACTTCAGGCAATCAGTTCCTTTACAAAATAGAAAGTCATTGTAAATGAGGCTGCAAGTTTAAGCCCTATACCGGCAAGGAATCCGAGGAGACTTCCGAAGCCTGCCCTGACAGCATACTTCATGTCATCCCTGAATATGAGTTCGCCGACAATGGCTCCGATGAAGGGGCCCAGGATTATTCCCACCGGACCCAGAAACAGACCTATTATAAGACCTACTGTTGCTCCGCGGGTTCCGTATTTTGATCCGCCGAATTTCCTGGTTCCCCATACCGGGACAATATAATCCACGATGGTTACGATTACCGTAACGGCAGCAAGCGTGATCAGAACGGTATTGGAAAAATGTGCAAACCGTGTCAGATGAATTAATATAAGTCCGAGATAACTCAGAGGCGGTCCGGGCAATACCGGAACAAGACATCCTATTATCCCGGCTATCATCAGGATAATGGCGAGAATCAGCAGGATATAATCAGACATCGGGAGAAGGCATTTTTGGTGTGCCGCCTGTAATACAGCTATTTTTTCCCCAGATCATCAAATTCAATGTTTGTGAATTCTTCGGCGGTCAGTGACTCCCTGTCCTCATCGCTAATCAGATCCTTATCCTCCGGGGAGGACTTCAGGTGGTAATCACCGTTGTTTATATAATCGACAGCTTCTTTCAGGCCGTCAGCGAATTTTTCAAAATCTTCCTGGTAAAGGAATATTTTATGTTTCTCATAAAATATTTTTCCTTCCTTGCCCAGGCGTTTCTTGCTTTCAGTAATGGTCAGATAGTAATCCTCTTTCCTGGTAGCTTTTACATCAAAAAAATAGGTTCTTTTCCCTGCACGTACAACTTTTGTGAAGATCTCTTCCTTCTGGTTTTTCTCCTCACTTCCGCTTAAATCATGTTTAATGCCGGTTTCTTCTTCCATTTCCAGATCAAGTTTTGAAAGGGTTAGTTAGATTTTAATACGGTCAAAAATAACAATTATTTTAGCATTTCAAAACAGGCACAAACTTTGATCCTGATTTTTTATATACTTGTGTCGGGAGTATTGGAAAAAGAGTATTTTTGCAACTCAGAAATCATGAGGTTCTTTATTAATGATAAGCAGAAGATTATTGCGAATAAAAGCACTGATGGCACTTTATGCTTTTAACCGCCGGGAGGATGGCGATCTGGTGAAAGCTGAGTCGGAACTGGCTTTCAGTATAACAAAAACCTATGATCTTTACCATTATCTTCTGCTGCTTGTTCTTGAAATAAGCGATATTGCCTGTGACAGAATAGAACGGGCCCTGCAGAAAAAAATGCCCACTCCCGAGGATCTCAATCCAAACCGCCGTTTTATTGATAATCCGGTGATTGATCAGCTGAGAAACAATGAATCATTCAATAAATACCTCAATGGCAAAAAGCTGTCGTGGGTCAATTTTGTTCATGTTCCCAGGATACTCTATAATACCCTGGTTTCCTGGAATGAATTTGAGGAATACATGAACTCAGAAGCGATGAATTATCAGGGTCACAAAAAATTTGTCATCAGCCTTGTGACAAAACTTTTTCCCGTTTCTGAGGACCTTGTCAACAGTCTTGAGGAGCAAAGTATTTACTGGAATGATGATTTGGAATATGTTCTGCTGATGATAGAAAAAACCCTCAGGAAATTTAAGTCCGGCTCCGGTGAACAGACAGAACTCATGCCATTGTACAAGAACAGGGAAGATGAGGAGTTTGTTAAACTGCTTTTCAGAAAGGCAGTACTGAATTCCGATCAAAGCTCCGAACTTATCGATAATAATACCACCAATTGGGAAGTTGACCGTATTGCCCTGATGGATACCCTGGTAATGCAACTGGCAATTGCCGAAGTGATCGGATTCCCGGAAATTCCTGTCAAGGTCACTCTGAATGAATACATTGAAATTGCAAAGTATTATTGTACTCCAAAAAGCAGTACATTTGTAAATGGGATTCTTGATAATATTTTCAGGGAAATGAGAGAAAAAGGTCTTTTAAAGAAATACGGAAGAGGTCTGATTGGAGAATCAACGGACAGTAAACCAAATGATTAAAAACAATAATAATAAACCGATTGAATGATGATCAGCTTAATTTTTATTTATTTGATGAGTCAGCCGGCAGGAGCTGCCGGAGGCGGGCAAAGTAATCCCATGATAACATTTCTTCCGCTTATACTTGTTTTTGTGGTGTTCTATTTTTTCATGATACGGCCACAAATGAAAAAGCAAAAAGAGATGAACACCTACCGCAGTTCCCTGAAAAAGGGAGACAAGGTAGTTACTACGGGAGGTATATACGGAAGAGTGTATGAAGTGAAGGACAATTATATAATGATGGATACCGGGGGGGATGTCAGGCTTAAGATTGACAAAAGTGCTCTTCTGAAGGATCCGTCAGCTGATGAATAGGCAGGGGTGTGATTACTGAGACAAATACATTGGAAAAATCTGAGAAAAACTGGCCCGGCAAACTTGCGAAGAAAGGGATGGGTAATTTAAAGGCAAACTTTCTGGTCTTTTCCATCTTCCTTTTCATGTCATTTGTTTTCTGGTATCTCAATTCTCTGGGGAAAACGATTCAGTCAGACATCAAATATCCGGTAATATTTATCAATGCACCCAGGGACAGGGAGCTTGAATCTGTTCCGGTCAGACTGAATCTCGTTTTGCAGGGCACGGGATTTTCCATGTTGCGCCTCAAAATTTCCGGCAGCAGGGATCCTGCCGTGATAGACCTCCTTAAAGTGCCGTACAAAAGTATTCGCAGTAATGCACCTGCTGATTATTATCTTGTTACATCAGGACTGGTGCAAAATTTCAACACCCAGTTAAAACCGGAGTGCAGGATCATCTCCATCAGGCCGGATACCATATTCTTTTCATTTAAGGAGTTTGTTGAAGAATAAGCTGATTTTTTCGTCCTGAAGGTGCCCGGATCCGCAATAAGTATTATAGCTACAGCTATGAAGAGCAGCATAAAGAAGCAGATGAAACTCGGGATAACAGGAGGTATCGGAAGTGGAAAAACCTCTGTGTGCAGGGTTTTTAGCATCCTGGGAATACCTGTTTTCTTTGCGGACTATGAAGCACAGATATTGATGAACAGTGAGGCCTCTATTGTCAGCGGTATAAATGATATTGCGGAAAAAGACATTTATCCGGACGGGATACTGAACAGGGAAGAACTGGCCGGCATTATATTTAACAATCCTGACAAACTCAGGAAGGTGAATTTAATTGTTCACCCTGCTGTCTTTGACCGTTTCATTAACTGGGTAGAAAATCAGACATCGCCCTATGTAATACTGGAAGCAGCCATCCTGTTTGAGAGTGGCGGATCGGTTCATGTAGACAGGATTGCCACGGTGACTGCACCACTTGAGGAAAGAATATCAAGACTGACTGCAGGGGGCAGGTTTACACGGGAACAGATTGTTGCCAGGATAAGAAATCAGATGGATGACAGGGACAGGATCAGAATGTCGGATTATGTGATAAATAATTCCGAAAATGAAATGATCATTCCTGTCGTACTGGGAATCCATGAAGCTATTCTTACACACTTAGATATCTGAAGTCAGCTATGGGTCGACTGGGTAAATGGATAGGAGGCGGACTCGGATGGGTAATGGGAGGACCAATAGGTGCATTGCTGGGCTTTCTGGTGGGCTCGGTAGTGGATGGAGCCTCAGGTTACCTTATGCCTGAAATTGCAGAGACAAGCCGGAAAACCACACCGGGAGGATTCGGTGTCACATTCCTTGTCCTGATTGCAGCTGTGATGAAAGCAGACGGGAAGATTCTGAAATCCGAGCTTGATTATGTGAAACAATTTTTTGTCAGGCAGTTTGGCCGGGAAACGGCCCGGGAGGCCACAATAATGCTCAGGGATCTGCTGAAGCAGGATATTCCGCTGACTGATGTCTGCAGACAGATTGAAAGAAACATGGATTACTCCTCACGGCTTCAGCTCCTGCATCTGCTGTTCAATGTTTCACTTGCCGACGGTATTGTCAATCCGGCGGAACAGGCCGTCATTGAAAAAATAGCCGGTTACACCGGGGTTTCCTCAGCCGATTACGTATCGATAAAAAACATGTTCATTCCTGATACGGATCCGGATTACAAAATCCTTGAAACAAATCCCTCGGCAACTGATGAAGAAATAAAAAAAGCATACCGGCGGATGGCTATGAAATATCATCCCGATAAGGTAAGTCACCTTGGTGAAGATTTCAGAAAAGATGCCGGAGAGAAATTCAGAAAAGTTAATGAGGCTTATAAGAGAATCAAGGTAGAGAGGAATATGAATTGAGTAGAAATAAAATGAATATAAATTTGGAAATATGCTTTTAAAGGATCTTATGGCTATACCCGGTCAGCCGGGTCTGTTCAGGTTTATTGCACAGGGCAAAAATGCAATAATCGTGGAACATCTTGAAACAAAGAAAAGAAGTAGTGTGTTCAGTTCAGCCGGGGCCAGTTCCCTGGAAGAAATCTCAGTGTTTACCGAAAGTGAAGACCTTGCTCTTGGCAAGGTATTCGATAAGATCCATGAAAAAGAAAATGGAGGTCCTGCGATTGATCATAAATCTGATCCGGAAAAACTCAAATCATGGTTCGGGGAAATCCTTCCGGATTATAACCGCGAAAGAGTATATGTAAGTGATATTAAAAAAATAATACAGTGGTATAATATACTTCACGGACTTGATCTACTTGTCAGGGAAGAAGCTGTAAAACCGGAGGAAGGTGATGAAAACGGAAATGGTGATGTAACAGCAGAACCGGAAGCACAAATGAAAGCAGAAGCCCCGGAAAAAAGCGAACCGTCCGGACAGGACAGGACGGATGAAACATGACAGTATCCCTAAACCAATAAAACAATATCAGAAAAATGAATTTCGGAGGGCAGGAAATAATCTCCACTTATGCTGAATCAGGAATTGTAATAATACCTGTGCCCTACGATGAAACAAGTACCTGGATGAAAGGCTCCGACAAGGGGCCGGATGCCATATTTGAGGCTTCACCGAACCTTGAATTTTATGATATCGAAACAGGTACTGAAGTCTGGGAAAGAGGAATTTTTACCCTAAGCCCCGTCACTGAAAAAAGATCGCCGGAATTACTTGTAAAAGCTGTTTATGAGAGAGCCCTGTCAATGCTGAACGACAAAAAGTTCCCTGTTTTCATCGGCGGCAATCACACAGTAAGTATTGGATCAGTGAAGGCCTTTGCCGGTTATTATCAGAATCTGACGGTTCTTCAGCTTGATGCTCATGCAGATTTGAGGCAGACATATCAGGGATCACCCTATAATCATGCCTGTGTCATGGCCAGGATCAGGGAATCGGTTCCCGTTGTGCAGGTCGGAATCCGGAGCATGTCGGCAGAGGAGCTTCCCTATGCCGATCTGAACAGGATCTTTCCTGCTCATGAATTGTATGCCGACAGGAAATTATACGGCAAGGCACTCGGTCTTCTTTCCCAAAATGTCTATATCACAATTGACCTGGATGTACTGGATCCTTCAATCATGCCGTCTACCGGTACTCCTGAACCAGGCGGACCGGACTACTATCAGCTGATGCATTTTCTGAGGGAAGTGGCACTTAAAAGAAATATAGTTGGTTTTGATGTGGTTGAATTATGCCCTTCACCCCTGAATAAGGCAGCTGATTTTGTTGCAGCAAAAATAATTTACCAGCTTCTCAGCTATATATTTGCATCGAAGGATAATTCCTCCTTAAATTCCTGATATTTTCACTATGCCCCGGTGATTATTCCGGGATCAGTCATTCTGTTTGGCCCTTTCCCATATCTCGTTCATCTCGCCGGGACTCATGTCATGCAGTGATTTCCCCCTGGAAATAGTTTCCTTCTCGAGATAATTGAACCTTTTTATGAATTTTCTGTTTGTTTTTTCAAGTGCTGCCTCCGGATCAATACCGTACAGCCGGGAAGCATTGATTACAGAAAAAATGACATCCCCGATCTCTGATTCAATTTTCTCCCTGTCATATTTTTCAATTTCATCTTTCAACTCTGATATTTCCTCCAGTACTTTATCCCAGATCTGTTCAGGCTTTTCCCAGTCGAATCCCACTCCCCTGACTTTCTCCTGGATCCTGTTGGCTTTTACCATTGACGGGAGGGAAGGCGGAACGCCTGAAAGAACCGGTTTGTATCCGTTGTTTTCCCTTATCTTCAGATGTTCCCAGTTTTTCTCAACCTCATCAGCCCCCGAAACCCTAACCTCGCTGAAAACATGGGGATGCCTGTAAATAAGTTTCTCATTGATGCCCCTGAGAACATCCTCCATGCTGAAGGCAGCTTTTTCGGAACCTATTTTTGCATAAAACACGATATGAAGCATCAGGTCTCCAAGCTCATTCCTTATTCCGTCATTGTCAGCGGAAATAATGGCATCTGCCAGCTCGTAGGTTTCTTCTATGGTCAGTTTGCGAAGAGTATCGTTGGTCTGCTTCATATCCCAGGGACATGCCTTTCTTAATTTGTCCATTATATCCATGAGTCTTTCAAACTCCTTCACAGTATTTTTTTTGTCGTTCATAATTGCAGTATTTTAAAAAAGATGGCCGGGAGACGTGGTTTTATTGGTCTTTTCTATTCTGACCACGCTTCCAATGGCAAGACTTAACAGTTCCGAGATGTTTGCTCCGTTTATTGCTATTTCCAGAAGACCGAGGGAATTGAATCTTGTAAGAAGATCTCCGACAGCCACATCACTGTATTTTTTGACAATCTGTTCGGTATAATTCTTATTGCTCTGTACCAGGATGCGGTAATTGTTTTTTTCAAAAATCCTGAGGAATACCTCCCTGGTAATGTTCGATATGGCATTCCCATAGGAATCGATGAAGATAATACTTCCGGTAATGGTATTACTTTCAATTGTAGCCCTGAGAGGTACGCGTTCAGTCAGTTCCCCTGCAGGCTTTCCAAGTTCGGAAGGATTTCTGCCCGACAGAAGGGCGGAAGCTGTTTTTGAAAAAATATCCAGTTCATCTGAACCCTCGTCGTGATCTATTTTTATAATCTCATCAGGTTCTCCGTTGAGAATAAGACTGAAAATCCCATTGTCAGTTCCGATGAAGAAATGATTCTTTGCTCTGACTATGAGATGATCCTGTTTGTTTACAGATTCGGAATGGACGCATATTATGTGAACGGAGCCCCCCGGATAATTGAGATATGTGTTCCTGACGACAAAGGCAGCATGCAATATGTCAAATGCCGCTATCCCGGCGGCGTTTTCGATAATGATCACACCCGGGCACAGGCTTGATAACTTTCCCTTTATGATTCCGGTATAGATATCATCAGATTTCCATTCAGTGGTAAGAGTAACAAGCGGCATATCCAAAAAACTTAAAACAAAGATAAGCTTCTATGGAAAAATAAACTTACTTTGTATCGGCACCGTGATGATTATTTATGAACTTTACCCTGAGCCGGCAGTTGATAATTACTTATTGCCCATTGAAAATGAAAGATTATAATTAATGACGGAAATAGTAATTTTTCTTGAAGATATTGATCCGGTCGTTTTTTTTGGCACCAACAATTTATTGCTTGACAAGATCCGGACATTTTTTCCTAAAATTAAAATTCTGTCCAGGGGAAATGAAATAAAATGCCTTGGTGAAGAGTCAGAAATAATGCTGTTTGCTGCGAGATTCAATGAATTACTTGACTACTACCGTAAATACAATCGTATTGAAGAACAGGATCTTGAAAAATACCTGACGGATTCCGGGTATATGAAAAGTGCGGCAAGCGGTGATTTTGAAAAGGTTCTGGTTTTTGGCACCAGCGGAAAGCCTGTTAGGGTACGGACTGTGAATCAGCTGTTGCTTGTGAACGATTATGCTAATAACGATCTGATCATTGCTGAAGGGCCGGCAGGCACAGGAAAGACATATACTTCAATTGCTCTGGCTGTAAGGGCACTCAAGGAGAAGGAGGTAAAAAAGATTATACTTACGCGGCCGGCTGTGGAAGCGGGAGAGAGGCTGGGATTTCTCCCGGGTGACATGAAGGAAAAGCTGGATCCCTATCTACAGCCCTTGTATGATGCCCTTCATGACATGATTCCGTTCAGGAAACTGGAGACCTGGCTTGAAGACGGTACTGTTCAGATAGCTCCCCTGGCATTCATGCGCGGCAGAACACTTGAAAGCGCATTTGTTATTCTGGATGAAGCCCAGAATGCCACCGTCAGTCAGTTGAAAATGTTTCTGACCAGGATGGGAGTAAATTCAAAATTCATACTGACCGGTGATACAACCCAGATCGATCTTCCGAAAAAGGGTGAGTCGGGACTTCTTCAGGCAATAAGGATACTGAAGGGAATTGAAGGTGTGTCAGTAATAAAATTTGATGAAAGGGATATCGTGCGTCATAAACTTGTCAGGCGGATTGTAAAAGCTTATGAAGAAGAAGAAAACGACAATACAGAAAAGGAAATATAAATCACAAGGCATGATACTGCAGGCGGTTTTTAACAAGGGTTTTGAATTATCTGCTAACTTTACAGTGATATCATAATGAATAATTATCTCATAATGAATCTTAAAGTACATTTTAGATTATATCTGACAACAATCATTGTTATCCTTTTTCTTGCTTCTGCAGATATTTTTGCACAGATGATAATTGAGAGATCGAAGGATAAAGTGATAATATCCGGAACCCAGTATTATATCCACCTGATTAAGAAAGGAGAAACTGCATATTCCATATCAAAGGCTTACAATGTCACCCTGGAGGAACTCAATCTGGAAAATCCATCTGCAGCCGCCGGCCTCAGGGAAGGACAGTTGCTGAAGATCCCGGTGAGGGAAGCTGCCCCGGAATCCCCGCTACCCGGTGACCAGCCGGTTCTGCCAAGGAATGAATCGGCATTTCATTATCACAGGATTCAACCGGGCCAGACTGTTTATTCATTGTCAAAATTATATGATGTTACTGAAGAGGATATACTGGCAGCAAATCCGGGTATCGACATTTCAAGGCTCCCGGTCTATTCTGAAATAGCTGTTCCGAAAAGGAAGGTCATGACCGGCGGGGAAACACAGCCGCTAAAAGATGCCGGAACGCCACAGGATACCAAAATGATCCGGGACAACCGGGCACCCGGGGAAGCTGAAAAGATGCAGGACAGCAGGATGGTACAGGACAGCAGGATGGTACAGGACAGCAGATATATGTTTCATAAGGTTGAAGCAGGAGAATCTCTTGCATCAATAGCTGAAAAGTACGGTGTTACACTCAGGGAACTGAGGCGTGAAAACCGGAATGTCAAATTCCCCCAGGTTGGAGATTATCTCAGAATACCAGAGTCGGGAAGGATAAAATTTCAGATAGCGGAGCTTGAGCAGCCTGCCGCGGATGTTACTGGTGTTGAGCCGGCGGATACTGTCATCGTTTACGGGAAACCGGAGGGGTATACGGAGGTAAGCAATCTGGCGGGCACCTTCAATATTGCTGTTCTTCTGCCTTTCTATCTTGCAGAGAATGCCATCAGAATGGAAATCGATTCCTCAAAGTATGTTAAGGGTAAGGTTACTTACCGGCCGGTGAAGAGGCTTGAAGACTGGATATACTACCGGAGTGCCGGTTTTGTTGAAATGTACCAGGGGATTCTGCTGGCAGTTGATACCCTTCGTTCCCTTGGTTTGAATATTAATCTTCATGCATTTGATATCAAAAGTGATACTGTTGAAGTGACAAGACTGATAAACCGGGGTCAGCTTGCAGGAATGGACCTGATAATCGGCCCGGTTTATTCGCGGAATCTGGCAATCGTGTCAGAATATGCCCGTAAAATAAATATTCCGGTAGTGTCACCCGTCAGACTTATGAATAATTCTGCGCTGGTCAATAATCCCCTGCTCTTTATGGCAAATGCATCCCTGGAGGTTGCACAGGATGCGATAGCAAAGGAAGCAAGCGACTATTATCTTAATAATTTTATATTCATTCATGCGGATACTGCAAGGAATGACACGGATGTCATTCGCTTCAGGCAAAAGATAATATCTGAACTGAGCAGCAGAATCCCCAGGAGTGAAATCAGATTCAGGGAATTGACTTTTTACAGCAGATCCGCCTTTAACAGCGACTCGGTAAAAAGACTGGAGAATGCACTTTCCGCCAGGTCGGAAAACCTGATTATTATTGCCTCGGAAGATGATCCCGTGGTAAGTGAATCCCTGCAGGAAATACATTCACTGTCAAAAAAATATCCTGTCAGAATCCTTGGGTATCCCTCAATGAGAGGAATTGAAAACCTTGATCCCAAATTCATTTTTGAACTTGGAGTACTTGTTTTTTCTCCTTTCTGGATAGATTATTCAGAAGCAGATGTAATGAGATTCACTACGGAGTTCAGAAGAAAATTTCTGACTGAACCATCTGAAATGAGCTATGCATGGATCGGTTATGACCTTACCTATTATTTCCTGAGCGGACTGGCCATACACGGCAGGGATTTCCTTTCGAATCCCTGGATGCATAATCCCGATCTTCTTCAGACGGAATTTGATTTCAGAAGGAAAAGCACGGATGACGGATTCGAAAACTATAAACTTTACAGGGTAAAATACACAACTGATTATGAAATAATTCCGGAAACCGGTGAACCGGTATACCGGAAATAGTGATGAATTCATGATTATCAGCCGGTCAGCATTTTTATGTTAATAAAAATTAACAATCGGGAATATTTTTCCCTTCAATATTGTCTATTAAAAGGATAACAATGAAAGTACCGTACAGCAAGGCTGACGAGACCGAACTTATAAAGGCTGTTCTCGGGAATGACGAGCTTGCATTCGGGGAAATTGTTAACAGGTACCGCAAAATGGTTGCACGTACAATCAAAGGCATGCTTGGAGATACGATATATGCAGAAGACATTGGTCAGGAAGTATTTGTAAAGCTTTATCATTCTCTTGGTGAATTCAGGGGGGAATCAAAACTGGCAACCTACATACAGAGAATTGCGGTTAACCTTACACTGAATGAGATAAAAAGAAGGAAAAGGTTCTTTTCCCTGTTCATACAAAAGGGCAATGACGAAATGTATGAAATAGATATTCCAGATGGAAGTTGTGAGGGAAGGCGTGAAGCAGGAGAAATTGTAAACAAAGCCCTGAAAAATCTTGATCCGAAATTCAGAATTGTTGTGACGATGAGGATGCTTCAGGGGTATTCCACCAGGGAAACAGCAGAAATACTTGAACTTCCGGTAGGAACGGTTTTGTCAAGGCTTTCCAGGGCACAGGAACAAATGAAAAAAATCATTGAAAAATTATAGATATTATGAAACGTCCGGATATAAAACAACTGATGATCAGGTCTCTGGATCCCGGAGCTGATGCGGCAGACATTGCCAGGCAGCTGGAAGATGCGGGAGTATCATATGATTTCGGGAATGATTTTGCAGCCAGACTGTCAGAAAAATTATTCGGTCAGGGCAGGGTGATTCCAGTCGAGCCGGACTTTGTAACAAGTCTGAGTTCGGTATTTTACAGGATCGCATTTACGGGAGTAGCCGCCATTATACTGCTTCTTATTTCGATTTTCATTATGGAGGGTTCGCTTTCGATAAATTCATTCCTGGGTATCACAGATACCTATGGTGAAAGTATTGTATACCTGCTTACGGGTAATTAATTCCGAAAATATGAAAGCAAAACCGATAATTCTCGTTGTTCTGACTCTCGTCATAGGCTTTGTACTGGGCATGCTTACTTCGGCACAACTGAGACTGAACAGGCTTCAACCGGTGAGGTTCTATTTTTCAGATGAAAAATTCAGAGAAGGGTTTTACAAGATTGTACAGCCTGATGAGAAGCAGAAAACAGAACTGGACAAGGTTCTCGACAAATACAACAAAATAAACAGGGAACTTCAGGAATACTTCTGGAAAGAGGCAGATTCCAACATGAGGGCCTTCCGGAAGGAGATAGATTCAAAACTTACAAAGGAACAGATTTCCAGGTTAAGGGAGATGGATGAAAGGCGGGAAAAAATGATCAGAGATGCCAGGAGAAAGCACAGGCATGATTCTGTCCGGTATCAGGACTCAGGAGCGGGTGAAAGAAGAGGCAGGCAGTTCGATGATTCCGGCCGGATCCTTCCAGGAAACCGGCAGTTTTCCCAGGAGGGAAAAGCTGTTGCCCCTTCTTAGGATCCCGAATCATCATTCAAGAATAAGTAGCAGATAATCAAGTAGAATAGGAAGGTCGTCAGCATTGACGCCCAATGAGATCAGCTGGTTCTGATCTTCTGAGAAAATTGCAATGAACTTTTTCTTGCTTATTTCGCCGCTCAGGATACTTCTTCTGTAAAGTTCAATTGCTTCCTTCTTTCTGCCCCTGGCGAGGGCAAGATGCCCCATATTGATTAGGTCATGGGCATTAAGCTTTCCGGCAGAAAGAAGTTCATAGTATTTTTCTGATTCCTCAAAGCGGCCCAGGGCAAGGTAACAGTATGCAATCGGCCGCAGGATTTTCAGATTGCCCGGATCCTCGTACTCAATCCTGAAATAATAATTCAGGGCATTTTCATATTGCCTGAGATCAAGGTAACAATGGCCAATCATCATTGTCGTATGCAGATTCTCAGGTTCCATATCACCAGCCTGAATATAATATTCCAGTGCTTCTTCATTTTTATTCAGACGTCTCAGACACAATCCTGTTTTTTTGAGGGTCCATGCCTTCCTGTCAATGAGCTCCGCTTTTTTATAATATCTGAGGGCTTCCCTGTAGTTTCCGTTTTCCTGATAGCAATAGGCTGTTTTTTCATAAAGCTGTGCATCATCGGATTTGGTTTCTAACCTTCTAAGGTAAAGAATAAGAGCGTCTTCATAAAAATCCTTATTGAAAAAATAATCCGCCAGACCGGCTTCCACTTCTTTAGTATCACAGGAAAGGCGGAAAAAATGAGAATTATAAATATCCAGCTTCCCGGTAAAAATATCTTCAAATTCTTTTTTATACGGTGACAGTTTGAAGAATCTGTAAATATCCTGAAGGTACTGAGTCATGTTGATCCGAAAACTCCTGTTGGGGTCAGTCAGGAAATCATCTTCATTAAATTGCTGAAGTCCCTCAAATTCCATTCTGAATACCTTGAGCATCATATTTTTCTGGGTTGCCGGAAGGAATTTGAGATTCAGGATGAGTGAGAACTTGTCTGAATTGCAGATAAAAGGTGTTTTGTACATTGCTTCGGCCAGTTCATTTGTACCCTGACCAAGGATATCATCCCGGAAAATTTCCTCAACCACTTCATGATCAGGATGAAATGGCATAAACCAGTTCTGGATGTCCCGAAAAAAATCGAAATTCTTCAAATTGGCAAAAGCCGACATGTAAACATCTGCTCCTTCCATTTGAAGGTTGGTAAGCTCTTCCATGGTCTTGTATATTTCATCCGCATCGCTGAATACAGCTGACCAGTCGGGATTCTTTCCCTCATTCTTATCGCCTGGAAGGATATTGTTGAGATCAAGTTTTTCCTCTATCCCGGGCCGGAGTTTGGCTACCTGGGGCAGTATTTCATCATGCAGGCGGCGACTCAGTCTTTCTGTTTCGCGTGACCTGATTATCTGAAGGACAATCAGCCTGCAGTGCTCCCTGAATCCCGGCAGATTTGTCAGGTTTTGAATTGTTTCTGTGACTTCAGGATAGAGCATTACTCTGTCGTTATGATAGTGCAGATTCAGCAGAAGACCCGACAATGCTCTTTCCATCACCTGTTCCTGTCCGGATCTGTAAATCCTTGCCAGCCAGAGAAGCTTTTCAGTCTGCCATGTTCTTAAGGAGCTGAGTGTTATGGCGGTAATGAAAATACTCGATTCATACCACCTGAATTTCCCGGAATTAAGTATGATGTTGATCAGGCTTTCTTCGGCTTCTCCATAATAATCGGCAAGCCACAGGTGATTGAAAATATTTTTTATAAGCTTTTTGTGTATTATTGCGATATCTGATTCGGGATCAGGATTTATTTCGCTGCTGAGTCTGAGCCATTCGTCAAGTTCCGATTTGAACATCAGGTCATCAACTGTCTCGACAATCGTTTTGCCTGAAAGTTTCTGTTCCCTTTCAGCCTGTTGCTTGAGCCAGTATGTGTTCCATCCGGAATTATGTGACAATATGTCTTGTCTGACCCGGTCGGAAAGCTTGAGGATTGACTGAATAAGTTTCAGATATATTTTATTCCTTTCCGGATCCCTGATTCCTTCGATGGTATAGGAAAGCATATTCCTGTAGGTCATGACCAGGTTGTCATACTCATCCCGCAGATATCCTGAGGCAGCATTATTAAGCATTTCAGACAGGATATCAAGACTTTGCTTGATTTTCTTTCGTGAGGCGAAAGTGCAAACCTGTTTGTGCTGCATTATGGTTTTTATGATGTCCATCAGTATCCGTGGTAAAAAATAAATCATGACAAGATATCACAGGGATATTGTCATGATTGATACTGCAACAATCAGGCCGCAAATACGAATCCCGGATTATTCGTATTCTTTCAGTATGTTGCGTACGTCATCGGGTGCTACGCGGCCATAGGTTTTGTCACCTATCATTACCACCGGTGCAAGTCCGCAGGCTCCTACGCATCGCAGACTTGAAAGCGAGAATTTTCCGTCTTTCGTTGTTTGTCCCACTTGCAGGCCAAGTTCTTTCCTGAATTCTTCAAGTACTGTTTCGGCTCCCCTGACATAGCAGGCAGTTCCCATGCAGATACTAATGGGATGCTTGCCTCTGGGGGTCATGGTGAAAAAGGAATAGAAGGTTACTACTCCGTAGATCTTGGCTACCGGAACTTCAAGCTCGTCAGAAATAACTTCCTGAATTTCAGCGGGGAGGTATCCGAAATGTTCCTGACACTTATGCAGGACATTGATAAGTTCCCGGGGATCATTTCCGAATGAAGTACATATCTCCTTTATTTTGTTTACATCTTCCTGTCTTAATTCTATTTTGATGCTTGACATGACGATAAGATTTATGATGGATCAAATAACTGGCTTAATGTTTTACTACTATTCTTTTTTTCTTGTCGAAATATCTTGTATGAAGCAGATGGTGAGCTTTCTCACTGTTCGGTTTTCCGAGGAATTCATCATATAGCTTTATAATGTACGGATTTTCGTGTGATTTTCTCAGCGGCTTGTTTTTGTCTTCCCTGTATATTGCCGCAGCCCTGGCTTTTATAATGTCGGAATTTCCATGATGCGGAGGCTGGCCTCCTCCTGCAATACATCCTCCCGGGCATGCCATAACTTCTATGGCATGAAACTGTGAATTTCCTGATTTTATTTCATCAAGGAGCTTTCTTGCATTTCCCAGTCCGTGAGCCACCCCTATTTTCAACGGAAGTCCGTCGAAGTCGATTGTGGCTGAACGTACTCCTTCCAGGCCTCTTAGTTCCGTGAAATCTATCCTGTCAAGTTTTTTACCCGTATATAATTCGTAGGCTGTTCTGCATGCAGCTTCAATGACTCCCCCGGTATTGCCGAAAATAACTCCTGCTCCCGTTGATTCACCAAGAGGAGTATCAAACTCACTGTCTTCAAGATTATTCAGATCAATATTGGCCAGTTTGATAAAGGCTGCAAGTTCTCTGGTTGAAATTGAAAAATCGACATCCTGGTTACCGTTAACCGAGAATTCCTCTCTCTGGCATTCATATTTTTTTGCAAGACAGGGCATTATTGAAACAACAACAAGGTCTTTCCTGTCTATCTTGATTTTATCGGCAAAATAAGTTTTTGCAACGGCCCCAAACATCTGGGCCGGAGATTTTGCTGTTGATGGTATATCCATGAGATCCGGGAAATATTCTTCAAAGAAATTTACCCATCCGGGGCAGCAGGACGTCATGATCGGCAGTTTGGCACTCTTGTCTCCGTTGAGATGCCTTTGAAGTCTGTCCAGGAATTCCGTGCCTTCTTCCATTATTGTAAGGTCAGCTGCAAAGTCAGTATCGAATATGTAATCGAAACCGAGGGCTCTGAGCGCCGTGACCATTTTCCCGGTAACCAGAGTCCCGGGTTCCATCCCGAATAATTCTCCGAGTGCCGCACGAACGGCAGGTGCTGTCTGAACGATGACTGTTTTTGTCGGATCGGCGAGAGCCCGCAGTACCTCTGCTGTATGATCCACTTCGGTAAGAGCTCCCGTCGGGCAGACCGCAACACACTGACCGCAGTAGGTACATGTGGAATGTTCCAGGTTCTGTTCGAATGCAGGTGCAACGGTTGCCATAAATCCTCTGTTTACTGCTGAAAGTGCGCCAACTGTCTGGACAGTATTACACATCATTTCACAGCGGCGGCACATTATGCATTTGTCGAGATCCCTGATTATTGAAGGAGATGTGTCTTTGCGGTATGTTGACATTTCAGCTATTTCCTCCCCGGGTATTTCCCTGATTCCCAGATGATGTGCCATTGCCTGAAGTTCACAGTTCCCCGATTTTGCGCAGACAAGGCAATCTTTCGGATGATCAGAAAGGATGAATTCCATTACTGTGCGACGTGCATTGAGAACTCTTGTGGTATGTGTCCTGACAACCATGCCTTCTTCACAATTGGTGGCACATGAAGGGGCAAGGTTTCTTCTGCCTTCAACCTCAACAACGCAGATCCTGCATCCTGCAGGTTTATTTTCGATATTGAGATCATCAAGCCTCATGTAACAGAGAACCGGAATTTCAATTCCAAGATTTCTGGCTGCTTTATTTATGGTTGTTCCTTTCGGGACTTCAATCGTTTTATTATCTATAGTGAGCTTTACTGTTTCCATTTCCGACAATTCTTTTTTTACTGAATAATAATTGCATCAAACTTGCATTTTTCCATACATGCACCGCATTTTATGCATATTTCCGGATTGATAACATGAGGTTCTTTGCGCTCCCCGCTTATTGCACCAACCGGGCAGACCCTTGCACATGCAGTGCAACCAACGCAATTGGCGGCAATAATAAAGTATTCCATCAGATCTTTACATTTTCCGGCCGGACATTTCTTTACGGTGACATGAGCTTCATATTCATCCTGGAAATTCTCAAGAGTGGAAAGAACCGGATTCGGAGAACTCTGACCAAGGCCGCACAGAGAAGTGTCCTTAATTACATGACACATGTTTTTCAGTCGTTCCAGATCGGCAGGCACTCCTTTGCCCTTTGTTATATGTTCGAGAAGTTCATGCATCCTCTTGTTTCCTATGCGGCAGGGCGCACATTTACCACAGGATTCCTCCACTGTAAATTCCAGGAAAAATTTTGCAACCGAAACCATGCAGTCATCCTCGTCCATAACAATAAGTCCTCCCGATCCCATCATTGATCCCGCTGCTATGAGGTTGTCAAAATCTATCGGAGTATCCAGATGTTTTTCAGTCAGACATCCTCCGGAAGGACCTCCTGTCTGGGCAGCCTTGAACTTCTTTCCGTTTCTGATGCCACCCCCGATTTCATTTATCACTTCACGAAGGGTGGTTCCCATCGGGACTTCAATAAGTCCTACATTATTTATTTTCCCTGCCAGGGCAAAGACTTTTGTTCCTTTGGATTTTTCGGTTCCAATGCTGCTGAACCATTCCGCACCTTTCAGAATTATCGGTGATATGCAGGCAAGAGTCTCTACATTATTGACAATCGTGGGCTGGTTTCTGAAGCCTGATACAGCCGGGAAAGGCGGTTTTACGGTTGGTTCGCCGCGGTCGCCTTCCATGGAGTGGATGAGGGCGGTTTCCTCACCGCACACGAATGCTCCTGCACCATATTTTATTTCGATGTCGAAACTGAAGTTGCTGCCCAAAATATTCCTGCCGAGCAGTCCGTATTCCCTTGCCTGTCTGAGGGCAGTGTTCAGCCGGGCTACTGCCAGGGGATATTCTGCGCGTATATAGATCAGACCCCTGTCAGCTTCAATTGCATATCCGCAAATAGCCATTGCTTCAAGTACAGCATGCGGATCGCCTTCCAGAATGGAACGGTCCATGAAAGCCCCTGGGTCACCTTCGTCGGCATTACAGACTACATATTTTTCATCCGACTTGTTGTTAAAAGCAATTTCCCATTTCATACCGGTGGGAAATCCTCCTCCACCACGGCCCCTCAGTCCTGAATCCTTGACTGTTTTGATGACATCGAGGGGTTTCATTTTTGAAAGAACCACTCCGAGAGCTTCATAAGCGTCATGTGCAATTGCATCATCAATGTTTTCAGGATCTATTATGCCGCAGTTCCTCAGAACCAACCTCAACTGCTTGCGGAAAGGTGATAATTCCTTTTCCGTGCTGAGCATTTTTTCTGAATCAGGATCGGTGAATAAAAGTCTTTCAACTTTTCTCCCCTTCATGATGTGCTCGCTTACAATATCCCGTGCATCATCAGGCTTAACACCGGTGTAAATGATATTGCCGGGCATTATTTTGATATTTGGACCCATGCTGCAAAGACCCAGGCAGCCGGTTTTTACAACGGTAACATCATTTTCGAGGGCATTTGCCTCAAGTTCAAGTTTTAAATTATCGAGTAATGCATCCCCCTGATCGCTTGTGCATCCGGTTCCTCCGCATACCATAATCTGTATTCTCTCTTTTGTCATGGTTTTCCTCTGTGGGTGATTTTATTAAATCGAACGGTAATTAGCAGGAAGGATTCCGTCTGTATACTCTCCGTTCTTGATATATTTTTCAATGATCTCATCTGCCCTGATCTTGTCAACATTTCCGAAAACTACTGCTTCCCTGTCCGGAAGCCGGACCTCAACGGTAGGTTCAGCAAAACTGTATCCCATGTCACCTGCATTAATTACAGCTGCTTCAATATTCCGCTTTTCAAGTTCTTCCCTGAAAAACTCATAAATGGTTTTTGCTCCGGATGCAAGTCCGCTTGTTCCCATGTGAACCCGGATCCGAATTTTTTTCTGTCCGTAAAGTCTTTCACGGACTTCCTTCTTGTGCTTACTTAATTCGGCAGGGGAATTAAATTTTGGCATAATTACTTGGTTTATTGCTTTTTATAATATTTCTATATATATACCTGAAATTATCGCGCACAAAAATAATGATTTTATTGTTATAAAAATAACATTGTTATAAAAATAACAATAATTTATTCTGTTTTTAAATATAAATGTTTTTTCATCTGTGCTTCTGTGTCTTCGGCAATGGCTTTGAAATTCCAAAACCCGGATTCGTAATTCCCGGATTGTTGCTGCTGAGACCCCGGGCAATCAGCAGGGTCAGGACTGATAAGACGGGAATTTTCCGGATCATCAAAGTCAGGTTAATTTGTGCAGCGAAATTAATGCAAAAATATTATGTTTGAAAGCTGTGGGAAATAATAAAGTGCCACTTCTTAATTTTTAATTTTACAAGGATTAAACCATTACTTGAAACTTATAAATTTTAAAACATGAAAAGTAATTTCCTGAAAGGAATATTTATTCTTATTCAGATTTTCTTCATTGTTTCCGTCGGTCAGCTTGCAGCACAGATGCCCGGGTGGAATCAGAACCAGATTGCAGTTACCGGATGGCTTGATGACAGTCATTACCTTTTCAGAACTTTTGATTCTGACAGGAAGGCAGTAATTCAAAGTGTTGATATCCGGAATGGTAAAGGCAGCGTGATCAGCCTGCCCGAAACAAAGCGGGATCTTCTTGAAAAATCCCTTCCTGCCGGGATACAGCCTGAACCGGATGATATTGTCAGTCCCGATAATTCCAGCCTGATAAGAATCATTGACAATGATCTGTTTTATTTCAGGAAAGGCGACAGGGAATTCCGCAGGTTAACAAGTGACAATGCCCCGGAGGTGAATGTGAGATATTGTGATGACGGAAGTAAAATTGCATATACCCGCAACAGGGATCTGTATGTATATGATCTTGTGAATTATAAAGAAATCAGACTGACTCATGATGCTTCAGATTGCATTTATAACGGATATGCATCATGGGTCTATATGGAAGAAATACTTGGCAGGGCAAGCCGTTATGCAGCATTCTGGTGGTCTCCGGACGGATCAAGGATAGCATATCTGAGAACCGACGAGAGTGATGTTCCTGTTTTTACACTCAACAGGCTCGATGAGCCTGATGGCATTCACGGAACTCTTGAGCAGGTGCCTTACCCGAAGGCCGGTGATCCCAATCCAAAGGTCAGGATGGGAATTGCAGACATAGCTACTTCAGAAACGACATGGCTTAAGACTGACTATTCCGTGGATCAGTATATTGCCTGGCCATTCTGGACACCCGACAGCAGGAAACTGGCCGTTCAGATACTCAACCGCGACCAGAATGATCTCAGGATAATACTTGCTGATCCTGCCACGGGCGACTTTCAGCAGATCTATAATGAATCGAGGAGAACCTGGGTTGAATTCAGGGAAGACATATACGTGATGAAAAATGGTACAGGTTTCATTATCAGAAGTTCTGGAAATGACTGGGAGAACCTGTGTTTTTACGGATGGGATGGCATGCTGAAGGCACAGCTCACTGATTTTGACTTCAGGATTAGTTCAGTTTTACGTGTTGATGAGGATCAGAAAACCGTCTATTTCACTGCAACAGGTCCGGAGTCAACTGATAACCATGCCTGGAGAGTTGGTCTTGACGGAAAGGATCTTGTCAGACTGACAGAGGGGGAAGGCAGTCATAATATCAGTATCTCGCCAAAGGGAACTTATTATATCGATACCTGGAACAGTCTTTCAGATCCCGGGTCAATAATCGCATACAACAGAAGGGGAAGGGTGATAAGGGAAATACACAGACATGGGAAGCCTTCCTTTGATCCCGGAAAAAATTCCCGTTCGGAAATGATCAGAATTCCGACTTCGGACGGCCTGTTCAACATGCCGGCTATTATAACCTATCCGCTTAATTTTGACCCTTCGGAAAAGTATCCGGTGGTGTTTACAATTTATGGCGGACCGGATTCCAGGAATGTATATAACAGGTGGCAGGGAAATGATCCGTCATGGTATGCACAAAACGGGATCATCACATTCACGGTGGATCACAGGGGCTCGGGACAGTTCGGCTGGAAGGGTCTGGACTACCTTTACCGTTCCCTTGGCGAGTGGGAGTTACTCGATTATGCCGATGCGGTAAAATGGCTGAGAACAAAACCATTTGTTGATCCTGCAAGAATCGGAATTACAGGAAGTTCATACGGCGGATACATGACCTGTATGGCCCTTACCAAAGGGGCGGATTACTGGACTCATGGCTTTGCAGGATCTTCAGTGACCGACTGGAGACTTTATGACAATATTTATACGGAAAGGTTTATGGATACCCCCGGGGATAATCCGGAAGGCTACAGGCAGGGCTCGGCACTTACCTGGGCAGCAAATTACAGGGGAAAGCTTTATATGACACACGGCGACATGGATGATAATGTCCATATGCAGAATACCATACAGCTTATTTCCAAATTGCAGGATGAGGGGAAGGAGTTCCGCTTTATGCTTTATCCTGACGGAAGGCATGGCTGGGGAGGACAAAAACGCCTTCATCTGAGGAATGAGGAATATAATTTCTGGCTTGACAGTTTTTTTGCCAATCAGTAACCCGGGATCAATACAACAGGTATTATGAAGAAGAAAATATCCTTGTTATTGTTTTTACTGCAGCTGTCAGTCCCGCTTTTGTTTTCCGCTGATATTCCTGAAAACAGGATAAGATCGGTTGATCTGTACAATCTTCTTTCTCGGCTGGATCTCGACAGACCGGAACTTGGCAGAGTAAGGGCATCATATGGAAATCCGGCAATTGTTGCCGAAGAATTGCTTAAATACTATAAGTCACGCTCATCGGTCAGACATCCTGTCAGCCGTCACAGGGAAAGTGAAAGCCGGGATAATACAGTATCCGAAGCTGATTTCCGGATAGCAGGCAATGCAATGGAGCACGTTTTTATAGGGCAGCCTTCTTATCCTCCGGTGTTCTGCGGTGATGACATAGACTGGGCTACGAGTCCCGTGCCGGATAATGAATGGGTCTGGCAGCTGAACAGAATGTATTTCTGGGATTCCATGGCCAGGGTTTACCGGGCAACAGGTGATGAAAAATATGCAGGGGAATGGTGCAGCCAGTTCATTGACTGGACAAAAAAGAATCCCAATGACAGTGCCCATGATTATGCCTGGAGATCCATTGAAGCGGGAATAAGGGCTTATTCCCGGACCGGTCTTTTCCAGTATTTTATTGATTCACCTCATTTCAATGCGGAAGTACTGGTGGCTTTCCTTAACAGTATGTATGATCATGCTGCTTATCTGATGACACAGTACAGAAGTAAAAGCAACTGGGCACTTATGGAAGCCGAAGGACTGGCTTTTACAGCCATTTTCTTTCCTGAATTCCGGGAATCGGGGATATGGCGTGAAGAAGCCTTCGGACGCTTGAAAAGTGAAATAACCCTGCAGGTGTACCCCGACGGTTATCAGCGTGAGCTTGCAATGGGTTATCACGTAAGTTGTATTGACTGGTTTCTGAGGACAATGAATCTTGCAGTCATGAACGGATTTGACGATGCATTTCCCGAAAATTACCTCAGGATAATCGGGAAAATGTGTGAGGTTCCGGTGAAGATGACATTTCCGGATGGTTCCTCAACGCAGTTCGGTGATTCCTGGGCCGGTAAACCGGGAATGTACTACAGTAAGATCCGGAAATGGGCGGAAATGTTCGGAAGAAAAGATTTCCTGTATGTTGCTTCTGAGGGCAGGGAAGGGGTCATTCCGGATTCAACAGCCTGGGCCATGCCCTTAAGCGGTTTTTATTCCATGCGCAGTGACTGGAATAAAGATGCGCTGTGTCTTGTGTTGAAATGCGGCCTGGATGGCGGCGGTCACTGTCATCCGGACAATGGTACCTTTGAATTGTATGCAGGAGGCCGGCATCTGATGCCTGATGCGGGAAGCTATATTTACAGCGGGGATCCTGAAGGCAGACAATGGTTCCGGCAGACGAAAGTGCATCAGACCCTGACACTCAACGGGGCTGATTCGGATTATGCTCCTAAGCTGTTGTTGTGGAAACCGGGGGAAAAACTCGATGTGCTTGTGGTGGAGAATAAAAGTTATCCGGATCTGATTCACCGCCGGGCAGTCATGTTTGTGGAGAAGAAGTTTTTTATTATTGTGGATGAAGCCATTGGAGAGGTAACGGGTGATATAGACCTGCATTTTCAGCTCGCCCCGGGCAGGGCTGTTTTTGACCATGATAAGTTCCTTGTCAGATCAGATTTCGTGGAAGGCTGGAATGTCGGGGTTCAGGCTATGCTCAGGAAAAAGATGAAAATGATTGAGGAAGACGGTCAGGTTTCTTTTATTTATGGTGAGAAGGAAAAACGGCCGGCATTTTGTTACAGTGTCAGAAAGGAAAAAAGGAATCAGAATATCAGATTCATCACTGTTGTTTCTCCATACCAGGGTATTCAGCCGGATATTAAAGTAAAGCCTGCAGGAAAGAGCAATCCGGGTGACCCGGGAATCCTGCTGAAAATCAGCCTGGATGGCTTAACCCGCCTGATCGGATATGATCTTGACTGATGACCCGGCAGTTAAAAAACCACTGTCCCTTAATAAATCAGCATCATTTTATGTTTAAGTTTATTATATTGGAGCAGAAATTAATCCAGTAAATATGATTACAGGGATACTCAGGGAGTCAGCCGGTGAAAAAAGAGTAGCAATGCTCCCG
Source organism: uncultured Rikenellaceae bacterium (assembly GCA_964522415.1). Taxonomy (GTDB): domain Bacteria; phylum Bacteroidota; class Bacteroidia; order Bacteroidales; family VadinHA17; genus LD21. Next base: position 52,498 of record CAZFVQ010000010.1, on the reverse strand, counting down.
GGCGAAGCATCTCTCCTAAAAAAACTTGGATCTGAAGTAATTATAGAAAAAAATGCCGGTATTAATGCCTTTTCGGCTGATGAGGAATATTTAAAAGTTGAAGTTCCTTCATTTTCCAGGCAGGAGGTTTTTTCCAGGTCAGATCTTCTTCTTTCCGTCAATTCCGTTCCCCTGAATGACCTGAATCTGTGTCGTAAGGGACAGGTTCTCTGTTCGGTTGTCAATGTGGCTGAAAGCAGTGAATGGCTCGGGAAGGCCAGGTCGGCGGGACTGACTGTACTGGCTCTGGATATCATTCCACGGACTACCCGGGCGCAGGCCATGGACATCCTTTCATCGATGGCAACGGTATCGGGCTACAAGGCTGTTCTTGATGCAGCAAACCGCCTGCCTGCGTTTTTCCCCATGTTCATGTCGGCTGCCGGTACAATCAGGCCGGCCAGAATGCTGATTCTCGGTGCCGGAGTGGCAGGGCTGCAGGCTTTGGCCATTGCAAGAAAACTGGGTGCGGTTGTTGAAGTTTTTGACGTCAGATCTGCAGTCAGGGAAGAGGTGGAGAGTCTCGGCGGAAGATTTGTTGAAGTGGAAGGTGCAACAGAAGACGAATCAGCCGGAGGTTATGCCGTTGAGCAGACAGAGGAATTTCAGGCAAAACAGCAGGAACTTATTCAGCAACGTGCAATTGCAGCGGATGTTGTCATTGCAAGTGCACTGATACCAGGTAAAAGGGCACCACTGTTGCTGTCCGGGGAAACGGTTACTTCCATGAAACCCGGATCGGTGATCATTGACCTTGCAGCTTCATCAGGAGGAAATTGTGAACTAACAGAAAACGGGAAAACAATCAGAGTAAATGGTGTCGAAATAGTCGGAAAATCCGATTATCCTTCCGGTATGCCGGCTGATGCCAGCAAGATGTTCGGAAACAATATTGTCAATCTGATGAAAATATTACTTGACAAGGACGGTAATCTGATGCTTGATATGGAGAATGAAATCATCCGGGGAACCACTGCTGTTCATGCAGGTGAATATGTAAGTGACAGAGCCAGGCAACTGTTAAATATCAAATAGGTTAATATATGGAAAATGTACTGGGTTTCTTCTTACAGCACAGGGAAGCAATTTTCATTGTAATCCTTTCTGTTTTTTTGGGAATAGAAGTAATAAGCCATGTCCCCGCAATCCTTCATACTCCGCTTATGTCAGGGGCTAATGCTATTCACGGGGTCGTCATAATCGGGGCCATCATTGTAATGGGACATGCTGATACTATCGGATCCATGATACTTGGATTTCTGGCTGTTGTGCTTGGCACCCTGAACGTTGTCGGCGGATTTGTGGTAACCGACAGAATGCTGGAAATGTTTAAAAAGAAGAAATAAGCTTTTCTGAAAACTATAAACCCCGGCGGAATGAATGAATTAACCATGTTTCCCTATGGTATCTCAATACTGGAGATCATTTATGTTGTTTCTTCTGTTCTCTTTATACTGGGTTTGAAGATGCTGAGCCATCCCCTTACTGCACGTAGGGGAAATATGCTTGCAGCCACAGGAATGTGTCTTGCAATTATTGCAACGATTCTTTTTCATCAAAAAGACGGCGAAGCGATAGGAAATATTCCCTGGATCATTGCTGCAATTGTTACGGGAACGATTATTGGCTGGATCATAGCCGTGAAGGTGAAAATGACTGCAATGCCCCAGCTGGTATCTCTTTTCAACGGAATGGGAGGAGGTGCTGCTGCCCTTATTTCCATGATGGAATTTCCACATGTTCACAGTGACCTGATTGCTGCTCAGGGCATGGCTAACGGACATGTCCTTGCTATTCTTCTCGGACTTGTGATAGGTACGGTTTCTTTTGCCGGAAGTATGATCGCATTCGGAAAACTTGACGGATGGATAGGTGATCTGAGGGTAAAGTCAATGAAATATGTCAATCTGGGAATATTGCTGTTAATTACAGGAATGGTAATCTATGTAATGACCAGGAATGTTCAGCATGCATCGGAACTGACTCACTGGATCTATATAATATTTGCCGTTGCCCTTGTTTACGGAGTGCTTTTTGTCATGCCTATCGGAGGTGCCGACATGCCGGTTGTCATATCCCTTCTCAATTCATTTACCGGTATTGCTGCAGCTATGGGAGGATTCCTCTACAATAACCAGTCAATGCTGACCGGGGGTATTCTTGTCGGATCGGCAGGAACAATACTTACCATTCTGATGTGCAGGGCAATGAACAGGTCCCTGCTGAATGTTATTGTCGGGGTCTTCGGAGGAGGAGGGCAGGCAGGTATCGAGACGGAGGGTACGGTAAGGGAAATTACACTTTCAGATGCAGCCGTACTTCTCAGTTATTCGAAAAAAGTCGTTATAGTTCCGGGTTACGGACTGGCGGTTGCACAGGCGCAACATAGCTGCCACGAACTTGACAAGCTTTTGGATCAGAAGGGAGTGGAGGTGAAATATGCCATACATCCCGTGGCCGGGCGTATGCCCGGACATATGAATGTGCTTATGGCTGAGGCTGATGTGCCTTATGAACAGCTTATTGAAAGTGATGAGATCAATCCTGAACTGCCCGCCACGGATGTGGTGATGGTAATCGGTGCCAACGATGTGGTTAATCCTGCTGCTGAAGATGATCCTTCAAGCCCTGTTTACGGGATGCCTATTGTCAGAGCCAGGGATGCCAGGAATATTATCGTGTTGAAACGCGGAATGGGAAAGGGTTATGCAGCAATAGAAAACCTCCTTTTCTTTGATGATAAAACCAGAATGCTTTTCGGAGATGCAAAAACCAGTCTTCAGAACCTGGTCAATGAAATAAAAAATCTGTGAATAAACTTTCTGCCCTTCGCCTTGCCCTGACCCGGGCAGGTATCAATGTGTATATTATTCCTCTTGCCGACAATCATCTGCAGGAATATGTTCCCGGTCACTGGAATATTGTCAGATGGCTTACCGGTTTCAGCGGATCAGCCGGCATCCTGGTTGTCACGGCAGACATTGCAGAACTGTGGACCGATTCCCGTTATCTTATCCAGGCAGAAAATGAACTTGCAGGGTCAGGCTTCGGCCTTGTCAGATCTTCCTTGTTTCGTGATAGAAATTCAATTGACTGGCTTGAGGAACTGATACCCGAAAAAAGCACAGTGGGATTTGACGGTCGCATAGTTTCCATGGTTTTTTACAGGAGACTATGTAAGAGATTGGAATATAAAGATATAAATTTTATTGATGATGCTGACCTGATTGGCGGAATATGGACAGACAGGCCGGGAATGCCTTCTTCGGTAATATGGACACATCCGCCTGATTACTCAGGCATGGAGCGTTCTGCCAAAATTGCCCTGGTGAGAAAAATTATGAAACGAAGAAATATCAGTCTTCAACTCCTTGCCTCTCCCGATGATATCATGTGGCTTTTAAATCTGAGAGGCAATGATCTTATGTACAGTCCGGTGGCTTTATCATTTGCCATAATTGCCCGGGACAGGGTTTATTTCTTCGTTGATCAGAGCCGCCTGCCGCAAAATATTGCAGCAGAACTGGTTCTCTCCGGAGTTGTAATATATCCGTATGAAGATTTTACAAAAATACTGGAATCTTTTAATAAGAAATCGTTCATCCTTGCCAATCCTGCCGGGCTTTCTGTAACTATCTGTAATTCAATAGGTGAATTCAGTCATGTTATTGAAGATGAGAGTATTCCGTCTTTGCTGAAGGCAAGAAAGAACGAAACGGAAATAAGGAATATTTCTGAAACAATGATAAAGGACGGCCTTGCCCTGGCAAGGTTTTTTTATTACCTTGAGAATAATTTCGGAATCCTGCATATGACTGAAATGTCGCTGGCCACCATGCTGGAAGAAATGCGATCGGCGCAGGACGGTTTTCTGGGCTCTTCATTTGCAGCCATAGTTGCCTTCAACGATCATGCTTCGCTGCCTCATTATACTCCGGCGCCTGATACTGATACCCGGATTACGGAGCAGGGGATTCTTCTGCTTGATTCAGGAGGTCATTACCTGGGCGGAACAACAGATATTACAAGGACAATCTGTCTTGGTACGCCGACAGCCGGTCAGAAGCGGGATTTCACCCTGGTGCTGAAAGGCCATATACGTCTGGCAGTTTCGAAATTTCCGGCCGGCACAAAAGGTTACCAGCTGGATATTCTGGCACGGGAAGCCCTGTGGCAGGCCGGAATGGATTATGGTCATGGTACCGGCCATGGAGTGGGTTACTGCCTGAATGTCCATGAAGGTCCTCACAGTATCAGTCCTTCACCCGGCAGGACAGCCCTGGAAGCAGGTATGATAATATCCAATGAACCTGCTCTTTACAGGAAAGGAGAGTATGGAATACGTACTGAAAACCTGATGCTCTGTTGCGAAGATCAGGAGACAGAATTCGGCAGATTCCTCAGGTTTGAGACGCTTTCCCTTTGCTATATAGATAAAGCACTGATCGATAAATCTGTGCTGGAAAATGAAGAGATCACCTGGCTTAATCGCTATCATGCCGGGGTATTTGAAAAACTGAGTCCCTGGCTGAGAGATGATGAAAAAAAATGGCTCAGGGAAAAAACAGAAAAATTGTGATCTGCTGCAGCCTGTGTCCCTGCTGCTGCACGGACTTCTGCTGCAGTTGCAGGGACTCCTGATGCGCATGTTCTTTTGGTATTAATAATCCTTAATATATAGTTTCATGAGACTTGCAATTTTAATTGGAAAATTATCCGGCTTACTGATTCTTATGGCAGTTTTATCGGTGGCATGTTCCGTTATTGACAAAGAGCTTGTCACAATTAACCTCAGGTGCGAGCATCTTGTTAATCCGCTGGGAATAGACAGTAAGTCGCCAAGGTTCACCTGGCAGATCGAAGCCGGCAGAATGGGTGTGAAGCAGAAATCCTACCGGATATTTCTGGGCTGTGATTCTTCAGAGGTGGCCGGAGGCAGGGGAGATATATGGGATTCCGGAATCAGGAACTCGGAATTGAATCTGGCTGTATACGATGGCGGGAGTCTTGAGCCGTTGAGAAAGTATTTCTGGAGTGTAAGGATAAGGGATGAGAGTGGCAGGTTTTCAAAAATTTCGGAAACTGCTTCATTTGAAACAGGAATGATGGAGCCGGGTAACTGGAGGGGAAGCTGGATAAGTGATTCGAGGGATATTCATCTGAAGCCTGCGGCATATTTCAGGAAATCATTTGTTATTCCGGGAAGGATAAAGTCTGCCCGTGCATATATAGCGGCGGCAGGTCTGTATGAGCTGTCGGTGAACGGAGTCAGGGCAGGGGATCATTTTCTGGATCCTGCCTATACACGTTTTGACAGGCGCAATCTGTACGTCAGCCATGATATTACCAGCCTGCTTAAGGAAGGGGAAAACGCAGCAGGGGTACTTCTTGGCAACGGCTGGTATAATCACCAGTCAACGGCGGTATGGTTTTTCCATGAAGCTCCATGGCGTGCAAGACCCGGGTTTTGTATGGATATTCACATATGCCTTCAGGATGGCTCCCGGATGATAATTCCCAGTGGAACAGACTGGAAAACTGCTCTCAGTCCCGTGATTTTCAATAGTATTTATACTGCGGAACATTATGACGCAAGACTGGAAAAGGAAGGCTGGGATTTACCCGGCTATGATGACTCAGACTGGCAGAACCCGGTAAATGTACCGGCTCCGTCACAGAATATCACAGCCCAGGCTATGCATCCTATAAGGGCTGAAACTGAATTGCATGCAAAAAGGCTTGATAAGATAAACAATAATACATGGGTATTTGATTTTGGAAGAAATATTGCCGGTGTCACTCGTTTGAGGATAAGCGGCAGTCCCGGGTCGGTGATCAGGCTTAAGCACGGGGAAAGGCTGAAGCCTGACGGACGCGTTGACCAGTCGAATATTGACGTTCATTATCGCCCGGCGGATAACAGTGATCCTTTTCAGACTGATGTATTCATTCTTGCAGGGAAGGGGGAGGAGATCTTTATGCCACGATTCAACTATAAAGGCTTTCAGTATGTTGAAGTCACATCTGACAAGGCTGTTGTGATAAACGAAAACAGTCTTTCAGCATTCTTCATGCACAGCGATGTTCCGCCTGCCGGGCAGGTCAGTTCCTCGGATACACTGCTGAACAGGATATGGGAGGCAGCAAACAATTCGTATCTCTCCAATCTTTACGGTTATCCGACGGATTGTCCCCAGAGGGAGAAAAATGGCTGGACCGGTGATGCACATATTGCAATTGAAACAGGTTTATACAATTTCGACGGTATAACTGTATATGAAAAATGGATGAACGACCATCTGGATGAACAGCAACCCAATGGGGTACTGCCTGCGATTATACCAAGCAGCGGCTGGGGCTACCACTGGGCAAACGGGCCTGACTGGACCAGTACCATAGCCCTGATACCCTGGAATATTTATTTGTTTTACGGAGATCCTTATTTGTTACGCCTGTGCTATGACAATATAAAAAGATACGTCGACCACATAACAGAACTGAGTCCGGAAGGACTTACCGACTGGGGGCTTGGCGACTGGATACCTGTTAAATCGGTATCGTTCAGGGAGCTGACCTCTTCAATATATTATTTTGTGGATACAGGTATTCTTGCAAAGGCAGCAGAATTATTTGGAAATCATGCAGATCATGAAAAATACAGCAGGCTGGCTCTCAAAATTAAGGATGCGATAAATGACAAGTACCTTGACAGGGAAAAAGGGATTTACGGAAATGGATTTCAGACGGAATTGAGTTTTCCCCTGATGTGGGATATTGTACCTGATGAGCTCAGGGAAAAGGTTGTTTCCAACCTGGCTGAAAGTGTCAGGGCGAACAACTATCATATGGATGTGGGTTTACTGGGAACAAAATCCATTCTGAATGCCCTGAGTGAAAACGGATATCCCGATATTGCCTTCAGACTGGCCGTACAGGATACATTCCCTTCGTGGGGCTGGTGGATTGTCAATGGTGCCACAACCATGTATGAAAACTGGCCGATCAATTCTGAATCGGATATTTCAATGAATCATATCATGTTTGGTGAGATAAGCGCATGGATCTACAAGGCGCTGGGTGGTATATTTCCCGATGAAAAACAGCCCGGTTTTAAAAATGTCATCCTGAAACCACATTTTGTTCATGGCCTTGACAAGTTTGAAGCACGGCACGACGGACCTTATGGTACCATTATATCATCATGGGAAAGGGAGGGAGACAGGTTGATATACAGGCTTACCCTGCCTCCGGGAAGTACGGCAGCTTTTTATCCGGGGGAAGAGGAGATTCTTGAGAATAACAGGAAAATAAGTAAGAATAAATATATTATTAAGAAAAAAACAGAGGAGGGCCCGGTACTTCTGCTTGGTTCGGGAAAATATGAGTTTACAATATTTACCATTCCCGGATAAATTTCAGCTCAGGGTTGATGCTTCTGTTGACATCCACTCCTTCGATTGCCTGGAGCATATCAAACCAGGCAACTCCCGCAGAAGGTAATTGCAAAATAACATTTGTTTTCGGAGGAATGTTATCTCCGGCGGGAATTGTGATTGCTGCCACATATTCTTTCCATTCCTTACTCAGGGCAAATCGCCTTGTGCCGTAATTTCCAAGGGAAATCTCAAAATAAACCGTGTTGCCTGTGCCGGAATTGTCAGGTATTATTTCCGGGTCGGCTTTGGCCATAACTGAAATATAATATGTCTTTCCCGGACTGGTTTTGAAAGGAAAGAATCTAAGCCTGGCGCTGCGGTTGCTTACAGGGGTGACAAGCCTGAGGGAATGATATCCCTCGGCATGTTCACGGCTGTCGAGAAAAAATGTTGCACCCCTGTCTCCGTTGTTCCAGGCATAGCATGATGCAGGAATGCCCGGACTGGACATATCCTCGAATCCCGGATCCCTTATCAGGTTTCCCCTGTATGGCTTCAGGTTTTCTTTAAGCGTAACATGATTAATGAGGTAAACCTGGGTTCCCAGTGCGGAAAGATGATCACTGAATTTTCCGTCCTTCAGTGTAAGATACCTGTTTTCAAAGAGGACTCTGGCCCTGCCTGAAAAGGATGATGAAATCGAAAAATCTGCCCGGACCGGTCTGTTCAGCCTGTTGGCGGCAAGTATCATCAATCGGCCGTTATGTACGAATGATGCAAGCATGATATTTTCCGAACCTGATGAAACCGGGACAGTTGTCTCATCAGAAAGGAGCCAGGGTGTCATTTCGGCGATTTCAACAGCCATCTTTCCGCATTCATTCCACAGAGCGGTTGACTTCGGGAAGAGATTCAATCCTTCCCTTACGAAATACTGAATACCTGTTACGCCATTTATTATTGACTGGTAAGTCATTGCCCTGATTTCCTGTACAGTTGGTTCCCTGTGCCATAATTCACCGCCCCCGAATGCCTGGGGTACCATCCATACCGGCCGCCTGGCCCTGAATTCGTTTGAAAGGGATTTTGCAACATTACCCGGCATTGTTACGGGGGAAACCGGAATGGGATAAGGATCTGCCATAACGATATCGAGAGCACTGGCATATTTACGCGCATCGGTGAAGGGAGCCATGAACACGACAGATACGGGATGCCAGGGATCATTTTCACGGATCAGGTCATAAATGGCCCTGATTGTATCGGGAGGAATCCTGTAACCGTTTGGTTCATCAGCAATATACCATGCAAGCAGCGCGGGATGATCGCGGAATGATTTTATTTCATTCAGCAGCAGGGTTTTCTTTTCCGAAGCTGTGATTCCTTCCGTTTGCGATGCTACTCCACCTCCGCCTGCTACGGACAGAAGGTTGTAATGCACTTTCATTCCCAGTTGCGCACATCTGTCCATATATGCTTTCCTTTCGGGAAATGATGATGGAAGAATCTTCTGGTAGGGCGATATCATATTGAATCCCCGAACTGCTTCCTCTTCCGGCAGGGTAGAATGGACGGGGGAATAGCAATAAAAGCCTGCCGGAAAGAATTGTCTCCTGTTTACAATCAGCCCGCCGGTCAGGCGGTCAGTTTTGACTTCATTGGACTTATAGTCCAGTTTCACAAGTTCGGTTTTTGCAATAAATCTGGTTAAGCTTCCCTCTACAAGGATTTCTGCCTTCAGGCTGTGAAAACCTGTCTCAGTGATAAGTTTAAAGGGTATTCTCACTATTCTGTTTCGTGCCGGTCCGCTCCATTTGCAGACAGTGTCGCCATTCATCAGGGTTACAAGTACTGTAAGCCTCTTTGAAATATAAGCCTGCGGAACGTGAATTATCATTTCGGCATTCTCCTCGAATGTGTGGAAAGAGTATCTTGTGTTGAGGCTGAATGCCAGTGAATCAGTTTTTTGTGCTCCTGCAGCAGCACTGAAAGCTATGAGAAGTATTACTGATAATCTGATACGTTGTTTCGTAGTTCTGATCATGGGATCGGAATTTTTGTTTCTAAAAATATCATTTCCCACAGTAATTCATATTCCGGCCGGGAGGAAGTTATCAATATATATTGACATTCCATAATATCGACTCGCCATTACCGGGGCAGACATCAGGTTCAGTAACAAGGTTTTCCGGCCTGAAATTCTGCTTTCTCCCAGCGGATACGAGAAAATTGTACCGGGAGATCAGCCGGTTTAAGCGGTCCATGAACCGATTATGCCTGGCTATACAGCAAAAAGACCGGACAGGAAAAGTAAAATAAAAAGCGGATACTCAATTCAGTATCCGCTTTTGAAACTGGTCTCTGCCTTTAATTAATGGTTTATCTGTCTGTATTTTAATTTTCAATGATCTTGTAACTGGTCCGGGTTTATCGGGAACCAGCTTCGGTTAATCGGAAGACCTGTCCCGGTTTATTCGGGGAACTCCCATGAATCTGAAGCCTTACCCGTGTGTATAAATTTTTTATATGGTTGTTTAATAGTCTTATCTGAAGACTATTCTCAACATTTTCTGATCTTCCACCGCTGCCCCGTTATTTTCAGCCGGCCTCCAGGCCGGACCTTCCCTGATCAGTCTTATTGCCTCGGCAGTGAATTCTTCTCCCGGACTGCTCAGAACTTTAATGCCATCAACATCGCCGCTGGTTTTTACAACAAAGCTTACAACTGCAACTGCATCTTCTCCTTCAGGCAATGTCTGGGGCTTTCTCATATTCTCCGCGAGATACCTGCTGAAACTGTTGTCACCGTTGACCGGCTGAGGGGCTATATAACCAGCCTGATCATTTCCGGCCGGCTCTGCAGATTCGTCGGCTGAAGAAGCAATTTCCGCAGAGATGTCTGGTGAAGCTTCGTTACCGGTCATGGCAGTTAAAACAGTTTGATCCTGCATGGCAGATGTATCTGATACATTGTCCGCTGCAATCGCTTCATTATTCTCGTCAGAAAGTGAATTGCCTGCAGGCGGCAGTACTTCCGGATCAGGAATTATATCAGGAGGCGGAGGCATTGTCCTGATATCCGGTATGGCCAGGGAAGCCATTGATTCTGCTTCCTGAAAAGCGGTAATCTGTTGATTGTCTGCTATAATCGGTAGAACAGCGGGGGCTGCCGGAAGACCGCTGTGAAGAAATCTGAAGGGCTTGAATTGTTTTACGGAGAATTTCTTTTCTGCTACAAGATATGCTGAAGTAGCTATTACAAGGATTAATACAGAGGCTATAATGCTGTAGATAAGCCTTTTTTTACTTTTAATCCTTTTTTCTTCCTCTTCTTCGGCAAAATCTGTGAAGAAAGGAATTTCTTCTTCCGGAACATCGGCAAAACCAACTATAGCTGCATCAGCATACTGGTCTTTCCTTATATTCTTCTGGAAGGTGAATTCTTCCCTTTTTGTCATTTCTCCTCTTACATAGCGCTGGAATTCAAAGAGGATACTATTGGAAATTTCGACATCTTGTTCTTTCATTTCTCTTCAATTCAAAGCATAAATATTATTATATTCCCGGGCAAATTTTTTGTATAATCCCGTAATATGACTATCTTTTTATCTCTTTTTTAATTCAGCTCCGGATTACCGGACCGGAGCCTTGTTAAATTTAAATACAAATTGACGTAGAATCTAAATTTTAATGTAATAATAGGTTTCCCCGCATACGGGAAAGATACGTTCGTCAAAATTTTTCTGCTTCTGGCAAAATAATCAGTCGGATTTATTTTGTCAGCTGTTAATTTCTGTTATATATTTCATTATGTATTTTACCAAGGAATCAGATGAGGATCATGCAGTGAATAACTCTTCAAAAGCACGGATGCGGACAATAACATAAAGAAATACAGAATATTATAATATATCTGCTGTATTGTTTCTCAGGTTGTTACTTTGGTTTTCCCGGTCTGATGAGTCTTTTCTGGAAACCCTCTCCGGGACCTGCCTGATCCTTTAGTCTGCTGGCGGTATGATCAGTGAATGAATATAATTTTTCTTATTCAGATGCTTTTCCGTCTGCCTGATTGGTTATATTTACAGCATTAGGTCATGTATAAATAAAACGTTTGAAAATACTGTCATGGAGCATCCCGATAATCTGGTACTGGTGATTTTCGGAGCATCAGGCGATCTCACCTCGCGAAAACTGGTTCCTGCTCTTTTTTCACTTAAGAGTCAGAAACTGCTTCCTTCGGAATTTGCCATCCTGGGCAGCGGAAGAACTTCTTTTAGTGACGATGAATTCAGGGAGAAAATGCGATCTGCCATTTTTGCCGCACACAAAGGAAGAATTCCTGATGCCGGGATGGTTCGGGATTTTTTAAAACAGGTTTATTATGTTACTATGGACAGTTCGGTGGCGGATGACTATAAAAGGCTGAAAACAAGGCTGGATTTACTAAATTCAACCCGCGGTACCGGCTTTAATTATATTTTCTACATGGCTACTCCGCCCGTCCTGTATGAAGTTATTTCAACGAATCTGGTAAAAGCGGGCCTTGCAGACCAGTCAGCTGGATTCAGGCGCTTCATAATAGAGAAGCCTTTCGGATATGACCTGGAGTCGGCATTGAATCTTTCCGGGAAACTGCATGAACTGATAAGTGAGAAACAGATATACCGGATTGATCATTATCTTGGCAAGGAGACTGTTCAGAACATACTTGTCACCCGTTTTGCCAACGGAATTTTTGAGCCTCTGTGGAACAGGAATTATATTCACAGGATTGAAATTACATCTGTTGAAAGTTTGGGTGTTGAAGAGAGAGGAAGTTATTATGATTCTTCGGGAGCCCTGAGGGATATGGTGCAGAATCATTTGCTTCAGATGGTCGGACTCACGGCTATGGAACCTCCTTCATCCCTGGGATCAGATGCGATAAGGAATGAAATATTAAAGGTTTTTCAGTCATTTCAGCCTTTGCAGGAGGAGGATGTGCCGAATCAGGTAATACGGGGGCAATATGTGGAATCCAGCATATCCGGTGAACGGATTTCGGGATACAGGTCTGAAAAGGGAGTATCTCCCGATTCCAGGACAGAAACCTATGTGGCAATGAAATTCTTTGTCAACAACTGGCGATGGGGAGGTGTTCCATTTTATATCAGAACGGGAAAGCGCCTGCCTGTGAAAGTGACAGAAATAGTCATTCATTTCAAGCGTACGCCTCATCATCTTTTTCAGAGGACAGAAGGCTCCCTGAATTCCAATAAGCTTATTTTGAGAATTCAGCCGGATGAGGGGATATTGCTGAATTTTGACATGAAAGAGCCAGGCTCAGGTTTTAATGTAAAGAATGTAGATATGGATTTCCGTTACAGCAATCTGACTGATGTAAGGGTTCCGGCAGCATATGAAAGACTTCTTTTTGATGTTATGGTGGGTGATTCCACATTGTTTTCAAGGGATGATGTGGTTGAGACTGCCTGGCGTTTTCTTGAACCTGTGCAGAAAGCATGGAAGAATGATTCAGGCGTTAAATTATACGGATATCCTGCAGGAACATGGGGACCTGATGTGGCAGACAATCTTGTTGATGGTTGCGGACTGACATGGAGATATCCATGCAACAACCTGGCCGAGGATGGGGAATTCTGCGAATTATGATACAGGTTATTTAAATGTTGATCACAAGGTTTTGATTAATATAAGAATGGATAAAATAATTAAGATATACGAATCTCCGGAGGAACTGGCTGAAGAATTTGCGGGGGAACTGGCCGGCAGGTTCAGGAAAGCTGCCGGAAGCGGGAATATTTATACGGTGGTGCTTTCAGGAGGAAACACCCCGGCAGTCTTGTATTCCCTCATGGCTGAAAAGTACGGGGACTCGGTTGACTGGAAACTTGTTCATTTCTTCTGGGGTGATGAAAGATGTGTGCCTCCGGATGATCCTGAAAGTAATTATGGCATGGCATTTGATAAATTTCTGGGCAGGATCGATATTCCGGCCGGCAATATTCACAGAATAATAGGGGAAGGAATTCCCTCCGTGGAAGCACAGAGGTATTCCGGTGAGATTTTGTTAAATACCCGTAATCTTAACGGACTGCCCGTTTTCGACCATGTTATTCTTGGAATGGGGGAAGACGGGCATATTGTATCCATTTTTCCCTCAAACCGTGATTTGTTCCATAGTGATAAAATATGTGATGTGGCAACTCATCCGGTGACGGGACAAAAAAGAATTACGATGACAGGAAAAGTTATCAATAATTCTGATTCGGTTACTTTTCTTGTTACGGGAAAGGCCAAGTCCGGGACTGTTGAACGGATTTTTAGAAAAGACAATGATTTTCCGGCTTCTGATGTTGTGCCTTATCATGGAAGACTTACCTGGTTGCTTGATAAAGATGCAGCTTTAATGATCTGAGGTGATGATTACTTTTAAGAATTTACAGGTTTTTTTTGGAATTGATATTTTGTTTTAAACATTTGTTGAATCTAATACTTATGCATTATGGTACAAGAGAAAGCAAAGCAGCAGGTAAAGGTCAAAAAGAAAGCGGCTAAGACCCTGAAGGAAAAACGCACTGCAAAAAAGACTAAGAAAGCCGAAAAGAACAGATAGGAATTGTCAGGGCAGGTTTATATAAAAAAAGAGGCTGCCGGCAGCCTCTTTTTTTCAGTCGTTTTATTGAATTTTTTTAACATTTACTGCATTAATCCCTTTTTTGCCTTCTGCCAGCTCAAAGGTAACATCGTCATCCTCCTTGATTTTATCAACAAGCCCTGATGCATGTACAAAATATTCATTGTCCGAATCAGCATCTTTAATGAATCCAAATCCTTTTGAGACATTAAAAAATTTAACCTTTCCTTTGTTCATTGTAATTGTGTTTTAAATTAAGCGCGCTAAATTACATATTTTTATTTTATATATATCCTTTCTTATTCATGTTATTTTAATAACATTGCAAAAAAATGATTTTTGCAGTATTAATCCTTTTATTTTAAAATCAAGTGCTTTGTAATGAGAAAGTGGCGAATTGAAGATTCTGCAGAATTATACAATATTAACGGATGGGGGGTCGATTATTTCTCCATTAATGAAAAGGGGAATGTCATCGTTACCCCGCAGGCGGATAATCCGGGGGTTGATCTTAAGGAACTGATAGACGAACTGAGCCTGAGAGATGTTACAACTCCTGTTCTGCTACGGTTCCCGGACATTCTTGATGATCGTATTGTAAACATTACGAATTGTTTCAGGAAAGCTTCGGAAGAGTATGGCTACAAAGCCCAGAATTTCATAATCTATCCCATTAAAGTCAACCAGATGAGACCGGTTGTTGAGGAGATAGTGAGTCATGGCAAAAAATTCAATATCGGACTCGAAGCCGGATCCAAGCCTGAACTACATGCAGTGATAGCAATCAATACCGAAGCTGAATCGCTCATTATATGCAACGGATACAAGGATGAAGACTATATTGAACTTGCGCTCCTGGCCCAGAAAATGGGAAAGATGATATTTATTGTGGTTGAAAAGCTTAGTGAGCTGAAACTTATCACCACTATTGCCAGAAGGCTTAAGGTAAAACCAAATATTGGTATCAGGATCAAGCTCGCATCCACGGGAAGCGGCAAATGGGAAGAATCCGGAGGTGATGTCAGCAAGTTCGGCCTGACATCAAGTGAATTGCTGGAGGCGATTGATTTCATTGAAAAGAACAGGATGAAAAGCAGTCTGCGGCTGATTCACTTTCATATAGGCAGCCAGGTTACCAAGATCAGGCGGATTAAGACAGCCCTGAGAGAGGCTTCCCAATTTTATGTTCAGTTGAGACAACTCGGCTTTAACGTGGAATTTGTAGATATCGGAGGCGGACTAGGTGTTGACTATGACGGAACAGGTTCTTCCTCCAGCGCAAGCAGCATTAATTACACTCTTCAGGAATATGTGAATGATTCAGTCAGTGCATTTGTTGATGCAAGCGACAAGAACTCCATTCCCCATCCGAACGTAATAACCGAATCGGGCCGCTCTCTGACCGCCCACCATTCGGTGCTTGTTTTTGAAGTACTGGAGACGGCTACTTTACCCGAATGGGATGTTGAAGAAGAAGATATAAGTGAGAATGATCATGAGCTGGTAAAAGAGCTTTATAGTATGTGGGATAATTTCAATCAGCAGCGGATGATTGAAACCTGGCATGATGCACAGCAGATCCGTGAAGAGGCACTTGACCGTTTCAGCCTTGGCATTATTGACCTCAGGACAAGAGCCCAGATTGAAAAGCTTTTCTGGTCCATAGCCAGAAAGGTTTATCAGATTGCCGGAAAGGCCAGGCACGTACCGGAGGAAATACGGCAAATTTCAAGAATATTGTCTGACAAGTATTTTTGCAATTTCTCGCTTTTTCAGTCGCTTCCTGATGCCTGGGCAATTGACCAGATATTTCCGGTAATGCCTATTCAACGCCTGAATGAACATCCCGTCGTTGCTGCCACCATACAGGACATGACCTGTGATTCAGACGGAAAGATTGATAATTTCATAGCAACCAGCAATAATTCACATTTTCTTCCGGTTCATCATCTGAAGCCGAAAGAACCTTATTATCTGGGTGTGTTTCTTGTGGGAGCATACCAGGAAATTCTGGGCGATCTGCATAACCTTTTCGGTGATACCAATGCAGTTCATGTTTCCGTGGATGAGAACGGATACAGGATTGATCAGGTTATAGATGGCGAAACAATAGCGGAAGTTCTTGAATACGTGCAGTATAATCCAAAAAAAATGGTAAGAACCGTTGAGTCCTGGGTCACTTCTTCGGTGAAGGCGGGAATAATAACGCTTGAGGAGGGGCGGGAATTCCTGTCGAATTACAGATCAGGCCTGTATGGTTATACTTATCTTGAATAAACATAGCCTGAGATTGATTATTTGATAGAGTTTTATCATTTTTCTTTACACTTGTAAATAATAATACAACAGTTCGTTAAACTTTTAAGTTTATTATTTCCCGGCAAAAGTATAAACCCGGGCTCAGCAAAATAAATAATTAAGGCATGTAAATAATTAAAGTATGAAGAACTGGTTTTTTTCTAAAAACATATTTGTTGTTCTGATTTACAGGATCTTAATAATACTTTTTCTTTTTTCCCTAAGCAGGATAGGATTTTATATTTTCAATCATAATATGTTTCCGGGGATAAGCGTGGCGGAATTTTTATCCGTAATGAGAGGAGGACTGGTTTTCGATATCTCGGCAACAGTATATATAAACCTGGTATTTATATTTTTTAATCTGCTTCCTTTCGATTTCCGTTATAATGCAATTTATCAGAAAATATTAGGCTTTATTTTCTTTTTTAGCAACGGACTGGCTTTTGCAGTCAACAGTGCAGACTTTGTTTATTACCGTTTTGTTTTCAAGAGGGCAACCTCTGACGTATTCCGGACATTTGAAGGGGAACCCGGTGTGGTGAAAATGTTTTTCAAATTCGTGATTGATTACTGGCCTGTTACACTCTTCTGTATTTTTATCTGGTTCCTTATGGTTTATCTGTACAGGAGGGTTAAGGTGGAAAAACCCCGGCCATCCAACAGGCTGAGCTATGCAATAATCAATGTTCTTCTTGTACCTCTGCTTGCCGGACTGGTAGTTGGGGGAGCGCGTGGCAGTCTCAACGAATCGACCAGACCTATATCAAACAGTAATGCAGCGCGATATGTAAACAATCCCACGAATGTGGCGATTGTACTCAACACCCCGTTCAGCCTATTCAGGACATCGGGAAAGAAACCCCTTGACAGGAAGGTTTTTTTTGATGACGACAGATTAAGTGATTTATATAATCCTCATTTCGTCCCGAAACATCAGGGGAGTTTCAGGGAAGAAAATGTGGTAATAATCATTCTTGAAAGTTTTGGCCGTGAATATATCGGCGCATTGAACAAAGATCTTGATGGTGGTACTTATTCCGGTTATACTCCCTTTCTTGATTCCCTTATCAGTGTCAGTCTGACTTTTGATGTGTCTCTTGCAAACGGCAAAAAGTCGATCGATGCAATGCCTTCCATACTGGCTTCAATACCCTCTCTGGAAACGCCTTATGCCATATCTCACTATTCAAATAACCGGATTGAAGGTCTGGCTGCACATCTAGGGAAAAAAGGCTATTACACCACATTTTTCCACGGTGCACTGAGCGGATCTATGGGATTTGATTCCTTTTCCCGGATTTCAGGTTTCCAGGATTATGTGAGTTATGAAAGTTATCCCTATCCGGGAGATACCGATGGTATGTGGGGGATATGGGATGAACCATTTTTCAGGTTTTTCGGGGAAAGGATGAAGGAATTTCCCCGGCCATTTCTGGCCTCGGTTTTTTCACTTTCCTCACATCATCCGTTCAAGGTTCCGGAGAAATATAAAGGGAAGTTTCCCAAAGGGCCTGTCCCCATTGCTGAAGTTGTGGGATACACCGACTTTGCATTGAGAGGATTCTTCAAGGGTATTTCGGAAGAAGAATTTTTTCAAAACACACTTTTCATTATTACTGCTGATCATACAAATGAGTCGATTCACAGGGAATACCAGAACAGCTATGGATTATATTCTGTTCCGTTGATCCTGTACAGGCCCGGGAGTGATCTGCAGGGAATCAGGAACAGGATAGCCCAGCAGATTGATATTATGCCCACTGTACTTAATTATCTCAATTATGACGAGGAGTTCATTGCTTTCGGTAATGATCTCTTTGATGATTCGGATGAATCTTTCGCGTTCAATACGAATGGCAGCATTTATCACCTCTACATGAGAGACCATATCCTTTTAATGACTGATTACAGGCCAGTAGGATTATATAACTTTAAAACCGACAGATTCCTGGAGGTGAATCTGCTTGAAAAAGAAGCGGAGCTTTTATCATTTATGGAAGACAAGCTGAAGGCAATAATCCAAAGCTACAACAGCAGGCTTATTGACAATAATATGGTTGCGGAAGAACCTTAGCGTACCGTTGGTGGATGCAACTGATTTTAATATTGCAGGTTCTTGATAAACAGGGCACTGTCACTGAATGTGTCCTGATCCATTTCAACGAAGATGTTTTTCACACCACCCCTGCCGGCTGAAGCAAAAAACTCTTTCCAGTCAACAATACCTTTGCCTAGGGCAACATTCTTCCGGTCAAGTACCGAATAGTCTGCCAGATGTGCAGAAATAAACCTTCCGGGATACTTGTTGAAATAGTCTGCAGCCTTGTATCCGATGTCGATTACGGCAACCTGGAACTGCATCTTTACAAGTTCAGGGTCAAACTGCCTGAGCAGGGCATCATAAATAAGTACATTATCGATTTCCCCGAATTCTGTATGATGATTGTGAAAGCCGGTCTGGATACCGGCCCTTTTTGTCCTTTCTCCGATTTTGTTCAGTTCATCAGCAGCTTTCATCCAGTCGCTCATTGTAGCATTTCCCGGCAAGCCAAAACTGGAAAGTATCATCTGCTTCTGTCCTGACCCGGCTGCAAAACTGATTCGTTCATCAAGATTGTTCCGGAGTTCGTTCATTGTGTAATGGGTGCTTTCCAGCAGCATCCCGTTATCATTTACTATCTGCTTCATTTCCCTGGCGGTCATTTTCATCAGGGGACCGAAACCTGAAAGCTCATATCCGGGAGGAGAGCACATTTCAACACTTTTATATCCGATTCCGGCCATCATCTTCATGGTGCCCGCAAAATCCCTTATGACTTGTTCACGGATTGTCCATACCTGAAAACCCAGTGGATACCTTACATGCCTGGGAGGGGTAAAAGCTTTGAGGTCCGAAGGGAAATGTGATGCAATTACTGCTGATCCGATTCCCAGGGCACTTTTGCCAATAAACTGACGCCTTGTTAATCTGTTCATATTGATTTCTGTTAAGGTTCTTATATATAGTATTTTGTTACTTAATACAGGGCCTTCCCGCCTGCTTCGGAAAGCAAACAATCTGCAAGGTAAAGTAAAGGTTTACAATATTTTAACAATATTTATGAATTAAGCAGATTGAAATATATTTTAAATATAATATCTTTAGCGTGATCTGTGGTCAGGAATTCCATAAAATTAAAATATTTATGGAAACATATTCCCTATATTTAGGCATTGATTTTATTATGAAATTTAATGTTTAAAGTATCAGCAAATGATGAGGAACAGGATAATAAAAACCATAACACGGACATTTCCGGCAAAAGCTTGTCTGCTTTTGTTTGCATTTTTTCTTGCCGGCAGTGATTTGTCTTATAGCCAGACAATTGATATTCTGCTGAAAGGCGGTCATGTTATAGATCCGGCCAACGGTATTGATAAGAAAATGGATGTGGCCATAGCAGGAGGCAGAATACTTCGAGTGGCTCCCGACATTCCCGCCAGGGATGTAAACAAGCTTATTGATGCCAGTGGCATGTATGTAACCCCGGGCCTGATTGACATGCATGTTCATGCTTTTCACGGAACCGAGCCGGGGTCTTATATTGCCGATGGTTGGGATGCCCTGCCTCCGGACGGATTCACTTTCAGGGCAGGCGTCACTACGGTTGTTGATGCAGGATCTGCCGGATGGAGGAATTTCAGGAAATTCAAGGAACAGACTATCGACAGGTCACGGACAAGAATCCTGGCTTTTCTCAATATTGTCGGCACGGGTATGTATGGCAGATTTGAAGAACAGGATGTCAGTGATATGAATCCGGTGATGGTTTCGTACATGATTAAAAGACTGTTCCCGGATATCCTTGTTGGTGTCAAGTCTGCTCATTACTGGGGCCCGGATTTTACGCAGGTTGATCAGGCAGTTGAAGCCGGGAGGCTGGCTGATGTTCCGGTAATGGTTGACCTGGGCGAACATGATCCGCCTCTTTCCATTGAGGAACTGTTTATGAAGCATCTCAGACCGGGAGATATCTGGACACATACCTATGCCAATGCACCCTGGGACCGTGAGGTGCCGGTGGATGAAAACGGAAGGGTAAAACCCTTTGTTTTCGAAGCCCAGAAAAGAGGGATTATTTTCGATGTGGGTCATGGCGGGGGAGCTTTTCACTGGAAGCAGGCAATACCTTCTGTACAGCAGGGGTTCATTGCTGACGTGATCAGTTCGGATCTTCATATCGGAAGCATGAACAGCGGAATGAAGGATATGGCAAACCTGCTTTCGAAATTTCTTAATATGGGACTTCCGCTTGAGGATGTAATCAGACGAGCAACCCTTAATCCTGCAAAAGTCATCAAAAGAACTGATCTTGGTACTCTCAGTCCGGGTGCGGATGCCGATGTGGCCGTGTTCAGTCTTCATACGGGTGATTTCGGATTTCTGGACGTGCGTGGCACAAAGATGAAAGGAAACAAGAAGCTTGAGGCAGAACTCACGATTCGCGCGGGCAGGATCGTATGGGATCTTAATGGTATAGGAGCGCCGATGTGGAACGAGAAGTGATAATAATATCAGGGATGGATGGAATATTTTACGCCAGGTATATGCGGCAATCAATCCTGAAAGTTTTCAGGCTGCTGTGTATATTTTTGCTGTTCTCAACACTGTCTTCGGGCAGTGTATTTGCACAGGAGATTGATATTCTTCTCCGGGGCGGCCATCTGATTGACGCGAAAAACAAAATAAACGGACGCATGGATATTGCCGTTTCCAATGGCAGGATCGTAAAAGTATCTCCGTCCATCTCTTCAGAAAAAGCAAGAAAGGTTATTGATTTAAATGGATTATATGTTACTCCGGGACTCATAGATATTCACACTCATGTGTTTGTTGGCCCGGAAACGGGATTTGCAAATGGTTTTTCCAGTGTTTCTCCTGATGATTTTACATTCAAATCAGGTGTCACTACTGTTGCAGATGCCGGAACTTCCGGCTGGAGAAGCTTTCCTCTGTTCAAGCAGCAGGTGATTGACAGATCCCAGACAAGGGTGCTTGCCTTTTTGAATATTGCAGGATCGGGAATGACGGGATTTCCCCATGAGGAGGATATAAATGATATGGATGCCCGCATGACTTCACTGGTGATCGGACAGTATCCCGGGATAATTGTTGGTGTCAAGATTGGCCATTTCAGGGGGAGTGAGTGGACCCCCTTTGACAGAGCTGCCGAAGCAGCAAGGATTTCTGATGTTCCTCTTCTTGTAGAATGTCATCTGCCACTGCTTCCGTTGGAAGGAATTCTTGCAAGGATGAAGGAAGGAGATATTTATACACATTCATTTTGTGTGGCTTCCGACAGGGAATGCCTTCTTGACGAAAAGGGGAGGATTAAGCCGTTTGTGGCTGACGCAAGGAAGACAGGGATAAAATTTGACGTGGGTCACGGAGGAGGCATGTTTCATTTCAATATTGCCATACCTGCATTCCGGCAGGGACTGTGGCCAGATTCCTTTGGTACCGATTTTCACCGCATAAGCATGAATTCCGGAATGAAAAATATGCTCGATATTATGTCGAAGTACCTTAATATTGGTATGAGTTTTGAAGAAATCATTTTCAGAGCCACCTGGAATCCGGCTCAATCTCTGAAAAGAGAGGATCTGGGACATTTAAGTGAAGGGGCGGTGGCCGATATAGCTGTTTTCAGCATAAGAGAGGGGAAATTTGGCTTCATTGATGCAGCCGGATGCAGGCTTGACGGAGACCGCAGAATAGAAACCGAGCTTACTATCCGCTCAGGGAAAGTGGTATATGATCAGAACGGAATTTCAGCCAGAAGCTGGCTTGAAAACCAGACAATCAAATTTTAACAGGACTTACAGGAACTCTAAATATTAACTGAACCAAACACCATGAAACGAAGAGATATTATCAAAAGTCTGACAATACTGCCTTTAGCCGGTAGTTTTCTTCCTCTTGAATCAGCTTTGTCAAAAGGGAAGGGGCCTCTTGAACCGGGTCCGAATATTTACCAGTCGATAGGAGTGGAACCGGTTATAAATTGCATGGGTACATTCACCATTATCAGCGGATCCCTTGAACGGCCGGAAGTTGTTGAAACAATTGGTTTTGCAGCCCGCCATTTTGTCCAGATGGATGAACTGGCAATGGGGATAGGCAGACGCCTGGCTGAACTGACCGGGGCTGAATGGGGTATGATTTCTGCCGGTTGTGCTGCCGGAATGAAACATGTTACGGCTGCCTGCGTCTCAGGGGGCAATCCTGAAAAACTGATCCGGATACCCGATCTTACAGGTCTTGACAAAACCGAGGTTATTATTCCCAGAAGTTCCAGGAATGCCTATGATCATGCAATACGAAATATCGGAGTAACAATTATTACAGTTGACAGTCTTGAAGAACTGGAAAAATCCCTGAATTCCCGTACGGCAATGATATATGTTATGACAGGTAATGACACTTTGCCCGGGAACAGATTTGCCATCGACAAGATAGCTGCCCTGGCGAAGCCGGGGAATATTCCCTTCCTTGTTGATGCTGCGGCAGAGGACCTGACCATACCAAATGTTCATCTTGAAGCAGGAGCTTCAATTGTGGCTTACAGCGGGGGAAAGGCAATGTGTGGTCCCCAGGGTGCCGGATTGCTTCTCGGCAGGAAAGATCTGCTCATGTCTGCCTGGCAGGCAAGTTCGCCTCATCATGGCACAGGCAGGGATAATAAGGTTGGCAAGGAGGAAATGATGGGAATGCTGGCGGCAGTGGAAGCCTGGGTTAAACGGGATCATGATGAAAAATACCGGACCTGGATGGGCTACCTTGACACTGTCTCCAGGCGCGTTTTAAAGATAAAAGGTATTAAAACGGAAATAAGGGAACCTGAAGCTCTCAATCTGAATAACAGAAGTCCTGTTCTGATGATTTCATGGGATTCTGCGGGGTTTAATGTGACGGGACCCGATATTGCCGAAATCCTTGCAAACACCAAACCCAGGATAGCCCTTCGCGGTAGCATCAATGACGAGGACGGAATTTCCTCCCTGAGAGTTAATTCAGGACAGATGCAGCCGGGTGACGATAAGATTGTTGCAGACCGGATCTTTGAACTCCTGTCGAAAAAATATTCCAAATCCGCGGAGATGGTACGCCCGGCTGCTGACATAAGCGGAAGGTGGGCAGTGGATGTTCAGTTCTTCAGCAGTAAGGGCAGTCATACATTTTTACTGGAACAGGATGGAAACTGGCTGCAGGGATCTCACAGGACTGAATTCTCGTTCAGGGAAATTGCCGGTACCATTGAAGGTGATCAGGTTAAGCTGAGCAGCACCGGAAGGCTGACTGCAGATAGTGTACCCTATATTTTCTCCGGGACGCTGTCGGGAGATACCATTTCCGGACAGATTCACCTGGGAGAATATCTGAATGCAACATTCACTGCTAAAAAGAACGATTACCGGATTTCACACAGACAGGTAAAATATCCGAAAGGTCAACCTCTTGCAACCTGACCGGGTGGCATACCGGATGATCCAAACAAATACTGAAATTAAATGTTTAACAATAAAGAATAATTATTTAAACTGAATCTAATTATCAATAAATGAAAAGACGTGATTTTATAAAACTCTCATCTGCAGCAGGAATGATGGGACTTGTTAACCCTGCCTATGATGCTTTTGCCGGTTCAGGACTACAGGGCGGAAATGGTTTTGACCTTCATCCTTTTATAAAGGAACATCCGGAAGCTGTTTTTATCAATCTGACTTCGGTCGGAGCACCGGATGACAGTCAGGCTATTCATGATGCAGCATTCAAACTGGCAGGGGAAATGTTCGTCAGAACAAATGATGGGAGAGGATATCCCTTATCTACAGCGATAACATGCAAGCCCAACTGGACATGTACAGGGAGGCCGGATCCGAACGATCCGCTGTCCAGTCTGGGAATAACGACAGATCTTAATTATATTGAAGGATTTCTCAGAGGTGTAAAGACACTGGGTCCGGAAAAGTTCTATCTCAGGGAATGTGCCTGCACACATCAGTGGGAGCCGCTGGGTTATTATGACATGGCACGGAGAAATAACTTTGATCTTAAGGATCTGACTTCAAAGGATTTCTGGGATCTTCCCGAAGGTGAAATAATTTTCCGGGAAGTGAACGGGGGAGTGGTATTCAGGGAAGTCGGTTTCATGGCGCCCATGTCGGCAGACGGTACCTTCCTGATAAACCTTGCCAAGCTTAAAACTCACCAGATGGGAGTAACAGGTGCAATAAAGAATCTGCAGGGCACTACGGCAAGAAGATTTCACCAGTTTTGCGGAGGTAACTATGATATTTTCAAGACATATGACAAGCGTTACCACAAATTCTTCCAGCCCGATTATATGGAAAAAATTGCCGAGCTTCAGAAGATACATGAGGCACAGGGAATGCCCAGGTGGAGGAGCAAGCAGGACAGGCCCCCTTACGGAGGTGGCTTCTGGATGGAGCAATGGGTACAGAGAATGATTGATGCCTACAGTGTGATACCAACCGGAATAAATATTGTTGAAGGTGTTTATGCCCAGGATGGCGATGGCTTTAATGGCGGTCCGCATGACGGAAAGCCAGGGAAATTCATGACTAACAGCGTGATTTTCGGTAAGGATGCTTTCAGGGTTGATATTATTTCACACTGGCTTACAGGTCATGAACCGGGCAATTTCGGACTGTTTCACATAGGGATAGAACGCGGGGTATCGGATGTTCTTGATCCCTTTGACATACCGGTGTATTTGTGGGAGAACGGGAAAGCCACGAAGGTGAATCTTGATACCCTGAAGCGTACTCCCCTGGTTACTCTTTATCTGAGAAGGAACTGGGAAGGCCATGATGAAGACCGCTATCATCTGGTTGATGAGCCTTTTGATTATTCGGCATGGAAAACGGGTACGATGGCTTATGACAGTAAACCTTCAATCAAAGCTCTCGGAACGGACAACAAGGATGGTATTGTTATGGAAGTAAACGTTCCTCAGGAAAGCGATGTGTATGTAGATGTCAAGAACCGTTTCGGGGATGTTGTCTGGCGCCTGAAGGCTGATGGTCTCGAGCCCGGGAAGCATGAAGTGGTGTGGGACGGTTTTTCACAGCCCGGAATGTACACTATGTATGTTCAGGGAATGGGCTGGGATGCCGAACGTGAAATGGTTATTTATACTTGATGCGGAAAGGAAATTTAAAAGCTTCTGTCTGAACCCGGTTAAGGGGAAAGGCAGAAGCTTTTTTATATTTATTGTTTCTTTCCTGTTATTTTCCGGAAGGAGATCCGGGTAAATGGTTCAGAAGAATCAGACGGAAGCTTTTGTCAGTTCTTCTGCAATGCGGGAAGCAACAATTATTTCCTGTCCGGGTTCCATCATGAATGCGGTGATATTAATGCTGTTTCCGTTGCCGGCAACTACTTCAATGGATGGATTTCCCTGACGCAGTCTTTCCTGGAACTCTTCGCGGCTGATTTTTATCTCGCCGGGATCCCATGCGATATTCAGTGTGGGAGTGTGATTGGCTATAGGAGGAACGGTCACGCTTGTTTTTACTCCGGCTATCTTTTTTGCCGTATTTTCAATATGTGCAATCCTGTCTTCCCATATTTTCCATTCCCTGTCATGATCGAGACTGACATATCTTTCTATTGCAGCATACATCCCCACAACTTCTTCCTTGTTTACCTTCATGCCTCTGCCGATATTGCCTCCGCGGGGCGGGGCATTAAGCCTTGCAGCCTCAACAAGATCCTTCCTTCCCATGAGGATACCTGCGCTTTGTGGTCCTCTGAGACCTTTTCCCCCGGAGATGCAAACCAGGTCGAATCCCATGTCGTTATACTTCCACAGATTTTCAACGGGAGGAACATCTGCAGCTATATCTATCATTGTGGGTATATTGTGCTTTTTCCCCAGTTCCACCCATTCCCTGTCCTGTATTTTTCCGAGAGGAGCGGTATAATTAAGGAACCAGAGCATGGCAGTTTTTTCGTTTATTGCCTTTTCCAGTTCCTCAACAGTTTCCACGGCTATAATGCTTACTCCAGTGTTTTTCAGTGCATGTACATAACCTGTGTTGTGACTCACCTGTGTGATGACCTCAGATTTCAGCCCCTCGAGATTGGGGAGTTGTCCGATCTTTGCCTGATCATTCCCGGTGATGACTCCTGCAGTCCCGAGTACCATGGCTGACCAGCAGCCGGCTGTTACAGTTGCAGCCCCGGCATGACATATTTCAGCAATTCTTTCTCCGACCTTATCCTGTACGTCATCCAGAAGGACAAATTCCTTTGATGCAGCAACCATTGCCTCCATTACTTCATCCGGCAGCAATGAACCGGTCATGAAAGTATAAGTGCCGGCTGCATTAATGAATGTCCTGAGTCCCAGATCGCGTAAAAGATCTCGTTTGACCGGTGAGGCACAGGAAGATACCAATGAAATGGTACTTCCCATTGCCGCTCCGGCTACCGGCAGAATTGTTAATCCCTTGATAACATCTCTGCGTTTCATTTCAGCTTAAATTATTAAATGTAAGCGATGCAATCCATTTCAACGAGTGAGCTTCCGGGAACACCACCCTTGGCCACTGCCACGGTTGTACGTACCGGGGGCTTGCTTCCGAAACGTCCTGCATACACTTCATTCATTCCCTGGAAATCTTTTATATCATCAAGATATACATTTACCTTAAGGACTTTCTCCATTGAAGAACCGGCTTTGATGAGTTCCTCTTCCAGTTCCTTCAAAACAATTTCAGTATGGTTTTTGATTGTAAAAGGCTCGACATGTGCACCTTTGCCGGCTATGAATATGAGATTGCCATATTTGGTGTGACCTGAGAACATGGGGGCTCTCTGGAAACTGGTGATATTATCCGCTTCTTTCTCATTTGTTATGCCTGTTGCAGCTTTTGCCACCACTCCTGCTCCGGCTAAACCCAGAACAGATGCAAACATTGTCTTCAGTGCAGATCTTCTTTCAGTTTTCATGTTTTTTAGTTTAATGATTTGTGATTAATGATTTGTAAATATTGATTGTGTTTAATTATTTATGATTGACGCCTGCTAACTTCTAATTTTAATTAATAGTATGTGAATAATAATATGTATTTGATTCCTGCCAGATGATAATTTGTGATACTGCTGATTCAATATATTATCTCCTGCCTGTCAGTATAACCGGATTGGCTATGCCGTTGAGGTCGTATACTATTCTGCCGCCTCTGATCGTCATTTCGCATTCAAGCTTTTGATCACTTTCAAGCTTATAGCCGGTATAATCAAATAGTCCGAACTTGCCCTTTCTGAGGTTCAGGATTGTAACATCAGCATCGCTTCCCACTGAAAGATTACCGAGCTCCTCGCGCTTGATCACTCTTGCAGGTTCGGAAGTGGTTGCCTTGATCACACTCTGCAGGTCCATTCCCATGGCAAGGAATTTTGACATTGTTGTAACCAGATCTTTCATTGCTGCATTCATGCTTCCTGTATGGAGATCAGTACTTATCACGTGGGGATAGAGGCCGCTTTTGATAGCGGGTATTCCTTGTGAATAGGCAAAACTGATTCCTCCGTAGCCAACATCAAATATTATGCCTCTCTTGACGGCATCCCATACGAAGGGTTTCACCTTGCCCGCATCCGGATCGACAACATATTCCCTTCCGCTGCCCAGCTGGGCGAAGCAATGTGTGAAAATGTCGCCCGGGCGAAGATGTTTCATGAACAGTTCTTCAATGGGAAGGGGAGGTTCAGCACCGCCGAAATCGATCATCACAGGCATATCGGCTATTCTTCCAGCTTCAACTGTTTTGTCAGTGGGTTCCCATTCATATCCGGTATAATGTGCAAGCTTTATTCCGACAATATCCTCAGAATGCTTTTTTGCATATTCACCCGTTCTTACCGGTTCCATATCCTTCAGATTCTGTTCAGCGGGACCGCCTCTCATACCATCTCCCACAATATTCAGCAGGGCCAGGACACGTGTCTGGGATCTGTCAATTATGTTTCTCTTGAATTCAGGAAAAGATCTCCATCCGGCACAGCCTGCATCTACAACCGTTGTAACACCGGAACGGAAGGTAAATCCGTCCGGCACCACAGAATTGGGACCGTTGCAATACTGATGATCGAGTATTGTGCCATGATAAACATGAACGTGCATGTCGATGAGACCGGGTGTAACATACATTCCCTTTGCATCAACTACCTGTCTTCCTTCCCTGGCATCGATGTTTTTGGCAACCATTGCTATCTTGCCGTCTTTTACCGCAACATCCATTACGGCGTTGATATTATTTTTAGGGTCAATGACATGTCCGCCCTTGATAACGATATTATAGGTCTGCCCTATTGCTAATCCACTGATCGTTAGACTGATAAACAGGATCAACAGTTTTTGTAATTTCATTTTCATTTTATTCTCATTTTTTAGTTAAAAATCGACTCGTAAATTAGTAATTATATCAGTAATATTTCAATGTTGGCTGATATTTATAAGGTATTTGTATAATTCACTTCTCGTTGAGATTATGATTGTGGTTGTGGTATCAAACGTTTTTTCGAATGTTTCCATAGATTTCATAAAGCTGTACAGGTTTCTCGAAGCTGCCGACTGATTATATGCCCCGGCATATACGGCAGTTGCCCTTGCATCAGCTTCACCTCTGATTTCCTCGGCTTTGCGATATGCTTCCGATTGAATGGTTTTCAGATCCCTTTCCTTTTCTCCGTTTATTTTTGAGGCTTCCCCCAGGCCTTCTGACCGGAATTTTTCAGCAATCCTGTATCTTTCGCTTTTCATTCGTTCATAAACCTGGGTCTGGACTTCAGTAACATAATTCAATCTTTTTATTCTCACATCCAGGATTATGATCCCAAGGTCGCCGGCTTTCTCATTGGATGATTCAAGTATCCTTTCCTGTATCCGGAGGCGCCCTTCATTGATATCTGACAGTGTATCCCCCACTTCCTCACCTATGGAACCGGACGGAACAGGTGTTCTGTTTACTGATCTGACCACTTCTTCCAGATCGTGATTTGCAATAAAGTCACGTGTTTCACCGTCGAGAATATCGGCCAGCCTGGATTGGGCGCCCCTTTCGTCGGTCAGACGCTTGAAGAATTGCAGGGGATCGGTTATCTGCCATCGTGCATAGGTATCCACATAAATGAATTTCTTGTCTTTTGTCGGCACCTGGTTGGCATCGCCATCCCACTCCATAAATCTTTTTTCAAAATAATTGACTCTCTGGATAAAAGGTATTTTTAGATTGAGGCCAGGGGTCACTTTTGCATCCCCTACGGGTTTCCCGAACTGTGTTATGACAACCTGTTCGGTTTCGGTAATCATGTACACGGTTTCCAGAATCACTATGAGTGCGAAAACTGCTAGCGTGAGTCCCAGTATTATTTTTTTATAATTCATGTCTTTCTGTGATTTATAGGTTTTTTGTCTGCATCTGAAGAAGGGGCAGTACATTATTGCCCTTTTCATCGGTGATTATCTTGTTGCCAAGCTTTGGTATCACCTTTTGCATAGTTTCGAGATACAGTCTTTGTTTTGTTATTTCGGGCGCCTTGATATATTCCCGGTAAAGAGCGTTGAACCGGGCGGTTTCCCCGAGTGCATTATTGACACGTTCTGTCGCATACCCCGTTGCAGTCTGGATTGTTTCTTCAGCCTGACCTCTTGCTTTGGGGATTATTTTATTGTATTCCGACCTGGCCTGATTTATCAGTGTCTCTTTCTCCTGTTGTGCCTGATTAACCGCATTAAAGGCATCTTTTACGGGATCAGGCGGATTTACATCCTGCAGGATTACCTGTTCAATTTTCAGTCCCAGGGAATATTCCGTACATAATTCCTGAATTTTCTGATGAACTATAGCAGCTATTTCTGCCCGTCCCACTGTCAGTACCTCGTTAACTGTCCGGTCACCTACAATTTGTCTCATAATAGCTTCCGAGATATCCCGCATTGTAGAGACCGGATCTCTTACCTTGAAAAGATATTTGTAGGGGTCATTGATACGGTATTGTACAACCCATTCAACGTCTGCCAGGTTAAGATCCCCCGTAAGCATGAGGGATTCATTGCTTGTTCCCGATTTTGCATAATCTGACCTGATGCCGCTGTATGTTGTTCTGAAACCAAATTCTTCCTTGTGCTGGCGTTCCACTGCAACCTTGTAGAGTCTTTCCAGTATTGGCAGCTTGACATGAAGTCCGGGTGCTTCAGTACGGATAAATTTTCCGAATCTGGTAATTACGCCGGCCTCCTCGGGGCGGATCTGATAGAAAGTCATTGAAAGCAGTATAAGAGCTGCAATGCCATAGAGAAGATATTTAAAGTATGGAATATGTTTCTTCCATTCTTCCGATCTTATTGGTGGATTGAAGCGATAGAAATTCATTTTTTCTGTTTTTTTAATTATTGTCCTATAACCTTTATTAACCTGCCGGCCTGAATAGTGCTGTTTAGTTCCAGGTTATTCAGCAGGGCTATTTCCTGCAGTTTATCCCTGGCAACGCCGAGAGAGCTGAGCGTGCCTGATACTGTTGCTGTTGCTGGAACCCTTTTTACCAGCAGTCTGGTTGGTTTTACATTGAGTTTCGACGGATCAGTGAGCTTTGCAAATGTTTGCATGGATGATTCCATGGTATTGAAATATTTATTGAAATCTGCTTCAGCTGCCACACCGTGAAAAATATAAATAACATTACTATGTTGAATAAAATATGACAATACAAGGTTTGAAGTCTGCTGATCGCCTGACTGATCCTGGGCAGACTGCCTGGAGATGGTTACCCTGGCCGGTATTCCGTTGACAGTGCTGTTTTTCGATTCAAGCAGTGTGAGTCCAAGTGCGGCAAGTGTGGTATCTGCGGCATTCTGCAGGGTTTTCTGGGAAGTCATGGTAAAGACCATCAGGGCTTTACCATCTGCTGGTCCCATGTTGACCTGGGAAGGAGTATTCTCATATCCCCATCCGCCGGGGAAATTGAATCTGAACTTCAGTCCGGGATGGTAGAATGTGTTGTTTTCAACAAAGCCCTGCCGGGGATCTTCCCCATAAACAATTCCATCGATCAGCTGGAGATAATTCTCCTGATTCACTTTGTATGCAGGATAACCGAGTTTTGTCTGCCATTCGGTGGAGGACTGGTGTACGGAATTATAGCGGTCTCCGGGATCGGGATGAGTTGAGAGGAATGTGGGAACGCCGCCCTGACTTTCTTCCATATTCATTTTATTGAGGACCTGAAAGAAATCTGCCATTTTATGGGCATCATAGCTGATTCTGGAAGAATACTCTACTCCCAGTGCGTCAGCTTCCCGTTCATTGTCGCGGCTGAATTTGAGGAAAAGAAGCTGCATTCCCTGAAAAGCCTGTTCTGCATAGCGGGCAAATTTTTCTGAAGCTATCATTCCGCCTATCATAAGTAACTGGGTCAGCTGCTGCTTGGTCTGCTGGCTCACTGAATGCCGTGCTGTAATATGTCCCATTTCATGACCTATTACTCCCATCAGTTCAGCTTCATTGTTGAGCTGGGCCAGTATACCCCGGGTGAGATATATATATCCGCCCGGAACGGCAAATGCATTTACCACGGGTGAATCCAGAATTTTTATGTGATACCGGAGATTGGGCCTGTGAGAGATTTTACCCATCTCTGTTGTTTTAGTCTGGAGGAAATTAAGAATTTTGTCATTCTGATATTCACCAAAAGTTTCAGTAACCTGAGGATCATAGGAAAAGCCCAGCTGGATTTCCTGTTCTTCTGACATCAGCATTATTTGTCTTTTGCCTGTTACCGGATTTACTGCACAGGAAGAAATAATCAGAACCGCAAAAAACAGCAGGGAGGCTTTTAGTGTAATAGGTGATTTTTTCATATTGACTTAAATTTATAATGCATTCAAATCAGTTTGAAGGAGTTTAAGATATCAGTTTTCAAATATCGTGAAAAACTTCATTTGTTTGCCTGTTTTTACTTCAGGTTTCATATTATTGGACCTGATCCGGTATTTTTCTGATCAGAACCTTGTCTATTCTTTTACCATCTATGTCCACTATTTCAAACAGATAACCCGCATACTCCAGCTTATCGCCTATCTCGGGAATTTTATTTATTTTGCTGAAAACAAAACCGGCAACTGTTGAATAGTCAACTTTCTCGTAATCGATGGTAAATCCTTCAATTATCCCGTCGAGTATTTCTGCCGGTGCATCACCATTCACAAGTACAGATTTGTCATCTCTTATAAAAATATCAGGTTCATATGGTTCGCCTTCCTCAGGGAATTCCCCGATAATATTTTCCATTATATCGTGAGGGGTGATGATTCCTTCAAAGCTGCCATATTCATTTACCACGACACAGAATCGGATATGTTTTTCCTTGAAAAGCTCAAGTACCTTATATGCATCGGAAGTTTCCGGAATAATCAGGGGCTGTACGAGAAGGTCGCTGATTTTTATATTCCTGTCTGAACTGAGGGCAATGAGGTAGTCTTTTACAAAAAGTACTCCGGCAAAATTATCGAGTGTGCCGTTGCAGCACAGAATCTTGCTGTGACGTGTTCTCACTATTTCAGTTCTTAGAACTTCCTCCGCATTCCTGATATTTACCCATTCCACTTCGGTACGGTGAGTCATGATATGTTTTGCCCTCTTATCCGAAAAATAAAAGACTTTCTCATGAATCTTATTCTGGGCCTTTTCGATGACACCTTCCTTTGAAGCGAGTCTGATCATCTGCCTCAATTCCGCTTCCGTGACGGGTTCGCTTATTGATTTTATACCCAAGATCCTGATTATGACAGATGTTGATGAAGTTAGAAATCTTACGAAAGCATAAAGGAATTTGCTGAAATAAGAGATGACAGGAGCTGTTCTGACTGCAATTTTTTCAGGATTGTTCAGGGCAATGACTTTTGGAACAAGCTCTCCGATAACAATGGAAAAATATGTAATTACGAGGATTGTCAGCACGAGAGCCAGATCACCTGCAGAATCCCCGAGGAATCCTATCCGTTCGAAAAGCGGGGTGACCTTATCTGCGAGATTACTGCCTCCATAGTATCCTGTTATGATACCGATGAGAGTTACCCCGACCTGGATTGCGGAAAGAAAACTTCCTGAATTGTCAAGAAGCCGCAAAGCCGTTACTGCTCCGTTCCTTCCTTCACTTTTCATTTGTTCCAGCCTGGATCTCTTGCTTGACACCAGGGAAATTTCAGACAATGAAAAAAAGCTGTTAAGCAGAATAAGAATAAACAAAATAAGTATTTCCATTTGTTCTGATGTGAGGGTGAGTATAAGAATATTCTTAAGTCAGTAGTCATCCAATCATGAATGAAATATTTCTGATGATCTTTTTTGCCATAAGGTAAATTGTCTGAACAGTATTTTAACAGGAATGTATGTTTTTAAAAGAAAAAAGGCTGTTTATAAAATCCTTGCAGTCTTAATGAAATTATGCAAAGATCTTTATGAACAGCCAGGGAAATTGAATAGTCTTTAGTAAATTGTTGTTTTACAAATCTTTCAAATAAACACTATAATTTAGTTTAATCCAAAAATTTTCAGATCTTCTTCCACAGTGCTGTTAACCTGGACTCCGAATTTTTCCTGTACTATTTTAAGGACATTGGGTGTCAGGAATCCGGGAAGGGTAGGACCGATATGGGTATTTTTTATTCCCAGGTAAAGCAGTGCAAGATGAACGATAATGGCTTTTTGTTCATACCATGCGATATTGAACACTATAGGAAGCTTGTTTATGTCGTCAAGATTCAGTACCTCCTTGAGTTTTAGTGCCACAAATGCCCATGAATAGGAATCATTGCACTGACCTGCATCAAGTACTCTCGGAATTCCGTTTATATCTCCAAGATTCAGTTTGTTGTAGCGGTATTTTGCACAGCCTGATGTCAGGATTACAGTATCCTTCGGAAGACTTTTAGCAAATTCCGTATAATATTCCCGGCTTTTCTGACGGGCATCACAACCCGACATTACAACCATTTTCTTTATTGCGCCTGAATTTACAGCTTCAAGGATCTTGTCTGCAAGAGCCAGCACCTGGTTGTGTGCAAAACCTATGGTGATTTCACCGTTTTCAATTTCCGCAGGGGGCTGACATTTTTTTGCGAATTCAATGATTTCAGAAAAATCCTTCTGTCCGTCCGGCAGTTTTTTATCAATGGATTTCCATCCGGGCATTCCTGTTGCCCCGGTTGTAAATATCCTGTCGTTGTAAGTGCTGTTTTTTCTCGGCGGAACAAGGCAGTTGGTGGTAAAGAGTACGGGTCCGTTGAAGGTTTCAAACTCATCCAGCTGACGGTGCCATGCGTTGCCATAATTGCCTGCAAGGTGGCTGTATTTCTTAAGCTCGGGATATGCATGGGAAGGCAGCATTTCGGAGTGAGTATAGATATCCACTCCCTTGCCTTCGGACTGGATCAGTAATTGTTCAAGATCCCTGAGATCATGTCCGCTGATGAGGATTCCCGGATTGCTGCGGGTTCCTATATTTACTTTTGTTATTTCCGGATTACCGTATGTTGAGGTATTTGCCCTGTCAAGAAGAGCCATTACTTTTACTCCGTATTCACCTGTTTTCATTAACCAGTTAAGCATGGTATCAGCATCGGCCGGCTTTCTCAGCTTTACCAGGGTCTGTTCCATAAAATCAAATATGTCATCGTCTTCATAACCGAGATTGAAGGCATGCTCGGCATATGCTGCCATTCCTTTTATCCCGTACAGGGCATACTGCTTCAGTGAACGGACATCTTCATCCGTATCATATGTTAACGTACCGACAAGCCTTGCCTTTTCATAAAGTTCCTGATCATTGCCGCCATTCCATGTAATGCAGTCATGCTTTTCCGTAACGCTTACCCTGGCTTTCAGACTGTCCCTGTAATTCAAACATTCTCTGACAGCCTGAATGATGGTTCTGTCATCAAAATTCGCATTTGTAATTGTCATAAACAGGCAATTCGTGATATGCTTGCTTTCTGCATTTGTGCTGAGTCCCTGCCTGCGGGCTTCTATGGTGGCAAATGAAAGTCCCTGACAAGCAAATATCAATAAATCCTGAATATTGGCGGTTTCTTCTTTTTTGCCGCAAACTCCGTTGATTGTACAGCCTGTGTTCTTAGCCGTCTCCTGACACTGGTTGCAAAACATACTCATAATATTTCAATTTTTAGATTCGTTGCAAAGATAATTTTTTATAGTTCCGAATAAAAAATAATGATATCTGTAAGGATTATTTCTTTTAAAAATATTTCCCTGCCTTTGTTTTTCAGCTGCTTTGTATTATCTGCGGTACTTTTGGCCAAAGTGACCATCACAGGCGGCAGGGCCGGATTACAGGGATTCTTCATCATAAACAAGGCCTGTGCCGGCACCGTACTTTTTCATTATCAGGTCCATGCCGTGCTTTTTCGACTCCGCATCATCTTCAATTGTGATAATGCCTTTTCCCGTTACAGAGCGGTATTTTGCCGACCACTGGCACGGAACCTTTCCCCAGATGATCTCAAAGGAAAGCTCTGCTTCAAAACTCACAAGGCTGCAGCTTTTTATCAGCCTGATCTTTCTGCCTTCGGGGGCTGAATGGATATAAATCTTTCCCTCATCGTAGGCATAGTTTACAGGAACTATGTATGCTTCGTCATTGTCAACCAGGCCAAGGCGGCATACCATCGATTTTTCCAGAATTTCCCCGATAATATTACTGTCACGGATCTCCTTTTCCTGTCTTCTCATTTCATTTCTTTTCTTTTCCTTTTCTTTTCCTTTCCTTTCTCTTTCTTTTCCCTTTCCCTTTCCCCTTCCATCTCCTTCCATTTCTTTTTTTCTCTTATCTTCTCTTCTTATTTTAATTCAACTCAATTCAACTCATTTTATTTCATTTCCTTTCCTTTCCTTCCATTCCATCCCATCTCATCTCATCTCATCCCATCCCGTCCCGTCTCATCCCA
This sequence comes from uncultured Rikenellaceae bacterium, assembly GCA_964522415.1. GTDB lineage: Bacteria > Bacteroidota > Bacteroidia > Bacteroidales > VadinHA17 > LD21. Next base: position 16,106 of record CAZFVQ010000010.1, on the reverse strand, counting down.
TCTCATCCGTCTTGCTGACAGGGTGAAATTATATATCATACCGTCATTCTGAAAGCCATATTCTGGGCCCTGATGGCCAGTTCGGAAGCAAGAAAGCAATGGTCCTGTGTCATTGCTGTTTCGGTACGGTTGACAACATCGTTGACAAGCTGTTCCCCGTAGGGCATATATACTTCAGAGCAGTTGTAATATTTTGTTTCTTTGTTATTTACAAGAAAAAGATGATTCCCTCCTTCACGGCCGGCAATATCGGTATATTTTCTCATTTCTAGATATCCTTCTGTTCCCAGTATAAAGGTCCTGCCGTCTCCCCATGTATTCAGCCCGTCGGGTGTGAACCAGTCGATGCGGATGTATCCGCTTGCATGCGGACTTCTGACGCTCATATCGCCAAAATCCTGAAATAAGGGATATTTTCCATTGGCAAAATTCCCGGTCTGCGCAAAACTGACTTCCGCCTGTTTTGAACCTGTATAAAACAGGAACTGGTCGCACTGGTGGGAACCGATGTCACATAGAATGCCGCCTGCCTTTCCCGGATCAAAAAACCATTCGGGACGGGAAGCGGGCCTCATTCTGTGCGGTCCGAGACCTATGGTCTGAACCACCTGGCCGATAGCTCCCGCCTCTATCAGCTTGCCCGCCTGTACCGAGGCGGGATTTCCCAGACGTTCACTGTACATGATGGAATATATGCGGCCGCTGCTCTTTTGCACTTTCCTCACCTCATCAAGCTGATTAAGTGTTACAATTCCGGGTTTGTCGGCCATGAAGTCTTTGCCTGACTTCATTACACGTATCCCCAGCGGGGCCCGGTCGGCAGGAATGGATGCGCTGGCAACCAGTTGAACTGAAGGATCTTCAAGTATTTCTTTCTCGCTTTCCGCTATTCTGACACCGGGAAATCTTTTTGTAAATGGTTTGAGCAATTCGGGTTCCCGGGCATAAACTGAAACCAGTTTTCCGCCTCCGTTAATAATTGCACCTGCCATCCCGTAAATATGGTCATGATTTAATCCTATAACGGAGAATCTGATCGATTCTTTGGGATTCGTTCCTGTTGCCGGCCTGAGTATTATTTCTTCAGGATAACTGGTTTTGTGGAGATTTCCAAATGGCATATCTTCAGGAAATACATTTATTGCCGCCAGTCCGGCAGCTGAGGTGAGGGATTTTCTTAGGAATTTACGTCTGCTGAAATGCATATCTTTTATAATTTTGAATTTCTCTGGTTATTAGCGGGTTGGAGTAAATTATTTTCCTGAATCCGTGTTATTTTGCAGTGAGTGTTAATATTCCGTTTTAAAATCCGGATATTCCCCCGGGCTCATTGCCCAGCCTGATCAGCATTACTCCTCCCTTTACTACATCCTCAAAGGGGATGAATGTGGAGCTCAGATTACTGCCATTGACTGATATGGACTGAATATAAATATTTTCATGACTATTATTTTCTGTTTCAATAATAAACTGTTTTCCGGAATAGTATTTGCCGTTCAGATTAATGGTTATTCTGTCAAAAAGCGGACTTCCTATGCTGAACAGAGGATGGGATTCTGTAAGTCCTTTTACATCAAATAATCCCATTGCCGACATAACATACCATGCACCAAGCTGACCCTGGTCCTCATCCTGTCCGTAACCATAGCCATGGATACCTTCCGTACCGTAAAAATCATTCAATATTGCTCTTACCCATTTCTGGGTCTTTGAAGGTTCACCTGTATGGTTGAACAGCCATGATGTGTGCAGACAGGGCTGATTTCCGTGGTTATAGGGTTTGGTTATTCCTGCAAATGCATGGATTTCCGTTCCACCGCCGAATATATCTTTTTGAGAGATAAGGAAAGTGCTGTCGAGCCTGATATTGAATTCTTCAAGTCCTGTCCTGCCGGCAATACCTTCGGGATCGTGGGGAACATAAAAAGTATATTGCATTGCGTTTCCTTCCTGGAATCCGTCATGTGGTACTGTAGCATCGAAATTTTCGTTAAAGCTGCCGTCTTCGAACAAAGGCCACATCATTTTTCTTTCCGGATGATATATTTTCTCCCAGCCTTTGGACAATTCCATCAGCATTTCATAGTCGTCATTCTTTCCGAGAGCTTTTGCAAATTGTGCCACAGCATATGAAGTAAATGAATACTCCAGGGTGTGTGAGCAGGAAAATTTCCACAATTCATCAGCACCTTTCCCTGTTGATTTATACGGGACATAGCCATATTTCACAAATTCGCCCACATCCATTTTCCCGGCACCGAATACCCTGTTTTCTGAAACAGTCTCATTTTTCAGGGAAGCTTCATAGCCTTTCTGAAGGTTAAAATCCCTGATGCCGCACATATATGCACTAACAATGGCGAGGGGAACCTGGTTGGTACCCACACCTGAAACGTATTTGCTGCATGCCAGACCGTCACCCAGCCATCCTGCATCTTCATAAACCCGGAGATGTGTTTTTACAAAATCGCTTGTGTATTCAGGATAGGCCAGGGCCCAAAGCTGTAACAGGTTCCATTGTCCTCCCCATATTGCATCGGTGTTGTAAAACCTGAATTCCGGCTTGTTGTCGCTTCCCATGGGTATCATACCGTTGGTCCCGTCATGCTTCGGATAGGCTCCGCTGACATCGCTGGCCAGACCCCTTCCGAGCAGGGCATGATATAGTCCGGTGTAGAATTTGACCTTGTCTTCATGATTGTTTCCTTCAACATGAATTCTTCCCAGCCATGCATTCCAGTTTTCATGTGCGGCATTTCTGGCTTCATCAAAACCGGTATCCCATGCTTCTGCCCCGAGGTTAAGACGGGCATTTTCAATGGATGTGTACGATAAGCCTGCCTTGATGGTTATGCTTTCGTTATCCCGGGTGGAAAAGGTAAGGTAGAGACCTGCACCTCTGCCTGTTGCTTCTTTTTTTCCGGCTTCTGTTCTTGTTTCGTGAAATATTCCGTATTCATCGGGTTCTTTGTCAAGTATTGCATAAAAGTACATTCTGACGCTTGCGCCGGTCTGATATTTCTTCACATATTCCGGATATGTCTCCACAAATCCCTCAACATGCCCGTCCTGTGCAAGGACAACGGATGCATTCCTGACTTCGCCACTCTCGCCCTGCCTGTTTCCTATGTCAAAAAGAATGTGGGATTTTTTATTTTCCGGGAATGTGTAGCGGTGAAAGCTGACCCTGTCGGTTGATGTCAGTTCAGCCCTGATATTGTAATCCTTAAGAATGACTGAATAATAACCGGGATTGAGGATTTCGTCCTCTTTATCGAATTTTGACCGGTATCCCCTGTCGGAAAAGTCAGGGTTGCCGGGAATTGTTCTGAGTTCGCCGTTGCTTGGCATGAATACAACTCCTCCGATCTGGAATTCATGGAAATTCGGAAAACCTTCAATTGAATTGTGTCTGAAATCATAACCGACAGCCTCCCATCCGCTGGCATTTCCAAGATGCCCGTCAGTAGAGGGGCCGGGCTTTGCCATACCGAAGGGACTGGCTCCCGGGGCAACATGGAACCACCTGCAATGTGCTGTTCCTATCTGGGGATCAACATATTTTGTAAGATCTTCTTTCTCTTCTGCTGTTTTTTCAGTTCTGCATGAAAATGAAATGAAAAGAAAAAAAACTGTAATGCCTGTTAATATCAGTACCTTTTTCATCAGAATATATTTTAATTTTAAAGATCGGATAACTTGCCCCGATTTATCGGGGACTTGCCCCGGTTTGCCGGGAAAACCCTAATGTTTGAAAATTGCTTCCCGTGTCTGACAGGAGCTTATGCAATTTTTAAAAATACATAAAATTAGTATATTTATTGGTGAGTTTGTTCTATCTTTTAAGCATAGTAATATTATGAAAATCAGATCAATATTGTTGATTTCTGCTATTATTGCCTTTTTAACAGGCTGTCAGGAACCGCAAACGCGAAATGAGAATTTTCAGAACAACAGGGGAATCATTCTGAAATTGAAAAAACAACCTATTCTGGCCGGAAGGAGTCGGAATGAGCTGTTAACAATTGACATTCCACCGGCCAGTCCACAGGAAAAACAGCTTTCAGTAAAGCGAATAGATATAAAACTTCAAGAGACTGCCGATGTTGAAAACCTTTCTTCAATACAGGTTTATTATTACGGGGAATCTGATTCTTATGGCGAATCAGCTGATCCGGGCGGCAAGCCATCTGATCCTGTCGCGGGCGAAACAGCTGAGTCTGCAGGTTCATTCCTTTTCGGGAGCATTGACAAAGTCAGTGCAAACAATAAAATAAAAGGAAATATTCCGGCAGGAGACAAATCCCTTAAAATCGGGGTTTCATTCAGCCCGTCGGTAAATCCCTGCCTGACTGCAAAAATCATTGTCAAAAGTATCAGGATCTTTTTTTTCGGTGGGAAGTCGGTTGATCTGCTGTTATCCCCTGAAAACAGAACACTTCGTTTTGGGATGATTCTCAGGGAAGCCGGACAGGATAATTGTGACACTTACCGTATACCCGGACTGATCACTACCGGTTCCGGAACACTGATTGCGGTTTATGACAACAGGTACAACAGAAGCAAGGATCTGCAGGAGGACATCGACGTTGGCATGAGCAGGAGTACTGACGGAGGGGAGAGCTGGGAGCCAATGAAGGTAATAATGGATATGCGCGACTACGGGGGAAGGGCGGAAAGGCTTAATGGTATAGGGGATCCCAGTATCCTGTATGATCATGTGACCAATACCATCTGGGTTGCAGCACTGTGGAAGAGTGGAGGTTCATATGATGAAATGCTGTGGTTTGCCTCAGGGCCCGGGATGGATCCTGAAGTGACAGGCCAGTTCATGTTGGTGAAAAGTATGGATGACGGGATCAGCTGGTCAGATCCTGTCAATGTAACCGGTCAGATAAAAGATCCGGCCTGGCAGCTGTTGCTTCAGGGACCCGGACGCGGGATTACCATGACTGACGGAACACTTGTATTTCCTGCCCAGTTCAAGACTGATCTGGGGACACCCGCCATAGACGGCGGGAAATATACCTGTCATTCAAGCATTGTATACAGTAAGGACAATGGCCAAAGCTGGCAAATAGGAAAAGGAGCAAAACCCAATACTACCGAGGCTCAGGTGATTGAGCTGAGTGACGGCAGTCTTATGCTTAATATGCGGGATGATCTGAACCGCAGTGACAAAAGCGGATCAAACGGCAGGGCTGTTTCTGTAACATCTGATCTTGGAATGACCTGGACAAAGCATCCGTCATCCAATTCCCTTTTGCCTGAACCAAATTGCATGGCCAGCCTGATAGCAGCTGATATTAATATTGGCGGTACAATTAAAAAGGTATTGTTCTTCTCGAATCCGGACAGCAGAGATACCAGAACAAATATGACGATCAAGGCAAGCCTCGATGAAGGTATGAGCTGGCCGGAAGAATACCGGCTCGGGATTTACGATCCTGAAGGATTCGGTTATTCCTGTCTTACCATGGTTGATGAAAAAACTGTCGGAATCCTTTACGAAGCCGTCAAAGAGCTTTATTTTCAGAAAATACCGGTGGAAGATATTTTAAAAGGAATCTTTTAGAAGTATATCCGGATTCCGCATGACTAAATTGCAATGAATTACCACTCTTGAATTTTAAACCGAAATAGACTGTTATAATTATTAATTATGCTGAAATTCCAGAAATTTGAAGGCCTTGTGGCTGCTCCCTTCACACCGATGGACAGTAAGGGAAATCTGTTTGATGAACTGATACCGGAATATTATGATTTTCTTGCCGAAAATGGTGTTGCCGGTGCATTTATCAACGGCTCAACGGGTGAAGGCCCTTCACTTACTCAAAAAGAAAAATATCTTCAGGCAGAAAAGTGGGCACAGTGCCTTAAGAGTGACGGGAGGGTTAGAGTTATCAATATGGTTGGTGGAACATCCTACCGGGAATGTATGGAAAATGCAGTATTTTCCAAAGAAACCGGACTGTCGGCAATTGCAGTGGTGGCCCCGTATTATTTCAAACCACCTGACCCCGGGGCCCTTGCGGAATTTGTTGCACTGACGGGTGAATCAGTACCGGAAATGCCGGTATATTTTTATCACATACCGGTTCTTACCGGGGTAAAAATGCCAATGTTAGAATTCCTGAAGAAAATAACAAACATGCTTCCCAATTTTGCCGGATTGAAATATACCGACGAAGATCTGATGGATTTCATGTCGTGCATAAATTTCGGCGGCGGAATCTATGACATGCTTTATGGCAGGGACGAATGCATGCTTGCAGCCCTTGCCCTTGGATGCCGGGGATTTGTAGGAAGTACATATAATTATGCAGCACCTTTGTATAACGCTCTTATTAAGGCATTTAATGAAGGCGACATAAAAAAAGCAAGGGAGTTGCAGCAAAAGTCGATTGATATGATTTACCTCCTTGATAAATACGGAGGCATGGTCACCGGAAAAGCCTACATGAAACTTGCCGGATTCGATTTCGGCAAATTCAGGCCGCCTGTCCGGGGAATGACTGATGAGTGTTTCAATGCATTCAGGGAAGATGTCAGACTGCTTGATATGGATCAGCTCTTTTCAAAAAAGTAATACGCTATAAATAATTTAAAAAATGTTGAACGATTTTTCAACTCTTGCAGAGCAGTATAAAAATGAACTGCTGAACAGTGTTATTCCCTTCTGGGAAAAATTTTCAGTGGATAGTGAGCATGGAGGTTATTTTACATGTCTTGGCAGGGCGGGAGAGGTGTATGACACCGACAAGTTTATCTGGTTGCAGGGGCGGCAGGTATGGATGTTTTCCACCCTTTATAATAATGTGGAGAAGAATAGTGACTGGCTTAAAACAGCAAGACATGGAGCAGAATTTCTCGAGAAATACGGGCGGGACAGAAATGGTGACTGGTATTTTTCCCTGAACAGGGAAGGCAAACCATTGATTGTGCCATATAATATTTTTTCCGATTGTTTTGTCACCATGGCATTCGGGCAGCTTGCAAAAGCTACGGGCAATGATCACTATTCGCAGATTGCCGTTAAAACCTTCAGGAATATCCTGGCCAGGGAGAATAATCCCAAGGGTGTTTACAGTAAAACCATTGGCGGAACCCGGCCTCTGAAAGGATTTTCCCTTCCAATGATACTTTGTAATTTATCTCTTGAGATAGAACATCTTCTTGACCGGAGTTTTGTGAATGAAACGATTGACCGCTGTATTCATGAAGTGACGGAGGTGTTTTATGACAAGGCAACAGGCCTGATCAGGGAGAATGTAAATACCGACGGCAGTTTTTCGGATTCCTTTGAAGGCCGCCTCCTTAATCCCGGACACGGAATTGAGGCAATGTGGTTCATTATGGATCTTGCAGTGCGGAACAGTAACAGGGATTTGCTGGAAAAAGCTGTCAGGATAACTCTTGATATATTGAATTACAGCTGGGATAATGAATACGGAGGAATATACTATTTCATGGATATAATGGGAAAGCCTGTCCAGCAGCTGGAGTGGGACCAGAAACTATGGTGGGTTCATATAGAGACACTTATCAGTCTGATCAAAGCCTATTATTTTACCCGTAACCCCGAATGCCTGACATGGTTTAAAACCTTGCATGAATATACCTGGTCACACTTTCCGGATCCGGCACATGGAGAATGGTTCGGATATCTGAACAGGAGGGGGGAGGTTCTTCTTCCCCTGAAGGGCGGAAAATGGAAGGGCTGTTTCCATGTGCCGAGAGGATTGTATCAGGTGTGGCGGATACTTGAGAAACTTTCCGAAGAACAGACCGGATGATTCCGGCAGTAGTACCCATACGGTTTTTCATGTTTTGTGTATTTTTCTAATAATGACTTTATGACAATCAGGAATAAATCCTGGTACCCCTGGCTTGTTGTAGCCCTTCTATGGATGGTGGCTCTTCTGAATTATCTTGATCGTCAGATGCTTTCAACGATGAAGCTTGCCATAATGGGAGATATCAGGGAACTGGAGATGGCCGAAAATTTTGGACGTCTGATGGCTGTTTTCCTTTGGATATACGGACTGATGTCACCCGTGGCCGGCCTGGCAGCTGACCGCATTAACAGGAAATGGCTGATTGCAGGTAGTCTGTTTGTATGGTCGGGCGTTACTCTTACAATGGGATTTGCAACAACTTTCAGGCAGCTTTACGTGCTCCGGGCAGTCATGGGTGTAAGCGAAGCCCTGTACATACCTGCCGGACTGGCACTGATTACGGATTATCACAGGGGAAATACCCGCTCTCTTGCCGTCGGTATTCATATGACCGGCCTTTACGTGGGACAGGCACTCGGCGGATTCGGTGCAACAGTAGCCCAGGCATGGTCATGGCAGATAACTTTCCGCAGCTTCGGGCTTGTTGGCGTCCTGTACAGTATTGTTCTGATACTGTTGCTTCATGAAAACAGAGATAAGAGTGTCCGTGTGGAAAAGATCCAAAACCCGGGAAGTATGTTGGAATCAGTTAAAAACAGTCTTGGCATGCTCCTCGGAATGATAAGCTTCTGGGTTATCTTGTTTTATTTCGCAGTTCCCAGTCTGCCAGGATGGGCCGTCAAAAACTGGATGCCGACTCTGTTTTCTGATACACTGGGAATGGATATGTCAAAAGCAGGACCCTTGTGCACCATTACCATCGCGTTTTCTTCTCTGATCGGTGTTATTGCCGGTGGTCTGGTAGCTGACAGGTGGATATCCGGAAATCTGAGAGGAAGGATATATACCGGAGCAATAGGCCTGTCTCTCACCATACCTGCACTCATACTTGTTGGCAATACGGGATCGGTGACAGGCATCATGGCCGGGGGAATTTTGTTCGGAACGGGTTTCGGAATGTTTGACAGCAATAATATGCCCATACTATGCCAGTTTGTGTCACCGGCTCATCGTGCCGCAGGATACGGACTAATGAACCTGACAGGTGTATTTGCCGGAGCTCTTGTTACAGGCTGGCTTGGCAAATCGACCGATGCAGGTCACCTGGGAAGGGATATGGCCCTGCTTGCCATACCGGTTGCAGCTGCAGTATTATTGCTGCTTATAACGCTTAAGCCGGTAGTGGCGGATAAGATAACTGACTGAAACAGGTGTAACTGCACTTTTCTTTAAAACAGCTGAAGACATATTCTCTGTCTTGCTGGAAAATTACCGTTTTTATGGAGTTATCCTGGTCCTGCACCGACAGGGCCAGCCGGGTTTGTTTCAATGATTTTGAATTGAAATCGATGCTTTTGTGCTTTTTTTCCTGTAATATTTCTTCCGGTTCCTTTGAAAACTGCACTTTTCCGGTTTTTTCCTCCTCTTTTTATTGTCATTGGTCAAAATCAGGATAGCTTGATAAAAAGACTTGTAATTTCCGGCAGCTTGTTATAAGTTACTTGATATCAGATTTTTATACTATATAACTAATGGTCGGGAAAGGGTTTTTGCAGATTCCCCGGTAAATAACAGCTTGATTTTGATGAATGGCTGATAAGACGTTGTCAAATATCGTTTATGATGTATATGTGTATCGTTTCGTTTGACCAACACAGGTTTAATCAGTTGTAAACACCTGTATACAGGGCTTTTGCTACTTGACAGAAGCTTCTTTGAACAGTATTTTTGATCATGTGAATTAAACTCAGTAATGATGGAAGGAAATTCTGTAATATACAGCAGCAACATGATTACGACAATTGACAGGGTTTATCAGAAAAACAGATCATGGGCATCGGCCAATGTCGTCAATCCCGTATATGAGAATCTGGTGGATGAAGGTTTCAACAGCTTCCTGGAATATCTCAGATGGCACGGACTTGCGTATGAACCTGAAATGCTGGTGCTCTCATCAAGGCATCATTTTTTTTATGATCAGAATGATATGGAAGGAATCAGGGTACTTGTCAATCTTAAGAAACTAAATAAGATTAAGGCCCTTGACAAATTTCTCAATGTTTTACACCGTGTATTGCAGCCTGATGCCAATTTTACTGGCTGTTTCATTGACTCGAAAAATCACAGGTGGAATGGATCGAATTTGTACAAGACAAGCTTTCTTTACAAACGTTTTATAGATTTTCTGGATCACAGGACTGACAGGGTTATGACACGAAGTTCTGTTAAGGATCTTCTTGAATTACACGGATTCAAAATTACTGATATGACAGAAATCAATGGAATCACATATTTCAATACGCTAAATCAGCGTAAGCATGGTGAATAATTATTTCATCAGTTTCCCGGTGTTAAAAGGGAAGGATTAGTTGATCAGGAAGCCGCTTCTGAATGAAGCGGCTTCCGTTTTTTTAATGTATTTGTTTTGTGAAAAGAAATTTTCGATTAATTTTGCATCGCAATTATTACAGGTGGAATTTTTTCCGGAGTTTGTAACCGGGCAATCCACCGGATCTTTTAAATTTTTTGTTCTTTATTTATTCTGGTGCGGTAGTTCAGTTGGTTAGAATATCGGCCTGTCACGCCGGAGGTCGCGGGTTCGAGTCCCGTCCGTACCGCCAGTAAGCCTGTTAATCAGTTGATTGACAGGCTTTTTAATTTCACTGTGTTGCATTTGTGTTGCAAATCCGCATTTGTCCTATTCCTTTCCTACCATTGTGCAATACATGAAAATATCCGTAAACTGGATAAATTTTACTAAATTTGCTTCTGATTCAATCATTATGGTATGCAAAACAAGTATCGTAAAATGTATAATGAAAATTTGCTGGGAACATCGGATGTTTCCATCCTTAAATTTTATTATGCCAGTTTTAAGATACAACAGCAGAACGGAAAGGTTTCCGATGTAGATAGCTTCCTTGATGAATGTATTAGAATTGCATCCGATACGAGCCGTACATTTAAAATAATCGGATTCATTCCTTATTTCAGTTCCAAATACAGTACCGAACAACAACGTATCTCCAAATTCATCTCCATACGCCGAAATGATATTGCGACCTTGTTTCTAAAAGACAATATTACAGATAAAGAAGTCGAAGAGTTGTTGTATGGTATTTCAGTGAAAGAGGGAAACACCAAAACAACAGCTGATTATACGGAATTGGTGAAGGAAAAGATTCTAAAATGCTACTCAATAAAAGGTCGCAAGCAATTAGGTGACCGCATTTTCGGCTATCTATTAGCTTCAGAACTTCTTCCAGCCTATACTCCCGAAGACCGGTTGCAGGCATGGAAAACGCTTATCGGAGAAAAAATCGCTCCGTCCGATACAAAACTACACGCGAATCCCTCATTGAATCGTAGTAACATAGATAGTAAAACACTTCTGAAGCATTTGGATACCATTCGGGAGTTTTATTCCGAAATCGGATTACAAAAAGCTACTTCCATAATTCAGAAGGATATGGATAATCTAATCCCCCAATAATTGTAATGGACAGTGCACATTTCAATAGAGTATTGATTGCTCCCTGCGGGATGAACTGCGGAACATGCATCGCTTATTTACGTGACAAGAAGCCATGTCCCGGCTGTTGGGGAACAGATGGAAAACCAAAACATTGTACCACTTGCATTATTAAAAATTGCGAATATCTAGCAAGTACCGATTCCCGTTTCTGTTTTGAATGTGAGAAATATCCTTGTACGAGATTAAAGAGTTTAGATAAAAGGTACAGAACTAACTACCAAGTCAGTCTGATAGAAAACCTTAATAGAATTAAAGATATCGGATTAACTCAATACTTAGCCGATGAATGTTTAAAATGGACATGCAAACGTTGCGGAAATACGATATGTGTTCATAGAGAAGTCTGCCTTTTTTGCAAAGAGAAACGGTCTTAGAAGTATCTGTCTCCCGAATCTCAAAGTATCGCTTTTGTCCCATTCAGTGAGTTCTTGTCCCAACCTGTCCCATGATGACAAGTTGCTTATTATCAGATAAATTGTTATATATATTTGTCTTTCGATTAACGTAAAATATTCGAAAGATGAAGAAGAAATTTTATCAATTCTGGAGAAATTCAGAAAATGGGGAAGCTGTTGAGAACAGTATTCCTACAGAACAAGTGTCGCCGGTTGACAAGGCGATGAGTAATCTAATCAAGATGAAGGAGGCAACCAAACTTCTGAAAGCCTCTGCGCCCACCGTCCGAAAATATGCCCGACTCGGTCATTACAAAGAGTATCGTTTCGGTGAGAAACTGGTATTTTATGACAAGGAGGAGATTCTAAACTTTATCCTAAACCAATGTAGAACGGCAGAAGAATCTTAATTCCGATGAAAAAGAAAACAGATTCTTCCGTCCGCCAATCCAAGAACGAGCGGATTGAGGCGCACTTGCAGGAGAGATACGATTTCCGTTTCAATGTAATAAAATCCAAACCGGAGTATCACATAAAGAACAGTAATCCTTCGTTTCAGCCTGTCACCAAGTTTGCCCTCAATTCGTTCAAACGGCGGATTGATACAGAACTGGGCATTTCCACATCGGCGGAAAACATCCGAACCATTCTCGAAAGCGACTTTTCGCCAAAAGTGCATCCGGTAAAAGATTATTTCCGGAAATTACCACGTCTTGAACCTGAAATTAATCAATACATTCTCCAATTAGCGCATACCGTAACCACTGCCAATCCTGAAAAATGGAACGAATACCTAACAAAATGGCTAATGGGCGTCGGTGCTAATGCTCTGGAAGATATAGGTTGTCAGAATCATACTTGTTTGGTATTGACCGGAGAGCAGGGACGGTTCAAAACAACTTGGTTAGACCACCTTTGTCCACAGTCGTTGAAAAGCTATCTGTTTACAGGGAAGATAGACCCGCAGAATAAGGATGTACTGACCATGATTGCAGAATATCTGTTTATCAATATCGACGACCAGTTGAAAGCCTTGAACAAGCGGGACGAAAACGAACTAAAGAACCTGATAACGACTCCGGCAGTCAAATACCGCCGACCTTATGATGTGTATATCGAAGAATATCCGCATTTAGCAAGTTTCATGGCATCGGTCAACGGCAATGATTTTCTGACCGACCCAACCGGAAGCCGTCGGTTCTTACCGTTTGAGGTTATCAGCATCGACATCAAGACAGCGGAACAAATCAATATGGATAATGTATTCTCCGAAGTGATGTGGTTACTGGATAATGGCTATCGTTATTGGTTTGTAGAGGAAGAAATTGCAGAACTGCACAGGCTCAGCCAGCAATTCCATGTGCAGACGGTAGAATATGAAATGTTACTGAAAGGATTTGAAAAACCGGAACCTGATGAAGAATGCTATATGACGACTTCGGAAGTACTAAGCTACTTACAGGCATATACTTTGGTTAAATTGTCGGAAAAGCGAATGGGCGAAGCCTTGCGCAAAGCTGAATTTCTCCGGCTCTCTAAGCGATTGACGAAAGGTGCTAATCCTGTTCAATGTTACCGGATAAAGAAAATTAAGCCGAATCCATTCTTAGACCGTGATATATAGAAATACAGATATGGAGTATTCTTCTTACTACCTTACTACAAGTATATATAATCCAATGAAAGAAAAAGGATTAAGTCGTAGTAAGAAACAAAATCCACATCTTACTCTCACCCTACTACCTTACTACAAAGTGGTAGTTACTACAAAAAAAGAATCATACTACACAAATATATTTGATCATCAGTGTGATATGCAGATTGGTTTGTGTAGTAAGTAAAACAGCTAAAAAGTACAAAAATGAAAAATTCAAATTATATCAGTATAAAACAATACCTTGAAAATAAAGGAATCCATCCGGCTAAAGACCGGGGATATTACGGAATGTATTTCTCTCCCCAGCGGAATGATAGCAATCCGAGTTTGAAAGTCGATTATGATAAAAACTTATGGTACGATTTCGGAGCTGACGAAGGTGGATCAATAGTTGACCTTGTAATGAAATTAGAGAACTGTTCATTGGCGGAAGCATTTCGGAGATTGGAAAACTCTTTTTCCTTTCATCGGAATGATGCTATAGTGGCTTCTCCTAAGCCGACAAACCGAGAGCCGGCACTAACCATTACAGGCATACAACTGCTCACTCATCCTGCTTTACTGGATTACTTGAGAGAGCGAAGCATAAATACCGATATAGCCAAGCAATATTGTTCGGAGATCCATTATTCCATAGCTGACAAACCTTATTTTGCAGTTGGTTTTAGAAATGATGCCGGAGGATGGGAACTTCGGAACAAACATTTCAAAGGAAGCATCTCTCCGAAGAATATCACAACCATAAACAACAATAATGATGCGGTTATGGTATTCGAGGGGTTTATGGATTTTCTCTCTTATCTCTCATTAAAGCAGAATCCTTCGCCGACAATCGACTCGGCAATATTGAACTCAATCTCTAATCTGCCGAAAGCGATTCCGTTTCTTCAAACCCACCAAACAATACATGCCTTCCTTGATAACGATGAAGCCGGAAATCGGGCTGTCCAAAGTTTAAGTCCGGTATGTAAAGAGGTAATCGACCAATCTGTTTTCTATCGAAACCACAAAGACCTGAACGATTACTGGCAGGATAAATCTAAGCCCTCAAAAGAGGTCAAAGGAAACAATGTCGTCTCATCTTATAAACAGCAGATTCCGACGAAAAGGAAAGGACACAGAATGTAGGGCTAACCCATGCGCGAAGTGCATTGCAAGACGTCAGTTTGTTACCACAAACTGCGCTTGCCGCCTGAACCGCTTTCGCTGGCGGGAAATTGCAATCGCTTCGCTCTCGACAGTTTTTTATCAAAATAATCAGTAGTCAAATGAAAAATAGCTATATAAAATTCCGATGTGCGGAATCAGAAAAAGAAAGAATCGAGGGTATGGCTGAGAGGTCAGGGGTAAGCCTTTCCGAGTATTGCCGGCAACAATGCCTGACTGGTCGAATACTTGCCAGCCCAAAGTTAAGCCCGACAGAGATTTTATATTTCCGGGAACTAAAAGAGCATAACAATGCCATTGCCCGACTCGCCAATCTTATACGGAACAAAGACCCGCAATTAGTAATCGCCATTGCGGAATATCTGGAACAATCCCGAGAGTTGTATAACCGATTCTTTTAAACGTATGATTGGAAAAGGAAAAGCAATAGCACACGGAGGAAATGCGATTAATTATGCTTTGCGTGAGGGCAAGCTGGATAAGATTGTCGGCAGGAATATGATTGAAAGTGATGCGCCTGCCGATATCCTCCGGGAGTTTGAAATAGTTAATCAACACAACTACCGATGCAAGAACAAATATATGCGATATGAAATAGGTATATCTCCGCAGGATATAGACAAGCTAAAGCCGGGAGATATGATTAAAATTGCCCGGACATTTGCCAATAAAATGGGATTGCAGAACCATCAATGGATAGCCTGTACTCATAAGGATACAGGGAAACCACATATCCACCTGATTGCAAACCGTATCGGAATAGATAGCAAAGTATTTGATACAACCTTTATGAGTAACCGTTCAGCAAAGATTGCGGAAGATATAAGTCATGAAATGGGATTGACGATAGCAAAAGATATTCAAAAACAAAAGGAGCATCAGGAAGCTTATACAGATCCGGCACGCCAGCAGACAAAAGAGAGGCTCCAGAAGATAGCTTATTATGAGCTGTTCAAGAACATCAGTTTAGAGGGCTTCTTGCATGGATTGGAGAGGGAGGGTGTCAGCATTGAGCCGGCAAAGAATAAACAAGGAAAAACCTATGGCATCCGATTCACTTATGAGGGACAGACATTCAAAGCATCGGAAATCGGTCGGGAGTTTGGATTCCGCTCGCTTGCCAACAACTTTTCTTCTTCACTGAAAGAGGATCATTCTCAACAGGTTCAACAGAGCCATAATCAAGATACGAGTAATCAACAATCCTATTCGGGAATCAGTTCCGGCATAGCTTCACTATTAGCCGACCTGTTCACTCCCAGTAGGCATAGTCCCGAAGAAGAGGACAATACATTAAAGTATAAAAAGAAGAAAACTAAAAAACGATATTATGGACGACAATTCTAAGAAACCAACCAAGCGAAGAAACAAGTTCTCAGGAAAAGAAGATATTTCTCGTGAGACAGCAGATCATATCCTATCTACTCAAATCGACCGACTTCGAGAAATATCTC
>CAZFVQ010000009.1:0-107534 GCA_964522415.1 uncultured Rikenellaceae bacterium | reverse complement strand
CTGAAGCCGCTGCCGAAACAGCTGCCGAAACTTCTGCTGAAGCCGCTGCCGAAACTTCTGATCCCGGTGCTGATTCAGAAAGCGGATCTGCTGCTGATGCAGAAAGTGACACTCAGGCTGAAGGGGAAAAATAGACCGGACAACAGAATAAACTTAAAATACAAAATTTACTATGAGTCAAATACTTAGTGTGCATGCACGTGAAATTCTGGATTCCCGTGGCAATCCTACAATTGAAGTTGAAGTAACAACAGAAAGTGGCTATTTTGGCCGTGCTGCAGTTCCGTCTGGTGCATCAACAGGTGAGAATGAAGCACTTGAACTGCGTGACGGGGACAAGTCCAGGTACCTTGGAAAAGGCGTTCTTAAAGCGGTTCAGAATGTGAATGATATTATTGCAGAAGGGATAACAGGTATGGAGGTGACTGATCAGGCTGCCATTGACAGGAAAATGATCGGTCTTGACGGTACAAAAACAAAAAGTAATCTGGGAGCAAATGCCATTCTGGGTGTATCTCTGGCAGTGGCAAAAGCCGGTGCTGCGGTTCACGGACTGCCGCTTTCCCGCTACATCGGAGGTACCAATGCAGTGGTTATTCCCGTACCCATGATGAATATTATTAACGGAGGATCACACTCGGACGCACCCATCGCATTTCAGGAATTTATGATCAGACCTGTCGGTGCGAAGAATTTCAGGGAAGGATTACGAATGGGAACGGAAATATTTCATTCGCTTAAAAAAGTTCTCAAGGACCGCGGATTAAGTACGGCAGTAGGGGATGAAGGAGGTTTTGCACCTTCTCTTGACGGAACGGAAGATGCCCTGGAAACGATACTCAAGGCTGTTAAGGATGCAGGATACAAGCCCGGTTCGGATATTAAGATAGCACTGGACTGCGCTGCATCTGAATTCTATGATAAAGACAGGAAGATATATGATTACTCGAAGTTTGAAGGACCCAAAGGTGCAAAAAGAACTTCGGAGGAACAGGCTGACTATCTGGAACAGCTTACCGACAGGTATCCCGTTGATTCCATTGAGGACGGCATGGCGGAAGGAGACTGGGACGGATGGAAGCTTCTGACTGACAAGATTGGAGACAGATGCCAGATTGTTGGAGATGACCTTTTTGTTACAAATGTTGAATATCTCAGAAAAGGTATTGAAACGGGATGTGCCAATTCAATACTGATCAAACTGAACCAGATAGGAACCCTCAGCGAAACGCTTGATGCAATCGACATGGCCCACAGGGCAGGCTATACCACGGTTATTTCCCATCGTTCGGGAGAAACAGAGGATTCAACAATTGCAGATGTCGCCGTTGCAGTTAATTCCGGACAGATCAAAACCGGATCATGCAGCAGGACAGACAGGATCTGCAAATATAACCAGTTGCTGAGAATCGAGGAAATGCTTGGTGATCTGGCAGTCTACGGCTATAAGAAATAAGTTATCAACAATTGTTAATAACGTCTGTTGATATCGGGTTTACAACAACAGGCTTCTCCTGATATATTTTTACAGTTTCTGTATTATATTTACACTATCGGATGAGCGATAAAAGGTTGCTCAAAAGATGTGGAGCCGGAAAAGGTTTCTTAAATGAAGCCGGATCCGGGTCGGTCAGGCCTCCGGGCCTGCACATCCGGAGAGCCGGGGTCCGGGCGAAGGGATGAAAATTCCGGGTGTCCCGGCAGATCGCTGAAAAACGTTTACGTTCCTTCAACGATTGGGTCACAGGGCTTAAGCAAAAATATGACTTCGGCCATAAACAGCTGAAACCGGCGCCTGTTCCTCCGGGAACAATCACCGGAGCCTGAATGACGCACCGTCCCGGAAAGTCATGCCGAAAGGCAGGAACAAAAGGACAGCCTGAAGGTTCTGCCATAACAAGCAAAACCGGAAAGCCATGGGTTGCAAACACAGATCGTAAGACCTGTCATGCAGCCGGCCATAATAACAGTAATCCGACGCCGTATGAGGTTTCGGCCCCAAACGGTGAATGGGAACTACTCCACGTGAATAGTTCCCATTACTGTTTTTAAGGGTTTATCTTTAATCGCCGTATCTTTAATCGCCGTATCTTTAATCCCCGTATCTTTAATCCCCGTATCTTTATATCATTAGAAATTCTCATGTACTCAGGATTATCAGAATTCATCACTTCCCTTGAAAGAGAAAATGAACTTATCAGAATCACAACCTTTGCCGATCCCGTGCTGGAGATTGCCGAAATAACCGACCGTGTTGTCAAATCCGGAGGGAAAGCCCTTTTATTTGAAAATAACGGTACGGATTTTCCAGTACTCATCAATGCCTTTGGCTCTGACAGGAGAATGGCTATGGCAATGGGCAGGGAAAGCCTGGATGATGCGGCTGATGAAACAGGCCGTCTTTTCAGTGAACTGACCGTGCGCAGGACATCCTTCAGGGAAAAAATAAAAGCCCTGCCGCTTTTATTGAAGCTGCAGACATATATGCCTTCGCATACCAGGGGCAGAGGTTTGTGTCAGCAGGTGATTCACCGGGTCCCCGATCTTGGCATACTGCCTGTACTGAAATGCTGGCCCTGTGACGGCGGACGCTTCCTGACACTTCCGGTGGTTCATACTGTTCATCCCGTGACAGGCAGGACCAATGCAGGCATGTACCGCATGCAGGTACTTGACAGGAACCGTACTGCAATGCACTGGCAGAGGCACAAGACGGGAGCTTCCCATTTTGAAGCCTGGAAAAAGACCGGCAAACGGATGCCTGTAGCGGTAAGTCTCGGAGGAGATCCGGCATATATATACGCAGCCACGGCTCCTCTGCCGGAAAATATTGACGAATTTATACTCGCCTCCTTCCTGAGAAGGAAAAAAACAAGACTTGTCGGATGCATTACCAATGAACTGACCGTGCCGTATGATGCAGACATAATTATTGAAGGCTGGATTGATCCCTCGGAGGATCCCGTATGGGAGGGCCCGTTTGGGGATCATACGGGCTTTTATTCCCTGGCCGACTGGTATCCGGTGTTTCACGTGACCTGTATCACGCACAGGAAAAATGCGGTATATCCTGCAACAATAGTTGGCATACCCCCCCAGGAAGATGCATGGCTTACAAAGGCAAGTGAGAAAATATTCCTTGCACCTCTGAAATTTGCCATTCAGCCCGAGATAGAGGATTTTCACATGCCTGATGCAGGAGTTGCACATAATCTTGTAATAGTAAAAATAAAAAAGACATATCCCGGACAGGGAAAAAAAGTCATCAACGCACTCTTAGGTGCAGGACAGATGATGTTTACCAAGTATCTTGCCGTGGTCAGCGGAGATGTGGATATAAGAAATTATCCGCAATTGCTGGAGCATATCCTGAGCAATACCGTTTACAGGCAGGATCTCCTGTTCAGCCAGGGTCCCCTCGATGTGCTGGACCATGCTTCAGACCTGCCTTTAATTGGAGGAAAACTCGGAATTGATGCCACATTGAAAACCCCGGAGGAACTGACGGCAAATCCTTCCAGGGAAAACATCCGCGAAAGCACTCCCGAAAACAGTCCGCAGGGCAGCCATCAGAATATGACAGATGAAATCCTTAAGAAGTGCCGGAATGTATCCGCATCTTTCGCCCTGCATGAAGGATATCCTGTTCTGGCGGCAGGTATAAGGCAATATGATGATCCTGATGCACGGGAGAAACTGAAGGAAGCTTTTTCCGGACCGGATATGAACAGTATTTTCAGACTGGTACTGATTGTTGACGACGGGGTTGATGTGAAGGATTGGTTTGCAATAGCCTGGCAGATTCTGGGAAACACTGATCCCGGCCGCGATATAGTCTTTCTTTCGGATAACAGCATTCTTGCTGACGGCACTGCAAAAGTATTTGACAGACGCGGATTTAAGCGCAAATGGCCGAACGTCGTATGTTCATCCGAAAGCACGATAAGGTCGGTTGATATGAAATGGGATAAACTGGGAGCAGGACCTTTTATTCACTCCCCCTCTGTAAAAAATGCAGGAATGAAATTTGGCCAGGGAGCAGAAGTGAATCCGGAAGCGAATCCCGGGGAAGAGTTTAAATGTATTTCCTGATTTTTTCTATCAGCATGGATGGCTGAAAAGGTTTGCTGATATAGTCGTCTATTCCTGCGGAAATGCATTTTTCCTTGTCGCCAAGCATTGCATTCGCTGTTATTGCAATGATGGGAATGTGTGAACCGGTGTCCGTTTCCATTGCCCTGATCCTTTCAGCTGCGACAAGTCCGCTCATCACGGGCATCTGTATGTCCATCAGGATAATATCATAACTGAAGGAACTTACCATTTCAATTGCCTCCATCCCGTTCGATGCCGTGGCTATGTTGTTTACCAGCGGCTGAAGGGTGAGCATCGTTATTTTCTGGTTGATGAGATTATCTTCCACGAGGAGTATATTGATATCTTTCAGTTCGCGGCGTTCCCTTGTTTTTTTCTCCGTTTCAGCTGTTTCGTGAGTAACGATTTTCAGTCTGTGTTCAGATAAGGCAATGGTAAAGGGCAGACTTATATTGAGAACTGAATAATCCTGTCCGAGTTCCTGACTGAAAAGTCCCCGTCTGTTTGTTATTAATCTTGCAGCCAGGCTGTGTTGCAGTTCTTTTTCATTGATTAGGGCTATCCTGCTGTCTGTTCTTATTCTTAGTCCGACAAAAACCTCACTTCCGGTCTCCCTGATTTTCCTGATATCAATGGTAACCCTTGCGGCCTGATCCTGAACCTGGTTTTCAATATTGTTAAAAATATCAAGCAGAATCTGTTTGAGAATGATCGGATCGCCCGAACAGTCAAAATCAAAATGTTCTGTCTTGTTCAGTGTGAACTTGATATTTGTCCTGTCCTTGAGGTCATACAGTTCAATGGTGTTCTGAATCGTCGACAACAGGTTGAATTTTATATGTTTCCTTGATTCAAAACTGATGCTCTGGGCAGACTGCATGGTCAGTTCATTGACCGAAGTGACCATGTTTTTGGTGGATGCCACAAATGTTTCCAGGAGATCTTTCTCTTTCTGGCCGAGTTCAGACTCCATCAGCATGTCAGTTATGAAAACAAGATTGTTCAGGGGGTCCCTTATCTTATGACTGAAATCGGTGATTACATTATCCTTGCTTTCGTTGGCGGATGAAATATCCTTCAGGAGAGTCTTTACGGAATAGAATAGTCCCGAAATCTGTTTTGTCAGTAACAATCCTGTAATTATGGTTAATATTATCAGTATGCCCGCAGGAAGCCTCAGGTTGAACATCAGAAAGATGACAGCGAGTATCAGCAGGGATACGGCAGTATAAAAGAGTTTTTCAAGTTTTTTTCTGTGATTTTCATAAAAATCCCCGGGTACCTGGTCTGAATCCACATTGTAGAGTATCCCTTTTTCCTTTGGCATGGTAAGAGCTTATTGACAAAACACAAATTCCTTTTATCGACATCAATGCAAATTTAATAAAATATATGAGAAATATACATACCCTGAAATTTCAATGCTTGCGGGTAAATCATTAAATTTGCAATTGCGGTATGATATTTGAACAGGATAAATCAAAGGTTATTGCGATGAAGAATATGTTCAGGAAATTTGTTTTTACAGTTTTTTTTCTTTCTGTTCTGTCCTTCACCGGATCATTTGCACAGGAACGGGAGGGGATGGCTGAATATGAGCCAGGCTTCAAATTCAGGGATGGTGTTTATCTTTCTTTCGACCAGGTAAGAAATAATAACCCGATACCCAAGGCAAAAATCCTTACATCGGCCGATTACAACGACAAGGAATTTTTCAAGGATCTTATGGCAGCCGACAAGATATATTTTTATGATAACCTGGGAGTAAGGCAGGAAGTTGACAAGAGTAATATCTGGGGATATTCAAGAAACGGGATTTTATATATTCAGGTACAGGGCAATTTCAACAGGATCACATTTGTAGGCAGTATAAGTCATTTTGTGGCAGATATTACGACATACGACTCGAGGTACTACAATCCTTACGGTTATGGAGGCTATTATGATCCCTACTATTACCGCTATCCGTATTATTCGCCCTACAGCTATTACGGCAATTCCTACTATCCCTACGGATCATATTATTCCCCCTATTCAAGAAACATGGCAAGAAGTGAAATCAAGCAGTTCATTGTCGATTTTGATACCGGGAAGGTACTTGACTTTGATCTGGACAACACCCAGATGCTGCTGATGAAAGATGCCCGGCTTTATGAGGAATTTGTCCGGCTCCCGAGAAAGAAGAAAAAGGAGCTGATGTTCGTTTATATCCGTAAGTTTAATGAGAATAATCCTCTATACCTGCCTGTTAATGACTGATAAATATGAAAAAAACTATTGCTGCCCTGCCCCTGGTACTGCTTTCCGTATTGCTTGCCGGACAGGCTCCTTTTCCTGCAAGGAATGAAATAAGGCAATTCTCCGTTTCAACAACATGCGTTGTACTGGAAGATGATCCTTTTTCTTTTTTCAACTCTTTCATCAAAGATGCCGTGCGGGAATACTGGACCCTGACTCCCATCGAATTTATTGACGGGGAAGAATTCGGCCTGAGAAGAAATAATCCGGACTATTCGTTTATAATGCTCACAGAAACAACTTTTGACAAGGATAAATCGGGATCGGTATTTAATTTCATCAATCTGGTTCAGGGAAAGCATGTAAGGGATATCGGGAAAATGCCCGAAATATGTTCTGTACCCCTGTCGCCTGCCGGGGAGGACGATCTGGATTACGGATATAAGATGGGAGCCATTCTGCTGTTTATGCAGGAGCATGCTGCCCTTATCGTTGCAGAGCCTTCAAAAACCGGAAGAAGGTTCCTTGGTTTCTATAATGAAAACATTCCCCTGGTGATTGACAGAACAATTCTTGTCAGACAGGAAGATCTTTCTCCTGAAATTGCGGATCCGGAGAAAATAAAGGCAATTTATCCGGGGAAGATTGAAGTTGTGACGGAAGAGGAAATGATAAGAGCCATTGAGGAAAAAACTCCGGAAACCGTTGTACTTCACAAGGTCGGACCTTCGGGCGATGCAGAGGAGGGATACTGTTTCAAAATGCTTATCGGGACGGATGATGCCGTTATGTATTATTATAATTCTCACAGGATTGACGGGCAGAATCCCAATGGATTGCTCCCTGCAGACCTTAAAAGGCTTGCAAGATTCAGATAATGCATCACAGGGGAAAAAACTCCGTCTTTATTACAAACAGTATTTGAAATGGAAGAATTTGGAATTCTGCCGGAATCTGAAAGGAACTGGGCCATGATGTGTCACCTCTCATCCTTTGCAGGTTATTTTTTCCCCTTCGGGGGTATTATCGGTCCTCTTATCTGCTGGTTGTCGAAAAAGGACGAATCAGCCTGGGTCCGTGAAAACGGCAGGGCATCCCTGAACTTCCAGATATCAATGCTTCTTTATATGGTGCTTGCATTGCCCCTGTGCCTTATAATTGTAGGAATTCCCATCCTGATTTTTCTGGCCGTTCTTGAACTCGTCTGTGTGATCATTGCATCCGTCAAAGCCGCAAAAGGCGAGAGATACAGGTATCCGATCTCCATCCCGTTCATTCAGTAGTCTGTTGATCTGAAGGAAATGCAGAGCTCACCTGGGCGCTTACTATCTTCATCTCCGTAAAATTCCCTGATATCACATAACTTTCTTACTTTTGTGCTTTCACTTAAATAATTTGTCTTTTCCTTTTATGTCAAAACCATCAGTTCCCAAAGGGACACGCGATTTCCAGGCAGATGAAATGCTCAGGCGGGAGTTCATCTTTGAAACCATCAGATCGGTATTCAGGCTGTACGGATATCAGCCCATTGAAACGCCTGCAATGGAACACCTTTCAACCCTGCTGGGAAAATATGGCGAAGAGGGAGACAGACTGATTTTCAGAATACTTAATTCGGGTGATTTTCTTGCAGGTATAGATGACGGGGAACTGCTTGACCGTGAGTCCGGCAGACTGGTTTCAAGAATTTGTGAAAAAGGATTGAGGTATGATCTGACAGTTCCTTTTGCACGTTTTGTTGTGCAGCACAGGAATAAACTGGTTTTCCCCTTCAGGAGATACCAGATACAGCCTGTATGGAGAGCTGACCGGCCCCAGAAGGGAAGGTACCGGGAATTCTTTCAGTGTGATGCTGATGTTATTGGAAGCGACTCATTACTCAATGAATACGAACTGATCAGGATCATTGAAGATGTTTTCTCCGGGCTCGGCCTGCGGGTAGTGGTCAGTATAAACAATCGTAAAATATTATCGGGACTTGCGGACTATATCGGTGAGGAAAGCCGGTTGACGGATATCACAGTGGCTATTGACAAGCTCGAAAAGGTAGGTTATGATGCCGTTTATGCCGAACTGAAGGAAAAGGGTATTTCCGGAGAGGCCATAAAAAAACTGCAGCCCGTTCTCAGCCTGCAGGGAGATACCGCTCAGAAGCTGAATGAACTGGAAATACTGTTTGCAGCTTCGGAATCAGGGATTAAGGGTATCTCCGAAATGAAAACACTCTTTTCACTGATTGAAGGATCAGAACTGGACAGCAGGCTTGTTTTTGATCTCACCCTGGCCAGGGGCCTGAACTACTACACAGGCACAATTATTGAAGTGAAATCGGAAGATATTACCATGGGTAGTATATGCGGCGGCGGCAGATATGATGATCTGACAGGTATTTTCGGACTTGAAGGGGTGTCGGGAGTTGGAATTTCCTTCGGAGCTGACAGGATTTATGATGTAATGATGCAGCTGGGTCTTTTTGAAAAAAGAAGTCCGGCATCAACCCGGGTCCTGGTAATAAACTTCGGTGAAAAGGGACTTTCCTATGCCCGGGCCATTGCGGACCGGCTCAGGAGTACCGGGATAAGCACGGAACTTTACCCTGATCCTGTCAGACTGGGAAAACAGTTTGCATATGCCGGTTCACGGGGGATACCCTACGTCGTCATTGCCGGTGAGGAAGAAATTGAAAAGGGTGAATGCACCCTTAAAGTGATGGAAACAGGCGAGCAAAAAAGGATAGTCCCCGGGGAAATCGGGTCACATATAACAATTTAGGCATATTATGGCTCTGCGTTGCGGAATAATAGGAATTGCCAATGTTGGTAAAACAACTATATTCAACTGTATATCAAATACCAAAGCTGCCACCGGCACTTATGGTTCCGGAGGTACAAAAACCAATATCGGAATGGTCAGGGTACCTGATCCGAGGCTTTATGAACTGGAAAAGCGTCAGCCGACAGAAAAGGTCACACCAACTACCGTTGAAATAGTTGACATACCCGGTTTGTCGACGATCTCTGCCGGGGCGGAAGGAACGGGAAACAGGTTTCTTGGCGACATCCGCAATACCGATGCACTGATCCATGTGCTGAGATGTTTTGATGATGAGATGCTTCCCCATGCTGAAGGATCGGTTGATCCGGTCAGGGATATTGAAACAATAAACCTTGAGCTCCAGGTAAAAGATCATGATTCGGTCGGGAAAAAAATTGAAAAGCTCGGAAAGACGGCCAAATCGGGAGACAAGGATGCGATCAGGGGAATTGAGGTGCTGGAACTCTACAGGTCGCATCTCGGGGAATTCAATGATGCACGGTCACTGGATGCCGGGGATGATGCCGGGAAATACATAGCTGATCTTTCCCTCCTTACGATGAAACCTGTGATGTATGTGTGCAATGTTGATGAAAAATCGGCAATTTCAGGAAATGCTTACGTTGACAGGGTAAAAAAGCATCTATCGGGTCAGGACACTGAGGTTCTTATTATTGCGGGTGCTATTGAAGCCGAGATCTCCGAACTGGAAAATGCCGCTGACCGTAATGCCTTTCTGAAGGACATCGGTCTGGAGGAACCGGGCGTTGACAGGCTTGTAAGAGCTGCATATAAACTGCTTGATCTGCAGACTTTTTTCACCGTGGGACCAAAGGAAATCAGGGCCTGGACCATCAGGAAGGGTATGACAGCATCGCGGGCAGCCGGTGTTATTCACAGCGACCTGGAAAGAGGATTCATACGGGCCGAGGTGATGAAGTACAATGATTTTATTACCCTGGGTTCGGAGCATGCCTGCAGGGAAGCAGGAAAACTGCTCGTTGAAGGCCGTAATTATATTGCAGAGGACGGAGATATTATTCATATCAGATTCAATGTCTGATTCCATTTATGGCAAAGCACCTGAAACATATCCTGTTTATCTTCCTGTCCCTTTTCCTGTGTCTCTTTCTGTTACTGATCTGCCCGGATGAATGTTTTTCCCGCGATATTTCCCCGAACGATTCCCTTTTGCGTGAAATAGTTTCCGTTCATGGCCAGGCAAGAGTGATGGTCCCCTTTTCCGGCAAAACAGAGATTCAGTACTTCTCCCGTAATGTATCAGTCAGTTCGGTAAAGGATAAAAAAATGGAGATCGTAATATCTCCGCTTACCCTTGACTGGTTCATTTCACAGGAAAGTCCCTATGAAATCCTCAGGACACCTGATGCCAGGTCTTTCGGCATATCTTCCGGAACCGCCCGGGCGGCGGAATGGGAAAGTTACCCGACATATCCGCAGTATGATTCCATAATGCATGCCTTTCCTGCCCGTTATCCTTTTTTATGCAGTATTGACACCATCGGAACAAGCGTCAGGGGCAGACTCGTTCTGGTACTGAGGATTTCGGCCGGTATTCCGGCAGCTGAAAGCCGGCCGGGTGTTTTTTTTACATCAACAATACATGGTGACGAAACGGGAGGATTTATTCTGATGCTTCGCCTTGCAGACTATCTCCTTGCAAATTACGGCAGCGATGAGAGGGTAGATAATCTCCTGGACAATCTGGAGATATGGATCAATCCCCTGTCAAATCCCGACGGAACCTACAGGCCCGGTGACTCAATAGTATCACCGGTCAGGTTCAATGCAAACGGATACGACCTGAACCGTAATTTCCCCGATCCGGCTACTCCCAATACAGTGATGCAGAAAGAGACTGCTGACATGATCAGCTTCCTGCGCAGGCAAAAGTTTGTCCTTTCGGCAAATTTCCACTCGGGTGCCGAGGTGGTGAACTATCCGTGGGACAGCCGGCAGCAGCGTCATGCCGATAATGACTGGTTTTACGGAACGGGCAGAAAATATGCCGATACGGTCCACCGCTATTCTCCCACATATTATATGAGGGACTTCAGTAATGGTGTAACGAACGGTTACGACTGGTATTCCATCAACGGAGGCAGGCAGGATTTTGTGACCCGCGAGCTTCAGGGCCGCGAGGTGACTGTTGAGCTTCACGACAGATACATAACACCGGTTTCCCAGCTGAATTCGCTGTGGCAGTACAATTACAGGTCCTTCCTTGGCTTCGCGGAGAATGCACTGTACGGGATACACGGCAGCGTCGGTGACAGTGAGACCGGCACACCCGTAGCAGCACGGGTGTTAATAAAGGGATATGACAGAGACAGTTCGCATGTTTTTTCGGATACACTCACAGGCAGCTTCGTCAGAATGCTGTCTCCGGGTATCTATAATCTGAGTTTCAGGGCACAGGGCTATGCGGAAAAGGAAGTCAGATCCGTAATTGTTGAAGAAGGGACCAGAACCAGTCTGAGTGTCACCATGACACCCCGGGTCAGTCCGCCTGATACGGCAGATTCCGGGGATCTGATCATTTTTCCCAATCCTTCGGCAGACTTTATTTCAGTCATACTTCCACGCAGGCAATACGGTCCGGTCAATGTCAGGGTTTACAGTGCAACAGGACTGATGATGACGGATTACTTCACTGAAGGTCACGAAGATATCCCTCTCAGTATAAATGTCTCTGGAATGAAGCATGGTGTGTATATTCTGCAGTTAAGGAACAGCTTATCGGGAATGACCGACCGGATACGCTTTGTTGTTGCAGGAAAAAGATAGCAGAGTATTCTGCCCGGATCAGCAGTTCTTGATTCTATTCTTAAAAAAGTTACTTTTGTGAATTCAATTTATTCTTGATTCGTTATATGAAAGCCAGGAGCGTATTTAAAAATCTGTTTTTATTATTTCTCGGATTTTCGCGGATTTTTGATGTTTTTTCCCAGGGAGCATATTTGCCGCCGGACAAGCCAAAGCTTATTGTGGGGATAATTGTTGAACAGCTGAGGTATGATCAGCTCGAAAAATTCAGGAGCAGACTGGGTGAGAACGGAATCAGAAGGCTTCTGAATGAAGGTACATATTATCAGAATGCATCATTTGAATACATCATTACCCGGTCAGGGCCGGGCCATGCCACCATATCAACCGGCACCGAACCTTCCCGGCACGGGATAACATCCGACAGCTGGTATCTTCCCCTGAGAGACGAGCTGGTATACTGTACCAAGGACATATCCGTTGATCCCGTTGGCGGCAGTTATGAATCAGGGCTTCATTCACCGGCCGGTCTTAATTCCTCTACATTCACCGATGAACTGAAAATGGCCACAAACAGAAAAGCCAGGATTTTTTCTGTCGGACTGAAGGAAAGCTCCGTCATTTTATCCGCGGGCCATTCAGCCGATGGTGCGTTCTGGTATGACAGGAATACCGGGACATGGATGTCGAGTACCTATTATGGACGTAGTCTGCCGGGCTGGGTAAATGATTTCAACGCGGCAAATCATGCTGTCAGCTATCTGAACACAGAATGGAAACTGCTGAGGCCTCCCGCGGATTATGCTGACTGCCTGCCGGATTCAAATAATTATGAAGCCGGATTCGGGTCAGTCAATTATTTTCCCTATGATCTTAAGAAGCTGAGCACGGCTGGCAGGAATGCCAATGCGCGGGATATGTCACTTCTGATGGAAACACCTTTTGGTAATTCCCTGACGACTGATTTTGCACTGAGGCTGATCGCGGAGGAGAACCTGGGCTCGGACGATGTTCCGGATTTCCTGGCTGTCTGTTATTCCGCAACTGATTACATAGGTCACAGGTTTGGCCCTTCATCATATGAGATGGCAGATGCCATTCTGAGGCTCGACAGGGAGATTGAAAACCTGATGAAGTATCTGAACGACAACCTGGGGAAAAGAAACATACTTGTCTATTTCACTTCGGCACATGGTGTTGCAGAGATACCTGCAGTCCTGGAAAAAAGCAGGATACCCTCGGGTTATTTCAGGCAGAATCAGGCCCTGCAGCTTCTGAGGAGTTATATGAATGCCCTTTACGGCGAAGGTGACTGGGTAAGGGGATATGTGGAAAAACAGTTTTATCTGAACCGGACACTGATAGAGGATGCAAGGATTCCTCTTGAGGAAGTTCAGAAAAAGGTGGCCAGGTTTATTGTACAGTTTACAGGTGTTGCATCGGCTCATCCTTATTCCTCATTTGCACCGAATGACTTTGGTAACGGCAGTTTCGGGAAGATCATCAATAATTACAGTCCGCAGAGGTCGGGCGATATTATTATCACCCTGAATCCGGGATGGGTTGAAAAACATGATGATTATGTCACCGACCATTCATCGCCCTATGATTATGATTCCCACGTTCCGCTGATATGGTACGGATGGACGGTCAACAGGCAGACAGTCGCCCGGAAAGTCAATATGACCGATATAGCTGTCACTTTATCTTCTCTCTGCCGGGTTCCCTATCCTAACGCAAGTACGGGTGAACCAATGTTTGAGCTATTCAGATAGTTTCCTGACCCGGTCTCTCGCTGCACATGCTTCAGCCAGCAGATCCGGATCCTTTTCACATCCGTTTCCAAGAACAATCAGGTCTGCACCTGAGCTGTAGACATCAGTGATTTCCCTGCTGCTCCGTATTCCGCCTCCTACAGCAAGCGGAACGGAAATATTTTCCCTTACTGCTCTTATCAGGGGAAGGGGTACTGTGCTATCGGCTCCGCTTCCTGCCTCAAGATAGATCATGCTCAGGCCGAGCATCTCGCCTGCCATCGCCGTAGCCACCGCTATATCCGGTTTGTTGAAAGGTATTGCTTCCGTCTGGCTTATGTATTCAACGGATGTTTTGGAGCCGCAACTGATAAGAATATATCCTGTTGAAACCAGCTTTTTCTTCTGGTTTTTCAGATATGGGGCTGCAATTACGTGATTTCCAATAAGTAATTCCGGATTCCTTCCTGAAATCAATGAAAGAAGCAATATTCTGTCGGCATTGCCGCTCAGCTGAAGCAGATTCCCCGGAAACAGGACAACGGGGATATGGCATTTTCCTTTTATTGAATTTATCAGGTTCTCAGTGCTTCTGAAGGTGATACTTCCTCCTGCCATTATATAATCGACTCTGTGTCTTTCTGCCGGGCCGAGAATACTTTCAAGTTCGTCATCATGTGTTTTGTCGGGGTCGAGCAGTAAAGCAAGACTGGTCTTTCCCGGAAATTCCAATGTTCTCATAATTCTTTTTTGTCCACACTATAGCGTAGTTATCGTATCTGGAATAGTTGAGATCGAATGATTCATTGATTTTTCTTGTCCGGACCTCACCGGTGATCTCTCCCGATTCCTTCACTTCAAAGGGATGAATCGTAATATTGTTTCTGAAATTTATACCTTCCTTATCGCAGATCTTGTAAAGCGATTCTTTGGCACACCAGTGTATATAAAGCTGATATTTCCTTTGATCCGGGTCGTTGGTTACCTTCTCCCTGCGGTTCAGGAACTTGAATGCAATGGAGTTGATGTTTGCACTCATATGTTCAAGGTCTATTCCCACCTTTTCATTGGTACTGCAGATGATTGCAGTGAGTTTGTGGGAATGTGTGATACTTATGAATCTTGATCCATCCTTCAGGAAGGGTTTGTTGTTCTTGTTGTAAACGATTCTTGAATCCTTTCCCAGGAGCTCAGCCAGAAGAGCTCTTACGCTTAGAAATTCCAGCTTCCTGGATGTGCTTTTAAAGACCCTGTACTTTTTCCGGTCCTCATTATCCATTTCCACCATCCGCAGGAGGGTCTGGATATCTTCTTCTATCTTCCAGACTCCCAGTATGGTAGATTCATTCAGGTAGTGTTTTGTAATACAAGCCATCAGAAAATTCAGAATTGTTTATCATTCCATTCAAGGGTTTCTATCAGATGAATGATATCTTCCCTGAAAAACCTGATCACCGGTGCAAGAGAATCTGAATTGGGAGCCGATGAAAAATAAAGTGATCCCCTGAGATAGTGCCTGACGCTGTCGGTGACAAAAAACTGAACTGCTGTTGCAGTATTCCCCTTAAGATCATAAAGGATACCATGGATTTTCCTTTCCGGATCACTGATAATCTGTTCATTTATTGCATCGGCTTTTATGATATGATTTTTTACATTCAGTCTGTATGTCTGTTCCATCAATTCCTCAAGATCATTCCTGATATCCATATAGGTGAGGTGTATCTGTGCCCTGTATGAGGGGAATATGATATTGAACCAGCCCGGTTCGGTCTCTCCCCTGTCATCTGCGAATGATAATTCCCCGTAAACCGGAAATTCGAATGTGGCATTTATGTTGCCAATCGCTGACAGGCTGTCGTTAAATGCCATATAGTCATGTTCCGGAAGGTCTATTCTGAAATAGCCTCTGGGTTTTGGCACGTCAATATCCCTGCAGCTGCAGGTGAGAGCCATAAGAAAAATGATTCCTGCAATATTATTTCTCCTCAGCCTTTTCATTTTCCGTAATTATTTCCGCCCGTATTTCTTTGATTCTTCTTTTGTCTGCCGATTCTATTCTGAATTCAAAATTCCTGAACCGGATTATCTGACCCTGTACCGGTATTTCTCCGGTTATCTCAAGGATCAGTCCTGCCAGTGTTTCCGCTTCACCTCTTGCATCGGCAAAGGGATCAGTGTTCAGTTCAAGGATTTTAATCATTTCATTCAGCAGTATCCTGCCTTCAAACACATAGGTCTTTTCATCAATTTTCCGGTAGGGAACTTCATCCTCATCACTCTCGTCAACTATTTCCCCGACAATTTCCTCGAGTATATCCTCAAGGGTAACAATACCTGATGTTCCTCCGTATTCGTCGATCACTACCGCCATGTGAATCTTTTTGATCTGGAATTCCTTAAGCAGGTCGTTGATCCTTTTCGCTTCAGGCACGAAATACGGTTCCCTGAGCAGGGACTGCCATTTGAAATCCCCGGGATTGCTCATATAGGGGAGAATATCCTTGGCATAGAGAATACCCTTCACATTGTCAAATGTTTCAGAATATACAGGTATCCTTGAAAAGCCGGTACTGATAATGACCTGGATAATCTGGCTGAAGGCTGACCTGATGTCTATTGCGGTAACATCGATCCTCGGACACATGATAGTGCTGACATTTATGTTTCCGAAGTTTATTATTCCCTCAAGTATCTTGTCATCTTCATTCAGGGAATCAGCTGCCTGTTCATAGCCGTCAGACATCTCGTCGAAACTTCTGCCTGTCCGGAATGTGCCGGGCCATTTCTTCAGTTCCGGCGCGGAAAATATTCTTGCGGATGAAAGCGGCCTGAGAAGCCTGTCGAGAAAAAATATCGGCCAGGCCATGAACAATGCTGTTGAAATGCTTTTTTCCGTGCTGAACAGCCGTGGTGCTATATAGCTGAAAAACAGTACAGGCAGAAGGATAATAATTCCCAGGAGCAGACAGCAGGCAAAAGTGCAGGCAGATATGCTGATGATTACCGAAGCAGTGCGGAAGGCATGCATTACGATGATCATATTCAGCAGGCCGGAAGCAATACATATTGTCCCCGGAATTCTTTCGGGAGAATTACACAGGCGCAGCATGACTTTTGAGTTTTGCCGGCTGTTGATTCTCAGCCGTTCCATTATTTCAGGGCTGAGCATGGAATATCCCCGGCCTGCCACTGACAGCAGGGCAGTAATGAAAAGCAACAGTATCAGGATTGCAAAACCAATGATGAGTTTAAGCCCGGTATGGGGCGCGACGATCTCCAACGCAAATGCGGGTTCCAATTTTATCACTTTTTGTAAAACGATCTAGAAAGGCAGGTCATCCTCCTCCCGGCCTGAAGGCTGATCATCAAAGGGTGAACCGTCCGGTTCGGATTCATTGACCTTGTTCCCGGTTTCCCCGGTATCAGAATATCCATCTATTGTCTGATAGGAAGCATCCGGTTCCCCTACTACAGATTCCTGTGACTTTTTTTCGGTTACACCAGTTCCCGCCCCTTGCTGTGACTGCCATGTTCCCGGTTGTTTTTTCTCCAGAACGAGCATCGTATCTGCCAGTATCTCTGTTATATACTTGTTATTCCCATCCTTGTCAACATAGGAGCGGGTCTTGATTTTCCCAACGATATAAAGTTGATTGCCCTTCCTTACCGTTTTTTCGGCAACTTCGGCAAGAGCACGCCAGAGTACTATGTTATGCCATTCTGTTGAAGTAATTGTTTCACCCTGCTGGTTTGTGTATGTTTCACTGGTAGCCAGGGGGAATGTGGCTTTTACCACACCTTTGTCAAAATATCTCACGACAGGATCTTTCCCGACGTTTCCCACCAGTATTACTTTATTGATTGCCATTTTTTTACCTGCTTAATATAAAATAGGGCACAGGACTGTAAAATTAAGAAAAAAACCTCTTATAACAAGTCTGTTGTTTTTAAATGAAAATAATCAGTCAATTCAGTATAAGAAGCCATGCCGGACGACAGGCTCCCGGACATGCCCCCCGGCAGGTGCCGGGCCAAAACCCCGTATGGCTCCTTATAATTATAATACTGTATCTGATATTTATGCCTGAATCTATTTCATTGTATTTAAGGCATTAATAAAAAGGAGAAGGAAAAAATTATTATTTAACTCTTTGGTTTTAAATAAATAATATTTTTATATTTGCAGGGTTGAAAAATCGAATGCACAAAATAATTTGTTGAATTTAAACATCACGAAAAATGACTAAAGCAGACATTGTTAATGAAATTGCCAAGAACACTGGTATAGAGAAGGTAACTGTGCAAAAAACAGTTGAAGCCTTGATGGAGACTATAAAGGACTCAATGATTGATGGTAATAATGTATATTTGAGGGGTTTCGGCAGCTTTATTGTAAAAAAGAGAGCTCAAAAAACAGCCAGGAATATTTCCAAGAACACTACAATTATTATACCGGCGCATAATATTCCTGCATTCAAACCGGCAAAAGCATTTGTTAACAAAGTAAAAGCCAACGTTAAGTAATAATTCCTTGTATGCCAAGCGGAAAAAAAAGAAAAAGACATAAGATGGCCACTCACAAACGTAAAAAACGTTTGAGGAAGAACAGGCACAAGAAGAAGTAGAAGATCGCCGGGTGGTTGTTGATTTAATATACTAAACCTAAAGGTCTGCCGATCTTTAGGTTTCTTGTATATATAAGTGAGGGTGATTGTGAAGAGATACATTAGATGTAATTTTTAAGTGGGTAACAAGGATCTGATCATTGATGTAAATGTTTCTGAAGTCTCCATTGCATTACTGGAGAACAAGCAGCTTACAGAACTGGACAGGGAAAAGCGGACTGTCCGTTTTTCCGTCGGGGATATTTATCTGGGTAAGGTAAAGAAGATAATGCCCGGACTCAATGCAGCTTTCATAAATGTAGGTTATGAGAGGGATGCATTTCTTCATTATCTGGATCTGGGACCGCAGTTCCGGACTCAGAACAAATATTATATTTCCGCACTTCAGAGGCAGGGCAGGCCTCTGCCGCTTCACAGGTTCAAGTCTGATCCCGATATTGATAAAAACGGCAAGATCAAGGATGTACTGACAGTTGGTCAGACTGTGATTGTCCAGATTACCAAGGAACCCATTTCCACGAAAGGTCCGAGGCTTTCCTCGGAAATTTCCCTGGCAGGAAGGAACCTGGTTCTTATTCCCTTTTCTGATAAAGTCTCAATATCGGCAAAGATTGAAAGTCCGGAAGAGAAGAACCGGCTTAAATCACTTCTTCAAAGCATTAAGCCGAAGAATTACGGTATTATTGTCCGTACGGCTGCCGAAGGCAAGAAGGTTGCGGTTCTGGATGCCGAACTCAGGGAGCTTGTAAGGAAATGGGAATCGGCTTTCAGTTCCGTAAAAAAGGATATCAGGGCACCGAAGCTTTTTATCGGTGAAATGAACCGGACAACCACAATACTCAGGGATCTGCTTAATGTTGCATTCAACAGCATTCATGTCAACGACATCGTACTTGCCGAGGAAATACGTACCTACATCAAGGAAATCGCCCCTGAAAAGGTAAAGATCGTAAAGATATACCAGGGGAGGGTTCCGATATTTGATCATTTCGGTGTCAACAGGCAGATCAAGGCTTTGTTTGGCAGAACGGTATCGTTCAGGCATGGTGCCTATCTCATTATTGAGCACACCGAAGCTCTTCACGTGATTGATGTAAACAGCGGGAACAGGTCGCGTACCGGCAATGATCAGGAATCGAATGCCCTGGAGGTGAATCTGGAAGCTGCTGCTGAAATAGCCCGTCAACTGAGACTGAGAGATCTGGGAGGGATTATTGTTATCGATTTCATCGATATGCAATCGGGAGAAAACAAACAGATACTGTATGAAAGGATGAAGGAGCTCATGCTGACGGACCGGACAAAGCACAATATCCTTTCTCTGACGAAATTCGGACTCATGCAGATAACGCGGCAGCGTGTCCGGCCCGAAATGCATATCGTCACCAATGAAAAATGTCCTTCCTGCAATGGAACAGGTGAGATAAAACCAACCACTCTTTTTACCGATGAACTTGAGAAAAATCTTGAATTCATTGTGGACAAGATAAAAACCCGCCTCATTTATCTTAATGTACATCCGTTTATTGCCGCGTATCTGAAGAAAGGATTCTTTCCCATATACCTGAAATGGAGTCTCAGGTACAGAATCCTGCTGAGAGTTCAGGCGGTTATGTCAGCTCAGTATCTTGAGTATCATTATATTGATAAGTATAACAACGAAATAGACCTTATCTGATCCCTTCCTGCTTACAAACAGCGTTCAACATTTCCGGGCCTTCACTGTTACTGTATTACTGAATTTCTAATTATTATCCTGTAAAGTCATGAATAAGACCAGGTATCTGTTTTTGATTTTTATACTGACCACCATTTCTGCCTCTTCCCAGATATTTGATCCCGCAGTATGGAATTTCGGATATGAGGATAAAGGCAACAATGTTTATGAGATCATTATCAGTGCGACAATTGATGAGGGATCTCATATTTATTCAATGGATATTCCCGAAGGGGGTCCGATACCTACATCAATCCGTTTCGACAGTGTTTCTTCCTGGGTCCCGGACGGGGACAGCTATGAAGTGACCAGCCCGGAGGAAATATTTGATGAGGCCTTCGGCATGAATATAAAATCATTCAGCAACAAGGCCGAATTCAGGCAGAAGATAAGGGGGAATGTCCCGGTCTTTACCGTCACCGGTGCGGTTAATTATATGGCATGCAATAATGTTACATGTTCCCCGCCCAGGGATGTTGAATTCGAAATAAATATCGGGGGATCCGGGGCCGGGGCCAGTACGGGCGAAACGCTGCCGCCTGAAGGAAAGACTTCCGGCAGGGGACTTACGGGTTTCCTCCTTGTTTCAATGCTGGCAGGATTTGCCGGTATACTCACTCCCTGCGTTTTCCCGATGATTCCCATGACAGTTGCCTTTTTTTCGCGCGGATCGGAAAAGAAAGGCAGGTCGGCCATGAACGCAATAATTTTCGGACTGTCAATAATCCTTATTTACACGGCACTGGGACTGATAGTATCTCTTAGCAGTGCAGGAGCAGGATTTGCAAACACACTGAGTACACACTGGATTCCCAATATTCTGTTTTTTTCATTATTTGTGGTTTTCGCTGTTTCCTTTCTCGGAGCCTTTGAAATAACACTTCCGAACACCTGGGTTACGGGAGCGGATTCACGCGTTGACAGGGGTGGTGTTTTTGCCGCATTTTTCATGGGACTTACAACGGTTATTGTATCATTTTCCTGTACCGGGCCCATTGTGGGAGCTCTTCTTGTAGAAGCAGCTACCGGTGATGTCCTGAGGCCTGTCATCGGCATGTTCGGATTCGGCCTGGCATTTGCAATGCCATTTACGCTGTTTGCCCTTTTCCCCTCCGTGTTGAACAAGATGCCGAAATCAGGAGGCTGGCTGAACTCCGTCAAGGTCGTTCTGGGTTTTATTATGCTGGCATTCAGCTTTAAGTTCCTGTCGGTGGTGGACAGTGTATACAATATCGGATTGATCTCAAGGGATGTTTTCCTGATAATATGGATAGTGCTCTTTACACTGCTCGGATTTTACCTGCTTGGGAAAATCAGATTTGTGCACGACAGTGAAGTGAAGCACACGGGTGTTTTCAGATTCTTTCTGGTGGTTGTCGTCTTTGCCTTTGTGGTATATCTTGGCACTGGTCTTTTCGGCAATCCTCTCAGGGGAATCACAGGTTTTCTCCCGTCGCAGGAGAGCTCCTGGTTCAGCCGGACAGAGAGGGCTGCACTGCCTCAGCAGCAGGATCCGGCCTTCGCAACATTCAGTCCGCTTTCGGAAAACCTGAAATGTCAGGAACCCAGGTGGGGTGACAGGTTCAGTCTGCCTTACGGGCTCAGGGGTTATTTCGATTATGAACAGGGTCTTGAATGTGCAAAAGAACTGGGGAAGCCGGCTCTTCTGGACTTCAAGGGACATGCATGTGCCAATTGCAGAATGATGGAAGCCAGGGTATGGTCCGATCCTGAGGTGCTCAGACGGCTGAGGGAAGACTTTGTGATCATTGCCCTTTATCTTGATGACAGGACACAGCTGCCGGAAAATGAGTGGATTGTGTCACAGACTGATGGCAGGACCAAAAAAACAATCGGAAAGGTTAATGAAGATCTTGAAATATCCAGGTTCAGAACAAATGCAATGCCCCTTTATGTGATCACTGATCACCAGGGCAATCAGCTCAATGCTCCGATGACCACGATTCTGGATGTTGATGAATACAGGAAGTGGCTGGATGAGGGACTGAAACTCTTTAAGGAAAGGATATGAATTGTCTGTCCTTCTATTTTGCCGGCAGGCCGGGGACTTATGAGTGAGCCCGTTTCCTTCGCTGTACTATTTTGTGTATCCGCTGTCTCAGTTCAGGTCCGAAAATCACGATAAGGATAATAATGCTGATGACCGATGCAGCATTGAATATATAGTCGCCTGCCCTGACGTAGAACGTGATTCCTGTTTCCGGTGTTATTGTGCCCTTCAGACTTCCTTCGGTCCACCATTCTGTTTCCTGCAGCCTTTTTCCCCGTATATCCGTGATGCACGAAATACCTGTATTGGCACAGCGTACAAGCGGTCTTCTTGTTTCAATTGCCCTGAGGGATGAATATTCAAGATGATGGTAATAGCCCTTTGTGTTTTTCCACCATCCATCGTTTGTTATTACTGTCAGAGATTCTGCACCTTCTCTTACAAAGCCGGCAACAAAATCACCGAATACCGATTCATAGCAGATTACCGGGGCTGTCCTGTGCCCTGTTACTGAATGAATAAAAATGGTTCTGGTATCCTGTGTTCCGTATCCCCATACGGTTCCGCCCATATCCGGCAGTATCCTTTCGGTCACTTTTTCCAGAAAAGAGGAATAATGCATTTCAATACCGGGAACAAGTCTTGACTTGTGATAGATGGAGGGATCAGTGAAGGCATCGATCCTGAATGCAGAATTGTAATGGTCTGCATAGTATTCTGACAGATTTGTTATTCTGGCTGATCTTGTCGGGGCTTTTAAGGAACAGGGATAAATCCTGTAGCTGACAAGGCCTGCAATAATATTGAGATCTTTGTATTTTGCCGCGAAATCACGAAGGGTGAGGATGTATCTGTTATTTCCGGCATCAGCCTCATTCACGGGGTCATCAATAAATGTCTCGGGAAGAATGAGCCAGTCTGTACTGTCTGTCAGGCTTCCTTGCGCAATTTTCAGGGCAGCCTCAAGCTGCTGTTCAAAAGGGATACTGAATTTTTCACTGTAAGGGTCAATATTGGGCTGAACGATGACAATCCTGCTGCCGGGACCTTCGGGTGCTTTTCCCAGCTTCCGGTATTTTGACGCTGATAAGGCTGCAGGGATGGTGATGAGCAAGACCCAGACCATGGCATATGACAGTCTGGTCTGCCTTCCCCGGGCTTGTTTCAGCAGGATAAGTGTCAGAAATATGTTTGAAAGGAGTATCCAGAGCGTGCCTCCGGCAACTCCTGTTGTATCATACCATTGTATGAACAGGATATTTTTGGCAAGGCCGTTTCCCAGGTTTATCCAGGGTGTAAGAAATGATGAATGAAGGGATAGATGTTCAAAAGCCAGCCAGAATGCGGCCAGTGCCGTGTACCCGGCTGTTCTTCCCGCCTTTCTTTTTAAGGCATGTGCCAGGCAGAATACAAGGGACATCAGTAATGACATCTCTGTTATTACGGCAATCGCGGCAGCTGTATTGGCAATCCTTACCCATGCGAGGGTGGTAACGCTGAATATTACACAACCGGGAAGAAGATATATAAAGCATGAATTCAGATTGTATTTCCCCGGGTTGAGATAAAGGTGATCCTCAATGAGGAGCCAGGGAACAAAAGCAGTCAGCAGTATCAGTCCCGGGCACCATTCCGTCCAGGCCAGTCCTGATAGTATTCCTCCGGCAACAGACAGTATAATAAGTGAGTAGCTGTTCATTTCTTGCGATGGCAGTGAAGAGGGTGAACTTACAAAAAACATCCCGTTCCCGCAGCTCCTGTTTAAAAATGTGTCCGTAAATTGTTTTATAAGACGGATTAATATATGTATTTTCCCATGTTAATTTTTGTTAAATAACTTTATTTAATAAATCAGGCCTGAGGGAATTATTATCTTGCATTTTATAATGTTACAATATCTATGAAGAAATTATCACTTATATTTCTGATACCCGCAATCCTTGCATCATGCAGCAATGACAGGAATCTTGCACGCAAGGCAGACAGATTGCATAAGTGCTTTCTTACTGTTGACACTCATTGTGATACTCCGATTCTGCTCGTCAACAGTGATTATGATCTTGGTGAAAGGCATGAGGATGCCTGCGTTGATTTCCCAAGAATGAAGGAAGGCGGCCTTGATGCTGAATTCTTTGCAGTATTCCTGGCACAGGGACCCCGGGATGAGGACGCTTACAATATTGTGTATCAGAAAACACTGGAAATCTTTGATTCAATTCACAGTAATATAAGAAAGAATTCTTCGGTAGCGGAACTGGCACTGACTCCCGATGATGCATGCCGGCTGAAAAAGGAAAACAGGATCTCGGCATTCATAGGTGTTGAGAACGGATATGCCATTGGTCTTGAAACAGGCAGGATCAGGGAGTTTTATGATCTTGGGGCCAGATATATAACTCTCTGCCATTCAAATAATAATGATATATGTGATTCCTCAACCGATCCGCGTGGACCGGAACATAACGGACTTTCGGAATTTGGCGTGGAGGTGGTGAGGGAAATGAACAGGACAGGCATGATGGTGGATGTCTCGCACATTTCTGATGAGGCATTTTATGATGTGATCAGGATATCAGAGGCTCCCGTCATTGCGTCCCACTCTTCCTGCAGGGCATTGTGCTCAAGTCCCCGGAATCTGACCGACGATATGCTTTATTCGTTGAAATCAAACGGGGGAGTGATACAGATCTGCATTCTCAGCAGCTATATCAAAACTCCTGAACCGAATCCGGAAATGGATGCCAGGTTTGAAGAACTGAGGGAAAGGTATGGCGATTTCGGAATGCTCAGTGAAGCTCAGAAGAAATCTTACAGAAAGGAGATGAGGGAAATTTTCGACAAGTACAGAAAGCTTGCAACTGTTTCAGATGTGATGGATCATATTGACCATGTTGTCCAGGTTATCGGAGTGGATCATGTGGGTATTGGTACGGATTTTGACGGTGGCGGAGGCATTGAAAGCTGCATGACGGTTGATGAGATGAAGAATATCACCATTGAAATGTTGCGCCGCGGTTATTCAAACAAGGATATAAAGAAAATATGGGGCGAAAATATCATGCGGGTAATGCGTGAAGTCCAGGAATATGCATCCATCTGATACCCTGCTTTTCACACTACGCTTTCGACACTCCTCAGCTTTCTGCACTCCGCTTTGCAGATCCTGCTTAATTTTATTTTCTGGCCTTAACCCGGGAGAATTTCAGCATTTTCAGCATCCAGTCGGGCAGGGGTTCGGGTTTGCGCCCTGAAAGGTCAAGATACCATCCCAGTTTTTTGACAAGCGGTATTTTGAGGGTTTCCACGAATTCTATAAGAGTGCCGTCGGGATCCTCCACATAGGCGAAATGTCCTCCGGCTTCACCCATATCAAAACCCTGTCCCTTGTAGCTTTCCTTGCTGTCGACGGTGAATGGAAATCCTTTTTCGGCGCATCTGTTTTTCAGGTGGTCTATCCCTTTGATATCGAAGCAGATATGAATAAATCCCGGATCTCCCCAGAATCTTCCCTCATAAATTTTCTTCGCTGGTCTGCCGGTGCTGCAGATGAGTTCCATCATACTCTGGCCGAATATCTTACTGAAGGGTCCGATGAATGGTTTTGAGTTTGCCAGAAGAACTCTTCTCACAGGCTCATCGTTACCCGGAATGTTTGTCAGGTCGGGAAAAGTACCTGTAATGTCATAGATAATCTGATCATAGCCAAGGATGTCTGAATACAGTTCTCTTGCCCTGTCAATATCCGAAACACCGATTACCGCCCCGTAGCTGCCTCCCGATATATGCTTCGTATCCATGAACCATCCGTCTCCTTCATTGATATGGAACAAATTGCCGAAAGGATCCTTCATGTAGAAGGTTTTTTTGCCCGAAGGATCGGCAGTGGGTTCATTAAGGATGACGGATCCTTTTTCACTGAAAAATGAATAAGCCTTTCCGATATCTTTTACTTTCATCTTGCAGGCCAGTATACCTATGTCGCCAAGTCTGATCTCTTCCTTCAGCGCAAGAGGCTCTCTTTCCTTGTATTGCCATACTTCAAACCCGCTTCCTCCCTGAAGGTTTATAGCCAGAACCGCATGTCTCTTTCTTGCCTTGTTTCCGGTATAGGGCAGCATGATTTTTGCTTCAGCCTCCTCTTCAAAAATTTTGCAGTTCATTCCGAACATATCGATATACCAGTTCCAGGACTCTTGCAGGTTCCTGACTCCTATACCTATTTGTTGTATCCCGGAAATTGAATAATCGTTCATATGATATAGCATGTTTTAAGTTGAGCTTATTTTATCGCCTATCCTGAAAAAGAGCCAGGGGCAGTATTTTCTTACATACAGCATAAGGAGTTCGCTTCCGCCGACCGTTATCTCTCTTTTGTTTCTGAGAATTCCCCTTACAATTATTCTGGCGGCCTTTTCAGTACTGATACCCTTTGCCTGTCCTTCATCCATTCTGCCGTGTTCTTTTCCTTCATGGTCGAGAGCATGCAGGGAAATGGAGGTCTTCACCCTCCCGGGTATTATCACGGATGTCCTGATATTGTTATTCTTGTTTTCGAGGTAGAGGGTTTCAAAGAAACCGTGAAGAGCCTGTTTTGATGCGGAATAGGCGGAGCGCAGCGGAAAACCGAATCTTCCGGATATGCTGCTTGTTGCGGCAATATGGCCTGATCCCTGCCTGATCATATAGGGGAGAACCGCTTTTGTAAGTGCAATTGTTCCGAAATAATTGATTTCAAATATTTTTCTGTCGAGCCACAGGGGTGTATCTGTCACTGATGCCCTCTGGCTCACTCCGCCTATATTCAGCAGATAATCTATTCCTCCTGTTTTTTTCATTACATCTTCAACCAGGGCTTCAATACCGTCAGTATCGGACAGATCGAAGGGAACGGGCAAAATGTTTTGTGAATTTCCCTGGTATTCCGCTTTTACCCTTTCAAGTCCGTCTCCATCGTTTGAGGAAATTACCAGTGAGGCTCCCTTTTCGAGGAAGGCATGAACAAGACCTTTTCCGATGCCGGATGATGCTCCTGTGATCCATGCTGTTTTACCGGAAAAATTTTTATTGTTTCCCATCAGGCAAGTTTTCCAATCAGTTTTATTAATTCATCATGATCTGATTTCAGTTTTATATAATCAGAATCATTTCTATGTAAATATTTTCTTATCCGGAATCCGCCCGTTATTCTTTTCAGGTAATGAACATAGTTCACTGCAAAGAGGCCGGAAACAGGCAGTGTCAGGAAGAGGATCAATCCCAGCCAGAAGGGTGAGAATATCAGCAGGAATGTTACCAGGAAAACAGGAATAAACACGAGGGCAAGTCCGGCCGATATGCCGTATCTGATTGATGAGTGAAACTGTTTATCCCGGATTTTCGGAATCTGTGAATTTGGAATTCCGAGAAAGACCAGGGTAAATATGGTTCCGTAAATAAAAAGCGGCAGGCTTGCAATAAGGCCGAAAATTCCGGCAATGAGCCAGCCAAGGGGATGTTTGTTTTTTCTGAGGAGGGGATAATCAGTCTTCAGTTCCCCGGCTTTCTGTTTAACGT
The DNA here is from genome assembly GCA_964522415.1 of uncultured Rikenellaceae bacterium. Classification (GTDB taxonomy): domain Bacteria; phylum Bacteroidota; class Bacteroidia; order Bacteroidales; family VadinHA17; genus LD21. Next base: position 79,937 of record CAZFVQ010000009.1, on the reverse strand, counting down.
GAAGGCTCAGGGAGCAAATCTTTTTATAGAGTTCGGTATTTGTGACTTTCAGATTGTTGAGTCTGTCGATCAGCATTCTGTCCCTGAACAGTTTTGGAAAGCTGACGTCATCGCTGTATGGTCCGTTTATCAGGCTTCTCAGTTCATCGATTGCCTCATAGTCTTCTTCACTGTCAATATGGACCATCAGCATTTTCATTTCACGGGAAAGCCGTTCCCTGAGCTGGTTAAGGGCCACTTCGGGGCTTTTCCTGTAGAGTTCGTGATATTCATCAATTTCCACCGGCTTACCGTAAACTACTGTGAGTACCTGCCGGAATCTCTGGTAGTTTGTAAATTCGAGACCGACGGGTATAATTTTGATTTTCATCTCAAAGCCGGAAGCTTCATCTGCCTGGAAGGCTATTCTGCAGATTCCTTTCTTCAGCTGCCGGAGTCTGCGGTAACCGGCGTGGCTCCCTTCGGGCAGAATGACCAGACCGTTTTTGTTCCTGAGAATATCCACTGTTTTGTCAAATATCTCATCATTTCCCCTCAGGGTGCTGAATCCGTCCCTTATCCTGTAAACCGGCAGCATTTTCAGGAAATACAGGATTTTTGCAATGGTTTTATTTCTGAAGATATCTGCTCTGGCGAGAAATATCGGCTGACCCTTGTGTGTGAAGAGGACGGCCAGGGCATCCATCAGGGCATTCTGATGATTGGGAGCAAAGATCAGATGGTGATCGGGATTGATGTTTTCCCGGCCGACAACAATTACTTTCCTGTAAAAGACATTATTATGCCAGAATCCAGCAACAGCCTTGAGTAATGCATATCTCTGCGAATACTCCTCTATATTGTCTTTTCCCATTCCCGATAAAAAAAGTGATACAGGCTGTCAGGCCTGTTAGTATCAGATTTTGAAAAGCTGCAAGTTATAAAAAAAAGAATTCTTTCCATCTGTCAATGATTCTTCTCTCTTTCTTAGTTGGTCTTCCCAGGCCTTTTTTCCGGTAGGCCGGCATTTCCATTTTCTTCATTTCAAGTTTCATCTTTTCAGCATCAGGCGTGAGATCTTCAAGATAATTGTCCACAAGCTTTGCAGCCACGCGATTTTCCGTAAGTCCTGTTATCCTGTAGGTATATGTTACGGGAGGTCGTCTGAGACTGAGAATCTCATTTCCCTCAAGATGTTTTGAGGGCTTGGCGTTATTATTGTCAATCAGGACTCTTCCCATCCTGCAGGCATCTGCTGCCTGGGAGCGGGTCTTAAAAAGCCGTACAGCCCACAGGAATTTGTCTGTCCGAACGGATTTGCTTTCTGTCATTCCTCCTTGTTTCCTGTATCATTCTCCGCGGCTATTTTTCCTCTCCTGTTGTATGCCGTCATTGTAAGTTCAGCTCCCACAAGCGCGAATGATTTAATCATTTCAATGACTATGTCAATCCTTTCGCGCAGGAATTCTACTTCATCTGGCTTCCAGTGACTCAGGACATAACGTACCCGGGATCCGTTGTGGGGTCCGTTTCCGATACCTACCCTGATCCTGGCATATTCATTTGTTCCGAGGACGGAACTTATGTGTGCCAGGCCGTTATGTCCGCCATCGCTGCCCTTGGGTCTCATCCTTATGCTTCCAAGCGGAAGAGCTGTGTCATCAACGATTACCAGGAGATTTTCCAGTTCTGTTTTTTCCCGTTTGAGCCAGTATCTTACGGCATTTCCACTAAGATTCATGTATGTTGACGGCTTGAGCAGGATCAGCTGGCGGCCCCTGTATTTTACAGGGCAGATAAAACCGTAGCGACAGTCGGAGAAAAGGGAACCGGATGCCTTTGCCATTGCATCCAGGACCATGAATCCTATATTATGCCTGGTACCGGCATATTCATCACCTACATTTCCCAGGCCTGTTATAAGATATTTCAAGATACCTGATTATTTATAAAATCCTGAATTGTTTACTGTTAAGCCTTGCCGCCGGTTTTCCTCTTGTCCGGATGTCCCGGATCAGCAGCTCTGCCTGTCGTGCAGTTTCCCCTTATGTTTTGCCGCCGGTTTTCCCCTTGTCGGGATGTCCCGGATCAGCAGCTCTGCCTGTCGTGCAGTTTCCCCTTATGTTTTGCCGCCGGTTTTCCCCTTGTCGGGATGTCCCGGATCAGCAGCTCTGCCTGCCGTGCAGTTTCCGGTTATGCTTCGCTGCCGGATTCTTCAGCAGCAGCTTCCGTACCTTCAGTTTCTTCGCCGGCAACAGCTTCCCCTTCTGCTTCCTCTTCAGTCTTGAGGGCGACACGTGAGGTCGATACCGTTACAACTGTTGCAATTTTGGGATCGAGAAATTCTATCTTATCCATTTTCAGGTTGCCGACCTTTATCGAGTCGTTAATCTTAAGGTGGCTGATATCTATTTCGATATTATCGGGCAGGTTCTCTGTCAGGGCCTTTATTTTAAGATGCCTTTTTTTAACACTCAGTCTGCCTCCGGCCTTGACACCGGCCGAATCACCCTTTATTGCAACGGGGATATTCATTGTTACAGGTTTGTCGGCAAAGATCTGTACGAAATCGGCATGCAGGATCCTGTCGCTGACAGGATGAAACTGGATTTCATGAAGGATGGCTCTGAATACCTGTCCGTCAAGATTCAGATCCACCAGATGTGCATTGGGCGTAAAGACCAGTTTTTTCACACTGTTCTCATGGACGCTGAAATTGATGTTCTTTTCTTTTCCATAAATAATGCATGGCACATTTCCGGCTTTCCTTACCTGCCTGGCATGTTTCTTTCCGAGTTCATTCCTCAGTGTCCCCTTTATTTCAATTGTCTTCATCTGTTAATTAATTATTGTGCTACTAAAAGCTGCCTTTGTGGCTAACTCCCCATCACACATTGGACATTTTCAAAAATCGGCCTGCAAATATATTACAAAGCATTCAGAATACAAAACTTGTACTTATCGACTGATTAGTGTTTACGGCATGGATTGTGCCGGCGAACAAAGCAGCTATTGAAAGCACTTTGATTTTATCGGATTTGATGGCAAGAGGTACTGAATCGCTTACAACGAGTTCTTCCAGCGCGGAATTATTTATTCTCTCCACTGCATTTCCCGACAGTATCGGATGTGTTGCAAAGGCCCTGATACTTTTTGCGCCCCTTTCCTTCATCATGTTGGCGGCAAGGACAATAGTTCCGGCGGTATCAACCATGTCATCGATAATAACAATGTTTCTGCCTTCCACTTCTCCGATTACGGACATTTCCTCCACCAGGTTTGCTTTTTTTCTCAGTTTGTAGCACAGGACCATTTCTGAATGAAGGTGGCGGGAATATGCATTTGCTCTTTTTGAGCCACCCATATCGGGAGCCGAGACTGCCATATTTTCCAGATTCAGTTTCCGGATATAGGGTGCGAAAACTGCGGAACCGAAAAGATGATCGACAGGAACATTGAAAAATCCCTGTATCTGGTCCGCGTGAAGATCCATTGTTATTACCCTGTCGACACCTGCAGCGCTGAGAAGGTCTGCCGAGAGCTTGGAGCCTATCGATACTCTCGGACGGTCCTTTCTGTCCTGCCGTGCATAACCGTAATAGGGTATTATTGCAATAACTTTATATGCCGAAGCTCTTTTTGCTGCGTCTATCATCAGAAGCAGTTCAAGCAGATTCTCGGCAGGCGGGTTGGTTGACTGTACAATAAAGACCATATCGCCTCTTACGGATTCGTCGAAACATGGCTGGAATTCACCGTCACTGAATTTTGTGACTGAGCTTTTGCCCAATTCGACACCAAGTTCTCCGGCTATTTTTTCTGCAAGCCGGCGTGAGGCTCTGCAGGAAAACAGCTTCATACGTGCATGACCATACATTGTTTTGCGGATTATAAGATTGGATCAATTGCCTGCAAAAATAACCATAACTTCTAAAAATAACCTGTTTTTGAGAAATTGTTTAAAGATTCTTTAATGAAAGCCAGAATTTCCTCTCTTCCTGCTTTCGTAATTTTTGAAGTTATAAAAGTTACAGGGAGCTCCTCCCATTTTTCAAGCATTTGTTTATCATATTCCTCTACGGACTTCTTCAGGCTTGTCCGGCTCATTTTGTCACCTTTTGTAAAGACCCTGGCAAAGGGGATCCGGTTATTGCCAAGAAATTCCATGAATCCGGTATCGCTTTTTTGCGGTTTATGTCTCGGATCAATTAGAACAAACAGGCATACAAGGTTTTTCCTGCCGAGAATATAATCAAGCGTTACTTTCATCCATTCCTCTCTTTGCAGGGCTGACACCTTTGCATAGCCATAACCGGGCAGGTCAACGAGATACCAGTTATCATTAATGAGAAAATGATTGATTGTCCGGGTTTTGCCGGGTTCGCCTGAGGTCTTTGCCAGTTTCCCATATCCTGTAAGCATGTTAATAAGTGAGGATTTGCCGACATTTGAGCGTCCGATAAATGCCAGTTCGGGAAGATTTGAAGAAGGAAACCGGTCGGCTGTTATGCTACTGCTGATATATCGGGCTGAACGGATTATCATTTCAGCCGTTTAGTTAAGATCATTATAGGGGAGATCAATTTTTTTGAAAACAAGGTTCCTGTTTCCGAAGGGAGTGATTATTTCTGCAATTATGCCCAGATAATCTTTTCCAGCTTTTCCGCTTTTCTTCAGGTTAATCACAGCTCTCCCGTCTGTTGTGTTAACCGGTTTTACATACGCCGTATCAAAGCGTCCGTTCATAAATTCGCCTATATTGAATTTTACCCGTTTATCGTGGTCTGAAAGTTCAAGTGTTATCCTGTACACTCCTCTCGTTTTGTATTCATCACTGATGCCTGCCACTATTTCCGGATAATCCTTTATAAGTGCGCCCCTGTGATTGTATTCCTCCAGGAAAGGTGTACGCATTCCCTTATCATAACCTATTCTGGCCTTCAGCTGACCCGTTCTGTAATATTGTTTCTGAATTCCCTGGATGGTGTCATTCCTGTAGGGTGTCGTCCTGAACAGTTGTCCTTCAACATAATAAAACCGGCTGGAGTCCTGTCTCAGGCCATTTTCATACCAGAAAGTCTGATACTGCTGGCCTCCCGCGTAAAATGTTCTCGATAATCCGTGGCGGATGCCGTTTTTGAAGCTTGTTTCCCTGACGATCCGGTTTCCGCTTGTATATTGTTTTATTCCCGTGTATCCCGTATCCGGGACAGTGATAGTGTCATTGGCGGCGGCTGTTTCTTTTACCGTGCCTCCGCCCCTGCATCCTGCCATGGCCAGGATGGTTATTGCCAATGCTGCTGATATTGCCTGAGCTTTCATGTTAAGCGATATTTAGGTAAGTGTATTTTCCTGTATAAAAATCTCAAGAAGAGTGGTTTCGGGAAATGGCTCAAGTATAACTTCATTGATCATTGCCGGGAGGAGAACGCTTTCTCCTTTTTTTACCGGTTCCGGGTTTCCGTTCCACCTGATGAGGAATTCGCCTTCAGTGCAAATATAAATCACAAAAGAATCAAGAAGACTATAATCTTTCCTTATAAATTCATTGAATCTGATAATGTTTGTAGTAAAAAACCCGCAGCTTACAAGATTTTCCGTTTTATTCAGATGCGGCTTTACCGAAGATTTATTGCTTCCTGCAGCATTGAAATCTATTGCATCCAGTGCCAGGTCGGTATGGAGTTCCCTTGGTTTTCCGTCCGGTCCTTTTCTGTTCCAGTCGAAAATCCTGTAGGTGATATCTGAAGTCTGCTGTATCTCGACAAGCAGATTACCTGCACCAATTGCATGTATCCTTCCGGCCGGGGTAAAGAATACATCTCCCGGCGACGGTATGTCTGTGTTCAGCAATTCTGCCAGCTTTCCCTCTTCAAGGGCACTGATATATTCCTCACGGCTGAGGGCTTCCCGGAATCCCGAGTAAATCCTGGCATCCTGACCGCTTTCAAGTATGTACCACATTTCTGTCTTGCCGTAGGCCCTGTGCCTTTTTCTTGCAAGTTCATTGCCGGGATGAACCTGTATGGAGAGATCCTTTTTTGCTTCAATAAGCTTTATGAGCAGGGGGAATTCGTTTCCGAATTTTTCAAACACCGAATCACCGGTAATATCTCCCATATATACTTCTATAAGATCTTCAATATTGTTACCGGCCAGGAAACCATTGTTCACCACCGACAAATTATCCTGAACCGCAGATATTTCCCAGCTCTCCCCGTATGTCTTTTCAGGATCGGCCTTTTTGTTGTAGCGCTTTACCAGTGAGGTGCCGCCCCAGATGGTCTCTTTTAAAACAGGTTCAAATTTAAGGGGATATAGTTCTGACATTTTCATTATGGATTTAAGTTTTTGCTTCGCCTCAGTTAAGTCACTTTTTATTAACTTTGGCTGCTTTAAGCGATGCTAATTTACGAATAAATGCTGATTGTTGGTATAGCAGGAGGTACCGGTTCTGGAAAAACCACGGTTGTAAACAAGCTGATAAAGGAATTCCCTAACGGAGAGATTGTGGTGATTCCCCAGGATGCTTATTACAGGGATAACAGTCATATTCCCCCCGAAGAAAGGCAAAAAATAAATTTTGATCATCCCGATTCGCTGGAGTTTTCACTTCTTATCAGGCATCTCGGGGAGCTGAGGAAGGGGAAAGCGGTTGAAATGCCCATTTATTCATATCTCACATGTCTCAGGCAGAAGGAGACGATTCCTGTAAAACCGGCAAAGGTTATAGTGGTTGAGGGGATCCTTATTCTTAGCGATGCGGAGTTACGAAACATGTTTGATATCAAGGTTTTTGTGGATGCCGATGCGGATGACAGGCTCGGGCGCGTCATTCAGAGAGATATTATTGAACGCGGACGATCGGTGCTGATGGTGCTGGAGAGATATCACGACACAGTAAAACCGTCACATCTTCAGTTTATTGAACCTTCGAAGCGCTATGCCGACATTATTATTCCCGGCGGGGGAGAGAATGAGGTTGGCATAAAAATGCTTGTTTCAATAATTGAAAAGCATCTTGCTGAAAAAGAAGAAAGCGGGGAAAATGATCCGGAGGGAACAGCCTGATATTCCATCCGTGATTTTTTATCAATGATCGTGAAGTGCCAGGAATGAGGAAATGACAGCTTCCGGATTGTCAGTATTCAGCCAGTGCCCTGCATTCCTGATGGTTCTGAACTCAGCGGAAGGGAAGATTTTGAGAATGTCACTCCGGTCATTATCAGGCAGATAATCCGAATGTTCCCCTTTCAGGAATATTACCGGGAATCCGGTAATGCTTTCATAATTACCGGCCGGTCTGGGCAGTCCGTCCATTATGTTGTCCAGGTTTTTCAGCAGGGCAGGGGCGTTGATTTTCCAGCTGAACTTTCCGTCAGGCATCCTCTGTAAATTTTTCAGTATGAATCCCCTTATTTTTTCAGAAGGAATCTTCCCGGAAATAAGATCTTCGGCATCCTTTCTGGAAACAATTTCCGGCAAGGCGGTTTCATTGATTGTTTTGAGGATTTCAAGATGCAACCTGTATTCCCGTGATTTTCTGCTTCCGGCAGAGAATGGTGAAATATCGGCTATCAGCAGTCCTTCCAGCTTTTCGGGCCATTTTGTTGCATAGAACAAGGCTGTTTTGCCCCCCATACTGTGACCGGCAAGGAAGAACTTTCCTGTGTTCAGTTCCCGGGAAAGTTCATCAATATCATCGCTCAGGGCATTATAGTCATGAACATCGCTATGGGGGGAACGCCCATGATTCCTGAGATCGGGCAGGTATACCGTATATTTTGAACTGATAGCCCGGGCTATTGATGCCCAGTTGTCTGATGAACCGTACAGGGCGTGTAGAATAATCAGCGGAGGCCCTTTCCCGGATTTGCGGCAGTAAAGCTTCATGGTCATTAATCTTCCAGCTGCTTTTTATACATCCGGATAGTGTTTTCGAGTCCGAGATACAGAGCATCTGAAATAAGGGCATGACCAATGGAAACCTCCATCAGCCACGGAATGTTCCTGTGGAAGTAGTTCAGGTTATCAAGATTCAGATCATGGCCGGCATTGATTTCCAGACCCAGTTCCCTGGCCAGTTCCGCAGCCTGCAGGAATGGTCTTACAGCCTCTGCTGCATTTGCTGAAAATGTGGAAGCATAAGGTTCGGTGTACAGCTCTATCCTGTCGGTTCCGGTAAGGGCGGCATTCTCTATATTCACCGGATCTGTATCAATAAAAAGGGATGTTCTTATGCCTTCCTTTTTGAATATTTTTATGACATTGCTGAGGAAACTGAGGTTTTTCAGTGTGTCCCAGCCTTCATTTGAAGTGATGGCATCATGCCTGTCGGGGACGAGAGTTACCTGTTCAGGCTTAACCGAAAGAACAAGGTTGATGAAACTGTCGGTTGGATTGCCTTCGATATTGAATTCGGTTTTTATTACAGACCTGAGTTCAATCACGTCCCTGTATCTGATATGTCTCTCATCCGGCCTGGGGTGGACTGTTATTCCGTCAGCACCGAAAAGCTGGCAATTGACAGCAGCGTTTATTATATTTGGAATGTTCCCGCCTCTTGCATTACGAATAGTTGCAATCTTGTTGATATTAACACTGAGCCTTGTCATAAAATAAAATTTAGCTGATTACGTATTATTAACATATCACAAAAGTAACATAACTGACTTTTTTTTTCATTACTTTACATAAAAATTAAGTGCATGGTTGCAGCTGATCTTATATCTGACAATATTCCATCTCTTAAGACATCTGATACAGGGCAGGTTGCCCTTAACTGGATGGAGATATTCAAAGTTTCCCATTTGCCGATAGTGAACAATCTCGATTTTCTCGGACTTATTTCTGACAGTGATATCTATGACATGAATCAGCCGGAAGAAGCGATCGGAAACCATGAACTTACATTGTTAAAGCCTTATGTCAGGGATAATCAGCATCTTTTTGAAGTGATTGGCATTGCTGCCAGGCTGAAACTGACAGTAATACCTGTTCTGGATGAAAACAATCATTATCTGGGAGTTATAACAAGCAGCGATCTGATAAGGCATGTGGCCTCATTATCCTCTCTGGAACAGCCTGGTGGAATTATAGTGCTTGAAATGACTGACAGGGATTATTCCCTTTCGCAGATTGCACAGATAATAGAAAGCAACAACATAAAAGTATTGAGTATGTATATCACCTCTCCGGCCGATTCCACAAGGCTTGAGGTGACACTGAAAGTCAATGAAACGGATCTTCTTTCGGTAATACGGACTTTTGAACGCTATAATTATGATGTCAAAACCTGGATTACTGCCAATGATTCACTGGACCGTTTTTACTCCGAGAGATTTGATCTGTTAATGAAATACCTGAACATGTGACATATATGCTGAAGAGAGTTGCAATTTACAGCAAGGACATCAATGAGCGGACAAGGGATGCAGTTCAAAAACTTGTAGCTGAATTTCTTAAAAGGGACATAGGAATAAACCTTTATCAGAAAGCCGGTGATACGAGGTTTTCCTTTAGTGAAACACAGGTTACTCCTTTTACCAGTCTCGCCCTGCTTCCGGCGAAACCAGATATGATACTTAGTGTCGGCGGGGACGGGACCTTCCTTGAAACAGTTCTTAAGGTGAAGGATTCCGGTATCCCTGTTGCAGGAGTTAATACGGGCAGGATGGGCTTCCTTGCCAACATACCAAATGAGGAACTGGACAAATCAGTTGACCAGCTCTGTTCCGGCGACTATCAGATAATTGAAAGGTCAATGCTTGAAATAACCGGTCCGCCGGACCTTTTCGACGGGGAATCATCCACTGTCCTGAATGAGATCACCATCCAGAAACTACTGCTCAGTATGATAATAATCCATGTATATGTGGATGATGTTTTTCTGAACACTTACTGGGCTGATGGTCTGATTGTTTCCACGGCCACCGGGTCAACGGCCTATAACCTCAGTGCCGGCGGACCAATTTTGTCTCCCGGGGATGAGAGCATTATAATTTCCCCCATGTCGCCACACAATCTTACAATAAGGCCAATAGTCCTTTCCGGCATCAGCAGACTGAGGATGGTGATGGAGGGCAGAACGGATGAATGCCTTCTTACTTGTGATTTCAGGTTCAGAAAGATACCTGTTAATGAGGAAATCAGTATAGTAAAGAGCAAATCCAGACTCGGGACAGTGATGCTGAACGGGAGGGATTTTTACAGTACCTTGAGAAACAGGCTGATGTGGGGTGCTGATACGAGAAACTGAAATTCCCCGGCTGTTGTAATTCCTGTTTTTCAACATTGCATGGTTGATATATTCATGTGTGGATGTTAATATTATAACTGAATTTTATACTCCCTGAAATTTAGATTACTATATTTGTATTTGCAACTATTAGCAATCATTATGAAGCGATACATCTTGGTTCTACTGATCTTTTGTCTTGCAGCTCCATTTTCCGATGCCCAGTTATGGAAGATGAGAAGATGGGAGGCGGTTGCCGGGGCCGGGCCGTCTTTTTTCTTCGGGGATATAGGGGGCTACAGCCAGGGCAAGAATCTGCTCGGGTTGCGGGATATAACCTATCTCCAGACCAGGTATAACGTTAACGCAAGTCTGAAATACCGCCTGAACCGTGTTACAAATCTCAGGCTGGGGATGTCCTATGCCCGTCTTCATGCCACCGATGAGAGAGGGTCGAATGAAGGAAGGCCTTTTGAGGTTTCCACGCAGATTTTTGAACCGGCACTTACAGCCGAGTATTATTTTATAAAGAACAGGGCTGAGAGCAGTTATCTTTTTCAGAAGAGAAGGGGCAGATTTTTATGGAGTCTTCTGAGGTCCTTTGATGTTTACGGATTCGCAGGAGCGGGTACTGTCTTTTTCGACGCCAGTCCCAATGAGGCACAGAGACAGGAAATGGCTGCACACAATATGAAGGACAGCGGTATTGCCTTTGTCATTCCGGGAGGTGTGGGTGCAACCCTTGTATATACCCCCAATATCAATTTTGGTCTGGAGCTGGGCGGGAGGTATGCATTCACCGACTGGCTTGACGCCTATCATAAAGAACAATATTCCAAGGCTAATGACGTTTATTATTTTTTGAACTTTACAATTTCATACAAAATGAAAACAGGGCCCCGCGGGTTGCCCTCATTCAGATAAATGATAAGCGGAATCTTTGTTAATGAAGCGAGTACCTTGGATCATTCTTTTTCTGGTTTTTTTTATTTCCTGCTATGGTCAGCGTAATTCCGACTATGGGATATTCGGGGGTGTCTCTTCCTATTTCGGCGACATCAATCCCGGAAGGATCCTCTATGCTCCGGGTCCGGCCGCAGGTGCCATATACAGGTATAATTTCCATCCGCGTCATGCCCTGAGGGCCAGTATGCTTTACGGCAAACTGAGAGGGGCAGACAGGGATTTCTCAAATAATTTCCAGACAGCCAGAGATTCATCGTTTTCAGGGAGTGCAGGAGAATTTGCAGTACAGTTCGAATTTAATTTTCTTCCTTTTTCAACCCAGGGCAGGCGTCTGAATTTTTCTCCCTACTTTTCAGCAGGTGCAGCTGTGGCTTACATAAATACCACAACAGCAGCCAATATTAATATTTCGTCCCTTCAGCCCGTCATTCCGTTTTCGCTTGGATTCAAGGTCAATATCTGGAAAAATATGGGACTGGAGGCTGAATATGGATTTCGTAAAACTTTTTATGATAACTTAGACGGCGTAAAAGATATGGTTTCTCCGGAGGATCAAAGTCTGATCCATAATAATGACTGGTATGCTTTTACCGGTATTGTGCTGACGTGGAAAGTTTATAACAGACTGGCTGGTTGTCCGGCATATGATGATGTCGACAAAAAACCAAGAATTAAAAAATGTCGTTTAGGGAAAAGATAAATATGAACAGGCTTCCGGCCCATATTGCGGTAATCATGGACGGAAACGGAAGGTGGGCCATTCAGCACAGTAGAGAAAGGATTTTCGGACATGAACAGGGTGTTGAATCAGTCCGGCAGGTTGTGGAGGCTGCAGGAGGCCTTGGAATAAGATATCTGACTCTCTATGCTTTTTCCACGGAAAACTGGGACAGGCCCGACGAGGAAGTTTCAGCCCTGATGAGAATTATGGTTCAGTCTCTTAACGATGAAGGTGCCAACCTTCTGAAAAATAATGTGAAACTTTCCGCCATCGGCGATTTTGACAGGCTTGGTGATGACGTCAGAATGAAACTGTTTGAGACCATTGATCTGACTTCAGTCTCAACGGGACTCAATCTGATACTTGCCCTCAGCTACAGTTCGAGGTGGGAAATCACACAGGCAGCAAAAAAATTAGCTGCCGATATCGGGAAAGGCTTACTCACAACTGAACCAATCAATGAGAAGGAAATGGAAAAACGGCTTTTCACCTCTGGAATACCTGATCCGGATCTGCTGATACGAACAAGCGGGGAACTGAGGATAAGCAATTTTCTGTTGTGGCAGCTGGCATATACAGAGTTTTATTTTACTGAAACACTTTGGCCTGATTTTGGTAAGGAGGATTTTTATGAAGCCATAGTTGAATTCCAGAACAGGGAAAGGCGATTTGGAAAAACGAGTGAACAGATTTTGGAAAAATAGAAAAAGGATGATATTCAGGGAGCTTAACCTGTTGATACTGTTGATGGCAATGTGTAGTATTCCTGCATATGCGCAGGAAAAACAGGAGATTTTTGATTATTCCAGGGAAGATGATTATATAATCGGCGGAATATCTGTATCGGGAGTCAGATATCTTGACGTTAATGCAATTGTAGGTATTTCAGGATTAAGAATGAACCAGCGGGTTACCATTCCCGGCGATGCAGTAAAAACTGCCGTTCAGAGATTATGGTCACAGGGTCTCTTCTCGGATGTGAGAATCACCATAGAGTCATTTAAAGCGGATACGGTTTTTCTTGATATAATGCTGCAGGAACGTCCGAGGATATCATCCATCAAGTTTAATGGCATTAGACAATCTGAATCTCAGGATATTACAAAAAAAATCAACCTTCCTGTAGGTTCACAGATCACGTCCTATATTTTTGACAATACCAGGAAAATTATCAGGGAACATTTTATTGAAAAGGGTTTTTTCAACACCACCGTGGATTTTATCCAGAAGGATGATCCTGATCAGCCGAACAATATCATACTGTCAATAAATGTTGATAAGAAGTCAAAAGTCAGGATAGGTGACATCATCTTTGTAGGGAATGAAAGTTTTGACGAAAAGAAGCTCAGGCGCCAGATGAAGGACACTAAGAAGAAGAATCTGAATTTTTTCAAGCCTTCCAAATATATTGCCCAGAAATTTGAAGACGACAAGGAGAAGCTGATCATTTTTTACAATGATAACGGATTCCGGGATTTTGAAATCATTTCCGACTCCCTCTATGATATATCAGACGACAGGATAGGACTGGTTATCAAAATAGACGAGGGGCAGCAGTATTATCTCCGGGATGTTGAATGGGTCGGAAACAGCGTTTACAGCAAGGAAGACCTGTCAAGAGTCTTTAACATAGAAAAGGGATCTGTCTACAATCAGTCACTTATTCTGGACAGGCTTAAGGGACTGAGCGGATCTGAAAATGCCGTGAGCAATCTTTATCTTGATTACGGATATCTGTTTTCACAGCTCACTCCGGTTGAAGCAAAGGTGGATGGTGATTCCATCGATCTGCAGGTCAGGATATACGAAGGTGATCAGGCCTATGTCAACAATGTGATCATTTCAGGTAATTCCCGGACCAATGAACATGTTGCCCGGCGTGAGCTGTACACCCTTCCGGGAGATCTTTTCAGCAAGGATAAGATACTTCGTTCAATCCGCCAGCTTGGAGTTCTCGGACATTTCGATCCGGAAAAAATAAATCCGACACCCATGCCTGATCCCGTTAACGGCACGGTGGACCTTCTTTACAAACTGGAGGAAAAAGCCAATGATCAGTTTGAAGTATCCGGGGGATGGGGTGCAGGAATGCTGGTAGGCACGGTGGGAGTCAGATTCAACAATGTGGCGATGAAGAACTTCTTCAAACTCAGTGAATGGCGGCCTTATCCCTCGGGTGACGGACAGTCGCTCAGCATCAGGGCACAGTCCAACGGACGAATATATCAGTCCTATTCAGTTTCCTTCATGGAGCCATGGCTTGGGGGGAAAAGAGCAAACTCCTTCTCCCTTTCACTCTACCGGTCACTGATGACCAATGGCAAGAAAAAGGGAGAGGACGGACGTCAGTCGATGATCATTGACGGGGCATCCGTCGGTCTTGGAAAAAGACTTGAATGGCCTGATGACTATTTCACCATATATGGTGAACTGAGCTATCAGAAATATAATCTCAACAATTACAATTACTACCAGTTCCTGTTCGAGAACGGGCAATCCAACCTGCTCAGTCTCACTACAAGACTTCAGAGGTTTTCGGTAGGTCCCAATATTATCTATCCCAGAAGCGGTTCGTCCTATTCGGTATCGCTTCAGATCACGCCGCCCTACAGTTCTATTTCCGGAAAATCCATGCTGGGAGCGACTGATGAAGAAAAATACAAATGGATAGAATTCCACAAATGGGTTTTCAAAACAGAGAACTATTTCCCTCTTACAAGGAATGACAAGCTTGTTCTCAGTTCACGTTTCGCCTTCGGATACCTGGGTCACTACAACAATAATATAGGGCCCTCTCCCTTTGAGTCGTTCAGCGTGGGAGGAGACGGAATGACGGGATACAGTTTCTACGGCCGTGAGATAATATCTCTCCGGGGATATACCAATCAGTCACTTACACCGACTGCAGCCAACGGGGCCCCGATCGGAAATGTTTATTCCAAAATCACTTTTGAGGTAAGATACCCCATATCCCTTAATCAGCAGGCAACAATATACGGTCTGGCTTTTCTTGAATCGGGAAGGGCATGGAACAGGCTGAAAGAGTATAATCCCTTCAGGATGAACAGGGCTGCAGGAATCGGACTGAGAGCCAATCTCCCGATGTTCGGACTGCTTGGAATAGATTGGGGATACGGCTTTGATGAAGTGCCTGATCCTTCGAGATTCACCAATGCAAATAAATCACAAATCCATTTTATGATAGGTCAGCAATTTTAACTGAATGATAAAAACTACAGTCATGAAAAAATTCAGCATCATAGCCACAATACTGATTCTGGCTTCAGCCACAGCTGTGGCGCAGAAATATGCGTTTGTCGATACCGAATATATTAGAAAGAACATACCTGCATTTACCACCGCGCAGGAACAGCTGGACAATCTTTCAAGGCTCTGGGAAAAAGAGATTAACGACGGTTATGCTGTGGTTGAGCAAATGTACAAGTCATATCAGAATGAGGCTCCGCTTCTTTCGCAGGACATGAAAATAAAGCGGGAGGAGGCAATTATCAGCAGGGAAAAGGAAATGAAGGATCTTCAGAGCAGGTATTTCGGCATGGAGGGGGAATTGTTCAAAAAGAGGGAAGAGCTGGTTAAGCCTATTCAGGATGAGATACTTAAAGCCATCAGGGATATCGCTGTGGAAGGAAGCTATGCAGTCATTTTTGATTCGGCTTCGGGAGGTAATATTCTTTTTGCAAATCCCAAATATGATATCAGTGATCAGGTCCTGGAAAAATTAGGTTATAAGAATTAAATAATTACTTTTGCAGAGGTTAAAAATTAATATACAGTAGTATAATGAAACGACCATGCAGATAGCTTACACACATGTGTATGACTCTTGATTCATGGTAGTTTCCCCGGTAAAGCGGGCAGTTTCCCGGTAAACGGGGACAAGAAATCGGGCCATTAAAATTAAATTATAAAAAGATGAAAAGGT
This sequence comes from uncultured Rikenellaceae bacterium, assembly GCA_964522415.1. Lineage (GTDB taxonomy): Bacteria > Bacteroidota > Bacteroidia > Bacteroidales > VadinHA17 > LD21. Next base: position 64,091 of record CAZFVQ010000009.1, on the reverse strand, counting down.
ATATAGGAATTGCAGCTCTCGTTGTTTTAATGATTTCTGCCGCTCAGGCTCAGAATTTCAAGTTCGGCCATATAAACAGTGATGAACTGATCAGGATTCTGCCTGAATTTGATACTGCCAGTACCCAGCTTGAAAAATTCCGTCAGGAGCTTATCAATAATCTTGAAATTATGTCGGTTGAGCTTAACAATAAAAGTGATGCCTACAACAAGGAAAGCAAGAATCTGACGGAACTGGTCAGGCAGACAAAAGAACAGGAGCTTGTTGATCTTAACAGGAGGATCCAGGAATTCCAGGTGAATGCTCAGGAACAGCTTCAGAACAGGCAGGTTGAATTGTTTCAGCCTATATACACAAGGGTGGAGAAGGTAATCAGTGATGTAGGAAAGGAAAACGGATTCCTTTACATCTTTGATGTTGCAAAAGGCGTCCTTTTGTATTTTGATGAAAGCAAGAGCACCGATGTCCTTACACTTGTCAAAGCCAAGCTGGGACTGAAATAGAGTTCCGGAATACTGATACGGCCATCCGAAAGATAACGGGTGGTCTTTTTTAATATAAAGCCATCGTGAAAAACCAGCCTATCGGTATTTTTGATTCGGGTGTGGGAGGCCTTACGGTTGCACAATCGGTAAGGCAGTTATTACCCGGTGAAAACCTTGTTTATTTTGGTGATACCGCACACCTTCCGTACGGTGACAAGTCTGCCGGAGCAATTCAGGACTATTCCCGGAAAATCACCCGGTTCCTTCTGGAACACGGGGCCAAGGTTGTCCTGATTGCATGCAATTCCGCTTCAGCTTCTGCCTTTGATATCCTGAAGGAAGAATACAGGGACCGGATTACATTGATAGATGTAATAAATCCGGTGGTTGATTACTTTTGCACACGGCACTTTTCGAAGGTTGGAATCATTGGTACCAAACGAACCATTGAATCGGGATGCTATGAGAACAAGATAAAGGTGAAATCCCCGGGGACAGATGTGGTTTCACTGGCAACTCCTCTGCTGGTTCCGATGATAGAGGAAGGATTTGTATTTGATGACATAAGCAATGCCATCATCCGGGCATACCTTTCGCATGGCTCTTTCGCGGATATTCAGGCACTGATACTTGCCTGCACTCATTATCCCATAATAAAGAACCAGATAAGCAAAATATTCGATTTCGAAATAGAAATTATTGATTCAGGGAAACCTGTTTCTGCCATACTGAAGGAATACCTGGAGACGAATCATCTCTTGAACGATTCGGGGAAAAGTGATGACAGGTTTTTTGTGTCAGACTATACACCATATTTTGAAAAGGTTGCCAGAATGTTCTTTGACGGGGAGATCAACCTGAAAAAAGCCGATATCTGGAAATGACAGACTGACAGCTGTTGATATTTATCAGGTTTTCCACAGTATTTATAAAGCTGATTTTTTATACATTGATTACCTTGTTTACCGGTTCCGGGTACTGCAATAAAATAAAGGCATGCCATGGCAAAGAGCGTGAAAGTTGTTTCAAAAGAAAAAGCGGTTATTCTTTTTTCAGGTGATTCCGGTGACGGAATACAGCTGACGGGCACCCTGTTTTCAGATGCTGCGGCTCATTTCGGAAATGACCTGATTACTTTTCCTGATTATCCTGCCGAGATACGGGCACCACAGGGAACTGTCGGCGGTGTTTCAGGTTTCCAGATTCATCTCGGGCATACGAAAATCGATTCGCCCGGAGATTTTGCAGATGTGCTGGTAGCAATGAATCCGGCAGCAATAAGGGCGAATGCCGCACGGGTGAAACCCGATGCCACCATTATTTTTGACAGTGATAATTTCACTGCCGGAAATATTAAAAAAGCTGCTTATGCACGCGATCCCATTGCTGAGGAAAAACTTGAAAACTGCAATGTCATTGCCGCAGCTGTCAGCTCAATGGTGAAAGAAACACTGAGGGAGTCAGGACTGGATTCCAGGTCGGTACTCAGAACAAAGAACATGTTTGTACTGGGGATGGTATTCTGGCTGTTTGACAGGAAGCTGGATTTTACAGAAAGATTTTTCGATACAAGATTTGCAGACAGGCCTGAAATTGCTGAAGCAAACAAGATTGTACTCAGGGCCGGCTATAATTATGCCGGAACCATTAAAGCGCTTACCAGGGTTTTCAGTATTCCTCCTGCAAGCCTGCCTCCCGGCAGGTACCGGAACATAAACGGAAACACTGCAACAGCCTGGGGATTTATGGCTGCGGCAGAAAAAGCCGGACTTGATATTTTCGCAGGATCATACCCTATTACACCGGCGACGGGAATACTTGAGGAATTTGCCGCACGCAGGGATCTTGGTGTAAGAACATTTCAGGCTGAGGACGAGATTGCCGGTATGTGTTCAGTCCTGGGTGCCGCTTTCGCCGGGAATCTTGCAATAACCTCCACATCAGGTCCCGGACTGGCTCTTAAATCCGAAGCCATTGGTCTTGCAGTAATGGCAGAGCTGCCCGTGGTTATTGTCAATGTGCAGAGAGGAGGTCCTTCCACCGGTTTGCCTACCAAGACGGAACAGGCTGATCTTATGCAGGCACTGTACGGAAGAAATGGTGAAAGTCCGGTGGTTGTTCTTGCTGCAGGCAGTCCTTCCGACTGTTTCCGTTTTGCCTATGAGGCTGCAAGAATTGCCCTGGAACATATGACACCTGTAATACTCCTTACGGACGGTTACCTGGCGAATGGTTCAGAACCGTGGAAAATACCGGAGATGAAGGATCTTCCGCCAATACGGCCTCCCTTTGCCGGGAAGGATGAACTCCCTTTCAGTCCGTATATACGGAACAGTTCCACCCTGGTCCGCTACTGGGCCATTCCGGGAACAGCCGGATTTGAACATCATATTGGCGGACTGGAAAAGACTCCCGCGGGAACAGTATCCTATTCGCCGGAAAACCATGAATCAATGGTAAAATTGCGGGCAGATAAAATTGCCCGGGTACTTGAAAAGGTTCCTGATCTGAAAGTATGCGGCAGGGATTCCGGCGATCTGCTGCTTGTCGGCTGGGGAGGTTCGGGGGGATACCTGGTATCCGCAGTGAAGGGATTACAGTCTGAAGGCTTCAGTGTGAGCTTTGCCAATTTTAATTATATAAATCCCCTTCCCGGAAATGTCAGGGAGGTTTTCAGCAGATTCCGGAAAATTGCCGTGGCAGAACTGAATCTGGGCCAGTTTGCAGCCTGGCTCAGGTCGGAATACGGCGAATTCAGCTATGAACAGATAAACAAGGTTCAGGGATTGCCGTTCACTGCGAAGGAAATCAGGGATGAATGTCTTAAAATTCTGGAGGCCATTTAAATACATGACAGTATTCGATTCATATCGGTACAAAGCTTAAATATATGACAATATCGGATTCATACCGGTGTAAAGCCCGGATATGACAACATCGGATTCAAATCAGTATAAAGCCTAAATATGACAACTTTGGATTCATATCAGTACACAGCGGACGATTTTAAAAGCAGTCAGGAAGTCAGGTGGTGCCCGGGATGCGGCAACCATGCCATCCTGAATGCAGTCCGGAAAGCTCTGGCACAGCTGGGCATACCCAGGGAAAAAATCGTTTTTGTCTCCGGTATAGGTTGTTCTTCCCGCTTCCCTTATTACATGAACACCTATGGATTTCATGGAATACACGGCCGTGCAGCTGCAATCGCCTCAGGAATCCGCATGGCAAACCGCGGGCTCTCGGTGTGGCAGATCACGGGTGATGGCGATGCTCTTGCAATCGGGGGCAATCATTTTATTCATGTGATCCGCAGGAATATAGACATGAACATAATACTGTTCAACAATCAGATTTATGGCATGACCAAGGGTCAGTACTCACCGACTTCCGGGAAAGGTCTGGTTACCAGAACCTCACCTTTCGGAACCATTGAGGAGCCTTTTTCCGTAGGGGAGCTGGTCATGGGAGGGCATGGTACTTTTTTTGCAAGAACAACAGATTACAATATCAGCCTTTCAACGGGGATTTATGTTGAAGCTGCCAGACACAGGGGAACATCGGTTGTTGAAGTGCTTCAGAACTGCGTGATCTACAATGACGGTATCCACGATGTGGTGACCGGCCGGGAAGTAAGAGATGAAAGAACGATAATTCTCAGGCACGGTGAACCCATGATTTTTGGCCGGGAACGGGACAGGGGACTGATGCTTGAAGGTTTTCAGCTGAAGGTTGTGAAAATCGGTGAGAATGGTATTTCTGCCGGTGACATTCTTGTTCATGATGAAAAAGAACCGGATCTTTCCATTCATTACCTTCTGGCCAGGATGAGATATCCGGAATATCCGGTTGCCCTTGGGGTGATAAGGTCCGTGGACGAAAAAATCTATGAAGACGAACTTGAGGATCAGATCACGGATATCAGGAGGGATGCGGAGATAAAATCGATGGACGATCTGCTGAACAGCGGGTCAACATGGGAAGCAGGGCAATAATCAGTATATTAAGCCCATGACAATAATAGACAACATAGCGGAGCTTGGGAAATATGATTTCAGCGACACCTCTTTTGATCTGCTCATGCAGAACAGAATACACAGGGTGTTGATAATATGCAGTAATTATGACAATTACATGCTGGAGGAGGACGGAAGAATTGATGAACAGATTTTTAATGAGTATGTATCGCTGAGTCTCCGGCACCCCCCGGTTTTTATTCAGACAGACAATGCGGAAGATGCACTGAGGATACTCAGGGAGGAAAGCATTGATCTGGTTATTTCAATGGAAAGTCTGAAGGAAACGGATGTTTTTGCTCTTGCAAAAAGGATAAAGAATGATTATCCGAATATTCCCATTGTTGTTCTGACCTATTTATCGAGGGAAGTGTCCCTGCGCCTCAAAGGCGAGGATATGAGTGCCATTGATTATGTGTTCTGCTGGCTCGGGGATGCATCGGTGATACTGGCAATCATCAAGCTTATTGAGGATAAGATGAATGCCGAGCATGATATAGAGGTTATCGGTGTTCAGGCCATAATACTTGTTGAAAACTCCGTCAGGTACCTCTCATCCTACCTCCCTGACATTTACAGGATACTGCTTCAGCAATCCCTGGATTTTCAGAAGGAAGCCCTGAATGAGCACCAGCGTATGCTTAAGAAAAGGGGACGGCCCAAGCTTTTGCTGGCCGACAATTTCAATGACGCAGTTGATCTTTACAGGAAATACAAGTACAGTGTTCTGGGAGTGATTTCCGACATCAGTTACAAGAGGGACGATGTGCCTGATGAGAATGCGGGCATGGAACTGTGCAGGATGGTAATGGCCGATGATGACAAGGTTCCCTTCCTGCTGCAGTCTTCAAGCCTTAAACATAAGCAGAAAGCCGAGGAAATGGGTGCCGGATTCATTTACAAGTATTCCAAGACCCTCTCCCTGGAACTGCGGAATTTCCTGATTCAGAATCTGGCCTTTGGTCCTTTTGTTTTCAGGAACCCTGAAACACTGGAACCGATAGCTATTGCCACTGATTTGCAAAGTCTTCAGCAGAACCTTCTTACAATCCCTGACAATGTTCTTGAGTATCATGCGACCAGGAATCATTTTTCAAAATGGCTGAATGCCAGGGCTCTTTTTCCGCTTGCCCAGATGTTTAAATACATCGGGAAGGAGGATTTCCCAGGTATTGAGGAGATGAGACGTTTCCTTTATGTTGGCGTTTCGAGCTTCCGCCTGGGAAGGGGAAGGGGTGTTATTGCAAAATTCGACAAGGCCGGCTTTGATGAATACCAGGTATTCTCACGTATGGGAGAAGGATCCATCGGAGGCAAGGCAAGGGGACTGGCATTTATCAACAGAATGCTGAAGACGAAAAAGCTCTACAACAAATTTCCCGGTGTTCTGATAACAATTCCACGTACCGTTGTTCTGAGCACAGATGCCTTTGATGAGTTCATGGATCATAATAACCTGTATCCTGTAGCTCTTTCTGATCTTCCTGACATTGAGATACTTAATAAATTTCTGACTGCCAGACTTCCCGGACATGTTATCCAGGATCTTTTTGCATTCCTGGCTGTTTCGCGCAGCAAGCCCATTGCAATAAGATCTTCAAGTAAGCTTGAGGATTCACATTATCAGCCATTTGCAGGCATTTATTCAACCTATATGATTCCCAGGCTGAGCGAAGACCAGCGAATGGTAAGGGCCATGGCTGATGCTATAAAAGGAGTGTATGCATCGGTGTTCTATAAAACCAGCAAGACTTACATGACTGCCACGAGCAATGTGATTGATGAGGAAAAGATGGGTATTGTTCTCCAGGAAATTTGCGGGCGCAGTCATGGCAAAATATTCTATCCGACTTTTTCAGGCTTTGCAAGGTCGCTGAACTATTATCCCATAGGTGCGGAAAAAGTGGAAGACGGGATTGCAAATGTCGCTTTCGGTCTTGGGAAACTGATTGTTGAAGGAGGATTGTCCCTGCGTTTCTGCCCCAGGCTTCCGAAAAAAATTATGCAGCTCTCAACTCCCGAGTCAGCCCTGCGTGATACTCAGAAAACCTTCCGGGCACTGGATGTTGACATAAACAGTTTTGTTCCGTCAAGCTATGACGGGGAGAACCTGCCTGTCCTTGACATCAGGGATGCCGGCAATGATACCGCGATGAGATATCTTGCCTCAACCTTTGATTATGAAAGCAACATGCTGAGAGACGGCATACTGTATCCGGGAAGGCGGATCATTACATTTGCCGGGATTCTTCAGCATAATCTCTTTCCCCTTGCAGAGATTATCAGCACTATTCTTGAATTCGGCCAGAGAGAGATGAACAATTCCATTGAAATTGAATTTGCCGGCGATCTTGAAACTCCTCCGGGAACCCCCAGGATATTCAATCTTCTGCAGATAAGGCCGGTGATCCATTCAGAAGAATCGGGTACTACTAACCTGGGGGATGTGAAGCCGGAAGACACCATTATATATTCGGAATCGGCTCTCGGACACGGATTATTCAGGGATATCTCGGACCTTGTCTATGTAAAGCCGGACTCCTTTGATCCGGCGAAGAACAGGGATCTTTCAGTGATAATAGAGAATCTTAATTCCATCCTGGCCGGCCAGGGGAGAGGTTATGTTCTCATAGGTCCGGGCCGCTGGGGTTCAGCCGATCCGTGTCTCGGAATACCCGTGAAATGGGCTCAGATTTCTGCTGTCAGGCTGATTGTTGAGTCAGGCCTGGAAAATTACAGGATTGATCCGAGTCAGGGAACACATTTCTTCCAGAATCTTACATCCTTTGGCGTGGGCTATTTCAACATCAATCCCTTTATTGATGAAGGTTATTATGATGTTGATTATCTGAATAATATAAAACCGGTTTATGAAGATGAGGTCCTCAGGCATATAAGGTTTGAAAAGGATATCGACATCAGGATAGACGGCCGGACCAACAGGGGGGTGATAATGAAGCCGGAATAGAGATTCAGAACTGGGCTCCTTCTGTCCTTACATCCCTGCTGATCTTTCTTATCAGTCCCTGCAGTACATTTCCCGGACCGACTTCAATAAAGTGTGAGGCACCTGCTGAAATCATGTTTTCAATGCTCAGCGTCCATTTTACCGGTGAGGTCAGCTGTGATACCAGTCTGGTTTTTATGATGCCGGGATCGACGGATGGTTTTGCATCGGAATTCTGGTATACCGGACAGCGGGGCGTGCTGAAGGGTGTATTTCTGATGGCTTCTTCAAGTTCTGCCCTTGCAGGTTCCATCAGTGGTGAATGGAAAGCTCCGCCCACTTGAAGTTTTATAACAATTTTAGCACCCTTCGACTTCAGTATTTCCATTGCCCGGGTGATTCCTTCATCTGTGCCTGATATGACAATCTGACCCGGACTGTTGTAATTGGCGGGAACCACTGTTTCATCAATACCGGCACAGGTTTCTTCAACTGTTCTGTCATCGAGTCCGATTATTGCAGCCATAGAGGAAGGATGCATTTCGCATGCTTTCTGCATGGCAGAGGCCCTCTGTGACACGAGAAGAAGTCCGTCCTCAAATGATAATGCCCCGCATGTCACCAGGGCTGAAAATTCTCCAAGAGAATGGCCGGCAACCATATCCGGTCTGAATTCGTTTCCCATTACTGTGGCGAGAATGACTGAATGCAGGAATATTGCCGGCTGAGTAACCCTGGTCTGCTTAAGGTCTTCGTCGCTGCCTGTGAACATCAGATCACTTATCCTGAAGTCCAGCAGGCTGTTTGCCTTTTCAAACATTTCTTCTGCCGGAGCGGACTTTTCGTACAGATCTTTTCCCATACCCGGAAACTGGGCACCCTGGCCCGGAAACACATATGCTTTCATAATTATATTCAATGAAGCCTGGTATATTCAATGAAGCCTGGAACCAATGAGATGGATAAATTCTTCACGGGTGTTCTGATTTGAAAGAAAGATTCCCGTGAAGGCTGATGTTGTGGTGACAGAATTCTGTTTCTGAACACCCCTTATCTGCATGCACATGTGCTGGGCTTCAATGACCACTGCCACTCCGAGCGGTTTCAGACAATCCTGAAGCGTGTTGCGTATCTGAACCGTCAGTCTTTCCTGTACCTGCAGGCGCCGGCTGTATGCTTCCACCACCCGTGCTATCTTGCTCAGGCCGGTGATATAGCCGTCGGGAATATAGGCAACATGTGCCTGTCCGAAAAAGGGAAGCATATGATGTTCGCACATGGAATATATATCTATGTTTTTGACTATGACCATTTGCCTGTAATCTTCCCTGAACTTGGCGGAATTGATTATTTTGCAGGGATCCATGGAATATCCCATCATGAGAAAATGGAGGGCTTTTGCAACCCTTTCAGGAGTTTTCTTCAATCCCTCGCGGTCAGGATCTTCCCCAAGCAGTTTCAGTACCCTGTAATACATTCCGGAAAGTTCACTGATACTATCCTCGTCCCATGTCTCTATCCTGTTATAGCCATTATGAACGTTCAACTCACTGTCTTTCCCGCTTTCACTTTTTTCCGCCATAATATTCGATTGAATTGTTTTCAGTTTCACAGATTCTCACACAATGAAGCTTTGCGCCCTCTTTTTCTATGAAGGGCTTCAGTTCCTCCCAGATGGATATGGCAAGATTCTCGGTTGTGGCTATCTTTCCCTTCATAAAGTCAACTTCAAGATTGATGTTCCTGTGATCTATCCTGTTGATAATCCTGGTGCGGATGATATCCTTCAGTCTGCCCACATTCATGATAAATCCGGTTTCAGCTGAAATTTCACCTTTTATTGTGACAAAAAGCTCGTAATTATGTCCATGCCATTTAGGATTTGAACACTTGCCAAACAGTTCCATGTTCTTTTCATCCGTCCAGTCCTGCCTGAACATCCTGTGTGCTGCACTGAATCTTTCGCGGCGGGTGAGATAGATCATCATTCAAACATTTAGTCTGCAATATTAGCCATTAAAGTTGATCTTTTTAAATATATTTAAGCTCAAAATTGTTGAACTGATGCTATTTGATTGAAGACTGTGAAGGTATTACTGGTTGCCGCCACCGAAGCTGAAGCTGCTGTATTCAGAAGACTTGCCCTCCCAGGCGCCGTCCGGGATGACTCCTTTGCAGGGAATAGCCCCTCAGCCGGGCGTGATCTCTTTGGCGGGGATGACCCCTCAGCCGGGTGTGACCCTTCTGGCAGAGATATCAGGGGAAATTTACATCTCGGCCTGATGGTCACGGGAATTGGAAGCACTGCCACAGTATGGGCTCTTACCAGGCGGCTCTTTACCGGGCCACGGCCGGATCTTGTCATAAATGCCGGAATTGCAGGAAGTTTCAGGGATTCTTTAAGGACAGGAGATGTGGTGATGCCTGTTTCGGATTGTTTTGCAGATGCAGGTGTTGAAAGTGCGGAAGGATTTCTTACTCTGGCCGAAGCCGGTCTTCAGGATCCGGATGCCTATCCTTTTACCGGCGGCCGGATCAGTGCATTCAACAGTTCCGGCGAAAGGACTGTTGTGCCGGACAGCTTTTTTAAGCTGGAAGCCGGGGATATCCGGCCTGTAAAGGCAGTGACGGTCAATACTGTTACCGGTACCCGGGAAACAGCCGGCAGACTTATGCTGAAATATGATCCTGACATAGAAACTATGGAAGGAGCTGCCTTCTTTTATGTCTGCAGCCGGGAAGGAATTCCCTTCATTGCCCTGAGGGCCGTTTCCAACAGGGTGGGGATCCGCGACCGCGGCAGCTGGAACATAGCGCTTGCCCTGGAAAATCTTTCTTTGGTTCTTGAAAATCTTCTTAAAAAACTCTGCTGAAAAGATGAAACTTACACTGGGCTTTTCGCCTTGTCCGAATGACACTTATATTTTTGAAGCCATGGTGCATGGCAGGATCGATACTGAAGGACTTGAGTTTGATTACTTCATGGCCGACGTGGAAGATCTCAACCACAGGGCTTTCAGTGGACTGACAGATATTACAAAGATGAGCAGCCATGCTTATGCATATGCTGCGGATAATTATCTCATTCTGGATTCGGGAAGTGCCCTGGGATATAAAAACGGTCCCCTGCTCATTGCCAAAAGAAAAATGACTGATGCGGAAATATCAGTCTCGCGGATAGCAATTCCCGGAAAATACACAACGGCCAACCTTCTCTTCAGCCTTGCATGGCCGGATGCAGTCAGTAAAACCGAATATCTCTTTTCGGATATTACTGATGCTGTCCTGGATGACAGGGCTGATGCCGGACTGATAATTCATGAAACAAGATTTACCTATCAAGGGAAGGGATTGATAAAACTGGCCGATATGGGGCAGTTCTGGGAAGAAATGACAGGCCTGCCGATTCCCCTGGGTCTGATAGCGGTCCACAGGCGGATTCCCAGCGATATTGCACTGAAAGTAAACAGGGTTATCAGGAGAAGTCTGGAATATGCCGGCATGTATTCTGCTGAAACAAGTGAATTCGTTGAAGAGAATGCGCGTGAAATGGAAAGTTCAGTTATCGGAAGTCATATAAAATTATATGTCAATGACTTCACTGCCGGTCTGGGTCCGGCCGGCAGAAAAGCAATAAGCACACTTTTCGAAAAAGCCCTTGAGAAGGGTGTTGTTCCGGAACTTCCGGAAAGAATATTTCTTGAGGCCTGAGAAAAAGCGTCAGGCTGATTTTTTAAATTTGCTTAAACAATGGTTCGTTAGGTTTTTGAGTTTGTTGATTTCTTCCAAATGTATATATTTGATTATGAATGTTATATCAAAATAACGTTCATTTGATAATATGTTGTTGCTTAGCTATTTATGAAAATATAACGGAGTGTAATTTTATCAAAACAGTTTTTGTTTGATAATATATTGTTACCTGGTTACTTATGAAAATATAACGGATTATTGTAAAAATTGCAGAAATTAATATTTTTCCTGACATGAAATTTGAAGATCTCGTACTTAAGACCCGTTCCTACAGGCGTTTTGATGAATCCGTCAGAACAGGCCGTGATACTCTTGAAAAACTGGCAGGACTGGCCAGACTGTCACCCTCTGCAGCCAACCGGCAGCCTCTTAAATTTATACTAATCAGTTCGCCGGAGGATTGCCGGAAAGTATTTCCGTCCCTGGCATGGGCCGGATACCTGGAGAACTGGGGAGGTCCTGCACCGGGCGAAAGGCCTTCGGCATATATTATTATACTGGGAGACAGGTCGCTTGCCGGATCATTCGGGGTGGATCACGGTATTGCCGCGCAAAGTATCATGCTTGGTGCCACTGAAGCAGGTTTTGGAGGCTGTATTATTGCCTCCGTAGACAGGGAGCAGCTGAGAAAAGACCTGAACATAGCAGACAACCTTGATATACTGCTGGTTCTGGCTCTTGGCAAACCAGCGGAAAATGTGATAATAGATGAGATGGAAAATGATGATATCAGATACTGGAGAGACAGTGAGAACAATCATCATGTACCGAAAAGGCCGCTGGAGGAACTGATAGTAAAACACAATCCCTGAATCCGGACACTGATCAGTATCGGGATATCGGGAGTTGATATCTAGCCTTTTATAAATATGGCCTTTATGATATGACTTGCTATTTTGGGGTTTTCCTTGAGACGGCGGGTTGAATAGCCAAACCATTTTTCACCAAAAGGAACATATACTCTCATGGCATGACCTTTATCTACGATACTTTGCCTTAGTTTCGGGCATACGCCGTAAAGCATTTGAAACTCATAGAGATGTCCGGGAACATTGTATTCCGATATGAGTCTGTATGCGTTTTCGATCAGGGTTTTGTCATGTGTGGCAATCCCGGCGTGTATCCTGTTTTTAAACATGAATTCGAGATCTTCGGTAAAGTGGCGGTTTATCTCATCATGTTTCTTGTATGATATGGCTTCAGGTTCAATGTAGATACCTTTGCACAGCCTGATACTCAGGGGTGTTTCTTCGGAGTTAAGATCACATAGGCTTTTCAGGTCATCCAGTGTCCTTTTCAGATAAGCCTGCAAAACCAGACCGACATTTGAGGGGAATTCCTTTTTCAGTTTCCTGAAAAGTTCAATTTCCTTTGTGGTACATGGTGAATCTTCCATGTCAATCCTTACAAATCCATTGCATGATGCCGCCCTGGCAACTATTTCCCTCATGTGACGGTAGCATGCCTCCTCATCAATATGCAGTCCGAAACTTGTGGGTTTTGCCGAGAAATTTCCGTCAATGCCGCTGCGGTAGGCAGTATCTATAAGACTAAGATATTCAAGCTTGTTGACTTCGGCTTCATGGAGACTTTCAATGAATTCCCCCAGAATATCAATTGTGACCTTTATATTCCTGGTATTGAGCTCTTTCGATACTCTTAAGGCATCATCGACCGATTCGCCGGAAATATAGGATTTCGAAAAAATCCATATCAGTTTCTTCGGGAGGTAAGGTAACATTGATGCAATTAGTTTATTGAACATGGCTTTGTAATTGTTGATAATTGTTAATTTCTCGCTACTAATTAAGCTTGTATCATTTTAATTTTTGATGACCTTTGTCATCGGAACTGATACAAAGGAAGATCAATTTTTCATTATTTGTTTTCGAAAAGTCAATGCAACCATTTTTCCTTTTAGATTGTCATAAACTTGTCCTCTGCCTATGATGAGCGACCAGGAGATAATCAGCGGCTGTGTCAGGCATGAGCGCAGGGCTCAGAAAATGCTCTATGACAAGTATTCCCCTTTCCTGCTGGCTGTCTGTCTGAGATACGCTTACGACAAGGCGGAGGCGGAGGATATACTTCAGGACAGTCTGCTGAAGATATTCTTCAACATAGATGATTTTAACGGATCAGGTTCTTTTACAGGCTGGCTTAGAAAAATTGCGGTTAATACTGCCATAACTCATTATCACAGAAATCTGAAATTCAGATATAGTGTGGATATTGAGGAATATGTTTCAACAGAAACCGGTGTTTCGGGTTTTGAAGAGGATTTTTTTACTTCCGATGAGCTTTTCAGGGTTCTTAATGAGCTTCCCGCCGGTTACAGAATGGTTTTTAATTTATATGCAGTAGAAGGTTATAAGCACAGGGAGATAGCAAAAATGCTGAAGATTGATATAAATACTTCAAAATCGCAGTATTGCAGGGCAAAAGCAGTTATAAGGAATAAACTGGAGAAGTTAAGGACATTGAAAACCAGTTATCCGGCCGGCGGCTATTGAAAATTTGGTTGTAATCAGGTGAACAGAAAAAAGGAAGATATAATGCTCAGGGAGCTTTTCAGGCAGGTGCTTGAAAAAGCTGAAGTCCATTCTTCCCCGGCTTTCAAAGCTAAATTTTTCCGGAAGCTGGGCAGACAGGAATTCCTCCGCTTTGATCCCTTCCGTTTTAATGTATGGTATGCGGCTGCGGTCATGACGGCCACTGCCCTTGGTCTTGCTTTTTACCTGAACGGCCGCCCCGGGGCTGAGATAAATGTTGTACAGCCGGACCCTGGTGAGCCGGCTGCCGGACTGATACAGAAGCAGGAACAGTTATTGCCCGATAAAATAAATCCATGGAGCCGGGAGACTGACAGAGAAGAAAAGCCTGGTGGTTTTGCAGGGGAAGAAGCTGATGACAGTCACAGTCCGGGCGGGCAGAGGACTGCCATGGATAAACAGATTCCCCGTATTCCGTCAGGTACGGAAATAAGAAATGTTATCGGCGGAAAGAATATTTTTCAAAAAAATGATACCGGGAGTGAAAAGCTGAGAAGTCCCCTGCATGTTCCTGATCTGATAAAGGTATCGTCTGAAAAGGGCTGTTGTCCGCTGAAGGTTACTTTTCAGACACGGTCCGGATCTTTTGATAAATACAGATGGACATTCGGTGACGGAGGAGTATCGGAAGAAGCAAGTCCCGGCTGGATATTTGATGTGGAGGGTGAATACACTGTAACGCTTCATGCCTATAAGTCAGGTGAATTGCAAGCAATCGGAACATGTATAATAACTGTGTTCCCCGGACCTGTTGCACGGTTTGAAATAGTTGCCGGAGATGAAAAACAGTCTGAAAACAGGATAAGCCTGATAAACTATTCAGTAAATGCAGTCCGGTTCGGATGGGATTTCGGGGACGGCCATACTTCCGGTGAGTTTGAACCGCAACATGTTTACCGTGAAGCCCGTGATCATACGGTGAAACTGATAGCATATTCCGAAGAAGGCTGTACTGACACAAGCATTATTGTCAGTCCGGTTAACAAACCGAAGAATTATATTGAATTTCCCAATGCCTTCTTCCCTGAACAGAATGGTCCCACGGGCGGATTCTATTCGGCTTCCAGTGATGATGCCGCTTCTGTCTTTCACCCTGTTTCCTCCGGGGTGACGACATATCAGCTCAGGATATTCAGTAAACGCGGACTGCTTATTTTTGAAAGCAATGATATAAACATCGGCTGGGATGGTTATTACAAGGGCCGTCAGTGCCAGACCGGAGTCTATATCTGGAAAGTCCGGGGTAATTACATTAACGGGGAGGCATTTACCAAAATGGGAGATCTGACGCTTCTGAAAAACCGGGAGCGATAATAATCTGTATTGCAGTATTCATCAGGTTCTTCTGATATACAATTATTTAAGCCGGATCTGAACTACATGCTAAAAAAATTCTGTTAATAACTTTAACTTTTGGTGATAAATTCCGTACAACGGGGAAATCTTACTTTAATAGATTTAGTTAATTTAGCAATTGGAAAGTTAAGTCTACAGGTTTGTATAAAAGGATCAGTTATATAATTATACTGTCATTTTTCCTTTTTGTCAAGAGTCAGAGTCAGGATCCGACATTCTCGCAGTTTTATGCGAATCCTTTGTATCTGGCTCCGTCATTTGCGGGAGCCACTGAGGATTACCGGTTTGGGATGAATTACAGGAACCAGTGGCCTGCTGTACCGGGTGTCTTTCACACATACAGCATTTCATTCGACAAGTATCTGCACAATTTCAATTCGGGGATCGGTGTGCTGGCAACCTATGACGTGGCCGGTTCCGGTGACCTGAGCACGACAAACATAGGATTAATATATTCCTATGATTTCAATATCAACCAGGACTGGCATATCAGACCGGGAGTGGAATTCAAGTTCTATTATCTCGGACTGAATATATACAAGCTGGTATTCAACAGTCAGCTGACCGGAAGCGGTACTACGCCTTCTGTTTATCCTCCTCCTTTTGAAAATGTGGCTGATGTTGACTTTGCCACTTCGGCTCTTGTTTACAATGACAGGATATGGGCAGGGTTTACACTTGACCACCTTCTTGTTCCCAAGACTTCTTTCTACGGGGAGGACGGACATGTTCCGGTAAAGTTCAATCTGTTCGGGGGTACTCAGATAATGAGGAAAACCCGTCTGAAGGTAAAACTTCAGGAGGCTCTTTCCGTTGCTTTTAATTTTCAGAAACAGGCAAAATTCTACCAGACTGATGCAGGTGTTTATTATTACCGCGATCCTCTGATATTCGGCCTGTGGTACAGGGGAATCCCGTTTGTCACAAGTCAGGCCGGCGATGCCATCATCGGACTTCTGGGAATTAAGACGGGCCAGTTTCATCTCGGATACAGCTACGACTTCACCATATCAAATCTTATCAGTTCAACTGCCGGCGCGCATGAGTTGTCACTGATATACGAATTCAACACATTTTCAATTAATTCGCCGAAACGAAAGATCAGGGCAATTCCCTGTCCCGAGTTTTAAGATGGTGTAATTAACTTCTTTAAATTAGTTCCGTTTATTTTAATTGTTTTTATATTTGCGGACTAATGTTTAACCAATATTCAATCTGTGATGAAGAATCTTTCCATTGCCTTGTTTTCTTTCCTGTTTCTTGCCATTACCGTTCTTTACATCTTTCATTTTACCGGAAAGAAAAAGGAAATCGTCCGTGAGCATGCGGGCACTCACGTGGAAGTCAGTTCGGAGGGGATAGCATTTGTAAACATTGATTCGGTTATAATGAATTTTGATATGTTTTTTGACCGCAGGGAAGAACTGATGGAAAAGCAGAGGAAGGCTGAGGCTGAACTCACTTCAAAGGGAAGCAGGTATGAAAGGGATGCCAGGGATTTTCAGGAAAAGGTTACCAAGGGTCTGGTTACCAGAGCTACTGCAGCAGAAATGGAGCAGAATCTCCTTCAGCAGCAGCAGGATCTTATCTCCCTGAGGGATGAACTTCAGACAAACCTGATGGAAGAGGAACAGGTCATGAACAGGCAGGTAATTGATTACATAACCACTTATCTGGAACAGAACCAATCGGACTTCAATTATCAGTATGTTCTGGGCAAATCCTTCGGAAGTGTTGTGCTTTATGGTGATAAAGGTCTGGATATCACCAAAAGGGTAAGTGACGCCATCAACTCGAAATACAGATCGGAAAAACCCAAAAAATAGGAACTATGGGTTTTGCCACGAAGTGGCTTTCGGAAAAAGCTCTGTTCCCGGAATTATTCAAGGAAAAACCATATGGCAATACAGGTATAATAGTTGTAATACCTGCATATGATGAGCCGGATATAACTCTTGTCCTGGATTCGCTCTCTTCATGCAAAAAACCCGGCTGCATGGTGGAAGTCATTATAATAGTGAATCTCAGGAAAAATGCCGGAAGGCAGTCAATTCTCAACAACAGGAAGTGTATTGAAAATATTGAAGACTGGAAGAGGAAAAATGCCTCCTGCTTTTTCCGGCTTTTCCATTATGATACCGGTTCACCGGCAATAAAGGGCTGGGGGGTCGGTCTTGCCAGGAAGACAGGGATGGATGAGGCACTGCGAAGGTTTGATGCTCTTGATAATCCGGAAGGTGTCATTGTGTGTCTTGATGCAGACTGTACCGTACAGGAGGATTATTTTATATCAGTCGAAAAGGAAGTTCTGAATAACAGGAAGGCCGGGGCCTGTTCGATTTATTTTGAACATCCCCTTGAGGATGATACCGGACCTGATTCCCCTTATCATGGCATAATACTGTATGAATTGCATTTGCGTTACTATGTTGGTGCACTGAGAGCCATACAGTATCCCGCTGCATTTCATACCGTCGGTTCGGCAATGGCAGCCAAGGCCGGGGAATATATGAGGGTTGGGGGAATGAACCGCAGGGAGGCCGGAGAGGATTTTTATTTTATTCAGAAACTGGTTCAGTCGGGCAGATATTTCTCCCTTAATTCAACTGCCGTGTATCCCTCCCCCAGGCAATCGCACAGAGTGCCTTTCGGAACGGGGGCAACAATCGGCAAACTGGCTGAAGGCACGGAACAGCAGTTTTTTACCTATGATATGAATGCTTTCAGGGAACTGAAAAGTCTGTTCAGCATGAAGGAGGATCTGTTCCGTTCCGGCAAAAGGGAAACGGACAGACTCTATGATGATCTCCCCCCGGGTCTGAGATTTTTCATAAACAGGGATGAGTGGCTTGTGAAAATGGAAGAAATCAGATCAAACACAGCCCGTTATGAATCATTCGTCAAAAGATTTTTCGGATGGTTCAACATGTTCAGAGTAGTCAGGTTCATGAATACGGTTCATGACGGGATATATGAACGGAAACCCGTTGCCCGGGCAGCATGTGATCTGCTGTATCACACCGGTCATGACGTGATCTCGGATGATGCCCTGCAGTTGCTGGGATATTTCAGGAAGCTCGACAGGGAAAGTTATTGATTCTGTCTTGAGATTTTTCTGTCTTCGCGGGGAGTGAGAACAATATAGAGATCCTCATCAGCTTTCTTCATTCTGTATTGTTCCCGTGCGAATTTTTCGAGATTATCATTGTCGGTCTTCAGTTCCCGGAGTTTCCTGCTCTCTTCCTCAATCTTGTTGATATAATATTCCCTTTGATTCCTGAGCTTTTTCAGCTCGCGCATTTCCCTGTACCTTGAGATAAGATTATTGGAATCCAGAAGAAGGATCCATATCAGGAACACAAGTATGGTGAGAACATATTTGTTCCTGAAAAAAGGCGGTATCCTCTCTGGTAAACTGAACCTTGCCATCCTGATACAAATTTATGAATTTTTTTTATTTTCTGTTTCTGCCAACAACAGAATCAGTAAGTCATCCGGTTAAGGGTGTTTATGCTGCCGGTAGCAAGGAGGCGGTCATGGCGTTCCCGTGGATTTCTGTAATAAACCAGTATGTGGTAATCATTTTCCGTTTCGGAATGGCTGCCCTCAAACCGGGAGGAGACCCCGTCCCTTACATCCCGGTTAATGAACACATATTCATAATCATACCAGCCCTGCTTGAGCAGCATGGTACATTCATACTGTTTTCTGCCGGGATTGTAGAGCATGCGGTTCTCTTCACCATAGGTCCGGTCTGCCAGCAAACCCGAGACATACAGCTCTCCCGCATCAGGTTTTTCGTGTAAAGGCAGGGTGAAGTACACATACAGGTAATCCGCATCGGTATCCGGATCGCGGCCCTCCTGCACGGCAATGATATACTTGCCGTTAATGTCCTGCCGGTAAAAATATGGCTTGAACTCACGGTTGTCGGAAGGCAGAAGCAAAACATGATAATCCGGGGCACGGAAATCAATCCTTTCTATGTTAACTCCCGGACGTTTTATGCTTTTGATGTCGAAATACCTGTATTCATTCCCTCCCATGAAAATATTTTTGTCGGAAAGAGAAGTGTATTTCAGTTCATTGCTGCCGTAAACGTCAGGTTTCAGATTCATTTTTGCATTATCCCATCTTCCGTTCTGCAGGATGGAGGAATAAATATTCCTGAAAGGATCAATGATTCCGAGTCCGGCAATATTCACGGAGAAATCCACCTGCTGTTTCTCATTGTTACTGTCCGGTATCTGCGGACGATGAACGCTGATATCGATTCCGGCAGCATCCTCGGTTACCATGAAACGTCTGGTGATGACAGGCACATCCGGATTATCAAAGTGATAAACATACAGTATGTAGTTTCCTGAAAGCAGGGGCTTCAGTCTTTCTTCGGGAAATATCAGGCTGTAATGAAAATAAGGCACCGTGGTATTGAATGAGGGTCTGTAATCCCTGATCTCTTCATAACTGAAACCTTCGAGATAATCGTTTGAGAAAAGATCTGACCTCTGCCAGTCCTTGTTACAGTGAATAAACGTGTAATAATACGCATCAGGATGATCATCAAGGAGATCGAAATGAAAGGCAAGTCTGTCGGAACTGTTGAGCCGGATCAGGGGATATGAAAGATTCCATTCCTCCCTGTACAGCTGCACTGTTTTAATCCTTTTGTCAAAAGTGCTGTCGGTGTAAAAAACCGGGTCATAGGATGTTCCCCTGATAGTTGGCTGCAGGAATGCAGAAAAGATGATATATATCAGTATTCTTTTCATTTTACGGACTGCAGTTGGAAATATGCAAACATAATGCAAAAAATTTACAATCAAATTAAGCATTTTTAGCAAATTATAAAGAGCTATTTATACATTTGTACACAATGTTATTTTATTAACAAATCCCGGTTTCCGTTTTATTCTGCTAACATTGGAATTTATTAAAAAATGACCAAAAAAATAAGATTGAGAAAAGGATTGGATATTCCCCTGCCCGGGAAAGCTGAAAAAATTATTTCAGCAGCTTCTGTTTCCGCATTTTTTGCTGTT
The DNA here is from genome assembly GCA_964522415.1 of uncultured Rikenellaceae bacterium. GTDB lineage: Bacteria > Bacteroidota > Bacteroidia > Bacteroidales > VadinHA17 > LD21. The sequence goes on along the minus strand of CAZFVQ010000009.1, from coordinate 43,943 downwards.
AAGCCGGTTGATTTTCCGGGACTTGTTCCCAAGCTGGATGTCAGGCCGGGTGACAGTGTAAAAGCCGGCTCCTCACTTTTTCACGACAAGCTCAGGCCCGGAATACTTTACACATCTCCTGTAAGCGGGACTGTAAAATCCGTTGAACGGGGTGACCGCCGGAAAATACTGAAAGTGGTTGTGGAAAAAAGCGACGATGACTGCATTGATTTCGGGAAGGCTGATCCGGAGTCCCTCACAGCTGACAGGATAAAGGAAATACTTCTCGTTTCAGGACTCTGGCCTGCAATTAGGCAGAGGCCCTACCATGTGGTCGCAAATCCGGAAGACAGGCCCAAAGCTGTTTTTATATCAGGATTTGATACTTCCCCCCTTGCACCGGATAATTATTTTATAATCGAAAATTCCGATAACTCATTATTCCTTACCGGTATAAAGGCCATTGCCAGGCTGACTGAGGGGAAGGTACATCTTGTTCTTGACGGACAGAGAAAGGCTCCGGCCCTGCTTGAGGAATGTCGCGGAGTGGAAATATCATATTTCTCAGGACCCCATCCTGCCGGTAATGTGGGAATTCATATTCATCATCTCGATCCCCTCAACAAGGGTGAAGTGGTATGGTTCGTCAATCTCCAGGATATTGTTGCCATAGGCAGACTTTTTGCCGAAGGCAGATATCATCCGGAAAGGATTGTGGCACTCACCGGTTCGGAAGTTATTAAGCCACAATACTACAGGATGTTATCCGGCAGTTCGGTGAAAAATGTTGCAAAAGACAATGTTAAGCCCGGAAAGGTGAGGTATATAAGCGGAAACGTCCTTACCGGCATGAAAATCTCTGAAGAAGGTTTTCTGGGCTACTATGATTCACAGATCACGGTGATCCCGGAGGGAGACTATTTTGAGCTGCTGGGCTGGGCAGCTCCCGGAATGCGGAAGTTCAGCTTTCACCGCGCCTTCCTTTCAAATATGTTTCCTTCAAAATCATATAATATTGATACAAATCTTCATGGAGGAGAAAGGGCATTTGTTATTACTGGGAAATATGAAAAGGTTCTGCCAATGGATATTTATCCCATGCAGCTCTTCAAGGCAATCCTTGCCGAAGATATTGAACTGATGGAAAATCTTGGCATATATGAAATAGCCGGGGAAGATGTTGCGCTCTGTGAATTTATTTGTCCGTCAAAAATAGAGATCCAGTCAATAGTCAGGCAGGGACTGGACCTGATGATAAAGGAAATGAGTTAATAAAACCGAGTAATTTATAAAATGAATCCCCTTAGAAAACAGCTGGATAAGCTCAGACCCCACTTCTCTGAAGGAGGCAGGTTTCAGAAGTTTCGTTCGGTATTTGAGGGCTTTGAAACCTTTCTGTTTGTTCCGGACAAAGTAACCTATAAAGGATCTCACATACGCGACAACATGGATCTGAAACGGACGATGACGGTGGTTATCATCGCCCTTGTTCCCGCTCTTCTTTTTGGCTGTTACAATACCGGCCTTCAGCATTTCAGGTCAACCGGTACGGATGCATCTGTTCTGCAAATGTTCTGGTATGGTTTCCTCAGGTTTTTGCCCCTGATCATAGTCAGCTATGTGACCGGACTCGGTATTGAGTTCACGGCAGCACAGATCAGGGGGCATGAGATCAATGAAGGATTTCTTGTCACGGGTATTCTTATACCTCTGATAATGCCGATAGATGTTCCTCTGTGGATGCTTGCACTTGCAACTGCTTTTTCAGTTATTCTGGGGAAGGAAGTGTTCGGCGGCACGGGGATGAATATATTTAATCCCGCTCTCCTGGCAAGGGCATTCGTTTTCTTCAGTTATCCGGGATGGATGACCGGGGATAAAGTATGGACGAAAGGACTGGTATCCGGAGCCAATGTGATTGACGGGTATTCCGGTGCCACACCGCTGGGACTGTGTGCACAGGACCAGATTGCAGACATGCCTTCCTTCATGGAAATGTTTATTGGAACCATACCCGGATCAGTGGGTGAAACATCAGTCCCGGCAATACTGATAGGCGCACTGATACTGATTATTACCGGTACAGGAAGCTGGAAAATCATGCTGAGTATGTTTGGAGGGGGCCTTACAATGGCTTTAATCCTTAATGCTTTTGGAAGCAATGAATTTATGCAGCTGCCTTTTTACTATCATTTTGTTATGGGCGGCTTTGCTTTCGGGGCAGTGTTTATGGCAACCGATCCGGTGACAGCATCACAGACGGAAAAAGGGAAATGGATTTACGGCTTTATAACAGGAATACTTTCAATACTTTTCAGAGTGCTTAATCCGGCATATCCTGAAGGTGTCATGCTTGCAATCCTGCTGATGAACCTTTTTGCCCCGCTGATCGACTATTTCGTAATACAATCCAATATAAAAAGAAGAACCAGACGTCTTCAGGCAGTAAATCAATAATCAACTAAATATGAGGCAATTCAGTAACAGGTATATTTTTGCTTTCTCAACGGTGATGGTTGTAATTGTCGCTGTATTACTTTCGCTTGCAGCTACATTGCTTCAGCCTGCCCAGGAAAGGAATCTGGAAACAGAGAAAAAGAAGAGCATGCTTGAATCGATACGCATACCGGCAAGCCGCCAGAATGCCGTTGAATTGTACGACAGGTATATAAAGGAAAGCTTTGTAATCAATTCCAGAGGAGAGATCCTTGAAGGTATTGATGCATTCACCGTTGTTCTCAGGAATGAACAGAAAAAACCTGCTGAACAGCAATCACTGCCGGTCTTCAGAGCCATCACGGAGGAAGGCGGACCGCTGATAATTCTCCCGCTGGAGGGAAAGGGGCTGTGGGGGCCCATTAATGGCTATATCTCGCTGAGGCAGGATATGAATACGGTATACGGCGTAACATTTGATCATAAAGGTGAAACACCCGGACTGGGAGCTGAAATAAACACTTCGGAATATGAAAACCTGTTCCGTGATAAAAAGCTGTTTGACGATCAGACATTTGTGTCGGTGAAGGTAATTAAGGGAGGAGCCGGGAAAGATGATGTTCACGGTGTAGATGCGATCTCGGGAGGAACGATAACCAGCAGGGGGCTTGAAAACATGCTTTATGACTGTTTAGTCATGTATGACGATTACCTGCTGAAGAACAGAAATTGATAAATAGTAACACTTTAATAATATTTTCGGATGACTAACCAGGAAAAAGAGCCTTTGTTTTCTTCAAGAAACATTAAACTGCTCACGTCACCGCTGCATAAGGACAATCCGATTACCATACAGGTTCTCGGGATCTGTTCGGCACTGGCCATCACGGTAAAACTTAAGCCGGCCCTTGTCATGGCATTGTCTGTTACAATAGTTGTTGCGATATCCAATGTTGTGATAGCCGCACTGCGCAATTATATCCCCGAAAGGATAAGAATAATTGTTCAGCTTGTTGTAGCAGCAACGCTGGTGATATTGGTTGACCAGATACTGAAGGCATATGCTTTTGATGTAAGCAAGCAGCTGTCTGTTTTCGTGGGACTGATTATTACCAACTGTATTCTGATGGGAAGGCTGGAAGCCTTTGCAATGGCGAACAAGCCCTGGCCGTCTTTTCTCGACGGCCTGGGAAACGGTGCCGGCTACGGACTGATCCTCATTATTGTATCATTCTTCAGGGAATTGCTGGGATCAGGAACAATATTCGGATATCCCCTGATGGAGAAAATCGGAATCTATTCCACCGGTTATGAAAATAACGGATTGTTTATACTTCCTCCCATGGCCCTGATATTGGTGGGACTGATAATCTGGGTCCAGAGAAGCAAGGACAGAAGTCTGATTGAAGAAAAACAAAGCTAGCATTTATGGAAAATCTACTCAACATATTCATAAAAGCCATTTTTGTTGAAAACATGGTTTTTGCCTTTTTCCTGGGCATGTGTTCATATCTGGCTGTGTCAAAGACCCTGAAAACATCATTCGGTTTGGGTATTGCAGTGGTTTTTGTACTGATGATCACTGTTCCGGTAAATTTCCTGATTGAAAATTATATTTTAAAAAAGGGAGCCCTGGTATGGCTGGGGAAAGGATTTGCAGATGTCGATCTCAGCTTTCTCAGCTTTATTGTATTCATAGCCGTTATTGCAGCAATAGTTCAGCTTGTTGAGATGGTGATAGAGAAATTCAGTCCTGCACTCTATAATTCCCTGGGTATATTTCTCCCTCTGATTGCTGTAAACTGTGCAATACTTGGTGCTTCACTCTTTATGCAGGAGAGGGAATATGCAAATATTACCGAAGCAACTGCTTTCGGGGCAGGATCGGGAGTAGGCTGGCTTCTTGCCATTGTGGGAATAGCTGCCATAAGGGAGAAACTGCATTACAGTAATGTTCCGGATCCCCTGAAGGGTCTGGGAATAACATTTATTATCACCGGATTAATGGCGATTGCCTTTATGGGATTCATGGGAATCACTTTATAATTGAAATTTACAGAATATGATTTTAGCTGTTTCAACTATCCAGACTCTTCTTTATGCCCTGGTTGTTTTCATGATCATTATCCTGTTGCTGGTGGGAATGCTTCTTTTTGCACGACACAAGCTGATTCCGAAGGGTGATGTAACACTTCTGGTTAATGAACGGGAAATGACTGTATCTCCGGGTTCAAACCTTCTTACAACACTGTCGTCGAACGGGATTTTTCTGCCTTCGGCCTGCGGGGGAATGGGTACATGCGGAATGTGCAAGTGCCGTATCCTTGAAGGCGGCGGATCCATCCTGGCAACCGAAACAGGCTTTTTTACAAGGAAGGAGCAGCTTAACAACTGGCGTCTCAGCTGTCAGGTCAAAATAAGGGAACCCCTGAAAATAGAAGTGCCTGAATCGGTTCTCGGAATCAGGAAATGGGAGTGCGATGTGGTCTCGAACAGAAATGTCGCAACATTTATAAAGGAATTTATAGTCAGGCTTCCTGACGGAGAGGAGTTGAACTTTGATCCGGGTGGCTATATCCAGATAGATGTTCCGAAATATTCGGCAGATTTCAGGGATTTTGCAATAGAGGAAAAATTCAGGCCTGACTGGGACCAATTTAAGATGTGGGATCTCAGTATCAGGAATACGGAGGAAGCATTCAGGGCCTATTCAATGGCCAACTATCCTGCTGAAAAGAATCTGATCAGGCTGAATATCAGAATAGCAACACCACCCTGGGATAATGCGAGGAAACAATTTATGAATGTCCCTCCGGGGATCTGTTCATCTTATTTGTTTTCACTGAAGCCGGGCGACAAGGTGATGATTTCAGGACCATACGGCGAATTCCATATCAAGGACAGCGGAAGTGAAATGGTTTATATCGGGGGCGGTGCGGGAATGGCTCCTCTCCGGTCGCATATCTTTCACCTCTTCCATACCCTGAAGACAAACAGGAAGGTTTCATACTGGTACGGAGCCAGGTCACTAAGGGAAGTTTTCTATGAAGAAGAATTCCGGGAAATAGAAAAGCAATTCCCCAATTTCAGATTTCATCTGGCACTCTCGGCTCCCCTGCCTGAAGATAACTGGACGGGATTCACCGGAAATATTCATCAGGTACTCCTGGATAATTATCTCGGAATGCACGATGAACCTGAAGATATTGAATATTATTTCTGCGGTCCGCCGGTGATGAATGATGCAGTACTGAACATGCTGGACAATCTTGGTGTGCCGGCGGAAAACATCTCATTTGACGATTTCGGGATTTAATAAAACAGAACAGAAAAGTATTCCGGAGAAACATTCCGGGGAAGAACTCCAGAGGAATACTCCGGGAAAGAACTCAGGAGAAGAACTCCAGAGGAATACTCCGGGAAAGTACTTCGGGGAAAAACGGATAAATATGAGAAGTTTAAGACTGATAATCCTGCTTTCGGGCATCCTTGCCCTTGATGCATCCTGCAAGGAGAAGGCTGAATATTCAAAGTTCAGCGGATTTGCACAGGGTACCACTTACAGCATGATATTTGAAAACCCGGGCCGCTTTGATGCTGCTGCAGTTCAGGATGAAGTGGAACAGATACTGAGGGAATTTGACTTGTCACTTTCCCTCTATGAGGATTCTTCTGTTCTTTGCCGGATAAACCGCAATGAAACCGATATCCCGGATGAATATTTCACTGAGGTTTTCAAAAGATCGAAGGAAATATCCGCACTGACCGACGGGGCCTTTGACGTAACAATTGGTCCGCTGGTAAAAGCATGGGGTTTCGGACCCGATGCCCGTAAAAATTTCAGGGAAACAGACAGGGACAGCCTGATGCGGCTTGTGGGAATTGAGAAGGCGGATATCCGCAATGGCAGACTTTTCAAGACTGATCCGAGGGTATCCCTGGATTTCAATGCCATAGCAAAAGGTTATTCCGTAGATGTGATAAGCCGCTATTTTGATGCCAGGGGAATAAAGAGTTACCTGGTTGAAATAGGCGGAGAGATAAGAGCCAGGGGTGACAAGGGGGGGGTATTCTGGAAAATCGGTATTGACAAGCCTGTCGACAGCAATATGATTCCCGGACATAATCTTCAGGCAATAATCAGTATGAAGGACAGGTCGCTTGCTACTTCGGGAAATTACAGGAAGTTTTATGTGGAAGATGGTGTAAAATACTCCCATACTATTGATCCGAAAACCGGTTATCCCTCAAAAAATCAGCTTTTGAGCGCAACCATTCTTGCTCCCGACTGTATGACGGCTGACGGGGTTGCCACAGCCTGTATGGTAATGGGCAGGGAGCGAGCCATTGAATTTATTGAGCGGAATCCTGAATTTGACGCTTTTCTGATTTATTCTGATGACCAGGGAAATTACAGGACCTGGATTTCAGAAAAACTGAGTAAATATATCGAGGAATCCAGGTAAAGGGAATCCAGGTAAAGGGATTGTCAGCAGGAGTTGCATTCCCTTCCCCCGCTGCACGGTATGCAGCCGGTATCGATATGTTTTGAACATTTTATTCCCAGTTTGCGCATTTCCTTGTTTCTTCCGACATGTGTTTCGGGGAACCGTCCTCCCGGTTTCAGAAGTATGCCCAGACTCAGTCCCAGAAATGCTATCCCCAGGAAAATTATACTTATGACAAGCAGTTTTATAAACATGGTTCAAAGATAATCATCATTTTCTCACTATGTATTAAACAAGCGCATGAATATTTTGTTTAATGTGTGGCTTCAGGGGTATTTTAACAAATAAGCTGAGAAATGAATCATAACGACATATTAAAAAAACAGAAAGATATTCTAAAGGAAATTGGTATCAGCAGGGAAGAAGTTCTTGCAGATTTCCGGCTTGCAAACCTGAGCCGTAACCTGAGTGTTATCGGGCGCCGTGAAGTATTAACGGGAAAAGCAAAATTCGGAATATTTGGTGACGGCAAGGAAATTATCCAGCTTGCACTGGCAAAGCAGTTCAGGGAAGGCGACTGGAGGTCGGGATATTACAGGGATCAGACATGGATGATGGCAATGAATCTTTTTGATTCCGTGCAGTTCTTCCATCAGCTTTACGGTAATACCGACAGGGATATTAATCCCGGTAACGGCGGAAGGGTGTTTAACAATCATTTTTCTGTTCCGAACATTAATCCCGACGGAAGCTGGCGAGACCTGATGAAACAGAAAAATTCATCTTCCGACATTTCCCCGACGGCAGGACAGATGCCAAGACTGCTGGGACTTGCTTATGCATCAAAACTGTTCAGGCAGAACAGCAAGCTTCACGGATATACCACTCTTTCCAGGAAAGGGAATGAAGTTGCTTTCGGATCAATAGGTGATGCAAGCACTTCAGAAGGACATTTCTGGGAAACGATAAATGCTGCGGCAGTCCTGCAGGTTCCCATGGCCCTGTCGGTATATGATGACGGATACGGTATTTCCGTCCCGAAAAAATATCAGACTGCAAAAGGAAGTATTTCCGATATTCTGAGGGGCTTTGAAGACGAGCCGGGTAAACCCGGAATAAAAATACTAAAGGGCAAGGGCTGGGATTATCCGGGACTGATCAGGCTGTACAGGGAAGGGGTCGAAATATGCCGGAGGGATCATATTCCCGTGGTATTCCATATCGAAGATGTTACCCAGCCCCTTGGTCATTCCACATCCGGTTCCCATGAAAGGTACAAGAGTCCTGAAAGGCTGAAATGGGAAGAGGATACCGATCCCATAGTCAAAATGCGCAAATGGATAAGCGAACAGAAGATTGCAACTTCGGAGGAACTTGATTCAATTGCAGCAGATGCGGAAAAGGAAGCCAGGGAATCAAGGAAGAAGGGATGGGAAATGTTTCAGGCCCCCATCAGGGTGGAACGTGATGCCCTGGTAAGGATAATTAATGAGCGTACATGCCGGTGCAGCGAGGAGACAAAGGAGACTTCCGTGGAAACGATAACGGCTGAACTGGCAAAAATCCTTCATCCAATCCGTAAGGATAATTTCATGGCAGCGCGGAAAATCCTCAGGAATGTATGTGAAACATGTTACCTTTCCGATAATCTCAATGAGGAACTTCATGGCTGGCTTAAAAGGAATTATGAAGATGCTGCATTCAGCTATGACAGTTTTCTTTACAATGACATGCCAACATCGGTTCTGAAAGTAAAACCCGTTCCACCTGTTTATTCTGAAAACTCACCGGAAGTTCCCGGCCGCCAGATACTGAGGGACAACTATGACAGGCTGTTTGCAAAGAATCCCCTGCTGGTCACATTCGGAGAAGATACGGGATTCATCGGTGGAGTGAACCAGTCACTTGAAGGTCTGCAGAAAAAGTACGGTGAACTGCGTATTACAGATACGGGAATAAGGGAGGCAACAATACTTGGTCAGGGTATAGGTCTGGCCCTGAGAGGGATGAGGCCGATTGCCGAAATTCAGTACCTTGATTACCTGATGTATGCACTTCAGGTGCTCAGCGATGATCTTGCAACAACCCATTATCGTACTGCCGGCAGAATGGTTGCTCCTCTGATAATTTCCACGAGAGGGCACAGGCTGGAAGGCATCTGGCATTCCGGTTCGCCCATGAGCATGCTCATAAACTCTGTCCGGGGAGTATATGTCTGCAGTCCGAGGGATATGACCAGGGCTGCCGGATTCTATAATACTCTTCTGCAGGGTGATGATCCTGCCATTGTCATTGAACCCCTTAACGGATACAGGCTCAGGGAAAAAATGCCCGATAACCCGGGTGAATACAGGATACCGCTGGGTGTTCCCGAAATTCTCAGTGAGGGAAGGGATGTAAGCCTTGTGACATACGGATCAACGGTCAGAATAGCTGCAGAAGCTGTCAGGCAGCTGGCATTGCACGACATATCGGTTGAGCTTATCGATGTTCAGACACTTGTTCCATTCGATCTGAATGCGGTAATACTTGATTCTCTGAAAAAGACAAACAGGCTGCTTTTACTGGATGAGGATGTTCCCGGAGGCACAACAGCATATATGATGCAGGAGATCCTGGAAAAGCAGGGAGGATGGAATTATCTTGATTCTGCTCCCGTGACCCTTACGGGGAAGGAACACCGCCCGGCTTATACCACGGACGGAGATTATTTCTCGAAGCCCAGTGCTGAAGATGTTTTTGACGCAGTCTACGGAATGATGAAAGAGGCAGTCCCTTCAAGATTCTGATGGCCAAAGTGAAAATACGGCAGAATTTTCCCTGAACCCTTATGTTCTGTATGAACCGTAAGTGAAAACGGGATGAATAGGCGGAAAGTGAAACGGGTGGATGGATTGTGAATGGGATGAATAAGTCTGGCACGAGAATTGGATGGACAGGCGGATGGGATGAATCAGCCCGATTGACTGGGTTTTGCATTCTTATATGCAGATATCCATGGTCAGTATAATAAAATTATGTAAATTGTCTGGTCATTATTGCGATATGAAAGAGGAGATGGATTTGTTTACGATCATGCCTGAGGACAAGATACCGGAAAAGGGAAAGATACTTATCTCAGAACCTTTCCTGCCCGATACCTTTTTCAACAGGACCCTGGTATATCTTACTGAGCATAATGCCGAGGGATCCGTTGGATTTATCCTGAACAAGAAGCTTGATATAAAGGTCAGTGATGCCATTTCCGGGTTTGATGACTGGAAAGGGTTTCTGAATATGGGAGGACCGGTTGCACCGGACACTCTTCACTACCTGCACGGTCTGGGTGATCTGATACCTCAGAGCGTAAAGGTTGATACTGGTGTCTGGTGGGGCGGGGATATTGATACTATCAGGGAAATGGTTGCCAGCCGCAGTCTGACTACTTCGCAGATAAGATTTTTTCTGGGTTATTCGGGCTGGTCGGCCGGACAGCTTGAGAGGGAACTCAGGGAAAATTCATGGGTTATTGCAAGGGTTCCGGCAGATGTTATTCTTGATGACCATATTAATATGAGCTGGAAGAGGGTTCTCAGGGGATTGAAGAACAAATACCGTATCTGGGCCGAATTCCCGGAATCACCGGATATGAATTAGGGCACCGGTATTCATTCCTGTAATTATACCTGAATTCACATACGCAGTTCCATCTGTACCCACATTTGCAACCTGCCTGGAATCACAAATGTAATATTTTAAATATCAGCTCTTTCAGCAGATCTCCAGCTTCGCTTCCCATATCACCGACTCCTTTTGATTTCATATCAAAAATTCTAAGCAGGCTGACAACCTGGATTGTTTTTGTAACACTGTATGTCATTGCAGCTGTTTCATAATCCCTTACAAAATAGGGATTGATTTTTAGTGCCGCAGCCACACTGTTTTTCGATTTATCGGTAAGGTAATGGTATGTGAGCAGTTTACTGAAATAGCCGAAGAGGGATGCTATTGTGAGGGTCAGGGGATTGTCCCTGGGGTTGGATGCAAAATGATTGACTATCATATTGGCCTTCAGTATATTCCTTTCACCAACAGCTTTTTGTAGTTCGAAATTGTTGTAATCCTTGCTTATTCCGATATTTTTCTCAACCAGCCGGGTACTTATTACGGGTTTATCTGACGGCAGCGTGATTATCAGCTTATTCAACTCATTGACAATTTTATGAAGATCATTGCCAAGATATTCACCCAGCATCACGCTCACATCGGGCTCGCTCTTTATACCTTCCGCCATCAGGAAGCTTTCAATCCAGCCCGGAATCTGATAATCCTTCAGCCTGTTTGATTCAAAATAAATACCGTGGTTGTTAAGAAGTCTGGCCAGTCTGGTCCTTTTATCCAGGGTCCTGTATTTATAATTTATTACCAGAATGGTTGACGGGAGGGGTCTTTCGATGTAGATTGCAAGATCCTCGATTTTCCTGACCGACTGTGCCTCTTTAACAATTATCACCTGATGTGTGGCCATCATGGGATAGCGCCTGGATACTTCAATGATGTCGCTGACTGAGGTATCTTCTCCGTAGAGTACCATCTGGTTGAATGGTCTGTCTGCCTCGGGGAGCACATTCTGTTCAATATGGTCGGTTATGAGGTCAATATAATAGGATTCTTCACCTGCCAGGAAATAGACAGGTTTGAAGATTCTTTTCCTTAGGTCGGAAATAATTTCTTCGTAGCTTTTTACCATTTCAGAACCTGAGATGTTTTACCGAGATTCCGTTATTCTTTATTTCACGCAGGGCATCTATCCCGATTGTCAGATGAATCTCAGTAAACTTATCGCTTACCTTCCTGTCACTTTCTTCCGTCTTGATGCCTGCTGATATCATCGGCTGATCAGAAACCAGAAGCAATGCTCCCGTGGAAATTTCATTCGCGAATCCCACCGTAAATATAGTAGCTGTTTCCATATCTACGGCCATGGCTCTTGTTTTTACCAGATATTTTTTAAATCTGGCATCATATTCCCATACCCTGCGGTTTGTGGTATAAACTGTTCCTGTCCAGTATTCCTTGTTATGCCGGATTATTGATGCGGATATGGCACTCTGAAGCTGGAAGGCGGGCAGGGCAGGTATTTCCACGGGTAAATAATCATTGGAGGTCCCCTCACTTCTGATGGCAGCAATGGGAAGAATAAGGTCTCCCAGATTGTTTCTCTTTTTTAGTCCTCCGCATTTGCCAAGGAACAATACGGCACTGGGCGATACGGCACTCAGAAGATCCATTACCGTTGCAGCATTGGGGCTGCCCATTCCGAAATTGATGATGGTGATTCCGTCATTCGAGGTGGCGCTGGCCATATTTTTGTCCAGACCCTCTATTTCCACATTGTTCAGTTTTGCAAAAAGCTCGACATAATTGATAAAGTTCGTCAGGAGAAAATACTTCCCGAAACTTCCGATACTTTTTCCGGTATATCTCGGAAGCCAGTTGTTGACAATATCTTCTTTGGTTTTCATCATTGCAGACCTGTATTGATTATATCAATATATTTGTGTTCAAAAGTACAAAACTAAGTTGAAAGAGTTAAATCTGCCTGAATATTCATTCCGGATCATTGAAAGGGACGGGAAAAGAATGATCCTTGATACCCTCAGGAGGAAGTATGTCAGACTGACTCCGGAAGAATGGGTAAGGCAGAATTTTGTACAATATCTCATTCAGGAAGGGCTTTATCCTCCCGGACTGATTGGCATTGAAGTGCCTGCTTCCTTCAACAGGCTGAAAAAAAGAGTGGATGTTCTTGTTCACGACCGTATGGGCAAACCGGTTATGATAGTTGAGTGTAAATCATATAATCTTCCCCTGGATGAATCTGTTTTCGAACAGATTGCAACCTACAATATGAAGTATAATGTTCCTTTCCTGGTGGTCACCAACGGTATGCACCATTATGCCTGCAGACTTGAAGCCGGAAGCGGCAGGCCCGGATATCTGAATGTCATACCCCTTTATAAAGAACTTACAGATCTGGTTCAATGATAGATGTTTGCTGTGCTATTATCAGGAATGAGGAAAATGAAATCCTTGTTGTACAGAACGGGGAGAAGGATGATCATGCATTCAAATGGGAATTTCCGGGGGGAAAGACAAAGAAGGGAGAAAGCGGGGAAGAGTGCATAATAAGGGAAATAAGGGAGGAGCTTCTCATGGATATAGTGATCTGTGGCAGGCTTGATCCCGTCATTCATGATTACGGCCACAGGAAGATCAGGCTTTTTCCCTTTATATGCGATACACTTGATGAATTGCCGGTGCTAACGGAGCATATTGATTTCAGGTGGTGTATGGAGGAGGAGCTGGGTTCTCTTGACTTTTCAGAAGCAGATCTGCATGTTCTGGAGCAGTACTCCGGTGATGTGTGCGGATCAGCTTCCGCACTGCCGTCCGAATCCGCGGGAAGCATTGATCCGGCTACGGATAAAGAGATAAAGCGAATGATCAATTCCATGATCAGCACCAGGGAAGCTGACTGGCTGGCAGGGAGTGCTCCGGATAATCCGGAACTCATTTTGAAATTACTGGAATATTCATTCAGCAATGACAGGAAACTGTCATTCCGTGCTTCATGGACTCTGACGAAAATTTTCGATAAAAATCCTGAAATCGTTATTCCGCGTTTACCGGATATGATTGAAGCGCTTGATAAAACAGATAATGAAGGTACCCGCCGTTCTTTTCTGAGAATCATTTCCCTCAGCGATCCTTCGCTTTTGAGTCTGAAACATCAGGGAGTTCTGGCAGATCACTGTTTCAAAGCCTTGAATTCAAGTCTTTCGGCTGTTGCAATCAAGTCCTATTCAATGGAAATAATTTACCGTCTGACAATCATTTATCCCGAACTGTCCAGTGAACTTTCGGCTTCCATAAATATGCTCGGCGACGAAACCCAGGCGGGAATAATTGCCAGGGGAAAGGCGATTCTCGGAAAGCTGGCCGGGCTCAATCCGGGCGGGGAAGCAGGCAGGGATCACCCGGGGCAGAAAAACTGATCCGGATTGATTCCGGAACAAGGTGCGTTTCCGGGGAGCCGGGTACGCCTCCGGAAGGTTAATCGAATCCGGGTTCCCAGAGAGCCTGTCCATGAGCTTCGAAGCACATGGCAATTTGTTTTTTGGTTGTTCTTTCCGTTGAAAGATCAGGAAGTTTATCCTGAGAGAAGAAAGCTGCTGCGAATGTTTCAGTGTTGTCCCTGAAACTGCCTCCCGTCATTTTACATTCAACAAAAATTTTATATATGGTATAGGGATATGGATGGTCATTATGCCTGTCGGCAAGCTGAATTGCAATTATTCTTTCAGGGATGACCGATATGCCTGCTTCTTCAAGACATTCCCTTTCAACTGATTCACTTACCGAGGAACTGACATCGGCCCAGCCTCCCGGGAGGGACCATTTTCCATCGCTTTTTTCCCTTACCAGAAGAATACTGTCATCCCTGATCACGGATGCTCTTACATCAACCTTTGGCGTCTGATATCCGCTCTCACCGGCAAAAAGATCCTTTATCTTCTCATGACTCACCTCGGTGTAATGATGCATTATCTCAACCGACAGGTCCCTTAGTTTCTGGTATCTGTCAGCATCATACTGATTCTCTGCATAATTCAAACCGGCCTGAGCTATTGACTGAATCTGAATAACCCAGTCAAGCCATTTATATTTCATTAAATTTTGAAAAATAATCTGAATAAAAAATTATTTCGTAAAATTGCAACAAAATTCAAACAATTGCTAATTCCGTTCTGAATGACACTTTTGTATATAATCATCGGACTTGTTTTGATATTTGATTTCATAAACGGGTTCCATGATTCAGCAAATTCGATAGCTACCATTGTTTCCACAAAAGTCCTTTCTCCCTTCAATGCCGTTCTTCTGGCAGCTACATTCAATTTTATTGCATTCACTGTTTTCCCGTTGAAGGTTGCTGCTACCATGGGCAAGGGAATAATTGATCCTGAAGTTGTCACACTTACAGTTATAGCAGGCGCACTGGTTGCCGCGATTACCTGGAATCTTCTGACCTGGTGGTGGGGACTGCCCTCAAGCTCGTCCCATACACTTGTCGGCGGCCTCGTGGGCGCTGCACTTGCCAGTTCCGGACCGGAATCGGTCATTGCCGGGGGAGTGCTTAAAATTGCTGCATTCATAGTTATTGCCCCGCTTCTGGGTATGATTATGTCCTATATCATTTCCATACTGGTGATGCACCTGATAAAGAGATTCTCACCGTCGGATATTGACAGGCATTTCAGAAGACTTCAGATTCTGTCAGCTGCTGCATTCAGTCTCGGACATGGCGGGAATGATGCACAAAAATCAATGGGTATCATCTGGATAGCAATGATCACCATGGGATTGTCCTCCCTGGAGGAAAGCAGGCCGGATTTCTGGGTGATTATTTCCTGTCAGGCAGCTATTGCTCTCGGCACCCTTTTCGGAGGCTGGAGAATAGTCAAAACCATGGGGCAGAAGATTACCAAACTAAGGTCGTTTGAAGGATTCTGTGCAGAAACGGCCGGAGCTCTTACCCTGTTTGGAGCAACTCATTTTGGTATACCGGTAAGCACAACCCATACCATCACGGGATCCATTATGGGTGTTGGCGCCATCAAAGGCCTGTCGGCTGTTAAATGGGGTGTCACCAAAAATATATTCTTGGCATGGATATTAACCATACCCATTTCAGCCATTTTCGGAGCAGTGATGTTTTATTTTTTCGATGCAATATTCTGATAATTACCCCCCGGTATTTCCGGTTCGCTATCCGATATTCTGATAATTATCCCCCGGTATTTCCGGTCACAATTCAATATTATGATTTCCTTCTCTGCCGTATGTGATTATCCCTGTTTTATGATCTTTATGCCGGACCTTCCTTCAGTAGCCGGAGCCGGATATATGAAAAATGATTTTCCGGGCAGCATTCACACTTTGGATACTGCAAAAAAAGACTGATCCGGAAGATCAGTCTTTTTAATTATTTTGTTACCAGGTTTTTATTTCCTGCCGAAATAGAAATCCAGACCTGCACCAACCATCCATGTGCTTTTACCGTAAGTTTCATTGTACGTGTACGGTATCGGGTTCTCATTGAGCAATTGTGTGAATGATTTTGAACCATCATCATAGAGGGTATACTGTGCTCCGATATTCAGATCTATCAGTTCCGTGATCCGGAATCCGAATCCTGCCCCGAATGAATTGGTATTGGTACTGTATCTCATATCGTTGAGGTAATTTTCATTAACACCTGTGGAGGTTGCCAGCCATCCGGCACTGATCCTGATATTGTCGGTGATTCCAAATTCAGCGCCAACTCCGTATTCCAGGAGGTTTTTGTCAATCATTTCGATATTAAGTGATTCGGAGCCGTCATAATCAACATTTTTGTCGAAATACATGTTAAAGGAAAAGGCAAGCATCAGTCTGTCCATCAGTCTGTAATCAACTCCTGTTGCAAGCATTGCAGGCATGTCGGCAATTACCTTTGTGCCATCTTCAAACAGTCCCCCGCCTTTATTGTCAATAACCTTCGTGTTGAGTTCCAGTTTTGTTTTAAATTCATATCTGGCAGCTATATTGAGATTTTCGATTGGCGTGACATGAATGCTGAGAATGGGAGTGATCCCTGTTCCTGTTTCCCGGGCATCAACTTCCCTGTCGGCAGTCATTGCAGCATATTCGGGCTGACTAATTGTTGCAAAGAACTGAGGGGCTGAAATGAGGTCTCCCGAAGGATTGATCTGTGGATGGACCGGGTTAATCTTAATATTTGAAATTGAACCGCTGTATGTATTTTTCGCGCTGACAAGTCTTGCACCCACTGCAGCTGAAATAAAATCATTGATCTCATATGATACATTTGCCTGATAGCCAAAATATACTGAAGAGCCTTCGAAAGCAATATCAGCTGCATAATTCGTTGTTGTAAGTCCCATGCCCGTGAGTAAGGGCTTTAGTTCCGAAATTGGCATTTCAAAAGAGGGAAGACCTTTGTCATATTTGGCACCTCCTCCACCTCCAATCGGATTGAAACCGGCAGAAACAGCCAGTTTGCCGACTTTGAATGCCACATATCCTGCCGGAAAAAGGGGAACACTGACTTTACCCTCGTAAGAACGTGGGGCAGATGCTGTAACCTCATTGAGAAACATATAATCACTGGTTACTGTTCTTGTCTGGCCTACTGTCTGATTATTCAGTGAAATAAATAATCCGTTTCCGAGCTTTGTCAGGCCTGCCGGATTGAAATAAGTTGCATCAATAAGTGTCGAACTGTTGCGGTTCTGCATTCTTGTAAAGAGAATACTGTGATTGGTGTTGGTGACAAGTCCGCCAGCAGATAGTGAGCCTGCAAGAAGTGTCGCTGCAATGATTGTGAATAATTTTCTCATGGAAAGGAGTTTTTAATTAAATTTTAATTTTGCCTGTAAAACAGGGGATCCCTGTTTATGTTCAGTTTGCAATGCGGGTTTAAGCTGCATTTCAGTAAATATAACGGACCAAAAGTATGAAATTATTTGAATCAAACAAATAATTCTAAAATAGCTGATTGATATCTAATTGTTTGTACTGCTTTTTGAATAGGATTCGAAAATCTGCATGTTCCGGAGCTTTACCCGGGAAAGCCTGGTTTGATCTATTTTGGTCCTGGCCTTGTATGTGTACTGATACTGCTTACGCATATGTATATTCTTTATGACCGGAAAAAAAACTCCTTAAGTTTTCAGAAATAGTTATTTCCGGCATTCAAAAGAAGGAAGGCTGTTCTCTTATGTTTAAACAATGATTCCCAAAATTACTGAAAAGTTCACTAACCGGATGAAGCTAAGCTCCCCGACAGGCGGATGCTGAAATTCCTGTGTGGCTGAATATCTCCCGGGCGGCCCATATATTCTGTGTTTGTAAGGTTTTTGACCACAAATGAAAGGTTGAGTCTCCGGCTGATTATATATCCTGCAGAAACATCAAGCCCGGCATGTACCGTATTGTTTTTATTCCAGTAATCATAAAAGCCGGGTAAAAAGAGTTCACGGGTAGCGGGATTTAGGAATACATCGTCGATGTTCAGTATTTTCGACCGTATATTGAGGCCCGTGCCCAGGGTGAAGGATTTCCATGTAGATGTGACATACATCTTTGCCGAGTGTTTTCTTCTGTATTTCAGAAAAACTGTCTCATCGCTGTTTGTGTTGCTGATATCCCCGGGGAAGGTATAGGCATATCCTCCGGTGGCTGAGATATTCACCCTGCTTATCCGTGTTTCAAGAGCGAATTCAAGTTCACTTCCCCAGATCCTGGCCTGTTCCAGATTGTCTGCCCTGAAGCCGACACCTTCACCGGGATATGATGCAAACAGGAATTCGATCAGGTTTGAATTCCGCATGAGGAAGATTGACAGATCAGCCTGGCCTGCCGTATTTCCCCAAAGAAAAGCCTGTTTGATTCCCAGTTCGGTATTCCATCCCTTTTCAGCGAGTATGTCCGGATTTGGAATTATTTTTACTGATCCCAGGGTGGTTGATGCATATTTCTCGGCGATGGAAGGGAAGCGGTAGCCCTGGCCGAATGAGGCTCTCAGATATGTGTATTCCGCGGCCTGGAAGTTAACACCTGCCCTCAGGATTGGAGTGAGCCTGTCGCTGATGCCATCAAGCGAGAAATGCTCAAGACGCAGTCCGGCAACAGCCTTCAGACGGCTCAGTGGTTTTATTTCAACCTGTGAGAAACCAGCAAGATTAAGTCCGTAATGGTCACCGAAGAATTCAGAATTTACCACGCTGTAATTTTCTGTCAGACCTGAAGTAATATCAAGAAAATCAGTTATTCTGTACCAAAGCTGATACTCTGAATAAAGATTTATGGCATCGCTGTTGTTCTTTTCATTCTTTGGAAGCCTGTTCCTGTCGGAGCGAAACCTGATTTTCAGGTCATGCCTGATCCTTTCATTTTTTTTCAGGGAAACGAAGGGATCAATTGTTATGAAATTACCCCGGAACTCTGCCGCAGTAGTCTCTGACTGCCTGAGAGCTCCCGATTGAGCATTCTCCCATAACACGAAATCTGTTTTATGAGTGCTTCCCGCAATAATGTTCATCCCATAGTTAAGTCCTTCAACCTTATTACTGAAGTGTTTCAGTCTGAAGCTCAGTCTGCCCAGGTTTTCCCCGTTCAGTCTCCGGTAGCCCTCATCCGTCATAAAATATGCACCCAGACCTATGTCCGTTTTCCCGAATTTCTGAAGGTGTGAAATGGAAGTGTTTGTAAAGATTCTGGGAGTATTCCACCATTTCCAGTCGCGGTTACGGGGACTGCCAAAGATTCCTGTCTCGGCATGGAACTTTGTCAGCGGTGTATTGCTGGCGTCAGCACTTCTGAAATTAATGATACCGTTGAGAGCTGATGAACCGTATAATACTGAAGATGCTCCCTTGATTATCTCTATATGGGAAAGGTTTTCAAGAGGCAGGAACTGCCATTTAATGTTTCCGGCATCAGCGGAATTGAAGGGTAGTCCGTCAATTAGTGCCAGTACACGGCTTCCTGCTCCGTAGCTGAATCCGCTTCCTCCTCTTACCGATGCCTGGCCGTCCATCACGTCAATTCCCGGATTCTTGCCTATCAGTTCCCGGGCGTCGCTTATATGATTCTCAGAGAGGAAGGAATTTTTTATAACAGACATTGAAACACTGAGTTCGGCAATTTTCTGCTCAGTCTTGTTTGCACTGACAACAACCTGATCAATCTCACTGATCAGTGTTTCAAGACTGATGTCGAGTTCGAGGGTTTCATCCTGTCTTACCATGATATCCCTGGTAACTGTGGCATAACCCACAAACTGGAATACTATCCTTATCCTTCCCGAAACATTTGCAATAAAATACCGGCCGGATTCATCGGTGACTGTTCCCCGGTTGTTCCCGTAAATAACGTAAACACCTGCAAGAACTTCACCATGTTCGCTGTCAGTTACCCTTCCCCTTATGTTGCCTTCCGTAGCTGATGCCAGTACACTGCAGCATACAAGATACAGAATGACAGTGAGAGAACGACGCATTACCTGGTTTTGAAAATCATGGTTACTTCTGCTGATTCTAAAAGATTCTGCGGATTAAGGATGACGGTGGATATTTTCAGTCTCTGTGAAGTCAGTTCAATGATTCTGGTTATTATGGGAAGGGGTATGGTTTCGGTAGTAATGGTTATTTCCGTCTCAGCTTCATTAAATCTCCACTGGCCTGTAAAACTTCCGAAATAGCCTGTTCCGTCCTCATTGAATTTTGCTTCTCCGGTGAATTCATTCAGAAAGACCCAGTCTCCCGCAGGTTCTTCCCCGTCCACAAGAATGGATTCGTTGACCCAGACCGGTGTGGTCAGGAGCCTGAAAGGTTCAGATTTCTTATCCTTGCTGCATGCTGTGAGCAGCAGGACAGTTGTGATGATGGATAAACAGATAGTGTTTCTCATGATGATTTAATTTTTAATACAGTCATGTAATACTTGCAAAAAAGATCTCCGGCAAATTATCATGGTCCTGTGTACAACTGCAAAATTACAAATTTCGGGAGAGTTATTGTTAATCCCTGCTCCCCGGATTTTGTCATCCCTTGTTCCCGGGATTTTATTATCATGAATCAATCCTGTGAAAAATATACCATTGAGGAAATTCCATTCATCATATATCTTTTCTATTTTTGAATTTACTATCAGTAACAATAGTTTGTCAGGCTTTTGAGTTTATTGATTCCCGCCAGGTGTATATGTTTGATTCTGAAGTATAGAATTATCACACACGGGTATAATTTTATTAAATTACAGACAGATGAAAACCAAAGTAAAAAATATGATCAGGATATTATTGATTCTGTTTGCTCTGGTATCTGCAATTATTTCCCCCCGGGATGTTTACAGTCAGCCTGTAGTTGCACTGGATAACTGGTTCAACCGCGAGACTCATCCCCGGACCGGTATTCCCTATCATTATTTATGGAGCGATACGGAGTTTGGCGGGTATTCCGAATGGGGAAGAATATTTAAAGCCAGGGGAGCAGAAATAACAACAGTTGAAAAACCAACCCGGGCTGTGCTGAAAGGGGCAGATGTTTATATAATTGTTGATCCTGATACCACATCTGAATCCCGGTCACCCAATTACATACTTCCCGATGATATACGGGCGATAAAGAGATGGGTCAGAAGCGGAGGAGTTCTTGCCATTTTCGCAAATGACGGACCAAATTGTGAATTCACGCATCTGAATAAGCTTGCTTCAAAATTCGGAATCCGGTTCAATCATGTTTCACTCTATCCTGTCACAAATAATAACTGGGAAATGGGAGCAATAACCAGTCTTCCTGATCATCCTCTTTTCAGGGGAGTGTCAAAAATTTATTTCAGTGAAATTTCGGATATGAAACTTAAGAGAAAGGCTAAACCCGTTCTGATAGCCGGCGGAAGGATACTTATTGCAGAAAACAATTTCGGGAAGGGATATGTTTTTGCCATAGGTGATCCCTGGTTCTGCAATGAATATATTGATCATGCCATTCTTCCTGAGAGTTTTGAGAATCTGAAGGCGGCAAAAAACCTTACAGATCTTCTGTTGGGGAAGACCGGGAAAAAGATACCGGAGTGAACAGCGGGTCCGGTCAGATAATCATGCGACAGTAATAATATTTAGTAATATTTATAAAACATGGTAAAATGAAAAAATCACTGACTTTTATTTTTATTGCCACAGTTGTTTTCCTTGTTTCCTGCAATACTGCAACTGTTCCGGATCTGAAGCCGGGTTCCCCGGAATCGGCAGGAGTTTCATCCGGACGTCTGGCCCGTATTGACAATATGCTGAAGGAATATATTGACGACGGCCGGATAGCCGGAGCTGTCGGATTTATTTCCCGCGATGGCATGATAGTATATAACAAAGCCTTTGGTGTCAGCGATATTGAAAACAACATTCCCATGCGGACTGATAATATTTTCAGGATAGCTTCGCAGACAAAAGCCATTGTCAGTGTCGGACTGATGATGTTGTATGAGGAAGGAAAATTCCTGCTCGATGATCCGGTCTCAAAATATATTCCCGAATTCAGAAATCCGGTGGTGCTGGACAAACTCAATGAAAAGGATACAACTTATACCACCCTTCCTGCAAGACGGGAGATTACAATAAGAGATCTTTTTACGCATACTTCGGGAATCGATTATGCGGGTATCGGCTCGGAGGTCATGCAGAAGATATATTCAAAAGGGGGCATAAGAGGCGGATTTGGGGGTGATGAAATCACGATCGGGGATGATATTGTGCTTCTGGGAAAAATGCCTCTTGTCCATCAACCCGGCGAAAAATTCACCTATGGTCTGAATGTGGATGTGATAGGCTATCTTATTGAAATATTTTCCGGTGAAAAACTGGATGTCTGGCTGAAGAAACGCCTCCTTGAACCTCTGGGTATGAATGACACATGGTTTTACCTGCCCACTGACAGGCATGGCAGACTGGTCAGGGTGAATACGGAAAACAGTGAAAGGAAAGCAGTTTCCATGCCTCAGGATGCTGTTGATTATCCCCTGCAGCCGGACGGGAAATATTTTTCAGGCGGGGCAGGTTTAAGTTCCACAACAGGCGACTATGCCATATTCCTTCAGATGTTGCTGAACAAGGGGGTGTACAACGGCCAGAGACTCCTTGCAGGAAGAACCGTGGAGCTTATTACTTCGAACCAGATCGGCGATCTGAACGTAGGCCGGAATAAATTCGGACTGGGTTTTGAAATAATGACGAAAGAAGGACAGGCGCAGCTAGGGATAAGTGAAGGATCTTTTTCATGGGGAGGTTATTTCGGTACGATTTACTGGGCAGATCCCAAAGAAAAACTTGTCTGCCAGTTGTACATGCAACAGGTTCCGTTTAGTCACGGGGAAATAGAAAATAAATTCAAGGCAATGGTTTACCAGGCACTGGATGATTAATCTGACAGTCGGTCTGTTGATAAATCCTGTAATGATTTTTCCAAAGCAGGACACAGATTTCAGTAACTTTATTATTTTTGCGGCCGGTTGAATAAATTCAATATAATCCTGTCGATTTAAATTGAAAGATGACAGGATGTATACAATTACTTATGTTTCTTCCTGATGAGAAAGTATTCACTTGATAAAAGCAAGATCAAGGTTTTATTGCTTGAAGGTATTCATGAGAATTCCAGACAATATTTTATTGATAATGGATACACCCAGGTTGAATGTATTCAGGAGGCTCTTAGCCGGAAGAAGCTTGGGAAAAAGCTGGAGGAGGCTCATATCATCGGGATAAGGAGCCGTACAGAGCTCAGAAGTGAGCTTTTTGAGAAAACTCCGAAGCTGTTTGCGATAGGTTGTTTCAGTATCGGTACAAATCAGGTTGATCTGTATGATGCCAAGATGTCGGGAATACCGGTTTTCAATGCTCCCTATTCAAATACCAGGTCGGTAGCTGAACTGGTAATTGCGGAATGTATCATGCTGATGCGTGATATTCCGGAGAAGAGCGCCCTGGCCCATAACGGGATATGGATGAAATCGGTTAATCATTCCGTTGAGGTAAGGGGGAAGATACTTGGTATAATCGGTTATGGTCATATAGGATCGCAGGTCTCGATACTGGCTGAGTCCGTCGGAATGGATGTCTGCTATTATGACATTGTGAAGAAACTCAGTCTGGGGAAGGCAAAATCCGTTCCCAGCATGGAAGACCTCCTCAGTATTGCAGATGCAGTAACCATACATGTTCCCTCCACTCCGTTTACCAGAAACATGATCTCGGCGGAACAGATAGCAATAATGAAGAAAGGTGCCTGCCTTATAAATGCTTCGCGGGGAGATGTCCTTGATTATGGTGCAGTTGCAAATGCCCTGAGAACAAAGCATCTTGCCGGTGTGGCGGCAGATGTGTTTCCGCAGGAACCTGCTTCAAACAATGAACCATTTGAAAATGAACTTCAGGGTTTTCCGAATGTGATACTGACACCACATATTGGAGGCAGTACACATGAAGCGCAGGCCAATATAGCAATTGAGGTTTCAGAAAAGCTTGTTAAATACAGTGATATCGGATCCACTATCGGGGCAGTCAATTTTCCGGAGATTTCCCTCCAGTCCCATAAGGCAAAGCAACGTTTTCTTCATATTCACAGGAATGTTCCCGGAGTGCTTCGTGAAGTGAACAACCAGTTCAGTTCAAAAGGAATAAACATATCTGCCCAGTATCTTCAGACAGATCCGGATATAGGCTATGTAATACTGGAAACCGACAGTGATCTCAACGGCACCATTCTGAATGATCTGAGAAACATTCCCCATACCATACGTACAAGGATACTGTACTAAATCCGGAAATCACAACCTTTCTATATCCTTCATCTTCCGTCCTTCATCCTTCATTCCTGCATCCTTCATCTTCCGTCCTTCATCCTTCATTCCTGCATCTTTCAGCCTTCGTCCTTCATCCTTCATTCCTGCATTCCCATCCGTAATCATTCCGGTCTGATCTCTCCGGGCCTGGTTCCCCGAAACCCTGTTTCGCATATTACGGATTGAAAAAAAACTGATAATTCTGGTATTTATTTGATATTTTTTGTATTTTGTAGAAGTAATTACAGCTGTTACCTGATCTCTCAGCTGACATTTGGGAAAAGACTATAAACCTGAATACAAATCTTAAACTCTGTGCCTATGGGGGAAATCTGCTTATGATCTAAAAAACCTATTTTAAACTTAAAAGAATTTTAAGTTGCCTTATTTATTACAGTCTGTTTGCAACAGACTGATTATGTGAAATTAACCTTAATCAACAATTTGAATTTATTATGAAAGAAAAATTTTGGTCTGTTTCTGTTTTATGGAAGGGATACAAAACTTTTTTGTGTCTGAATTTTATCATGATTCTGGCACTTTCTTTTACACCGGATATAAAAGCTAACGGGCGAAATATTATACCCGATGATTTTCAACAGGTTACTGTACGGGGAACCGTTACTGACAGTCAGACCGGTGAAGCTCTTCCGGGTGTCAATGTTGTTGTCAGGGGAACAATTGTCGGGACTACTACAGATATGAACGGGGATTACTCATTATCTGTACCTGATCTGAATGTTGTACTTGTATTCTCCTTTATCGGATACACCTTTCAGGAAACACCATTATCCGGAAGAAGTATCCTGAATGTTTCCCTTGTCAGTGAAACCGTAGGTCTTGAAGAAGTGGTTGTGGTAGGATACGGGACCCAGCAAAGAAGGACTATTTCCGGTTCTATCAGCAATGTGACTGAAAAGAATTTTAATATTGGTGTGACCAGAACAGCTGCTGACATGATTCAGGGAAAGGTTGCCGGCCTGGTTATTACAAAATCTACCGGTGATGTTACTTCACAGCAAAGCATGAGGCTGAGAGGAACCTCATCATTAACCGGGAGCAGTGAGCCATTTGTTGTTATAGACGGTGTTCCAGGACTGAGTCTGAATTCAGTTGCCTCACAGGATATTGAATCCATCAGCATACTGAAGGATGCATCGGCTGCAGCCATTTATGGTTCACGGTCAGCCAGCGGTGTTATACTTATTACTACCAAAAAGGGCAGGGCCGGTCAATTATCCACAGAGTACAACGGATATGTTGCAATGGATGTAGTGTCAAACAAGCCGGATGTGCTCACTGCCGATGAATGGCGCAACTATTGCAAAACCAACAATATGTCATATCAGACATTTGACAAGGGTGCAGACACCGATTGGTTTGATGAAATAATGCGGACAGGTCTGACAATGAACCATGATCTGTCTTTTGCCGGTGGTGGAGCCAACAACAATTACAGGGTATCAATTTCATCCCTCAGTCAGGAAGGTGTTGTCAGGGATAATTACCAGAACAGACTGAATATGAGGTTTTCTGCCAGTCAAAAAGCCTTAAAGGACAAACTGTTATTAACCCTGTTGGGTTCTATTACACAGAGAGATTATCAGCCAACCGATACCAGAAATTTTGTTCTTGCATATAATATGGTTCCCACATATCCGGTAAAGAACAATGATGGCACATGGTTTGAAAGCACTGATTATGATCAGGGGAATCCCGTTCACAACATTGTGGAAAATTACGACAAACGCAAGAACAACATTAACTATTTCAATTTAAAAGCTGATCTTGAAATAATTAATAATCTGCTGTTCTCCGTTAATGCTTATTACCAGCGCCAGTCGACCGACAGGAGCAGGTATCGGAATTCAACCACTGAACGCGGGAGAACCGACTATGGTACCGCTTTCCGCTCATTCTCAAACAGTGATACGAAACTGCTTGAATCAACTCTTAATTATTCGCTAAATACAGGGAATCACAATATTAATATTCTCGGAGGAGCCTCCTTTGAAGATAATTATTCACAATCAGCACAGGCTCAGAACCGAAAATTTGTGACAGATCTTTTTGGGGCGGATAATCTTGAAGCAGGTGAAAATATGCTGATTGGTGATGTAGTGTCAAGTGCGAGCATGAACAGGCTTATGTCTTATTTCGGAAGAATAAACTACAGCCTGAAGGAACGTTACATCGTTTCAGCAACTTTACGCCGTGACGGGTCTTCCAAATTCGGGACAAATAATAAATGGGGAACATTCCCTTCTATTTCCGCAGCATGGAGGTTGGGGGATGAAGTATTTATGGAGAATCTGAGAGGCATATTTGATGAACTGAAAATACGTGCCGGTTATGGTGTATCGGGAAATCAGGCCGGTCTGGACGCGTATCAGTCGATGCAGCTGTATGGCGCTTCAGGAGTATATTATGATAACGGGGCATGGCATACCGCCTATATTGTCAGTCAGAATGCAAACCCCAATTTACAGTGGGAGCATACTGCAATGAGCAATGTGGGAGTTGATTTCAGCATTTATAATTCAAGATTAAATGGTACTGTTGAATATTATCATAAGAAGACCTCAAAACTTCTTTACACCTATCAGGTTCCTGTTCCTCCATACCTGTATGCAACTATGGCTGCCAATGTCGGAACAATGCTGAATCAGGGGATAGAAGCATCCCTGACGGGGGATGTAATCAGAACCAGGGACATGAGATGGACCATAACAGTTAATGCTGCTCACAATAAAAATGAGATCACCAAGCTGTCAGATGAGGAGTTTACCACACAATCGATTAAAACCGGGGATGCCTGGGTAAGGGGAGGTTCGTCGAATACCACACATATTGTTGAAGAGGGAAAACCAGTGGGACAGTTTTATGGTCACGAATGTTTGGGACTTGATGCAAACGGACTGTATATTATAAACGATATGGTTGACGGAGTTCCGGGCGTAACAATATCGGACTATACATATATCGGGAATGCCCAGCCCAAGCTTACTTACGGAGTTGATAATTCGTTTACATATAAGAATTTTGAGTTATCAATGTTCTGGCGGGGTATATATGGAAATGATGTATTGAATTTTTCAAAAATGTCATACGCTACAACCCAGTGGTTACCGGGAGCAAATGTTCTACGGGATGCTCTTACATTGGGATTGAATCAAAGTCCGTATTATAACAGTTACTACATTGAGAAAGGTTCTTTTTTCAGGCTTGAAAACCTGACCATTGCATACTCATTTAATCCCGGTATTCTTGGAATAAGCAGAATACGGCCTTATTTTACGGGAAATAATCTTATTCTGTTGACAAGGTATAAGGGAGTTGATCCTGAAGTACCAATGAGCGGACTGGATCCGGGTGTCGAAGGAAGGGAATATTATCCGAAATCGAGGACCTTTTTGTTTGGCGTAAATGTGAGTTTTTAACTTTTTAAAATACCAGCATATATGGAAAGGCGAATTATTTTTATACTGATACCTCTGATTCTTGTTTTTCTTTCAGCAGGTTGTACGGAATGGCTGGATGAGAAAGTATATACTCAGTTACCGGCAGCCAGTTTCGGAAAAACCGAAGCCGAGGTGAATTCTTTGATAGCTCCTATTTATACAGGCCTGAGATCGGTCAATAATCCGGTTAACATAGCCGAAAACTCTTCTGATATGTCAATAACACCAACAAGAAGAGGGGGAGACTGGTGGGATGGCGGTGTATATAAGGAACTTCGACTTGGAATATGGACTTCGCAAACGAGGCATATAGTAAGTTTCTATAATGCATGTATGGAGCGTGTTTCACAATCCAACCAGATTTTGTACCTGATTGACAATTCCGAGGGTATTACCGACAAACTGCCCTATCAGTGTCAGGCCCGGGCAGCAAGAGCATTCTGGTATTATATTCTGTGTGATTATTTTGGCAATGTGCCTATTGTGACGGATTTTACTGATTTGTCAAAACCCGCTACGAAATCAAGGGCTGAAGTCTATGATTTTGTTATGTCCGAGCTAAATGCCATAAAGGATGACATAAGGTCGGATGTGAGTCCTGAGAGTTACGGGAAATTTACAAAAGGAGTGGTTCATACAATACTTGCAAAGATGTATCTTAATGCCATGGTGTGGAATCCCACCGGAGGACCAAAATGGCAGGAATGTATCAATGCCTGTGATGTTGTGATGGACCTGCCATACTCTCTGGTTTCCAACTGGCATGATAATTTCAAGGTTGAGAATAAAAATTGTTCAGAACACATTCTTGCTGCAATTAACAGTCCTTCAGCAGCTAATGATCTGCTGGCTTTTACTCTTCATTATCTTGATTATATTACTTTAGGCACCACAAGACGGGGAAATAACGGACTGTCAGCAATGCCTGCATACGTGAGACAGTTTGATCTGGATGACAAACGCCGGGGTGATGATGTTGAGCATAAAGCCGGAAGTTTTCTCATTGGTCCGATGATAGATCCGTCAACCGGGGAAGTAATACAAACGGCACACGGACGCCCGCTGATACATCATATTGATATTACCATCGAGTCTGATATTGATGAAGATGGCTGGGGCCATGTTGAACAGGAAGTAGGGGCCCGGTGCTTTAAGTGGGAGATTGAAAAAGGTGTGAACTATATGCAGAATGCAAGTGCGATTTTCAGACTGGCCGATGTATATCTGATGAAGGCAGAATGTCTTGTGAGACTGGATAAGGATAACGAGGAAGCCACGAGACTCGTGAATGAAATCAGGGAAAGGGTATTTGATGATCCTGCCAAACTCAAAACAAGCGTAAGCCTGGATGATATTTATCTTGAACGGCGCCTTGAACTGGCATGGGAATCTTATACAAGACAGGATCAGATACGTTTTGGTACATTCTGTGATGAGATACCCGGCTGGAGAGGTGAAATTCCTGAGTTTCGTCAGCTGTTCCCTATTCCGCAAACTGCACTTGATGCAAATCCGGAATTGAAACAAAATCCCGGATACTAAATCTGATAGCCGGAAAAGTGCGTCCTGGCATTATTCATTATTCAATTCGGGACGCACTTTTATTTTCATGGCTTTTTCAGGTGTAAATCTTTTTCAGAGTGAAAAATATAAAAAGCCCGGTTCTCTTTTCAGGGATTATTATTTTCCTGGCATTCCTTTTGCATTTTTCTTATTTCGCAGTTCTTAACCGCAATCTTCTCGCCTATCAGGAACAGATACAGCTTTTTCGTTTTAATCCTGATTATTTTCCGGGCTTTCTTTCAAAGCCGGGCGGACTGTCTGAATATGCAGGGGCTTTCCTGATGCAGTTCTATGTGAATCCGACTATTGGAGCACTGATTGTTACAATTGCCGCGTTTGGAATTTTCGCCATATGCCGGGGCCTTCTGAAAAAACTGGATATAAAAGGTGTACTGTGGCCCCTGATACTCGTTTTTTTACTGCTGATCCTTCAGAGTGATTACGTTTATTATGTGAGTTACACACTTGGTTTTTTATCAGTTCTTGTTTTTTTCTCATTCTATACAACATTAAAAAATAATTATATACGTTTTGCAGCAGCAATTACGGGTACAGTTCTTCTTTATTTGCTGGCTGCAGAATTCTCATTTATCGCTTTCGGCCTGATCATATCATATGAACTCCTATATGTCACTGACAGACCAGGCATCGGTTTTTGCGCTCTTTATACGGTTGTTGCACTGTTGGTTGTTTATGTTCTTATTCGTTTTGTGTACCTTCTGCCACTGGATTATCTCTGGATAAAGCCCCTGATTATTTATGGAAATATTCCTGCAAAACTCAGCCTTATCCTTTTATTTGCCTGTTTACCTCTTCTGTTGGTTTTTACAGGAATCCGTACCCGCATGGCAAAAAAACCGTACCGGAATCCCGGGATGAACTTAAAATCTTTTATTGCCGGCCTGCTGTTAATATTTATGGGTACATTTTTCATTGTCAGATATGTGTATGACAATAGAACAGAATTGCTGCTCGGGATGGACAGAAATGTGCAGAAGGGTAATTGGAACAGGGTACTGAAAATCTCAGCCGGTTTAAGCGAAGTTAATCAGATAGCGGTTTATCTTACAAACATTGCACTGTATAATTCAGGGAGACTGAGTGATGAAATGTTTCATTATAACCAGATTGGTCCGGCAGGCTTGTTCCTTGGATGGGGTGATGAGGCTTCTTCGTTTTTCGGCAACGAGGTCTTCTATCAGCTGAACTATTTCAATGAAGCATATCGCTGGGCTTTTGAAACCATGGTTTCAAAAGGTACGTCACCGCGACTTGTTAAAAAAGTTGTCCTTATTTCTTTAATTAATGACAATTTTGAGGTTGCAGAAAAGTATCTTTTTTTGTTGAAACAATCCTTGTTTTACAGAAAATGGGCGGATTATTATCTTGAATGTCTTGCAGATCCGGAAAAACTACATGCTGACAGGGAAATAAATGAGAAAAAACAATATTTGATTCATAATGATTTTTTTGCCGATGTTAACGATTATGAGTCTGTGCTTTTGAAACTTCTTGAAAATCATCCCGGTAACAGGATGGCTTTTGAATATTTAATGATCTCGTTCCTGTTAAAGAAAGATATAGTGAGTTTTGCTGAGAACATCCACCGTCTGCATGAATTCGGATACAGTGAGATACCTGTTCATTTTGAAGAAGCTCTTTTGCTGATTATGTCGGCAGGAACAGCGGAATTTGTACCGGAGGGTTATTCAATAAGGGAGTCTGGCGTAAAGATGTTTGAAGATTATTTGGGAGTACTTTCTTTCCGGTCCGGAGATCCTGTTAAATTACAACAAATACTTCACGACCGGTTTGGTAAATCATATTTCTATTATTATCAGTTCAAATGACGGATTAATATTTGTTCCATGAAAAAAATTTCAAAATCGTCATTCCGGTTGTTTAAAAATGTTCTGTTTCTGAATACCTGTTTGTTCGCTTTTTCAGCTGTTTTGATGCAGGCATGTTCAGGCGATGCCATGCATAATTCTGCAGAAAACAGAAAACCGGTAATTACACCTGATTATTCAGATATCACCATTCCCCTGAATATTGCTCCCCTGAACTTTTTAATTGATGAACCCGGTGAAAAATATAAGGTGGATATTTATTCTGCAGACAGGGAGAAAATAGTTATTAAATCAGCCGGTAATGATATCAGAATCCCGCTGAAAAGATGGAAAAAGCTTCTGCTTTCGTCTGCCGGGAAAGATATTTTCTTTGAAATCTGTGTTAAGAAAAATGGCAACTGGATTAAATATAATACTATAGTCAATCATGTGGCAGATGATCCCATTGACAGTTATGTTGTATACAGGCTGATTGACCCGGGATTTGAAATGTGGAGTAAAATGGGAATTTATCAGCGTTGTCTTGAAAATTTTGAGGAAAAACCTGTAATGCTTAACTCCCTGAGCAGAAACAATTGTATGAACTGTCATTCTTTTTCAGGAAATGACAGCCGGACCATGTTATTTCACATGAGGGGTAATCTGGCGGGGACAATAATTTACCGGAACGGAGAAATAAAAAAAACAGACACAAAAACGGATGAAATTCTTTCAGCAGGTGTTTACCCTGCCTGGCATCCGGACGGAAGATTTGTTGCATTTTCCGTAAATAATATTACACAGCTGTTTCATGCAGTACCCGAAAAGAAGATTGAAGTAATTGATACCCGGTCCGATCTCATTCTGTTTGATGCGGAAACAAACACTGTAAGTCAATGTGAATCAATAGCATCAGAAGACCGGCTTGAAACATTTCCCACATGGTCCCCTGATGGCCGTTATCTCTACTTTTGCAGCGCGGAAGCGTTGCCCGTAAGCCAGTATGACAAGAGAAAATACGGACTTTCCCGTATCAGTTTTGATCCTGAGACACAGAAATTTGGCGAGACGGACACTGTTCTGTCCCCTGCCAGAACCGGCATGAGTATTTCTTTCCCGGATGTTTCACCGGATGGAAGATATATTCTTTTTTGCATGTCGCAGTACGGCAATTTTACAATCTGGCATTCAGACAGTGATTTATATCTGCTTGATACCGAAAATGGTGAAGTGAAAAAGCTGAATATAAACAGCGATCAGGCAGAAAGTTATCACTCATGGACCTCGAACGGGCGATGGATAGTTTTTGGAAGCCGCCGTTCAGACGGACTCTTTACACGATTATGGCTTTCATATTTCAGTCGCTCCGGTGAAACCGGAAAACCGTTCATTGTCCCCCAGAAGAATCCCACACACTATGATACTTTTTTCAAATCTTATAACAGACCTGAATTTATTACAACAAAACTTGATCTGAATCCGCGGATTTTATCGAAGTATGCAGGACTGGAACCGGAAAAAGCATCATTCAGAGCCGGAAACTGATATTTTTTTGACGGAAAAATATTTACAGTCAAAGCCGGCAATGTTTCAAAAAAAAATAAATACATTCAATCGGCAAAACTGAACGGAAAACCGTTTGACAGGGTATGGATTAAACATTCTGAGATTGCAGAGTGTATGACCCGTTCCGGTTAATGGCAGAGAAACTTAATGGAAAAGGATAATGACCAGATTTATTTTACCAGTATTATTTATATCGCTCAGCCTGTTGTCATGCAGCAGGGATACAAAAACTGTATGGAGTATAGGCAGGGAAGACGGATCTTCGGCGGATCTTGCACTGGGGCCGGACGGATTCAGGGATTTCCTGGCCCGGGATTTTGGATTTGAGGATAACTATTTTCTTATCGGCCATTCAAGGGATAAGGAATCTTTTCCATATGTTCTTCCGGGTCCTGCCGACACATGGGGAGGAACATGGTCCACTGCAGGCTGGAGGACTCATCAGATTAACATCTTTTTCGGGATCAGCGAAATGCACGGGAAAAGTTTAGGTGGCAAATGGAAGCTGGTTATCAGTCTTCTTGATTTTTCCGGAAGATTCTCCCCATTGCTGAAGGTAAGTATAAATGATTATGACCAAAAGTTCCTGCTGCTCGCCGGGGAAAGCCGGCCGGAGGAACAGGTTCATCCCGGACTGACTGCGGCTGTTACCGATACGGCATCCATCTCAGGCAATCTGGCGGAAATTAAGTCACGGAAGATTGAAATACCTGTTGATCCAGGAATCATTAAGCGCGGGGGTAATTGCATAACATTAACAATTCTGGAGGGTTCCTGGATTATGTTTGACGAGGTTCATCTTGAAGCGCCGGGAGATGTATCCCTTGTATCTCCGGAAGATGTTTTTATAAGGGAAGTAAAACCTGCGTTATATGAGCTTGCCGAAGGAGAAGACCGGATTCAGCCCCTTCTCGTGACTGCTGTTCACCTTAACGGCTCACCCGCGGTCAGTGTGCAACTGGACGGGAAAGAGATTTTCCGGGAAAGAGTTGAAGCAGGGATCTGTCAGTTTGAAGTACCGATGCCGGCAGCAGATAAAAAAATCAAATCCGTATATAAAATATACTCCGGTGATGTCCTGCTTGAAGAGGGGTCTGTAAGGCGCTCACCTCAAAAAACCGGGACACTTGCGGATTATGTTGACACCAGAATCGGAACAGCACATTCAAGGTGGATGATTGCACCCGGTCCCTGGATGCCTTTCAGTATGGTAAAACTCAGTCCGGATAATCAGAATCCCGGCTGGCAGGCAGGTTATGAGCCTTCCTTTGAGAGTATTGGCACTTTCAGCCATATTCATGAATGGACTCTTGGCGGACTAGGTATTTTTGCTTCCAATGGCAGGCTTATCACAAAGATCGGAGACGAGCTTCTCGAAGGGGAGGGATACCGTTCCGGGATCAATAAGCGGACCGAGGAGGCATCCATCGGATATTACAGGGCAGATCTCTCCAGGTACGGCATAAAGGCAGAGCTCACAGCTACTACCCGCTGCGGTTTTCTAAAATTCACTTTCCCTTCCGGCAGGGACAGCTCAAGAATACTTGTAGATTTAAAAGTGCCTGCTGAATACAGTTATGAGCTGAAGGAGATAAGCATAAAAGTGATCGGAAAGAACCGGATTGAAGGTTTTTGCCGTCAGTTTGCTCCCCGGGTCTGGAGCAATGATGCTCAGCAGGATTATACGGTGCATTTTGTGCTTGAGACTGACCGCCCTTTTAAAAAGATGGGAGGCTGGCTTAACGGGGAAATAGTTTATTCCGATTCCCTCAAGGCGAAAGATGCACGGGATGCAGGAATATTCCTGGAATTTGATACCCGGAAACACCCTGCAGTACAGCTTAGATCAGGCATCTCTTATGTCAGTCTGTCCAATGCATCACTGAATCTTGAAACAGAGATCTCTGAGCCCTTCGGGTGGGATTTTGATGCGGTCAGAAACAACAATGTAAATACCTGGAACGATATCTTTGGGCGGGTCCGCGTAACAACAAGCGACAGGATTGAAAAGATCCGCTTCTATAATAATTTTTACAGGGCTTTATGCAGCAGAAACATATTCTCCGATGTAAACGGAGAATGGGTTTCCACCGACGGTTTAACAAGGAAATTTGAAAATCCTGATCATGTCGCTCTGGGATGTGATGCATTCTGGAACACATTCTGGAACCTGAATCAGTTCTGGAACCTGGTAACGCCGGAATGGTCTGAAAGATGGGTTAACTCACAGCTTGCAATGTATGATGCCAACGGGTGGCTGGCAAAGGGGCCCGCGGGTATGAACTATATTCCGGTAATGGTGGCTGAACATGAAATTCCGCTTATTGTAAGTGCATACCAGATGGGAATCCGTAATTTTGATATACACAAGGCTTTTGAAGCTGTGGTTAAAATGCAGATTACCCCGGCACAGAAAGTTTTTAATGGTTTTGCAGGAAACAGGGATCTTATCCCTTATCTCCGGTATAAATATGTTCCGTATGACAAGGGAAGGTTTTCCAACAGCATGGAATATTCATTTGATGACTGGACGGTTGGTCAGCTGGCCAGAGCCCTGGGAAAAGAGGATGACTACCGGAAGTTCAATGAACGCGGTTACTGGTGGCGTAATGCGGTAAATCCCGGAAATGGTTATTGTCATATGAGGCACAGTGACGGTTCATGGATGAAGGATTTCGATCCCTTCCTCTCAGGTGCCAACAGGCATTATGTTGAAGCCAATGCATGGCAGATGACATTTTTTGTGCCTCAGGATGTGCCCGCCCTTGTGGACCTGATAGGGAAGGACCGCTTCAATGAACGGCTGCAATGGGGCTTTGAACAGAGTGAGAAATGGAGATACAACGCTCCGAATGACCAGTACTGGAATTATCCGGTTGTTCAGGGAAACCAGCAGTCAATGCATTTTTCCTTTCTGTTTAACTGGTCGGGGAAACCATGGCTGACCCAGAAATGGACCAGATCCATTATAGACAGGTATTACGGATCAGGCATAGCAAATGCCTATCTCGGGGATGAGGACCAGGGTCAGATGAGTGCCTGGTTCCTGATGGCATCAATGGGATTGTTCCAGACAGACGGCGGCTGCAGGGTCAGTCCCGTTTACGAATTAGTCAGTCCCATATTTAAAAGGATAGAAATTGATCTTGGAAACAATTATGGCAGGGGAGAAAAATTTATAATAGAAGCAGAAAACAGCTCACGGAAAAACATGTATATCAGGAAGGCAGTCCTAAACGGGAAAGAGCTTGAATCATTCCATTTTCCGGCTGCTGAATTGTTAAAGGGCGGATCGCTGGTACTTGATATGGGTTCCGAAGCGGATACAACACTATTCCGGTAGCGTTTCGCCGGAATGTTTTTTATTTTTGAGAAACATAACTGCGTCAGGACCGGATTAATAAGCGGATCTGATCCTGCAAAAGACACTGCTTGTTTTACAGAGACTGCATAAACCAGGCACAAAAAAATTAATAAAAGGAAATGGCTATGAAAAGAAGTGAAGTAAACAGGATTATTAAGGATTTTGAAAAGTTTCTTGCCAAACATAAGTTTAACCTGCCGGTCTGGGCTTCCTGGAAACCGGAGGAATGGAAGGGGGAATCTGGTGATGGAGCTTTATTCTGCAACAGACGATGACAGATTGTCTGGAGATCCGGTCACAGTGAGCATTGACGGTGTTCTGACAACTGTAGATGCAGGCAAACCCCTTATCCTTAAACCCGGACAAAGCATCTCGCTCAAGTCGAAGCTTTACCACAGGTTTTACGGGGAAAAGGGCAGGGGCAAAGTCCTCATCGGAGAAGTTAGCCTTGTAAATGATGATGCCAAAGACAACAGGTTCCATGAGGAGTACACGGCAAAAACAATATAAGTCATAATACTATTCTATTGTGAAGAGAAAAATTATCGTATCCGGAACAGGGATCTTCCCAGGAAACAGCTATTAGCCTGATATTGATTTTCAGAAAGCAGTTCAGGAAAATCCTGAAGCAACGGATCGTAGCCGTATCATACAGATAACCGGAATTCCACGTGCCGTATACCCAGGTGTCGGGGCTGAGACTCACCAGACCGAAAGGCCTGCAGGCCGATGAAAAATAGAGCCATCTTGGACTTTTTGTATCAATTGATGGATTGACATAAGCGGCCGGATCATTCTGGGTGTTGCGACAAGCGGTAAATACTGTCAGGACTATTGATAAAAAGGCGAGTAGTATGCCGTCCTTAAGGAAAGATAAGGTTTTACGCATAGCCATTATGTTTGATGCGATCCGTTAAATTCTTTTACGGCCCTGTAGGCTGCAACGATATTTTCAGGCGGAACATCCGGTAATATTTACAACTTAAACGGGCTTGGAATATCCCTGCCTGATTATCAAATCCTCAGGAAAATCTTTTTTCTATACAGGAAATACAGGAACAGCCATCCTATTGCTGTCAGTCCCACGGCATTTACAAAGGGTACCCAGACTTCAGGAACCAGGGCTGCAAATCCTCCGAAGAAGAACCTGGTTGCTGCCTGGAAATTGATGATTCTTCCGGCCAGATAGATCGTAATCGGATTGACACCTATTACCACAAAGAAAAATGCCCATTTCCTGATATTCCATACATCAATAATAAGATAAAAGATCACAAAGAGAAGAAGACTTAGTCCGCCTACATAACAAACGAAGGAGCTGGACCAGAGATTTTTGTTGATGGGGAATACCAGGTCCCAGAGTTTGCCTGTTATCATCAGGATAACTGCTGCCATAAACATATACAGTACTTTCCTGTATGGTTTGTCTTTCAGTTTTTTCGACAGAAGAAATTCCCCGGTGAACATGCCAAGCAATGCTGTTGATATTGCCGGTAATGTGCTGAATAATCCTTCGGGATCATGATTGCCGCGATATAATTTTCCGGGCATTATAAGACGGTCGATATAGCTTGCAAGGTTGCCTTCCTGCGAAAAGGGATCTGTTGAACCAAGGTCATGTGCCGGGAAAAGGAGCAGCAGCAGCCAGTACGCTATCAGTATTCCGCTGCACCATATGATACGGGCGGTCAGCCTGGTGTTCATGAAGATAAGTGCTGCAAACATCCATGCAAGTCCTATTCTTCCGAGGACACTTCCGTAGCGAAGTTCTGGAAAGTTGAATCTCAGTCCGTTATTATACAGAATTCCAAGCAGTACCAGGATAAGGCCCCTGTAAAAAACATGTTTGTAGATTGATGTTCTGCTTTCATTGTTCCTCATCCTTTTTGCATAGGAAAAAGGGAAGGATATGCCGGCAATAAAGAGGAAAAGGGGAAAGATCATGTCGTAAAACACAAAACCATGCCACGGCACATGTTCGAGCTGGGCCGCACACCAGTTAAAAACGGGCCAGCCGGTTATGGCAGCCAGGGAAATAAAGATCCCTTCACCTCCCATTATCCAGAACATGTCGAATCCGCGAAGAGCATCAAGCGAATAAAGTCTTTTCGAAGCTGTTTTAGTCTTATTTTCCATATTATCAGGTTGTAAAATAATTTGTTGAAATTAATATTAAATAAATGGAGAACGTAAATATAATACTTGTTCCCCAAGGTCTGGCCATTTGATTTATTTTGTTTTGGGTAATGCAGCATATCTTATTTTTTAATATCTTTCTCAGGTGAAATCTTAATACTAACCCTAACCTTAAGCCTATGAAAAAGTTTTTATTAATGCTGTTACTATTGATGCCAGCAATATTGTATGGACAACAGGTAACAGTATCAGGAACTGTAACGGATTCCCAGGGTGTACCGCTTCCGGGAGCGACAGTTCAGATCAGGGGAACAAATGTGGGAGCCCTCACTGATGCGGGAGGGAAATTTTCCATCGATGTTCCCGGACCGGAATCCGTGCTGGTTATTTCGTTTGTCGGATACGACGTAACGGAAGTGATTGCCGGCAATCAGACAACCTTCAATATACGGCTTACAGAAAGTATGCTCGGACTTGAAGAAGTTGTGGTAGTCGGTTACGGCACGCAGAAGAAACTCAATCTTACCGCGGCTGTTGATCAGGTGACAAATGAAACTCTTGAGAACAGATCTGTTCCGAACCTTACCCAGGGACTCAAGGGAGTTTTACCCAACCTGAATATCAACCTGCTGGATGGTAAGCCTACCCAGTCTCCCAGTTTTAACATCAGAGGGACCACCTCGATAGGTCAGGGCGGAAGTGCCCTCATCCTTATTGACGGAGTGGAGGGAGATCCCAGTTTGCTTAATCCCAACGATATAGCAAGCGTGTCTGTACTTAAGGATGCTGCTTCAGCATCAATTTACGGCGCCAGGGGAGCTTTTGGGGTTGTGCTTATCACAACCAAGAATCCTGAGAAAGGAAGGACCAGTATTACATATTCAAGTAATTATTCAATTAAAAAGCCAACTGTACCTGATTTCGTAACCGACGGTTATACTTTTCTGAAATTGTTTGCAGAATCGTTTATAAACGGCGATGGTTCTTTTCCGCAGAATGTAAATAAGGAAACCAAGTTTTCACAGGCTTATCTGGATGAGTTTAAAAGAAGAGCGGAATCGGGTCAGCCATATAATGAAGTGGAAATAGATCCTGTTACAGGTGAATATGTGTATTATGGAAATACAGACTGGTATGGATTGCTTTACAAGAATTTCACCTCTGCAGCCGACAATAATATCACCATATCGGGAAGCGGGGATAAAGCGGCATATCTTGTTTCGGGAAGGATAATGGATCAGCCTGGAATATTCCGTTATAATTCAGATGATTATTCCATGATAAACCTTCGTGCGAAAGGATCAATACAGGTATTGCCCTGGTTGATGCTTGAAAACAACACCGATTTCTCCACGATGAAATATTACAATCCTTTTTCGGTTGGAGAAGGAGCAGTGGATATCTGGAACATCATTGCTGTTGATACACATCCGCATTCCCCGATGTTCAATCCTGACGGAACTCTGACGACCGGTGCCGTGTACAGTGTGGGTGATTTCTGGTACGGGAAAAACGGTATAAGCATGAAAAAAGCTGTTTTCAAAAATACAAGCGGATTCACAGCAAGCTTTTTTGATAATAAATTTCGTGTAAGAGGAGATTTTACTGTCAGGAAGGATGATAATGAAAGTGTGACAAAACGGGTACCTGTTCCCTACAGCAGTAAACCCGGTGTATTGTTGTATGTCGGTACGGCCACCAATGATCTGAAGAATGACTGGGCAAAGACCCAGTATCTGTCAACCAACATATACGGTGAATATGAAAATACCTTCAACAACAATCATTACCTCAAGGTGATGGGGGGATACAACTATGAGGAATCAACCTGGAACAGGTTACTGGTGACCCGTAACGGTCTTATCTTTCCTGATGCACAGGATCTGAGTCTTGCTCTCGGCCAGGCAATAACAACAGGCGGGGGATATGATAAATGGGCAATCCTTGGCGGTTTCTCCAGGTTGAATTATGTCTTCGCTGACAGATACCTGATAGAGGTGAATGCAAGATATGACGGATCATCAAAATTCCCGTCGAATCAGAGATTTGCATTCTTCCCTTCCATATCTGCAGGATGGCGTATATCCAAGGAATCGTTCTGGAATGTATCGCCGCAAATTCTTTCAGATCTTAAAATAAGGGCTTCATACGGATCACTCGGGAATGGTAATGTGAATTCAT
Source organism: uncultured Rikenellaceae bacterium (assembly GCA_964522415.1). Lineage (GTDB taxonomy): Bacteria > Bacteroidota > Bacteroidia > Bacteroidales > VadinHA17 > LD21. The sequence goes on along the minus strand of CAZFVQ010000009.1, from coordinate 3,535 downwards.
ATATTTACCAGGAACAGTTTTCCATTGCCCAGTCTGAGAATATTATCAGCGGACAGCTTCCCCAGATTACAAATAATCCTGCCGTTCTGCCTGACGGTATTACCTGGGAAACATCCACAACGACAAATTTCGGTCTTGATTTTTCAATGCTTTCCGACCGCCTGAGATTTGTTGGGGATGTTTATGTAAGAAATACCTCGGATATGTTCACTATCGGTGTCACACTTCCTGCCCTTTACGGTGCCACAGCACCCAAGGGCAACTATGCCGATCTGCAGACAAAGGGATGGGAAGCTTCCCTGAGCTGGAGAGATCATTTTGATGTCGGGTCGAAACCTCTGAATTATAATGTGCGCTTCACCCTCGCAGATAACAAGTCAGTAATAAAAAAATATAATAATCCTGACAAACTGCTTAGTGATTATTATGTCGGCCAGGTTATCGGTGAGATCTGGGGTTATGAGACTATGGGCTTTTTTGCTGATGATGAAGATGTTGCAAATCATGCAAAGCAGAGTCCCCAGATGAGGGCCTCGCCAACCGGTATCTGGTATGCAGGCGACATTAAGTTCAGGGATCTTAACGACGACGGATACATTAATATAGGTACCAACAGGGTTTCTGATCCGGGTGACAGAAGGATAATTGGAAATAAATCCCCAAGATATACCTACGGAATCAATCTGGGAGCCGACTGGAACAACTTCTTTCTTTCAACATTCTTTGAGGGAGTTGGAAAGCAGGACTGGTATCCGAGTACGGAAGCCGAATATTTCTGGGGTGTGTATAACAGGCCCTATAATAACATTCCGCTCTGGCATCTCGGGAATATGTGGGCTCCCGATAATAGGGATGCATATCTTCCGCGTATAATGTCGAGGGCTGCATCAAACGCCACAACAAGGGAACTTGGTGTGGCTCAGACAAAATATCTGCAGAATGTTGCCTATATAAGGCTGAAAAATATACAGCTGGGATATGATCTGCCGAGGGACCTGATCTCAAAGATCGGTGTAAACAGTCTGCGGGTTTATGTCTCCGGTGAAGATATATGGTCATGGTCGCCTCTTTACAAAATTGTCGGGAAAGGCCATCTGGATGTCGGAAATATTGGTCCGAGAGACCAGGACATCAGGCCGGGTGCAGGAGCTGACGGATTCAATTATCCGATAATGAAGAGCTTTACGTTTGGCTTATCTATTGTTATTTAATTTTTAAAGTGTAATCATTATGAAAAAACAATATTTATGGTTTGTTCTCCTGTGCTCCCTGGTGCTATCAGCCTGTGAAAAGGAACTTGAACAAACTCCTTTGTCAACGGCTTCAAAAGCTGCGGTTTTTGGAAGTCAGGACGGACTGGAAATGTATGTGAACTCATTTTATACAATTCTTCCGGGAAGAAAAACGAATCTTGATGCAATGTCGGATTATCTGGCGGTGAAAACGGTACCGATATTTATTCAGGAAGATGCATTCGCATCCACGCTTAGTACAGAGTGGACCTGGACCGATCTGAGGAATCTGAATTATTTCATTGTCAACTGCAACGATCCGGCTGTTGATGCCAATGTCAGGAAAAACTACCTTGGCATTGCAAAATTTTTCAGGGCCTATTTTTATTTCGAGAAAGTAAAAAGATTCGGTGATGTTCCCTGGGTCGGCAAACCACTTGATGTATCCGACACACTTATTCTTTATGGAGGAAGGGACAGCCGGACACTCGTGATGGATTCCGTTCTGGCAGATATTAACTATGCCTGTGAAAATATCACCGTATCTTCTGATCCTACACGCAGTACGATAACGAAATATCTTGCATATGCCTTAAAATCGAGGATATGTCTGTTTGAAGGCACTTTCAGAAAATATCATACGGAACTCAACCTGCAGTCCACGGCAGCCACCTGGCTGACCAATGCCGAAACTGCTGCACGAAAAGTGATGGATGAAGGCGGCTATTCGCTTTATACTGCCGGGGGACCCGGGACATCATACCGGACACTGTTTACCAGTGATGATCCTGTTGCCGCTGAAGTGATGCTTTCAGCAATATCGGATATATCCCTTAAGATACTCAATGATGCAAACTGGTACTGGACAAGCGGTACCTACGGAGACAAGGCAAGTTTTATCCGGACATTCGTAAACACTTATCTCAATATTGACGGAACTCCCTTTACCGATAATCCTGACTGGCCCGAGATGCTGTTCAGGGATGAGGTAAAAGGAAGGGATATGAGGCTGCAGCAGACAATCCGTATGGGAGATTATAAACGTATTGTAGGAGGTACCCCGATAGCCGCGCCACCTGTTTTTTCCTATACATTTACAGGTTACCAGCCGATTAAATGGGCTCTGGATGATATGTATTATGATTCCGAAAGGCTTAATACAAATTCGATTTCTATTTTCCGTTTTGCAGAAGTACTGCTGAATTATGCTGAAGCAAAAGCAGAGCTCGGCACCCTTACTGATGCTGACTGGGCAGCTACTGTCGGAGCACTGAGGGCAAGAGCCGGAATAACCGGCGGACTCGATGCAAAGCCCGTTGTGGCTGATCCTTATCTGACAGCGAATTATTTCCCCGACATTAGTGATCCGGTTATTCTGGAAGTCAGAAGGGAAAGAGGGATTGAACTCTGCCTTGAAGGATTCAGGTTTGCCGATATCCTCAGATGGAAAAGGGGTGAACTCATGCATATGGAATGGAACGGGTTTTATGTTCCTGAACTTAATACTCCTATGGATCTTAATGAGGATGGAATTCCGGATGTTGCTTTTTACCAGGGCACGAAACCATTCCCGGAAGTGTCAGGAGTGACATATGTTGATGTGTCTCCCACGATTGACGAAAAAACCAATCCTCAGTTGCTGAAGAATGGTACAAGCGGGGAACTGACCTGGATGAACAATATTAAAAGAAAATGGGAAGATAAAATGTATTATTATCCTATTCCGGCAACAGATCTGATCACCAATCCGAATCTGGGACAAAATCCGGGATGGTAAAAACCGAAATACTTGTAAAGATTATATTTTAACCGCAGGGATCGCAGGGAGTACACGGTCTTTGCGATCCGGCGGTTAAAAAAATACCCGGGTTTTAAATGTTGCCGGCGGTTCGGAGAATGTCAGCAGCTTAAATGTTGCCGGCGGTTCGGAGAATGTCAGCAGCTTAAACAATGCGGTGGTTAAGAATATACCGTGGTTCAGAAGATATCCGCGGTTTAAAGAATTTGGATTATTATCAACCTTAAAAACTTAAAATTACAGAAAATGAGAAATCTACTGTTAATATTTCTGTCTGCCATCACCGTACTTATTACTTCTGCAGGTGGTTGTAACCGGAACAAGCAGGAATCGACACAGACAGTCAAAATATTGAGTTACAATGTGAGGAATTGCCGGGGAATGGATGATGTTGTTGATTATCAGAGAGTAGCTGATGTGATTAAACGTATTGATGCTGAGGTGGTTGCTCTGCAGGAGCTTGACAGTGCATCACAAAGAAGCGGTGGTGTTGTTGTGCTGGATG
>CAZFVQ010000008.1:92607-110834 GCA_964522415.1 uncultured Rikenellaceae bacterium | reverse complement strand
AACTTACTTATATGTATACCAAAAGTACACAATAATTGCGAATTCGGGTGGTTATTGTGTAGCTGAGGTGAATTTTATATTTTGTCTGGCCGGGAAGTCACAGGTCGTCAAAAGGCGATCTTATCTTCTGAATGCTGCTGACGGATACATGTGTGTAAATCTCGGTGGTCCTGGAACTCTTGTGACCCAACAGCTCCTGAATATAACGCAGGTCTGTACCGCTCTCCAGCAAATGAGTGGCATAACTGTGCCTTAACCAGTGTAAAGTGACCGGCTTGCGTATGCCGGCCTTCCTGACAGACTGCTTCAAAACTTTTTGCAGACTGGTTGGGGAGTACTGGTTTCCGGACTGCCAGCCTTCAAACAGCCAGACAGCCGGCCGGTATGTTCTGTAATATTCACGCAGCATCTCTATGATCTTCTCAGAAACCGGTATAAGCCTGTCCTTGTACCCTTTCGACCGCCTGACCAGAAGAAGTCCGCGCTTGCTGTCAATATCCCCGGGTTTCAGGTTGAGAAGCTCACTCCGCCGAAGACCACAGGCATATATAAGACTCAGCATTGTACGGTGCTTCATATTGAAAGAGGCAGTTAAGATCTGTTTCACCTCCTCCTTACTCAGAACACTGGGCAACCTGTGTTCCGGACGGGGACGTCTGATCGCCTCTATGTCAATCTCCTCATTGGCAACCACCCTGAAAAAAAGCTTAAGGGCACTGACCATCTGATTCTGATAGGCAAAGCTGTAACCCTTGTCAACCACATTCCTGTAAATATAATCCACTACATAATCATTGCTTATCTCCCGGACCGGCCGATTACCTGCCTCCTGCAGGAATACCCTGATCATACCGGCATAGGTTTTTATTGTACTCTCACTGTACCGCCTGTGACTGAGCCATTTCCTGTATGCTTCAAGGGCTGCAGCGTGTCCGGGAGAAAGAAAAGGAAACTGCTTATCTGTTTTCTGTCCCGTTTCGGATGCAGTAATAGCTGAATAATCAAGAATGGCATGATTCTTTAGATAATTCCGGAAAAAATCCGGATTAAATAATTCTTTCGTTATATACCAGCTTCTCAGATCATTGCTCCACGATACACCTTCGATGTTTTTCAGTCTGGTGATTATCTGATAGTTTTTATCAAAACTGATAAGAACAACTTCTTGATTCCGGTGGACTGCCGGCCTGAACAATATTACCGGCAATGGTGATTGTTCTGTGGAAATTATTCTTCTTATAGTGGTACCCATGGCATCTTATTTTATCTCTTGCCTGGGAAAAGGCAAACTCTATTCCGGGCAGATTCTGATCTGCGGAACTCAGAAGACAGTCTGACTGCCGCTGTAATTAACGCCATTGTTCAGCTTTAACAGAACATGAAGAACTTCCCTGCGGCCATGCATCAGCCCCGTCAGTCACATTAGCAATGATTTCCGCTCGCAACCCGGAATCATCAATTCCGTTTGTCTGACTACACATGGAAATTTCTATACAAGATAAAAAAGATAACGCAATACTGATCTGTCAGAACAGACAAATTTTGGGAACAATCTATGAATATAATTGTTTAATTTCCGGAGAAGATTGAATTTAACCCCGTAAAATGATATTACTGCTGCTTAATAACATGAATCCATTCGTTTAATGAAAGAAAATTATGTCAAATCCATATCTGCATCGTAAAGTGGTTGTTGTCGGAGCCGGAAACGTCGGGGCAACATACAGCTATGCCCTCGCACAAAGCGGACTGGCCGATGAAATTGTTCTTATGGACAGAAACGAAGATCTTGTTAAAGGACAGGTCCTCGATCTGATACACGGACAACCCTTCTTCCCCACTGTCAACATCCGGGAAGGCTCACCGTATGATTATGCTGATGCGGCAGTAATCGTTGTTACAGCCGGTTCAGCACAAAAAACCGGTGAAACACGCCTTGATCTCCTTCGCAGGAATGCAGAAATAGTAGGTAATATTGCCGAAGAAATTGCCGTACATAACAAAAACGGGATAATGCTGATCGTAAGCAATCCGGTGGACGTAATGACATGGGTGGCCCTTAAAAGATCAGGATGGAAAAGAGGAAGAGTAATCGGTTCGGGAACTGTTCTCGATAGCGCCCGCTTCAGACATCTCCTCAGCAAACACTGTGATATTAATGTACATAATGTTCATGCATATATCCTTGGCGAACACGGTGATAATCAATTTGCTGCCTGGTCAATGACCCATATTGGCGGAATAAATATAGACGAATACTGCCCTTTCTGCAGAAAATGCGAGGACTGGAAATCTGAAAGGAAAAAGATTGAACAACAGGTCCGCGATTCAGCCTATCATATAATATCATACAAGGGATCAACACATTTCGCCGTGGGACTGGCAATGGTCAGAATAACAGGTACAATCCTCAGAGGAGAAAACAGCTTTATGACCGTTTCAACGCTCCTTGACGGTGAATTCGGAATAAGTGATGTCTGCCTGAGTGTGCCGTCTATGGTTTCTGACAAGGGCGTTAGCAGAATAATCGAGAGTCCCCTTGCAAATGATGAAATCATTTCCCTTGCAGAATCCGCTGCAATACTCCGGGAAGCAATAAGATCAATCACCGGATAAAACACAAAAATAATTCTGCTTTTCAGTCAGAGAATGTTTTGTATCTTCCCTTCGAAAAAATTGAAAAAATAAAACAACCATGTAAAGAATTTATACACACGGGTATAACTTTATATTCATGGGAGGTTCCCGATAAACCGGGACAGGTTACCGGTAAACCGGAACAGGCTCCCGATAAATCGGGACAGGTTGGTCTCCGAGGAACCGGAGTAGGTTCCCGAGGAACCGGGACCAGGTATCTGAGCATTAAAATTAAATTATTGACAAATGAAAAGAAGAGATGTATTAAAGAATCTTGCGACAGTACCGCTTGCCGGTGCTGCAGGACATGAATTGGCAATCCTGGGTAAAACTGAGAAAAGTGGGGAATGGCATCCAAAAAAGGAACAAATACCTCCGGTTTACACAGGTTCGGCTCCGGTAAGTCTTTGTATCCGCTCGGGACACTTTGTTTTTCTCAGTGGCATAGGAGGCTGGTACGAACACCGGAGAGCCGAGCCCGGAGATATCAGGGTGCAGATAGCCAGCGCCCTCACCGACATGAAAAACCAGCTTGAACAGGCAGGCACATCCATGGCAAATGTATTAAAAGTACATATGACACTGGTGGATCCCAACAACAACATTGGCCCGCTTAACGAAGTATATAAAACATTCTTTCCAGATCCGAAACCCGCCAGGTCATATTCGGGATGCACAGCCGATCTGATGGGACGCGACGGAATACTTGTCCAGATCGACTGTGTGGCATATATTGACTGAACCGGAAGCATAACGCCAAAATAACAAAAGGGATGGTCCCCGATCAACCTCTGCTTGCAAATGTCTGCATATCTGACAATTGTTTGATTTTGCCTATAAAGATGGCTAATGATAAATAATTTGATTATATTATTGGGAAATAGTTGAGGTACACTTAATCAGATTAATTGAATCCATCCCTGCTGAATCCTTATTCAGGATCAAATTCAAGGGATTTCAGGATTTACATGGGGTCATTCGTGAAAAATGTGATAGCAAAGATCATCATTGATTAAAAACAAGCAGATTGCAAAACACACAGATAAAACTGAAATATAAGACGAAAGCGTAAGGTGAAGAAGCCTAAGGTGAAGAAGCGTAAGGTGAAGAAGCGTAAGGTGAAGAAGCCTAAGGTGAAGAAGTGAAGGGTGAAGAAGTGAAAGGTGAAGAAATGAAAGTTGAAAAAATTGGAAATATTACAATATTCGGAAGAGATCTCATTGATGAAAATTCCATCAGGCAAATAAGGAACTGTATCAGCTCTGAAAAAGATATTGCCGTACTTAATGCTGATGCACATTATGGTTACGGACATCCCATAGGAGGTGCTGTCGCCTACAACAACAAGATCTCTCTTTCAGGAGTTGGCTTCGATATTGCCTGCGGGAACTATGCCGTAAGAACTGACATTCCTGCCAGATCGGCCGGCATAGCAAAAGTAATGGACGAAATCGTCAGAAGAATCTCTTTCGGAATAGGAAGACCAAATAATGAACCTGTCGACCATCCTGTCCTGGAAAAAATCAACAGGGCTGAATTCACTCCGCAACGCCAGCTTGCCGGACTGGCAAAGGAACAACTCGGAACAGTAGGCAGTGGAAATCATTTTGTTGACCTGTTTAAGGATGAAGACGGATTTCTATGGATAGGCGTCCACTTCGGATCAAGAGGATTCGGACACAGGACAACCATGGGTTTCATAGCAATGTCAAGAGGTTATTCCTTTGATGAAAAAGTCAGGGAAGGAAGCATGGATGCCCCTCCAATCCTTTTCGACCAGGATTCGGAAATAGCCCGTTCCTATATCGAAGCCATGAACCTTGCCGGGGAATATGCCTACGCGGGCAGGGAACTCGTGGTACAAAAAGTACTGGAAATACTTGGAAACCCGGATGTTACCTTTGAAGTACATAATAATCACAACTTTGCCTGGAAGGAAGAACATTTCGGAGAACAGTACTGGGTCGTCAGAAAGGGATGCACACCGGCATTCCCCGGACAGAAAGGATTCATCGGTTCAACGATGTCCGACGATTCGGTAATTATTGAAGGTGTTGACAGCGAATTGTCCAGACAGGCATTGTATACAACAGTTCACGGCGCGGGAAGGGTAATGTCGAGAACAAAATCGGCCGGAAAAAGAAGATGGATAAAAAACCGGGACGGCACAAGAAGACTCGGTATAGTTTCAAAAGGCCTGGTGGATTTTGATGAAGTGAAAAAGAAAATGAAACGGAATAAGATTGAACTCCGGGGAGCCGATGCCGATGAAGCACCTGAATGTTATAAAAAACTGGACGAAGTCCTGAAAGCACACGGGGAAACAATAAAAATACTCTTCAGGCTTCATCCGGCAGGAGTAGCAATGGCCGGACCGGAAATACAAGATCCTTATTGAGCCGGGAATGGATCAGGAAATAAACCGGAACAAAATACAGAAAACGTGCTGCGAAATGAACCTGAAAATAACCGGGAAACGAGCCGGGAAACGGATCGGGAAAGCCATTATGTTGTACATAATTTTTCTGTATTGTTTCAGAAAATATTTCCCTTACATCCTTACTGTCAATTCAAATAAAATGATATAACTTTGCAGAGATTTTCCGGACCAATGGAAAATAATCCAGAAAAATCATGAAGTTTTAAACAAATTCAGAATTAAAAACAATTAAAAAATGAAACCTCCATGTAAAGAATTAATACAAACTGGTATGATTTTGGATTCATGGAAGTTCCCCGGATAAACCGGAGCAGGTTCCCGACGAATCAGGACGAGTTCCCGATAAACCGGAGCAGGTTCCCGACGAATCAGAACGAATTCCCGATAAACCGGGACAAGTTATTTTACCATTAATATTAAATTACAGACAGATGAAAAACAGAATGTCAATGGGATTTGCAGGCATAATAATGATTGCAATCCTTGCAGGTTGTGGAAAAGAACCACAGGCTCAGCTGGATGCAGCCAAAACAGCTATTGAAGCAGCCAGGACTGTCCAGGCTGACGTGTATTTGCCCGACGAATTTGCAGCAATCCAGGATTCAATGAATGCCATTCTAGTAGATATTGAACTCCAGAAATCAAAGCTTTTCAAAAAATTCGGCGACGAAAAGGACAGGCTCAATCAGGTAGCAAATATGGCAAATCAGGCAGCCGCCGGTGTCGATGCCAGGAAAGAGGAAGTTAAACAGGAAGCCGGGAACCTCCTGAATGATATCAGAAACGTGATCACAGAAAACACAAGACTTGTTTCCAGGCTTCCGAGAGGCAAGGAAGGAGCCCAGGTCATTGAACAGATAAAAGCCGACCTTGCTGGTGTGGAAGGTGCAGTTTCTGAAGCACAGGGCCTCTTCGACAAAGGCTCATTCATGGATGCCCTGAACATGGTTAAATCAGCCAAGGCAAAAGCTGAGGGACTAAACAGTGAAATGAAAGAAGTGCTTACAAAAGCCAGAATCAGATTCTGATTCTGCTCTGAAAATCACTGTGTTAACCGTCAGACTGATGAATTTGTGCTGCCGGCCCGGAAAATGAACAATCCGGTATGGGAAAGAAAACAAGGAATGTATTGATTATCTTACCAATCCTTCTGACAGTGCTGTCAGGGGGATTTCTTGCCTTTTACCCCTTTCCCGTTCCTCCGGCCGCTGAAATTAAAGCCGCACTGCATTCATTGTCGCGTGCATCGGCAAAGCAGGCAGACAGCTATACCCCCGGACTGTATAAACAGGCTCTTGTCTCCTATGATTCGGCTATGGCAATCTGGAAAAGAGAAAATAAGAAATTCATCTGCCTCCGTAAATATGACCTTGTAAAAGACTATGCCATACTTTCGGCAAAATTGTCAGATTCCGCAGATAAAAAGACTTCGCTACTTAAAACTGAAATGAGAGACCGGCAGATACTGGCTATCGACTCCCTCAACAAACTTGTAAAAAATATCAGTGAACATTACGGTACTTTCCCCTACCCGCCCCCGATACGGGAGAGAATATCAAGGGGAAAAATGCTCCTGAGAGATGCGAAAACAGCTTTTGATGCAGGAAATTTTATCGGTGCAGACTCCTGTATTGCGGAGTCTGAAAACCTGCTGATGTCTTCCCTGGAATTTGCCGATATCAATTTAAGAGAGTATTTTCAATCCTTCCCCCGGTGGAAAAGATGGATTGACATTACATTATCTGAATCGGTAAAAACCGGCAGCTATTCAATAATTGTTGATAAGTTCGCAAGAAAACTGATATTGTATCATGGAGGGAAAAAAATAAAGGAATATTCTGCAGAATTAGGTAAATACTGGATAGGTAATAAAAGAATCAGTGGAGACATGGCAACTCCCGAAGGTATGTATAAGATTGTCAGGAAACTGGAAGGTGCGGCTACAAAATATCACAGGGCACTGCTCCTCAATTATCCTAACAATGAGGATATGGCAAGATTTAAAAGGGATATCAGTAATGGCACCCTCCCTCCTTCCGCTGACATAGGCGGATCAGTAGAGATTCACGGCGGCGGCGGCAGGGGAGCCGACTGGACCGAAGGATGCATTGCCCTTACCAATAATGATATTGATGCTGTTTTCAGGTATGTAAAGACCGGAACCCCGGTAACAATTGTAGGATCATTGTATGATCAGAAAAAGATTTTTGAAGAATGAATCCCAAACCATGACAGACCTGAAAGAAATGCGGGAAAATAAAAATCTTCATGCTGTTGCCGGAAAGATATACATGTTCCTTGCAGTTTCTGCAGCTCTTATCCTGCTGATTGTCTTCTTCGCCTGGATCGTCCCTCTTGCCCAGGAACTTCCGGCAGGAAGCGGAGTATCCCCTTTCGCTGCAGCCGGATTAAAGGAGGACCCTGAATACCGGAAAGCCATTACCGGGCTTCAAAGGGATACTGAAAGACTCAAAAGAAAATATAATTCCTATACCACGGGCCAGTCATACCTTGTGATTAACACCACCGACAATACTTTTCACCTTTACAGGAACAAAAAGGAAATAAGAACAGGATTCTGCAGTTCAGGAAGCTATAAGATGCTTCAGACAGAGGAAGGCAAAAGCTGGTTATTCAAAACACCCAAGGGAAAATTCCGGATACAGGCAAAAACAGTCAGACCCGTATGGACCAGACCCGACTGGGCATTCGTTGAAGAGGGATTGCCGGTTCCCCCACACAATCATCCGTCCAGGTATGAACACGGAGTTCTCGGAAATTATTCCCTGAGCCTTGGTGACGGATACCTGATCCATGGAACAATTTATAAAAGACTGATAGGGATGCCGGTGACTCACGGATGCGTCAGGCTGGGTGATGAAGACCTCGAAGTGGTATTCAGAACACTGAATGTGGGATCAAAAGTTTATATTTTCTGAATTTCAGATTATGAAACGACCATGTAAAGATTTTACACACACGGGTATGACTTTAGATTCATGGGAGTTTCCCGATAAATCGGGACAGGTTATCTGACCATTAAAGTTAAATTATAGACAGATGAAAGAAGGAATAAAACCTCCGGCAGTCCGGAAAAAGCCCCGGTTCACCCTTGCAGTTATACTGACCGGCCTTCTGATGTTATCCCATCTTATAATGTCACTGTCTGCTCCTGAAAAAAAGCTTGATGAACTGAGAAGTAAATACGGCACTGATGAAAATACAAAAAACCTTCCTGACCAAAAATTTCTTGCCGATTCGGCATACCTGTCCCTTTTAAAGGAAAAGGCATATTACCAGTCAAAGGTTACTTTGGCTGCCTCCGATTCAATCTGCATGACAGTCAACCTTGCCGGCAACACGGTAAATCTTGAAATCGGCGGTGTTGTTGTTCATACTGCCGGAATTCTGAAAAAGAGTATCAGCAGTATCCTGAAAAGAGATGAATATGCAATCCTTAACATGTTTTCAATCCCTTTCACCATTGACTCGGACATCTCCTCAATCAGGAAAGAACCTCTTCTGATAAAAATGGCTCCAAAGGACACATCTGAATATCAGCCTGATATGATTCCCGATACTGCTGATATTGAGCCGGTCAACTTCATCCTTACAATGGAGAACGGTATAAAGCTATATATATACCAGTATGAGAAACTAAATGCAGGTGATAATTTCCACAGATTTCTGTTTGACTTCAGAGACAGGCTGAAAACCACCACAGCAGCATTGATCAGGACAATAACCTTCAGGATCCCGGAATACAATCCCTCTATAAAAATCAGACTGGCAAGAGCAGATGTAAAAAGAATTTACAGAGCCCTTCCCCGTAATGGTCAGGCAGGAATATACAGATAAAATCTTTCCCCTTTGTGATACCAGTGTATTGAAAAAAAATGTAGGTTTGGCTCATACTTTTTGAAAATTCAGACTTACATGGCACGATTTACTGGGATCATAGGGATAATAGTGATTCTCGGCCTTGCATTCCTATGGTCGAATAACCGGAAAGCGATTAATTACAGGCTGGTATTTACCGGTCTCGGATTACAGATTGCGCTTGCCATATTCATTCTCAAGGTTCCAATAGGCCAGGAAATATTTTACTGGCTTGGCAAAGCCATAAATAAACTGCTTGACTTCTCCCAGGAAGGCGGATCATTCGTATTCGGCGATCTGACAAAAGTCCAGGATATATTACCGCCGACAATTGTTTCGGGCGGAGTTTTCCTGTTTATCCTTATCCCTACAATAATATTTGTTTGCGTTCTTGTTGCAATGGCCTATCATATAGGACTAATGCAGAGAATAGTTGCCCTTATCGCCAGGTTTGTGCACTGGGCAATGCAGGTCAGCGGAAGTGAGGCTCTCTCAAATGTTGCCAGTGCATTTGTGGGCCAGGTGGAAGCCCAGATTATGATCAGACCGTACCTGTCGGGAATGACAATGTCGGAACTTCTGGCATCAATGACCGGAAGCATGGCATGTATAGCCGGCGGAGTGATGGCTGTATATATATCCATGGGCGTTCCCGCATCATACCTTCTGGCAGCCAGCCTTATGGCAGCACCCGGAGCCCTGGTAATATCAAAAATAGTGTTCCCCGAAACCCAGGTCTCCGAAACAAAGGGCAAAGTAACACTGGAAATAAAAAAGGAACATGCCAACATCATGGATGCAATCTCCCATGGGGCATCCGACGGATGGAAAATCTCCACAAATGTTATTGCAATGCTGATTGGCGTAATAGCGCTGGTAGCCCTGGCCGATGCCCTCCTGGGATATTTCGGACAGCTGCTTTCACTCATCGGAGCTTCACTTGATTTTGTCGGACTGGACATCGAAAACCTGCGGCTCAAGGATGTGTTCGGACTTGTCTTCTCCCTTTTTGCGATTGTAATGGGTGTGCCTGTATCAGAATCATTCGAAGTGGGATCTCTTATGGGTACAAAAATGGTAATAAACGAATTCGTTGCATATACTGACCTGGCTCCGGTTATCGAGGCAGGCAGCCTTAGTCCAAAGGCAATAGTTATTGCAAGCTTTGCGCTTTGCGGATTTGCCAACTTCAGTTCAATAGCTATCCAGATCGGAGGAATAGGTGCAATGGCTCCAGACCGGAAAGCTGATCTGGCCAGACTCGGATTTAAAGCTATGCTCTGCGGAACCATGGCATCATATATCTCTGCATCCCTGGCAGGAATATTGCTGTGACAAGGAAAATGAACCGCAGCAGAAGGCGGTCATTCGAAATCCTTAAAATAAAACCGGAAAGATGGAATACTATCTCAGAAAGTTAATTGAAGAGGGTGAAAATCAACATGTCGATTTCAAATATTGCGTATCTGACTCGAGGAAAATAGCAAAAACATTATCGGCATTTTCAAATACCGACGGCGGAAAATTGCTGATTGGTGTCAGGGATAACGGAAGCATAGCAGGAATACAGTCCGAAGAAGAAATATATATGGTCGATACCGCAGCCCAGATATTCTGCCGGCCTGAAATAACATACACTATTAAGCAGCATACAGCCGGAATAAAAACAATACTTGAAGTCGATGTATCCAGAGGAACGAAAAGGCCTTACCTGGCACAGAACGAAAACGGGAAATGGCTGGCATATTTCAGAAATAACGACCAGAACCTCCTGGCAAACCGGATCCTTCTTCAGGTATGGCGTAAAGAGGGGAAAAATACCGGGGTTATGGTAAAATTCGGCAAAGCCGAAAATATCCTGATGGATTATCTTGCCGCTAACGGATCAATAAGCTTTACAAAATTCCGGAAAACAGCAAAAATATCATCATACAGGGCTGAATCAATTCTTGCAAACCTTGTCCTTTTCAAAGTCCTTGTAATGAAAGCTTCAGAAAAAGGATTCAGCTATGAGCTAAATCCCGAAGATCCCATGAAACTGCCGGAAGAAAAATCATTATTTCCCGGAGGGGACATGCATCATTCTTGATTCAACAAATGAAGCCATGTCATCAAAAGGCATTTTCATCACTACATATGAATGCCGGCCGGCGGGATCATTCTCCCAGCCATTTGAACCGTCCGGATTCACAATAATCCTTCCCCTTACCGTGTCAAAAAAGCCTTCTGTACCGTATACAGCTATCAGAACAGCAGTGTGATCCCAGCTCATCCTTCCGTTTCTGTCTCCGGGAGACAGGGGAATACTGATCCGGTATACATCCCTGACAGGACTGTCTTCAATCCCCGAAGCTATAAGCTTCAGTCCGGTAAAGATTCCTGATCCGATTTCAAAACCGGTAAATATTATTTCTCCGGGCCAGTTGTCCAAAGCATGCTTCGAAGCCGCGGAATCGGTATAAACGTTGAATTCCCTCCCTTCCGGGAAAGAACCGGCCATTGAAACAAGTTTTTTTACTTTCCTTTCAACCAGTTCCCGTCCGTTCAGCGGACTGTGATCATCAGGTTCCGACTTAAGGAGATTGCTGAGGTTTGTAAGAAACCCGACCGTTACAACAGTAACACTTTTATCCGGACGTTTACTCAGTATCTCACGGTAAATATCCACGGCATCCGGAACCTCTTCCGTCGATCTTATTCTGTGAGGATACCCGGATACAATGGAGTCAGCCCAGTGCTGACCGGAACCCATGGATATTCCACCCGTTTTTGGTGCTCCGACAGGAAGACCGGGACGGTTGAAATAGGTGTTTATTACATCAATAGACGGGGCAACAAGTTCATGCCTGTTGGAAGACAGGGTTGCCAGGATTTCTGCCTTCCCGCTGTCTGCCATCGCATGAAGAACAGCCATGGCGCCGGCATCATCATAATCAGGTCCCAGATCAGTGTCGAAAATTATTCCCGGAATTGTTTCTGTTTCACGACCGGAACAGCTTACAAGGAGGAAGAAAAGAATCAGGTAAAATATTGATTTCATAACGGCGAAAGAAGAATTATTTCATGATCCGCTAAAAGGCTGCCTTGCGGAGAGAGGGGGATTCGAACCCCCGGTACAGTTACCCATACGACAGTTTAGCAAACTGTTGGTTTAAGCCACTCACCCATCTCTCCAGTATATAAAAAAACGACAGTCTGCGATCACCTGACTGCGATGCGACAAAAATAGGAAATAGGGCATTAAGTGCAAAATATTTTAAGGCTTATTTATGACCTTTCAGCTTATCAATTAAATGTCTGAAATTCTCATTGGTCTCCTCATCAAAATCCGACAGCCGGATATCACCATCCATCACCTCGGAAAGGAATCTTGAAAAAATAAAATTACGCGGCATTTCTTTTTCCCGGACATAATCAGAATTGGACACTGTGATACCTTCCCTGGTCTTGAGAATATGATTCTTAAAATCAAGTGTTGACAGAAGATCTTCCGAGTTATGGAAATTTTCCGGCATAATGATAATTGTTTCCTTTCCGTTACTTCCCGGTTTATATACAGTCTCCTGCAATGACTCAACAATATCTTCCTCCATGTCGTTTTTGAAAAGAAGTACAAGAAAATCGAGTCCCCATCCCATTAATATATTACACAGTAAGGGAATTGAAGAAACACCGGTCGAAGGAATCACGCTTATACTGCTGCCTGAGCCCGTAAGATGAAGAATGGCATTGATGAGATAAAACGTTCCGTTGTCATTGACAATGAGATTGGACTTGCCGGGTGCAGCACCTTCCACGGGAAGAGGATTTCCGAGAATGCTCTGAAGAGGACTGAGGGTATCGGGTGTGGCCGACGAAAGCTGAAGAGGATCCAGAATCTTCGTGGAACTCCTCATACTGTCAATATCATCCCGCTGAATGGCGAGAACACGATGAAGCTTGTTGATTTCAACCAGATGAGGTGAATGTGTTGTATAAACAACCTGAATCCTTTCCCTTATATCCTCAAACACTTTCAAAACATCTTCCTGTGCCCTGGCATGAAGGCTCACTCCCGGTTCATCCACCAGCAAAACCATTTCGCGGTTAATATTTGCCGATGCCTTCAGTTCCAGGTAAAATGACAGAAACCACCTCACTCCCCTGCTGCGCTGCTTGGGATAAAGCCTCTCTCCGTCATCCTTGATCCAGAACTCAAGATAGGGCTTGCCTGATTTCCGGCCAGCGGATGCATCATAATGATCCAGTTCAAACTGTATGTGAATCTTATTGTTACGACCTATCGACTGCTGCCAGAAATCCTGGAAATCCGTTGTAAGCGTCTGATTTATATTCTCAATCTTTTGCTTCAGTATCCTGCTGGAGCGCTGCTGGAAAAATGAATAATCCAGCCTTGCTATGGTAAGGAAATTTCTTGCAGCCTTATATCCCTCAACCTTTTCATTCCCTGAAATAATATCATGCAAATCAATACGGTTGGGAAGAAGACTGCTGAAGTCCTCGAAAAACTCAAATATGGGACAGTGGGCAAAATATTTCTTCCCCAGCATCTCACTGTTATATTGCGATTTGTAAGACTGAATTATCTCACCGACCTTTTCTTCGGCTTCCGCTTCACTGAAGCCGTTGAGAAGATATCCCGAAAAAGCAATATGCCTGTCCAGTTCCGACTTTATCATATCACGGTCGTCCCTGGTTTTGCGATAATCATGCAGAACACTCTTCCATGCAACATCCTCATCATCAAAAGGCTTCATGAGAAGAGTGAGTTTCTGATGTCTTTCCTCAAGCTTCAGAAAGAGATCACCCATATGCTTTTCATGCATAGAATACCTGTCGAGGATCTCCTTCCATTTCTCCCCGGCATTTTTAACCAGTTTTTTGTTCTCCAGCTCATTGGTGATCCTGACTTTCTTATCACGAAGATCATCCAGCTCTGAATACAACTCGGGATTAACTGCGGCATCAGCTGATCCTTCCCCGTTTCTCCTCGACAGGAAAGCAAAAGGCTTTTTCGCGGAATCCCTCGGGGGCAGCTGCGAACTCAACAGGGATTCCTGCCGGATGATATTCTCAAGAGTAGCTTCAAGAACATCAATATTATCCATCTCTTCTTCAAGCCTGAGGGTCACATCCCCCAGGTAAATCTTCCAGGCATCCTCAAGCGAATCAAGATACTGACTGACAGCCCCACTGACCCTGATCACCGAAGACAGATCAGCTATCCACGCCCTTGTCAGCTCCAGACTGTCAAGTCCGGTAAGGAGCTCTCTTAGCTCGGGACGGGGATTATCCGTTATACTCAGAAGCCAGCCTTCAGGAATCCTGAAACGGCAGCTTACTTCCGGAAGCGAGAGATCGCTTCGCAGAACATCTTCGGAAATAACTCCGGTATAAAAAACTTTCAGCGCCTCGAGGATGGAAGTCTTCCCTGATTCATTCTGACCAATAAGACAGGTTATGTTGTCAGGGGAAAGCGATTGCCAGCCGGTATCGGTTATCGACCTGAAATTCCTGATCCTGAAAGCTATAAGCCTCATCATAATCTGCCTGATTATATTCTGAATCCGAAAATCAGCACGTCGTCTATCTGCGCGGTATTCCCCTTCCAGTCATAAAAAGTATCTTCCAGAATCTCTTTCTGACGACTCATGGGAAGACCAGACACACTTGCAATAACCTTTTTCAACTGATTATGCTTGAATTTCTTATCGGTAAGCTCTCCGAACTGATCCGAAAATCCGTCGGTATAAAGATAAAAAGTATCCTCCGGCCGGGTATCCATAATCACATTCGTAAAAGGATGCTCATGAACGGGTGCCAGACCAATCGACATTTTATCCGGCTTGAACTCCGAAACTTCGCCGTTCCTTATTCTTAAAAGCGGTCTGTTTGCACCGGAATACTGAAGCTTATGCGATTCTGTGTCAAAAACACAAAGCCCGATGTCAATACTGTCCTTGGCTTCGGATTTCTCACCAGTCTGATGAAGAGCCTTCATCACTTTCTCCCTCATGAAATTCAAAACCCTGTTGGCCCTGGGCTCACATCTGGCCTGCAGAATCTCATTCAGAAAACTAATACCCATAATGCTTAAAAGAGCGCCGGGAACACCGTGTCCGGTACAGTCACCGGCAGCAACACAGATATAATGCCTGTAGCGAAGTGCATAATAAAAATCACCACTGACAATATCACGCGGAAGGAAAAACACGAAATGATCTCTGAACAACGCACCAAGATGTTCAGCATCAGGCATCAGCGCCTGCTGGATTATACCGGCATACCTGAGACTTGCCAGATGTTCATCAATACTCTGATTGTACATCAGAGATATGATCTCATTAGTAAATTGAGTTTCAGACGACATTAACTTTCACCTATCAGAATAGACAAATATACAATATTTTTGGTTCCATTGTTATCTCAACAGTTCCTTATATTTACATAAACAGCTAAGTAACAATATATTATCAAATAAAATCAGTTTAATAAGTCACTCATACTCAGTCATATATATCTGACTTAAATCAATAAACCCAAAAGTTTAACGTACTATTCCATTGTATTTAAATTTCATTCTTAAGTTTCAGAAGAGCTACATTTTCAACATGATGTGTTTGCGGAAACATATCAACAGGCTGAACTTTCTCCACTTCATATCTTTCGGCAAGCATGGAAATATCCCTGGCCTGCGTTGCGGGATTACAGCTGATATAGACTATCTTACCGGATCCGGCCTCCATTATTGATCTTACAACATCCGGATGCATCCCGGCCCTCGGAGGATCAGTAATGACTACATCAGGATATCCGTGATCCCTGAAAAAACTTCCGGAGAGAACATCCTTCAGATCTCCTGAAAAAAATTCCGTATTTTTTATATTGTTGATTTCTGAATTGATCCGCGCATCCCGCACTGCTTCCTCAATATATTCAATACCGGTCACCCTGGCTGCCCGGGAAGCCATATAGGCTGCTATCGTTCCTGTTCCGGTATAAAGATCATATACTGTTTCCTTTCCGGTCAGACCGGCAAATTCCCGTGCAATGGCATACAGCTTTTCAGCCTGACGGGTATTGGTCTGAAAAAAAGATTTAGGTCCTACCCTGAATTTAAGTCCGTCAATCTCTTCGGTCAGATGATCATCACCCCGGTACAGCACAGGTTCCTGGTCAGCCAGGGAATCATTCTTCTTCCTGTTTATAATATACCACAGGGAAGTTATCCGGGGGAATTCCTCAGAAAGATAATCCAGTAGTCCTTCTATTCTCTCCTGCTCATCAAGGAAAAAAACCACAATCACCATTATATCACCGCTTCCTGAACTGCGGATGATCAGATTGCGGAGGAATCCGCTCTGCTGACGCAGATTGAAAAATGAAAGCCCCTTCCTGTGGGCATACCTTCTTACCGCATTCCTTATTGAATCCGATGGTTCCGGCTGAAGATGACATTCCTTTATATCAAGCACTTTATCGAAAAATCCCGGGACATGAAAACCAAGAGCATCCTTTCCTGCAAAATCCGTTTCAGCCTCCAGCTCCTCCTTCGTAAACCATCTCCTGTCAGAAAATGTATATTCCAGCTTGTTCCGGTAATAGTAAACATCATCAGAAGCAACAACCGGCAGTATCTCATCCGGCCGGACTTTTCCTATTCTTGTCAGAGTATCCGTCACCTGCTTTTCCTTGTATTTCAGCTGCAGCTCATAGGGAAGATGCTGCCATTTACATCCTCCGCATACACCAAAATGTCTGCAAAGCGGCTTTATCCTGTCGGGAGAATATTCATGAAACCTGATGACTCTGCCTTCAAGATAATTCCTTCTTTTCCTGGTTATCCTGATATCAACAACATCACCCGGGACAAGCATCGGTATGAAAACAACCTGACCCTCAACCCTGGCAATGGCATTCCCTTCAGCACCAATATCCGTGATCAGAATCCTGTTCAGCATGGGGAATCCGTGATTCATGCTCATTATACGTGGCTTTGAATATTAAGTTACGCAAAATCAGTTGTCCCTGATAGCGAGAAGGAAGGTAATCCCTTCCATCATACAGGGTATCAGAGCCTCATCATGTTCCAGTCCGGGATAGACCGACTTCCTGCAGACTGCCGGCGAGGTCCCTGAATCCATCATTTCGGAATACATGTCCTCGGTGGAGTCAACAGGCACCGATGTGTCACCGCTCCCGTGAGCCAGCAAAAGAGGCCGGAGCGTTTTCCAGCCGCTGATACTGTTTCTTAGGAGGGCATCCCTGACCTGGGAATAATCGGGTGAAGATTCCAGTCCCGACAGAAATTCCGCTCTGAATAATTCTGGCATCGAGGTGGTTAACCGGCTGTTGATCTGACCTGTTGAATATGTTCCCCTGAAAAGCGAGCCCAGTTCGGAAGCATACGGCTCATTGAGTATTTCACTTACCGGAATTGAGAACTCATTATATGCCGAATAGGCATTAACTATATAAGCCGGATAGGCAGGCATGGGATATGTGCCGGCATCCGTCATACCTGTGAAAAGGTTGTAAATATTATATGGCCCGGCCCCGCAGGCACTCCCTGCAAGTCTGAACTCCGTACTGTAAGTCAGCTCAAGTGCCTTGTGAAGCGCCAGGGTGGCCCAGCCTCCCTGTGAATAACCAAGAAGATAATATTCGTTTTCAGCAGTAACTCCCGGAAATTCAATTCCTGCCGCCTCCTTTAAAGCCCTGAACATATCACTTACCGGCCTGACTGTCGGTTCAGTTATCAGATATGGATGCGGGATCTGTGAGGAACTGCCGAAACCGGGATAATCAGGCAAAACAACTATGAATCCCAGAGATGCCATAATCTCAACAAGAGTATATGAAATATCCGTCACTTTCCTGGTGGGAGCATCACTGTGCAGGGTATTGGTACCATTCTGAAAACTGAGAACAGGATATCTGCCGCTTACCGATGGTGTGCATACAAGTCCCGATGCTTCAATATTCTTTCCTCCTGCCTCAGTAAGATAAACCATCCTGTAGACATCTATACCGCTGGTCACATGGGATCTGATTTCCCCGATCTCAGGAAAAAACCCCTCCGCAAGATTCAGCATCTGACTGACTTCTGCCTCGGAATAGGATACAGCCAGTTCTGCCGATTTGTAGAATCTGTATACGGGAGCCGTGTCTTTCCGGCAGGAACTGACAGAAACTGTGACAAATACGAGGAAAAGGGAAAACCTGTTAATATATCTGCTGATTTTCATCTGTCTGTAATTTATTTGTAATG
>CAZFVQ010000008.1:87920-92507 GCA_964522415.1 uncultured Rikenellaceae bacterium | reverse complement strand
GAAAACCTGTTAATATATCTGCTGATTTTCATCTGTCTGTAATTTATTTGTAATGGCCGGTTTACCTGCCCCGGTTTTTCGGGAACCTGTCCCGATTTATCGGGAGCCTGTCCAAATGCGGATCGCAGGATTCAAAGATAATACATATCCGCAAACCGGTATAAAAGCGGCTCCCGTACTTTTTTCTATCTTTGTGCTATTTCTTCCGGATATGGTTTCTGTGCAAAATCTATCAGTTTCATTTGGCAGTTTTGACCTGCTTACGGATATCTCATTTCTTATAAATGACCAGGACAGGATAGGACTTGCCGGGAAAAACGGTGCAGGCAAATCAACCCTTCTCAGGATAATAGCCGGATTGCAAAGTCCTTCCTCCGGACAGGTTGACATGTCGAGGGATGTCACCATAGGATACCTGCCCCAGCAGATGAAAGTCGTTGATACGACATCCGTACTGGAAGAGGTCATAAAAGCCTTTCCTGAAATAATAAGCCTGGAAAGAGAGATTGGATCCTGCACGGCTGAGATAAGCTCACGTACCGATTATGAATCTCCCGAATATCTTCAGCTTTGCGAAAACCTCCATCTCCTTGAAGAAAGAATCAGATATGCCGGAGGAGACAATTACATTGCCGATTCAGAGAAGATGCTCACAGGCCTTGGATTTGAGGACAGGGATTTTAACAGGCCTACGGAAGAACTGAGCGGAGGATGGAGAATGAGGATTGAGCTGGCAAAAATCCTTCTTCAAAAACCATCATTGCTGCTTCTGGATGAACCGACCAACCATATCGACATTGAATCGATCCAGTGGCTCGAAGGCTTCCTTGCATCATACCGCGGGGCAGTGGTTCTTGTATCACACGACAGGGCATTCCTTGACAATGTAACAACACGAACCATCGAAATCTCACTTGGAAAAATTTATGATTACAGGGTTTCCTGGTCGGAATTTGCCGTTCTGAGAAAGGAAAGGAGGGAACAGCAGCTGGCAGCCTTCCGGAACCAGCAGAAAATGATCGGGGATACCGAGAAATTTATTGAGAAATTCAGGTACAAGGCAACAAAAGCCATACAGGTACAGTCAAGGATCAAACAGCTTGAAAAGATTGAACGGATAGAGGTCGATGAGGAAGATTTCAGTGAAATCAATCTGAGATTTCCGCCATCGCCCCGGTCAGGTACTATTGTGGTTGATGCAAGGGAATTGTCAAAAAGTTACGGAACACTCAATGTACTGAACAGGATTGACTTCAGAATACACCGGGGTGAAAAGGTTGCTTTTGTCGGACGCAACGGGGAAGGGAAAACTACTTTCTCAAAAATCATTATCGGGGAACTGGATCATGACGGACTGCTGAAAATCGGACATAATGTAAAAACCGGATATTTCGCCCAGAACCTGGAGGAACTTCTGAATGAGGAAAAGACAGTGTTTGAAACTGTTGATGATATTGCCGCAGGAGAAATAAGAACAAAAGTGAGGGATATGCTTGGTGCTTTCCTGTTCCGCGGAGATGACGCGGATAAGAAAGTGAAAGTACTTTCAGGCGGGGAACGCTCAAGACTGGCCCTCGTGAGACTCTTGCTCGAACCCCACAACCTGCTTGTTCTGGATGAACCTACAAACCACCTCGACATGCGTTCCAGGGATATCCTGAAACAGGCCCTGATGAATTATGACGGCACGTTAATTGTGGTTTCACACGACAGGGATTTCCTTGACGGGATAGTAAGCAGGGTGTATGAATTCCGAAACCACTCAATAAGGGAACATATCGGGGGAATATACGATTTCCTGCGCACAAGGAAAATTGAAAACCTGAGGGAGATCGAAAAGAAAGACATAGCGCCGGCGGGAAAAAAAGAAGACAATGACAGCGGAAATATTTCCTCCGGCAGACAGAAATACCTGGAAAGAAAAGACTATGAACGAAATCTCCGCAGACTGAGAAGCAGACTGGAAAAATCTGAAAAGAATATTCAGAACATAGAAAAGGAAATCTCGCTCATTGATACACAAATGAACTCACCCGGGCACATAGTGGATGCAAGCCGGGAATTCTATGAAAAATACCGGGAACTGAAGGAAAAGCATGCTGAAGAAATGGACAAATGGACACAATATACACATGAACTGGAAGTTTTTCTGAATGAAGATGAATAATATGAATATACCGCATTTTGAAAGAGGATTCAGGGTTCATGTCTATGAAACCTTTGTCGATGAAAAAGCAAATATCTGTGCACTCTTTAACTATATGCAGGATATTGCCGCGGAACACGCCATCAGACTGGGATACGGAAGAGACGATCTTATGAAGGACAATAATTTCTGGGTCCTCTCAAGAATGTACGCCGAAATCTCGGAATATCCCTTCAGGGATGAAACAATAGTGATAAAAACATGGCCTTCGGGCACCGACAATGTTTTCGCACTGAGATTCTTTAATCTGAAATTTCCCGACGGCAGAATCATTGCAAAAGCATCATCCTCATGGCTGATAATTGATGCTGATACCAGACGTATCCGGCGGCCGGAACAGGCACTGGAACAATTGACATCCTTCAGAGAATCAGACGAAATACCCCTCAGAATTGCAGCAAAAATCAGGAAAACCCCGGTCAGCGGAAAAATGTCTGCCGGATTCAGAGTAAAAACTTCCGATCTTGATGTCAACATGCATACCAACAATGTGAATTATCTTAAATGGACAATCGACTCGTATGACTTTGATTTTATGCTGAAGCATGTTCCTGTTTCAGTTGAAATAAACTATCTTGCCGAATCAGTTCTTGGTGACAGTATTACTATCAGAACCTCAGGGGAGGAAGATACCGCTTACGCTTTCACACATTCAATCCTGAAAGATAACAGAAAAGAACTGTGCAGGATAAGAATTGAATGGAAAGAACGTTAAAACTGACAATTTTTGACAGTCATGAAAAAGCATGGTAACCATAACGCGAATACTACAGGATTCATATTCATGCTGGCACTGTTTGCACTCTTTTCAGGCTCATGCAGGACTATGCAGACTGTAATTGATCCGAAAGATCTTTCATATCTCTACAACCCGACAAAAAATCCTATAAATCCCGGATACAGCGTATCCAATGAATCGGAAAATCTTTCATTTCTCGCCGTGAAATTTTTTACCGCTGAACTATATTTCTCCGAGGCCAACCCACAGGGTATACCCATGTCACAACTGCTTGTCACCGTCAAACTATACGACGTAAGCAGGGGAAGAGTCCTTCAGGATACTGCCTATTATAACCTCAATATAATCAGGGAAGAGGGCAGAATGGATTTCGTTTATAAAATACCTCTCAGGGTAAATCCTGGACTCGATTACATGGCGGAAGTCAGGATACTCGACAGACTGAGACAAAGGGTTGTACAGTCTTTTGTACCCTTCAACACCCTTTCCGATGTGAATAAATATAACTTCACTGCACGGGGCCATTTTGCCAGAAATGAACTCTTCAATCCCATTGTTAAGAGAAACGAATTTGTCAACCTGCTGTATCTGAAACCACCTGTCGATTCCCTGTTTATTTCATATTACAGGAAGCTGAATGAGATACCCGATCCGCCGTCTATGCTCCTGCCTGAAAAAACCATCGATTATCCTCCCGACACGGTAATAGCCCTGTCCTATTCCGATACCCTCCCCCTGATGTTCCCCAACGAAGGATTATACCTGTGCAGCATAGACAGGGAAATCACGGACGGTTTTACTTTCATCAACCTGGGTCCGGGCTTTCCGCAAATGAACAATCCTGAAACAATGATCGACCCCCTGGCATATATCGGCAATCCCGATGAAATATTCAGGATAAAAACGGCAGACAGGCCGAAAATGGCACTTGATGAATTCTGGATCTCCTGCGGCGGGAATGTTGACAAGGCAAGGGAACTTATCAGGATATACTACACCAGGGTGTTGTTTGCCAATTACTATTTTACTTCCTACAAAGAGGGATGGCGCACTGAACGCGGAATGATATACATCATCTACGGCCCTCCCGACAAGGTTTACAAGACAAATGAAGGAGAAAACTGGGGATACCGCAAGCCCGTGATCAAATCCTCCTGGGGAACCAGATACAAAATAAAGGAAGACTACCTGTACTTTAACTTCAAAAAGAAAGAGAATGTTTTCTCCGATAACGATTTTTTCATAAGCCGGAGTGAAACACTTATCACAATGTGGGATCAGGCTGTTGCAAGCTGGAGGAAAGGGATCGTTTTCCGCTTTGATAATCCGGAAGACCTGCTCTGAAAGAATGGAAACCTCCCCCGCTGAGCCGGTGAAAGAAGAAAAACCCTGCCGGACTAAAGATCCCCGCCGGACTGATAGAAGAGCTGAAAAACCCGCCGGACTGATAAAAGAGAAAAAAAATCTGCCGGAATGGTGAAAGAGAAAAAAACCCGCCGGACTGGTGAAAGAGAAAAAAACCCGCCGGACTGATAAAAGAGCCGGGGGAAAGTGCTTAATGACAGAAGGCTTCCTTTAAAATGATGGGGAAGCAAATGAGAAATGATGAAAGCGGAATCAGAATATATCTTTGGACTAAGAC
>CAZFVQ010000008.1:0-87820 GCA_964522415.1 uncultured Rikenellaceae bacterium | reverse complement strand
GGAAGCAAATGAGAAATGATGAAAGCGGAATCAGAATATATCTTTGGACTAAGACCGGTCATTGAAGCCATAAGAGCCGGAAAGCAGATAGAACGCCTCCTTGTAAAACATGGATTACAGGGAGCTCTGTATCATGAGCTGATGGCCGAGGTAAAAAAACATCAAATTGCCTGGCAGATAGTTCCGGCCGAAAGAATTGAACTTGTTACAAGGAAAAATCATCAGGGCGTTCTTGCATGGCTGTCACTTATTGAATATCAGGACTTATCCATTCTCCTTCCAATGATATTTGAAAAAGGCGAAGACCCTCTCATTATAGCCCTGGACGGAGTGTCGGATGTAAGAAACTTCGGAGCCGTGGTCCGTTCTGCTGATTGCCTGGGGGCCCATGCAGTGCTCATACCCGAAAAAGGATCCGCAAGGATCACTGCAGATGCCGTAAAAGCTTCTGCAGGAGCTCTGAACACCATGCCTGTCTGCAGGGAAAAATCGCTGGTAAAAGCCATTCGCTTCCTCAGGGAATCCGGTCTGAAAGTTATATGTGCAGTCGAAAAATCGGAACAGAGACCATCAGACTGTGACCTTACCGGTCCTGCTGTTCTTATCATGGGATCCGAAAACAAGGGCATCAGCCGCGAAATCATCCCGCTGGCCGATTATGTGACGGGAATACAGATGACCGGGAAAATTGCATCACTCAATGTATCCGTGGCAACAGGGATCTTCCTTTATGAAATAAGCAGACAGCGTATGGGCTGATTCAGGAAATTATTTCCAGTATTCTGTCATCCAGCATTTTCTGATCCGCTGTAAAAGAAGCCAGCCCGGCAAGACTCAGAAGGGTGTCGGCTGATATGCTGCCCTCCCTGATCCTGTCCTTCCATCTGGAATAAACCGGTATCTTTCCATCCGAGGCGATTGCAGACTTCTCCTCCTTTGTGAGCGAGGGAAACATGTCGGCACAACCCTCCTCCCGGGCAATCTGAATCAGCTCAGTCCCCGTGGCAGGCAGTTTTTCCTCCAGCCTGTCGGCCAGGTTAAGCACATTGTCACCAACCGTCCAGAATTTTTCAATATGAGCTTCGGCAGCAGAGGGAAACATGCTGACCTCATAATTCTCATGCATCCTCGGGAAAAATGTTCCGGACAGATTCTTCCTGCCTGCTGCAGCAACCTTCGGAGGTATAGTAAAAACATCCGTTCCGGCCAGCAGTTCAAGCTGCCGGTAATCCCTCAGACTGGCAGCTATCAGTTTTGTCTGCCACGGATTTTTTGCCGACAGGGCAGTAACCCAGTTCTGTGACGATATCACCGCCATTTCACCGGCTCCGCTGCCGTCTCCCAGCTTATTGTCCGCCATGAATGCCCCCACCCTGCCCAGAAAAACATTGACATAATCCGGACGTGCCACCCTCGTCACCAGAACATTCTGTCTCGCACTGAACTCAAGGGTAAAATTGACACGAATACCCGCTTCCCTCAGTCTCCTCGCCCCGATAAGTCCCTCTGCCGTAAAGGGAACTTTTATCAGAAACTGATCAGGACATAATTCATGAAAACGCCGTCCGTAATACTCAATCGCAGCAATGTCATGTGCCGTGTCGGTATGCAGCTCCACGCTTACCATGCCTCCGAATCTTGAAGCAAGCCGTAAACCATGCCTTGCATTAAGAATGAATGCTATTTCTTTTACTCTCTCATTAACAGGCAGATGACTTACCAGATGCTTTGCTTCGGAAATAAGCACATCATATATCCCTTTTTGTATCTCATTGTTCAGCAGAGTATTGTTTGTGGTAAGAGCACTCATCTCAGCTGACCAGTTTGCACCGGCTTCTTCCATATCACCGGTATCAAGCCACAGTTCAGTACCTGTTCCGCCAAGGGCAGTCCAGACCGCATCCTCTTGCGGAATAACATGTCTTTCATTCAGATTTTTCCAGAGAAAATCGCTTATTCGGGTATTCAGATCTGCCATAATTTCAAGTTTTTTATTCCCCTGTTCCCGCTACCGGATCCGTCAGACCCCTGATCCCGGTTTTGCACCCGGGATGAATCCGGATCTTCCATACCCGGAACAGAAAAAACATCCCGCAAATTTAGTCAAAATATTAACTCCCGATATCCGTTTTTTCATACGCTTCCCCCATCCGGCATCCCGTCCTTGCCTCTTCATCCCGCCAAACCATTCCGCTCCTGATTCTTCCATCCCTCACGCCATTCCGGTTCTACATCCCCGTCCGGCATCCCGCTCCTGATTCTTCCATCCCTTACGCCATTCCGGTTCTGTATCCCCATCCGGCATTTAGCCTTCTATTCTTTCACCCGCCGCAGCATTCAGGTTTTGATTACTGCTTTCAATATCCTAGCTTTGCTCTCTGATAACCAAACAAACCCTGCTATGAGACTCATTCCCTTTTTTTTCCTGATTTTCACCTCCCTGGCAACGACAGCACAGCATAACTTTGACAGTTATTTTACTGATAAAGTTCTCCGCTTCGATTACATGCTTGCCGGCAATCATGAGAAAACGCTTGTTTATCCTGTTGCCATGAAGGAAGAACCTTTTTACGGAGGATCAAAAACACAGCTTACGGATCCTTTCGGATATGGTAATTTTAAATATGAGCTTATTGATTCGGAAACAAACAGACTTATCTATTCACGGGGTTTCTGCACCCTTTTTCAGGAATGGCAGACCACCGCCGAAGCAAAAGTGATGGAACGAAGCTTTTATGAAGTGGCAACCATGCCCTTTCCGAAAAAGAAGTCAGGATTCGTACTGAGCCGCCGGATTGAAGACGGCTCATTCTCAAAAATCTATGAGACAGTTATCGATCCGGATGATTATTTTATCAGAAAAGAAAAACCTGCCGCCGTGAAGGCAACAAAAATCATATATTCGGGAGATCCTGCCGTGAATGTCGATCTGGCCTTCATTGCAGAAGGCTATACAGCCGGTGAAATGGCGAAATTCAGGGAGGACGTGAAACGAATAAGCAATATACTTCTTGCAGAAGCACCCTTCAGTGAATACAGGGACAAATTCAATATCTGGGCCGTGGAAGCAATTTCCGACGAGTCGGGTACCGATATCCCCGGTGAAGGAATCTATGTCTCCACCATACTCAATTCAAGTTTTTACACCTTCGACCTTGACCGCTATCTGACAACCCTTGACATAAAGACTGTCAATGATCTTGCCGCTGTTGTGCCGCACGACAACATAATGATCCTGATCAACAGCGACAGGTACGGAGGAGGCGGAGTATATAACTACTATAGCTGTACAACCACGAATCACCCTTTGTCGGATCACGTATTAATCCATGAACTGGGACATGGTTTTGCAGGACTGGCTGATGAATACTACTCCTCAACAGTCTCCTACGAAAATTTTTACGCCTTCGACGTGGAACCCTGGGAACCCAATATAACAACGCTGGTAAACTTCGACAGCAAATGGAAGAATATGGTAGGACGAAACACAGCGGTGCCGACTCCTGCAAAAGCCAGGTACAAAGACATTGTTGGTGTGTTTGAAGGCGCAGGCTATTCGGCAAAGGGAATATACCGGCCCCAGATGGAATGCACAATGAAGAGCAGTACTCCTTCAGGGTTTTGTGCTGTCTGCCGCAAAGCCATAAGGGAAATGATAGAATTTTATATAAAATAAATCATTTCAGACTGTTGAAGAGTTGTTTTGCCGTCTCAACGGGAATCTCCTTCTTCCCCAGCCAGGCAGCAACCTTCGCTTCACGATAACCATTCCTTACCAGCAGATCCGCATAATCCACGGCACTCTGATAAGTAATGAAATTCCCTATGAGATATACGATCACGCCGTCTGACAGGGTTTCAACATCAAGTCCCCTTGTCCCGGAAAGCTTCTTTATCTCTTCATACTCTCCCTCACCCACCGGCTTCCTGCTCCGTATCACTTCAACCCTGAAAGACAGTGTGGGAGGAATTGTATCAGACTCCATATCCTTTATTGTCGCTTTATCCGGGGTGAAGGGAATAACACCCCACTCCTTCTCAAGTATCCTTGCCCTTTCCATCGAAACAGCCCTGCCTCCGGAAAATGGCACAAGAAAAGCATCCCTGAATCCCTTTTCCCTCACCTGAACAAGCGCAGTCCTGGCATCATCTGCCCTGCGGAACATACCGGCATAATAAGTGGTCATTCCCGCTCCGGCAGCCCTTATACCATATACCGGTGCAAGACCCTTGAAATAATCAGTATTAACGGGATTGCGGAAAACAGCTAGCTGTATCCGGTATATGAGACCCGGAGGGTGAACCGGATTAATCTCAACCCTCTCCGCCTTGTCATGAAGTGTCGGGGAATCAGACCTGAACAACGAAAGAACACCCGGTGGCGACTGCTGTGTGACAGCCTTTGCAACATGCTCGTCAAACACTGCCCCGAATGTAGTGTCCCGGGCTGCAGCCGGCACAGTATCCTGCATACGCCCGCTGACAAATATATTAGCTTCCTCTCTGGCACCAATGACTGTATCCCTGCCTGACTTCCGGGGAAGGGTCAGTGAAAGGCATACGGCCGCTGCAAGAAAAATTATCAGCATCGCTGACTTTCCCCCTGAATACATTGCAAACAATCTCCAGTCTCTCCTATCCGGCTTCACAATATACTGTATATTATATAACTACAGGTCCATGATACGGACCGGTTCAATTAATGCAATTAATAACAAAATATCAACTTCCCTATAGGAATACGATCCAAACTTCGTAAATTTACCCGTAATAACAAAATTACCAAACCCATGGGAGAATTAAAAGAAGGAATGCAAGCTCCTTCATTCGAAGGAAGAGACCAGAATGGCAATACCATCAGGCTTTCAGATTTCAGGGGCAGAAAACTGGTGCTGTATTTTTATCCCAAAGACAATACTCCGGGATGTACCGCACAGGCATGCAACCTGAGGGACAACCATGATACCCTGCTGAATGAGGGATTTGCCGTTGTCGGTATAAGCAAGGACAGTGAAGCATCCCATAAGAAATTCGCCGGGAAATATTCCCTCCCCTTCCCGCTCATTGCAGATACCTCAAAAAAGATAAATGAAGATTACGGTGTGTGGAAGCAGAAAAGCCGTTACGGCAAAACGTATTTCGGAACAGAAAGAACCACATTCATAATTGACGAACAGGGGATAATTGAAAAAATAATCCCGAAAGTCAACACCGGGGAACACACCGAACAAATTTTTAAAACACTAAAGTAACAATCATCAATATGAGTAACGCAAGAAAAGAAATTGACAAGGACAAGCTTAAAGTCCTGGAGGTAACAATAGGCAAGATTGAGAAGGATTTTGGCAAGGGTACAATAATGAAACTTGGTGACCAGGCTATTGAGGACATTCAGGTTATTCCGACCGGGTCAATAAGTCTCGATGCAGCCCTCGGTATTGGCGGACTACCGCGTGGACGGGTTATAGAAATATATGGTCCGGAAGCCTCCGGAAAAACCACCCTGGCCATACATGCAATCGCCGAGGCACAGAAAAACGGAGGAATTGCAGCAATCATCGACGCAGAACATACTTTCGACAGAAACTATGCTGAAAAACTTGGAGTAGACATTGAAAACCTGCTTATCTCACAACCGGATAATGGGGAACAGGCACTGGAAATAACAGATAATCTCATCCGCTCCGGAGCTCTCGATATTGTTGTGATTGATTCAGTCGCTGCCCTGACCCCGAAAGCCGAGATCGAAGGCGAAATGGGAGATTCAAAAATGGGTCTCCAGGCCAGACTGATGTCACAGGCTCTGAGAAAACTGACAGCCAACATCAGTAAAACCAATACCTCCTGCATTTTCATAAACCAGCTCAGGGAAAAGATTGGGATCATGTTCGGAAACCCTGAAACAACAACGGGAGGAAATGCACTTAAGTTTTATTCCTCGGTGAGGCTCGACATAAGAAGAACAAGTCAGCTAAAGGACGGTGAAGAAATTATTGGCAGCAGGACAAGAGTAAAGATTGTCAAGAATAAACTTGCACCACCCTTCAGGAAAGCCGATTTTGATATTTTGTATGGCGAGGGAATATCACAGCTTGGCGAAATAATTGACCTTGGAGCAGATTTTAACATTATCAAAAAAAGCGGATCGTGGTACAGTTATAATGAGACCAGGATAGGACAGGGAAGAGAAGCAGTCAAGCAGATACTCAGAGATAATCCGGAACTGTATGATGAACTGAAAATAAAAGTTACCGAAGCCCTTAAGAATCAATAATTTTAAAATATTTTCCGATGAACAGATATCTTTTGCCGGCAGCTCTCGCGGCTGTATTTTGTATTGTTTCATGCAGTCACCAAACAGGGGAAGACAGGGGTGTCGATATCCGCATCTCCAATGAACTGACAAGAGAGGAAAAATCAGCAGGGAGGATGACTCCGGAAATCCTGTGGAAATTCGGCCGCCTGGGTTCTTTCGATCTCTCACCCGACGGAACGGAAATACTGTATACCGTCACAGATATCGATATAAAAACGGAAGCAAGGAGAACAAATATCTTCAGAATGCCTTCATCCGGCGGTGATCCTGTGCTGATTGCCGAAGGAGGAAGCTCACCCCGCTGGTTCGGCGAAGGCAGGTCAATTGCCTTTGTGAAGGAAGGCCGGCTGATGGTCATGAAAGCTGAGGGATCAGAAATGACTGCAGTGGAAGGCCTGGACAATTTTGAAAGTTACAGCATTTCGCCTCAGGGAGATAAAATTCTCTTTACCAGAAGAGTGAAGCTCGACGAGACGGCAAATGAAAAGTACAGTCTGCCGAATGCCCGGGTAAGAATAATCGACGACCTGATGTACCGGCACTGGAACTACTGGAGTGACTATTCCTACAGCCATATTTTTGTGGCATCATTCAACGGAAAGAAAATTTCAGGAGCAAAGGACATAATGGAGGGACAGAAATACGAATCTCCCACCGCTCCATTCTTTGACGACAGTGAAATAGCCTGGAGTCCCGACGGCAGATACATCGCCTATACCTCAAAAAGAATGACCGGAAGAGATTATGCCCGCAGTACAAATACCGATATTTTCCTTTATGAACTTTCATCGGGAAAGGAAATAAACATATCGGAAAAAAACCACGGCTTTGACAAATACCCGGTTTTCTCGCCCGACGGATCAAAGATCGCATTCCAGAGCATGGCAAGGGATGGATATGAATCAGACCTCGACCGTCTGTTCATATATGATATCATATCCGGGAAAGCCGGCCGGCTGAACAGATCATGGGATTTTGACGTGGAAAATATAAACTGGGCCGACAATTCCACACTGTATTTCACATGCGCCCATCTTGGAACGGTACAGATATTCAAAACAGATATCAATGGCGGGGATGTTGTGAAGTTAACCGAAGGCGTACATGACCTTGGGCCAGTCATGCTCAGGTCGGGAGTCCTGATTTCCGGTCTCCAGTCAATGTCAATGGCCCCGGAAATATCGGCTGTCGATCTTTCCACGGGATCGGTGAAACAAATAAGCTTCATCAACAAAACCATTTACGAGTCGGTTAAAATGGGGAGAACGGAGGAAAGATATATCAGAACCAAAGACAATGAGGATCTGCATATGTGGATAATCTATCCGCCCGATTTTGATCCCTCGGAAAAATATCCGGCACTGCTTTACTGCAAGGGAGGCCCCCAGGGTCCCCTGAGCCAGAGCTGGTCATACCGCTGGAACTATCAGCTGATGGCAGCAAAAGGATATATCGTCATAGCCCCCAACCGGCGGGGCAATTCGGGCTTCGGACAGGAATGGAAGGAACAGATATCAGGGGATTACGGCGGGAAAAACATTCAGGATTACCTTGATGCCACCGATGCAATAGCCCGGGAAGCCTATGTGGACAAAAACCGGATTGGAGCTGTAGGTGCCAGCTACGGAGGCACATCAGTCTTTTACCTTGCCGGAATGCACGGGGGAAGGTTCAATGCCTTCATTTCACACTGCGGTATGTTTAACTTCACCAGCTGGTACGGGTCAACCGAGGAACTGTGGTTTGCCGACAAGGATATAGAGGGACCTTACTGGAACTTTCCAAAAAGCTATCAGTACTCCCCGCATCTGATGGCAGCCAGCTGGGATACTCCCATCCTTATCATTGCCGGTGCACAAGATTACAGAATTCCATATACACAAAGCATGGAAGCCTTCACTGCCGCCCAGCTGAACAACGTTCCCTCAAGACTGCTGTTCTTCGAGGATGAAGGGCACTGGGTACTCAAACCCCAGAATGCCATGATATGGCAAAATGAATTCTTCGGCTGGCTGGATACTTATCTTCAGTAAAATCCGGCATTAAAGCTGTAGCAAAAGCAGTATCTCCCCGGCTCTTTCATCCACCGGTAATTGCCCGTCAATCCAGTGAATGACAGTGCCCCTGCGCTCCATTCCGCGGAACCAGGTCATCTGCCTCTTTGCAAACCGGTGAATTGCAAGCTCCAGTTCCCTGAACATAGTGTCATAATCAATATCACCCCTCAGGTAAAAAGTTATGTACTTGTATTCAAGCCCGTAATAAATAAGATCTTCCTCATCAACACCCCGGTCCAGGAGCCCCCTCACCTCTTCTATCATACCCGATTCAAGGCGCTGCCGGAGTCTGGCCGTTATCCTTTCCCTCCGGGTTTCCCTGTCAACAGAGATAGCTGCAACAACATGCCTTAAACGGGGAAAGGACAGTTCTTCATCACCAACAGTCTTCCGGTGTATCTCTATTTCTATTGCCCTTATGGCACGCTTCCTGTTATCAATATCTGTAATGTTGTGCAGCCTCCTGTATGATGACAGGATTCTGACAAGATCAGCCATCGGCTTTTTTTCAAGTTCCGCCCTGAGAACGGGATCGGGAGGCACTTCAGCCAGTCTGTACGCCGAAACGATACTGTCGAGATACATTCCCGAACCTCCGCACAGTACCGGGAAAACATTCCTTCTTTTCAGATCGCTGTATATCCTGAGGAAATCCTTCCGGTATTCAAAAACATTGTACCTGGTCCCGGGCTCGGCTATGTCAATAAGATGAAAAGGTAGGTGCTTCCCCCTTACTACATAGTCATCATAGTCCTTCCCCGTTCCCAGATCCATTTCACGGTAAACCTGCCTTGAATCGGCACTGATTATTTCCCCTCCCAGGCGCTCTGCCACAGCAGCAGCAGTAGCTGTCTTTCCCGATGCAGTCGGTCCGGTGATAACCAGAATATCATATTTCACTTTTCCGCGATCCGGCATTGGGAAAGGAGTTTTTTTAAAGAACAGGCAATTTACTAAAAAAAGAGTATTTTTGAACCTCCGCAAAATCAGAAAGATGAAAAGGAAATCAGGAAATATTGTAATCAAAAACAGGAAAGCATCCCATGATTATGAATTTCTTGAGAAATTCATGGCGGGGATAGTGCTTACAGGAACAGAGATAAAATCAATAAGACTGGGAAAGGCAGCACTGGTGGACTCATATTGTTTTTTCCGGAACAATGAATTGTTCATCAGGGGAATGCATATAGCCGAATACTACTGGGGAAACTTAAACAACCACGATCCCCTGAGGGAAAGAAAACTGTTACTGAAAAAAAGGGAACTCACAAGGATTGAAAGGAAGGTGAAAGAGTCAGGCCTGACAATCATTGCCACAAAAGTATTTGTTAATGAAAGGGGACTGGCGAAGGCTGAAATTGCCATTGCCAGGGGGAAGAAGGAATACGACAAGAGGGAGACCATTAAACGGAGGGACAGTGAAAGGGAACTCGACAGGATGATGAAAAAATAGTCTCCGGTCCTGCCTGTCCGAAAAAAATCACCGCCCTGCCCCGGGACAAGTTTTCCAGTTTTACGATAAGTCCAGCCTATCAGAAATTGGGACTCAGGAGATATCTTGAGTAGAATTTCGAAATACTGTCAACCGCTTCATCGGCAGTATCCACAACAGTAAACAGGTCAAGGTCCTCTGGGAAAATATTGTTTTCCTCCTCAAGCATCACATTTTCTATCCATTCCACCAGTCCCTTCCAGTATTTTCCGCCTACCAGAATGATCGGGAACTTGCCTATCTTACGTGTCTGAATAAGTGTCAGCGCTTCAAAAAGCTCATCAAAGGTTCCAAAACCTCCGGGAAGGACGATAAAACCCTGGGCATACTTCATGAACATCACCTTGCGCACAAAGAAATGATCGAAAGTGATCAGTTTGTCCGCATCGATGTAGGCATTCGGTTTCTGCTCAAAGGGAAGATCAATGTTTATCCCGACAGATTTTCCGTTTCCCCGCCTTGCTCCCTTGTTGGCAGCTTCCATTATTCCCGGACCCCCTCCTGTGATTACTCCATATCCGTTCTGCGTGAGCTTGAAGGCAATCTCCTCCGCCATCCGGTAATATTTGTCATTATAATGGGTTCTTGCGGATCCGAAGATTGAAACACAAGGTCCTATCCTTGCCAGCTTTTCAAATCCGTTTACCAGTTCTGCAAGTATTTTGAATACCCTCCACGATTCAGCCGTGTGTATCTCATTCCAGGTCTTCTCCGTGAAAGCATCCTTTATAAGATCAGCCTGTTTATCATCTTTTCCCATATTTTTCTTTTTTAAAGAATTCCAAATATATAAAAATTATTCAAGCTCTTCCCTAAGATATATGCCTGTGTAACTGTCATCACACTTAACCAGTTCTTCGGGTGATCCGGAAAAAACCAGATTGCCTCCTTCCCGGCCTCCTTCCCTGCCAAGATCAATAATGTAATCAGCCATTTTGATCACATCCATATTATGTTCAATAATAATAACCGTGTTTCCCTTGTCTACAAGCCTGTTGAGAACATCCAGCAAAACCCTGACATCCTCAAAATGCAGACCGGTAGTGGGTTCGTCCAGAATATACAGTGTCTTCCCGGTATCCCTCCTTGAAAGTTCCGAGGAAAGCTTCACCCTCTGGGCTTCCCCGCCGGAAAGTGTGGTGGACTGCTGACCCAGGGTGATGTATCCCAGACCGACATCCTGAAGTGTTTTTATCTTATGGTAAATTGCAGGGACATTGGCAAAAAATTCCACAGCCATGTTAACCGTCATGTCCAGAACATCCCCGACAGACTTCCCCTTATACCTGACTTCCAGGGTCTCACGGTTATACCGTTTGCCGTTGCAGTCAGTGCAGGGAACATACACATCGGGAAGAAAATTCATTTCAATCGTTTTGACACCGGCACCCTGACAACCTTCACACCTTCCTCCCTTAACATTGAAAGAAAAACGTCCGGCACTGAAACCCCTGATCCTGGCTTCAGTAGTCTGCTCAAACAGTTTACGGATATCGGTAAACACCCCGGTGTAGGTGGCAGGATTGGATCTTGGCGTCCTTCCTATCGGAGACTGATTCACCTCAATAACCTTGTCCAGATGTTCTGTCCCGCTAATCTCCCGGTAAGGCAGCGAATTTTTGCCGGAACGATGATATTTCCCGGCCAGAACAGGATGAAGGGTCTGGTTGATAAGGGATGACTTGCCGCTTCCCGAAACACCGGTTACGCAGACAAGGACTCCAAGGGGAATCCGGACATCCAGATTGTTCAGGTTATGACCCGAAGCTCCCCTGATTACAAGCGACTTGCCATTCCCTGTCCGCCTTGATCCCGGAATTTCCAGTTTTTTCCTGTTGCTTAGAAAACCGGCTGTAAGTGAATTGAGCTGTATAATCTCACCGGGACTTCCTTCGGCAATAACAATTCCCCCGTGGACACCTGCCCCCGGTCCCATGTCAATTACATGATCCGCCGACAGGATGGTTTCCCTGTCATGTTCAACAACTATCACGGAATTGCCGGCATCCCTCAACTTCCTCAGTGAAGCTATCAGCCGCCTGTTATCCCTCTGATGAAGCCCGATGCTGGGCTCATCCAAAATATATAGCACGTTCACGAGCTTTGAGCCGATCTGGGTGGCCAGTCTTATCCTCTGACTCTCACCCCCCGAAAGGGTTCTGGCCCCGCGGTTGAGTGAAAGATAATCAAGACCCACATCAACAAGAAAACCAACCCGCGCTCTTATTTCCTTCAGTATCTCCGATGCTATCCGTCTCTGACGCTCTGTCAGCTTTTCATCAATATGAAGAAGAAAATCCGAGAGCTCGCGTATATCCATTGCCGCCAGTTCACCGATATTCTTTCCGGCAATCCTGAAATACAGGGCTTCTTTCTTCAGCCTGCTGCCATTGCATTCAGGACAGGTCTCATACTGAACATACTGATCCCTGAGCCTTGTCCCGTTCCGTTTTTCATCAACGGCTTCGAGGTTCCCGATAAAGCTGACAACACCTTCAAAGGTCAGCAAATATTGTGAAGTCATTCCGAGAGGGGTGTTCGAAAGCCTCAGTACCTCATCCGAGCCGTACAGTATCTTTTTGAGGGCATCCTCCGGAATATCCCTTATCGCTGTGTCAAGTGTAAATCCGTTCTTCCCGGCAATTGCTTCAATCTGCCAGAATATCCAGATATTCCTGTATTTGCCCAGGGGCCTGATCCCTCCCTTCCTGATACTTAAACTCCTGTCAGGAATAAGTTTGTCTTCATCAATGCCGGATATCTCACCCAGACCGTTACAATGAGGACAGGCTCCCTGCGGGGAATTAAAGGAAAAAGTATGGGGAGCCGGTTCATTGTAGGAAATACCACTCACAGGATCCATCAGATGACGGCTGAAATAACGCGGCTCACTGCTGCCGCTGCCAAGTACCATCATCACTCCCTCTCCCTGATCAAGGGCAACCTGAACCGAATCCCGCAGACGTTTGTCCGTAACCTCTCCCACAGTGAACTTGTCAATCACTATCTCAATGAAATGAACCTTGTAACGGTCCAGTTTCATCCCGTAAGTGATCTCCCTTATCTCATCATTGATGCGCACACTCAGGTAACCCTTCCTCCTTATCTGTTCAAAGAGTTCCCGGTAATGACCTTTCCGTCCCTTTACAACAGGTGCCAGCAGATACACCTTTTCACCCGCAAATCTCTCTTTAAGCAGATCTGTGATCTGATCATCGCTATATCTGACCATTTTTTCACCCGACTGCCAGGAATATGCATCCGCTGCCCTGGCATACAACAATCTCAGAAAATCATATATCTCGGTAATAGTGCCTACAGTCGACCTCGGATTCTTGTTCGTGCTCTTCTGTTCAATGGAAATGACAGGACTCAGACCGCTTATCTTATCAACGTCAGGCCGCTCCATGCCACCCAGAAACTGCCGGGCATATACCGACAGGGTTTCCATGTACCGCCGCTGACCTTCAGCATATATCGTATCAAAGGCAAGAGACGACTTACCGCTGCCGCTGAGGCCGGTTATCACTACCAGCTTGTTACGCGGTATGGTAACATCAATATCTTTCAGATTATGAACCCTGGCCCCGAGTACTCTGATCTCATCTTTCATCTTACCGGCTGTCGTAATATATGCTGCTGAAGGATTCAATACTTTCAGCGTTTCTCATGCCTTCTGCCGGGATCCTGATAATATAGCTTTTCCCCTGCCTCGGGGTGAGATAGGGCTTCCTGAGCCAGGGATTGAGGAATTTGAGCAGCTTGTAATTCGTTCCGTAAGCGGCAGCAAATTCCGAAAAATCAGCAATCTCACTGTCAACCTTCACCTCATGGTACTTAAGCTCCGGGTAAAGCTCATTTTCCTTAATATCAAAACCATAGCAAGGAGGATCATTGATGATAAGCTTATAGGCCGTAACCCTGAAAATGTACCTGGCAGTTTCTTCGTTTAACAGCAAATCATAATAATTGTTCTTCTTTTGAATGGAAACCTGTGTGTCAAGGCCCGACCTGCCACAGTTATATGAAGCTGCAGCCATTGTCCAGCTCCCGTATTTTTCATATGACTTCCTGAGAAAATCGCATGCCAGCTGTGTGGATTTTTCAAGATGATACCTTTCATCAACCACACTGTTG
Source organism: uncultured Rikenellaceae bacterium (assembly GCA_964522415.1). Classification (GTDB taxonomy): domain Bacteria; phylum Bacteroidota; class Bacteroidia; order Bacteroidales; family VadinHA17; genus LD21. The sequence continues at coordinate 73,818 of CAZFVQ010000008.1, read as the reverse complement.
ATCTCCAGTCCGTACTCCCTTCCCGTTGCCTGCATGATCTGCCAGAAACCGGTTGCACCCGCAGGTGATATCATATTGCTGTATTCACTCTCGGCAGCAACAAGGAATTTGAAATCATCAGGAATACCGTTCTTTTTCAGTATCGGCTCTATAACAGGAAGGTAACGGTTTGCCCTCTTAATAATGAGTATGGTAGAAGAATGACGATAGGCACTTATAATAATCTCACGTTCAAGACTTTCTCTTGTGTCAAAATTTTCCAGAGGCATCCTCTCCCCGGCAAAGCTAAGCTCATCAGGCAGCCTGAAAGTTTTGTTGAAATAGACTGAATCTCCCGTCACTTCCGGGACTGTATTGCCAAAACCCTTAAATCCGTTCAGTGTCGTGAACAGAAGCAATGATAATGTCATGACTATAGTTGCAATAATGGCAATATTCTTTCGCGGAAGATCCATAATGTCCGGTATTAAAAACAAAATGCAAAGGTACAACTTTTCAGGCTGATAAAAACACCTCCCTTTGCCGGAAAGTGATCATATAACGGGAAAATGGTTCCGGAATCAGAACCTGTACGATATGCCGGAAAATATGCCGAATGAGTATGGATGGACCTTCAGTGCCGGAGTCTGACTGAAAGGGTTGAGATAGTATCTGAAAACAGGTTCAAGATTCAGGGAGAGGTTACCGGGAAAATTATACTCCATACCCATGCCCAGGGTACTGCTGAATGTGAGCATGCTCATACCTTCGGTACGGCCTACCTGATATCTGCCTCCGTCAATAGCGGCATACACTGAGTTATTAATGAGAATATTTGATGACAAACCGCCAATAAGGTTAAAATCCAGCGCCTTGCCCAAAAGTTTATATCTCACTATCACAGGCAGTTCAAGATAACTGAAATTTTGCTGCAGGGAATTATCGACATAAACGAGATTTGCCTTTGAAGGATCAAAATAATCCTTCGTGTATCGTGTAATAATCCTGTTTTCATTCCGGGTGTCAAGGAGGAAAACATCAGCATTATTCGTATAAACCATTCCCCTGGTGGTCATGACCCCGAAGTTACGGTTGCCTTTTGCATAATCATATTCCCGAAAGCCTGCGAAAGCTGTTATTCCTGACAATTCCTGGCCGAATGAGGAATAGTAAAGACCTGACTGAACACTCAGCCTTTTGTTTATCCTGTACGCCAGGGCAAGGCCGCCCGAGTACGAAAACCCGGGTTGCTCGTCAGTCATGAGCCTTGACGTGAATTCATCACTGCCGGAATAGAAACTTGTATAATAGGTGGGGGAAACAAGGGCGGATATTCTCCATCTGCCCGTTTTCTTTTCGGTATCTGAAACGGGTGGTGAATACAGGGATTCCAAATCCACGGCAGCAACTTCCTCATTGTCCGGGCGAAACAGTTCCTGCAGACTGAAATCTTCCCCGATGTAACGGGACAGGGCAGTCATTTCCGGTACTGTCCGGTCTGTTTCAACCGGAAGAATAATCTGACTGTCGATGACTGCAGCCGGTATCAGTTCCCCGGGAACATCACTGTCTGCCTGTGCAATGATGATCCCTGCCGGCAGAATGTTTTCTTCAGCTTCTTCCTCCCTGTCATCTGAGGATATAATCACTGAAGGAGGAATCAGCTCCGGAAGACCTGCCAGATCAGTCTGCTCCGGCAAAGTGACACGGGTACTAAGCATGTATGCAAGGAAACCGAGGGATAACAGAACGGCTGCAGCAGCTGCAACCCTGAAAATGATCAGGGGCCTCTGCCTTGCCCTTATGCCAGGCCGGATTTTACTCCAGGCTTCCGGCGGGGGCAATACCTCAAAATTTTTCAGGCCGTTCCTGAAAACAAGATCAATATTTGTTCTGGTTTCACCCATTCAGTACCTTTTTCTTAATTCCGGTATAGGCTTCAACCCTGCGCTGAAGTATCATCCTTGCCCGGGAAAGATTGGATTTTGATGTCCCTTCCGATATGTTGACCATCTGACTTATCTCCTTGTGAGAATAGCCTTCAAGAGCGAAAAGATTGAAAACCATCCTGTATTTCGGGGGAAGCATCCTTATGATCTCCAGCAGATCAGTTGCTTCAAGTCCCGAATAGTCCTCATTGTCAGGATCAGCAAAAGGCTCCGGAATCCTGTCAATATTCTCAACCATGTAAAGTCTGTTCCTGCTTCTGTATCTCTCAAGCGCTGTATTGACAATTATCCTTCGCATCCAGCCTTCAAAAGAACCTTCATGCTTAAAACGGGAAAGATTTATAAAAATCTTTATAAAGCCTTCCTGCAAAATATCCCTTGCTTCTTCATCATTGTCCGAATACTGAAGACAGACGGCATACAATCTGGGTGCATAACGCCTGTACAGAAGTTCCTGATCCCTTCTGCTTCCTTTCAGACATCCGTTTATTATATTTCTAATCTCAGGCAAGTTATGCTTTCTTGGCACAGAGTATAAAAATATGCAAAATAATGACTGAAAGCCAATATTCTTCTTTAAAACTGATGCCGGAAACCTGAAAAAGGTTGCGTTAAAACTATTCTATTTACTGTCCGAAATGTAACAGACAGAAAATCAAATATGTATGACTTCGTCGTAAGCAGCTGCAGCAGCTTCCATAATAGCCTCCGACATCGTCGGATGAGGATGGACAGACTTCATTATCTCATGAGCCGTGGTCTCAAGCTTCCTTGCAACAACAAGTCCGGAAATCATTTCCGTAACATTGGCCCCTATCATGTGTGCGCCGAGAAGTTCTCCATATGACGCATCGAAGATCAGTTTTATGAAACCATCCCTGCTGCCTGCTGCACTGGCCTTGCCGGAAGCGGTAAAAGGAAATTTGCCTACTTTTATCTCATATCCGGCAGACTTTGCAGCAGCTTCTGTATAACCAAGCGATGCAATCTCCGGATTTGTGTATGTACATGCCGGAATATTTCCGTAATCAAGCGCTTCAACATCCAGACCCGCTATCTTCCCGGCACAGATTATCCCTTCAGCCGATGCCACATGAGCCAGAGCCGGACCATGAACTATGTCCCCTATGGCATAGATCCCCTCCACGGAAGTTCTGTACCATTCATCCACAACCACCTTGTCCCTGTCAATCCGTACTCCCGCTTCTTCAAGTCCGAGTCCTTCAAGATTCGTTATCACACCCACGGCAGAGAGGACAATATCGGATTCAACCGTTTCAGTGCCTTTCGGGGTTTTTATTGTTACAATACATTTTTCTCCCGATATATCTGCCGCTTCCACCGATGACCCGGTCATTATTTTCATTTTCATTTTCCTGAAGGAACGCTCCAGCTGCCTGGAGACTTCCTCATCCTCGTTCGGAACGAGCCTTGGAAAAAATTCCACCAGGGTTACTGCAGTTCCGACAGACTGGTAGAAATTTGCAAATTCGCTTCCTATTGCACCTGATCCGACAATCACCATCGATCCTGGCTGCACGGGAAGATTCATTGCTTCCCTGTAACCAATTATCTTCTTCCCGTCCTGCTTCAGTGCCGGAAGCTCCTTTGACCTTGCTCCGGTTGCCAGAATGATATGCCTGGCACTTTTTATGGTTTTTTTCCCTTCATCATCTTCAATTTCAACACTACTGCCTCCAGCCAGCCGGCCCCTTCCCATGATCAGGGTAATATTGTTCTTCCTGAAAAGGAACTGAACTCCCTTGCTCATTCCTTCCGCAACACTGCGGCTGCGGGCAATGATTGCAGCAAAATCAGCCTTCAGCTCTCCGCTGACTGTAATGCCATAGTCAGAAGCATGCTTCAGATCATCATATACCTGTGCACTCCTCAGCAGAGACTTTGTCGGTATACAACCCCAGTTGAGACAGACTCCCCCGATATCGGCTTTTTCGACAACTGCAACTTTCATTTTCAGCTGCGATGCCCTGATTGCAGCTACGTACCCCCCGGGGCCGCTTCCGATTATTATTATGTCAAAATCCATTTTAGTACGGTTTTAATATATTTACGGATAAAATCAGCATAGTAATTCCCTTTGCAATAACCCACATTGTAACCAGAGTAAATATTATTGTTGCCCCCACCGGGATGCCGGCGAAATAGGAAATAACATATCCTGTGGCAGCTCCGGCAAATCCGGTCAGAATAGAAACAAGGATTATAAGCGGATACTTCCGGGTAAACAACATTGCAATATTGGGCGGCAGGGTAAGAAGTGAAAGCACCAGGATCACTCCGGCCATCCTTATGTTAAAAACAATGGTGAGTGCAATAAGCGATGTCGTGACATATTTGAATGCATCAACACCGGATGAATAGGTACGGGCAAAGGATTCATCGAAGGATGTATAGAGGATAGTCCGGTAAAATAATCCGAAATAGATAAAAAATATGACAGACATTATGCCCAGAGCAATTATATCGGCATTTGTTACGGTAAGTATACTTCCGAAAAGATAACTCATCAGATTCGGCGAATAGCCCGGCGTAAGATAAATGAAAATTATGCCGACCGCCATTCCGAATGCCCACAGGATCCCAATGGCCGAATCTTCCCTTATTTTGTGATTAATGGAAAGGTATTCGATCCCCAGCGCTGAAAGAACCCCGAATATTGCGGCTCCGGCAACAGGATTGATACCGGCATAATAGCCAATCCCTATTCCCCCGAATGAGGCATGGGTGATTCCCCCGCTGAGAAAAACCATTTTCCGGGTAACAATATAGGTTCCGGCAAACCCTGCCGTTATGCTTGCAAAAAGGGCTCCCAGCAAACCCTTGACAACAAAATCGTATTGAAAAATAGTTCCTTCCACTCAGCTATGTGTTTTAAGTACTGTATGCGGCACATCACCATGTGTAATAAGTTGAATCGGACATCCATACGCCAGAAGCTGGTCGTTGCTTATTTCCGAGGAGGGATGATAATGCAGTTTCCTGTTTACACAGGCGAAGGATTTCACGTGTGAGGAAATCATTCCTATATCATGCGATACCATGAGTATTGCCATCCTTTTATTCAATTCCTTCAGTTTTTCGTAAAAATCACTTTCAAACGAAGAATCAACAAAATTTCCCGGCTCATCCAGCAGTAAGAGACTGGGATCACCTATGATTGCACGCCCCAGCAGAACACGCTGTATCTGGCCGCCCGAAAGTTCACTGAGTGATTTCTTTTCAAGCCCGCTGAGTCCGAGCTCCTCCACTATCCTCCCTGCCTTCTCCTTGTCATCCGCCGACATTCTTGAGAAAATTCTTTTTCTTATCATCATTCCTGAGAGGATAACATCGGTGACACTCACCGGAAAATTCACGTCACCCGTTGAAATCTGGGGAAGATAACCAATCCTTTCCGTATGCGGAAGATCCGGATTAAAACGAATCTCACCGGCAGAAGGCTTCAGTAATCCCAGAATGATCCTGAGAAGGGTGGTTTTACCCCCTCCGTTTGGTCCGATTACACCGATAAAATCATTTTCGTCCACACTGAAATCAACCTCTTCCAATACAACCTTCGTATCGTACGAAGCAGATACAGAATGCATTTCAAAAATAAAAGCCATATACCCTACTTATTTCCCGCCAGTCTTCAGACTTGCATATAAGCCATCAATGATATCTGTTACGGATGTGTACCAGTCTTCCGAAAGCGGATCAATTATTCTGATTTCTCCCCCCGTCCCGTCAGCAATTGCCCTGGCATTCCTGCTGTCATATTCCTTCTGTACGAATATCGTGTTTATGTTTTCCCTTATCGCAAGATCAATAAGTTCCTTCATGCGTGAAGGAGAAGGTTCCTTGCCCTCAAATTCAACTGCAATCTCTTCCAGGCCATAATCCCTTGCAATATAAGATAGATTGGGATGATAAATCATAAAATGACGATTTTTCAGATCTGAGAAAAGATCCTCAGCCCTTTTATCAACTTCCTTAATCTTCCCTACAAGCGTTTCATAATTTCTTTTGTATTCTTCAGATGAAGCCGGATTCAGTTCACAAACCAGATCCCTGGCACATGCGGCAATTTCAAGGGCATTTTTCGGAGAAACCCAGTAATGAGGATCAGCAGCTTCGGCATGGCTGCTGCCGGTCCCGTGGGAATGATCTGAGACTATGGGTATAATCCTGTCCCCGGCCATTACCTTCTTCATGTTTTTATTGACCTCTTCAAACCTTTTCATCCATGCCGCCTCGAAGCCCAGAAAACCATTGCCCAGATAGGCTACCGACCTGCTCAGATTTCTTATCTGGACAGGATAAGGCTCATAAATATGAGGATTTGCACCGGGAGGCACCATTACGTTTATCGTGAAATCATCCCCTGCAATCTCCCTGACAAAATATTTATAGGGAGCAATGGTAACCGTGATCAGCCTTTCATCTGACCCGGAAGGAACGGGACCACAGGCCCAGAGATAAAGGATCGGAAATATTATCAGTGCTTTTTTCATTTAATCACCAGCTTCTGCCTGACTACAAAATTAACATATAAGACAATAAAAAGTTTAGGTGGTGAAATTAAAATAATATGCATTATTTTTAAGCCCTTCGGATTCTCCGCCTTATCCGGGGAACATTGATAACTTAAAGACCATAACATGAATGTTTTTTTGAGATTTTCTATTCTGGGCCTGGCATGCTGCATCTTTTCCGGCAGCACCGTGGCGCAAAACAAATACAGGGATCACAGAGAGATGATCCGGACGGTTGAAGCACTGGGGAAAGAATATCCTGCCCTTTGTTCGGTAAAGCCTCTCGGGAAAAGTGCGGGAGGAAAGGATTTAATGGTAATCACAATAGGAACAGGCGACAGGGATAACAAGCCGGGGATAGCCGTTCTCGGAGGTATCGAGGGAAGTCATGTACTGGGAAGGGAACTCGCTGCAGGTTTTGCAGAATACCTTCTGAAGAATTCAGAATCCCCTGAAATAAAAAACCTTCTCGGAAAAATCACATTCTACGTGATTCCGGATGTCAGCCCGGATGCTTCCGGACAATTCTTCAGTGATCTTAAATACGAAAGAAACGTTAATGAAAGCCCTGTTGATGATGACAGGGATTTCGTCATCAATGAAGACCCCTTTGAGGATCTGAACAACGACGGACTGATAACTCTGATAAGAGTAAACGATCCGACCGGGAAATATATCAAAAGTCCTGAAGATGAAAGAATCATGGTTGAAGCAGATTTTTCAAAAGGGGAAACGGGATCATATCTGGTCTTTTCAGAAGGTATCGACAACGACAAGGATGGCAAATTCAATGAAGACGGTCCCGGCGGAGTAAACTTCAACAGGAATCTGACATACAACCATGAGGCCTTTGGCGTCGAAGCAGGTCCGCACCCGGTATCAGAACCTGAATCAATTGCAGTTCTGGATTTCCTTTTCGACCATTTCAATATCTATGCAACAATGGCATTCGGGCCGCAGGATAATCTCAGCCAGCCGGCGAAACCAGCAGGCGGACGACAGGCCGGAGCATCTCCGATGCAGGATCCTCCCCCCGGTGCGGGATCAATGAGGATGATGACCGGACAGGCCAGGAAGATAACCAGTGTCCTCCGGCAGGATGAGACCATCATTAACCTTGTATCGGAAAAATACCGGGAAATAACCGGTGTGAAGGGAAATCCCGTTTCAACACTGCCTCCCGGAAATTTCATGGAATGGTCATATTATCACTACGGCAGATACAGCTTCAGCACCCCTGCATGGTGGTTCCCGGCCGAAGCGGGTAAAAACCCCGGTGTGGCATTCCTGAAATTTGCCGAAGAAAATAATATGGAAAATGTTTTCGTTCCCTGGACGGAAATAAATCATCCGGATTTCCCCGGCAAAAAAGCAGAGGTAGGCGGAATAAAACCATTTGTAACAATCAATCCCCCGGAAAACAAACTTCAGCATCTTATAGAAAAAAATTCACGTTTCATTGTTGAAATGGCAGCAATGCACCCCGAACTGCAATTCCTTGATATAAAGGTGGAAAATCAGGGTGAAAATATATTCAGACTTTCCCTGAAAATTCATAACAAGGGCATTTTTGCCACCTCCGCCGCTGTGGGTGAAAGGAATGTGTTCACACGGCTGATGCGGCTCAGTCTTGAGACAAGCGGAAAACAGAAATTCCTGAGCGGACAGAAAGTCCAGGTGATTCAAAGGCTTGAAGGCGGGGAATCAGTTGAATACAGCTGGCTCATCATGGGAAAGGGAGCTGTAAAGATCACTGCCGGAGCTGTTAATACAGGCATTATAACAACAACTGCCGAACTTAAATAATTACAGATTCATCGACTGATTGCTCAAAAATAAAAATACAACGAGATGAAAAAAATAGCTTTAACCTCATTATTCCTGTCACTGTTAATACTTCTTCCCGATAAAATCTTCGCCCAGCAGGAAGCACTCTTTATTTCAGCGGCAGGAACACCCTCAGATCCCAGGGTTCCCATGGTATGGAATAAATACTATACCAATGCCGGGATCACCGATTTCTGCAGGAAACTCGAAAAAGCCTTTCCCGGACTTGTCACCCTCAGCTCAGCAGGTAAATCATATCAGGGCCGAGATATTTATGTATTGACGATATCTGATAAAAAAAGTGGGAATCCGGATCACAAGCCGGGATTCTGGATAGACGGAAATATCCATTCAATTGAACTTCAGGGAAGTGAAATGGCCATGTACACAGCATGGTACCTCTGCGAAATGTCCGGTCAGAATGATTTCATAAAGCAGCTGCTGAAAGACAAGACATTCTATATAGCACCAAGTATTAACCCGGATGGCAGGGATTATTTTGTAAATATCGGGGTGCCTCCCAGATCAGGACTTATGCCATTCGATAATGACCGGGACGGTCTGTATGATGAAGACGGACCGGATGATCTGAACGGAGACAGGAATATAAGCCAGATGAGACGCAGGAATCCGGATGGTGCATATAAAACCGATCCCAAGGATCCCCGCAGAATGATACGCGTTGAACCCGGCGAAAAAGGTGAATATGATCTCCTTGGAATGGAGGGTATTGACAATGATGGTGACGGACTGATCAATGAAGACGGACCTGGAGGATATGATGGCAACCGGGACTGGGGTATCAACTGGGAACCCAATTACGTTCAGAGCGGTGCCCATAAATATCCTTTCTCCCAGCCGGAAAACCGGGCAGTAAGGGATTTTGTCACCAGTCACAGAAATATAACCGCTGCCCAGTCATTCCATAATACCGGAGGAATGATACTGAGGGGACCTTCCATCCAGGATGGCCGCGCCGAAATATACAGCCGTTCCGATGATGCCGTCATTGATGCAATAGGGAAAAAAGGGGAACTGATGCTTCCCGGCTATTCCCTTCTTACAATCTGGAAAGATATGTATTCCGTTTACGGAGGCGAAATTGACTGGTTCCACGGGGCCATGGGATGCTTTGTCTATTCAAACGAATTGTGGAGCAGCTACATGATGTTCTATGACAAGGAAAACACCGATCCATACGAATTTAATAAATTGCTTTTGTTTGAAGACTCATTCATTCCCTGGCAAAAAGTGGATCACCCTGTTTACGGGGAGGTGGAAGTAGGAGGATTCAGCAAAATGTCAGGACGGCTGCATCCGGGCTTTATGCTTGAAACGGATGCACACCGGAATGCTGCATTCTGCCTTTATAATGCATACGAAACACCGAAACTGGAGATATCGAACCTGAAAGTCACCCGGATTGATGGCGGCCTCAGGGAAATAACAGCTTCAATAACCAACACGCGGATGATACCGACTCATTCAGCATCAAACCTGAAATATAAAATAGATCCCCCGGTTTATGTCTCGCTCGACGGAGGAACAGTTATTGCAGGTATGATAGTGGAAAATGCCGATCTGAATATTACAAACGAACAGAAAAGGAATCCTCAAAGGATAGAAATAGACAATATTGCAGGATACCAGAAAGTCGATGTGAAATGGATAGTAAAAGGCGGTAATAAATATACCGTCAGGGTCGAAAGCGTAAAGGGAGGAAGGACTTCAGCACAGATTGAATAACTGCCTGAAAGGGCCGGTCAGCAATACCACTGCACCGGAATCAGACTGAAAAGCCGGTCAGGCAGGAATATACCGGGTCTGACCGGAATACACTTATCTAGCTTACCTGGAAGAAAATTTTGAAATAACCAGTCGCTTTCGATGAATTAATAATAAACTTCCAGTCACCGGTCTTATCCTGATTTTCACTCTGGGAAATATTGAGTGATTTTCTCCAGTTTAAATTTCCATACTGATCAATGACAATTTCCGAGAAAGTCATGCCATCCGGCATAATGATCTTTATCCGTATCTCGCCTTCCTTGCAGTCACCGCTGACCGACATGATGACTGACTTTGCAGAGGACTCTACATCAAAAACATATTCGCGGGAATAGGAAGATTCCTTAATCGATTTGGAAATATCCCAGGTACTATTTTCAGAATTTCCGTTCGGATACCATCTGTATAAATCACCGGGACCCGGCCAAATAAACGGATCAACAAAAGGTCTTGTTTTCCCCTGTTCCTTTAAATCCTCCATGGCTTTCTCAAATTCTTCGCGGGCCCGCTTCTGAACTTCAAAATCAGCTCTTTGCCGCTCGATCATAATCTTTTTCTGCTCCCTTATGGCCTCCTGCAGTTCCTTTTCCTTCTCTTCCCTGTTCTTTTCCTGGGCATTCAGCTGCTGAAACTGACAAAAGGATACAAAGAAAACCAGTACCAGTATTACTCCATTCTTTTTCATGGCCCTGTTTTTTAATTGCTTTCTTTTAATTATTGTTATTTCAAAGATAATACCGTTAACAGGTCCTGTTTGTTAATACCGGGTTAATACAGAGTTAATATCGGCTCCGGTAACCGGGATTTTAAGAAAATTCAATACATTTGATAAACATACTACAGGTGATGAAAAAAAGGAATACCATACTCCTTCTGGGCATAACAGCGATAGCAATCCTGATCCTTGCCCAGGTAATCATCATACGGGGAATCCTGAAGCAGAACCATGAAATGCTTTACCTCCGGTACAGACTGCTTTCCCAGGAGGCAATTGCATCCCTCAGACGTCAGTACAGAGTGGATGTATATGATACCGTCCGATTTATCCTTGATGATTATTCCGAAAAAGTTGCCGCTGAACTGCCACTGATAAAAGATGAAGAGGAACTGAACAGGAAAAAAAGTGAAATACTTGATTATTTCACGGTGACACTCAACCAGGAAGAATACCTTTCGGACTACCTTTCAATATACTTTGAAAGAATGGGCGTGGAAAAGGATTTTATCTCCCGGATAGAAATCAGAAATCTTGAAATAATCAGTACCGATACATTTCCGATTATCAGAACCTTTAACTTCCCTGGGAAACAGCCGCCTGAACAAAGGAGACCGGATCCGGGAATCAGCAGGAGAAACGTACCTCCGGCAGAAGGAGGGATAACTGCCGGGCCCCCCGGAATATATCCTGCCGGTGGTACAAGGCTGCTCGTTGAACGCCGCGGACTTGAGGACAATTATTATTCACTCTTCTTTGAATTCTATATAGATTTTTCAGATAAGCAGAAAATGGTGTTTCAGGCTTCATCAGCCTCACTGGCCATGAGTCTGTTAAGTCTGATCATAGTGGTTGCCATATTCATGTTTACCTATAAAAACCTGATGGAGGAAAAAAGACTGTCAGGCCTCAAGACAGACTTTATCAATAACATGACCCATGAGCTCAAAACACCCCTGGCTACAATTACCGTTGCCGGGAAAACCCTGGAAATGGAAAGAATAAGACAGGATAATGCAAAGGTGCTGGAAACTGCAAAACTCATAGGGAAACAAAGCATACACCTGAACCAGCTCATAAACATGATACTCGAGATATCAATGTGGGAAAGAACCGAATTCCAGCTCGACAGGAAGAAGGTCCTCATTGAGGAAGTAATGAACGATATCGTTAACAGCTTCAGAATAGGACCCGGCAATTCCGCCACACTGATCCCGCAATATAATTTCAACGGACTGGAAGCCAATATCGATCTTGTCTATTTTATCACAATGATAAACAACCTCCTGTCAAATGCAGTTAAATATTCGGTCAAAGATCCGGTTATAAATATTGAAGGATACACCGCAGACAGGAAAATATTTGTCAGAATAGCTGATAACGGTATAGGAATAAGCAAATCAGATCAGAAACATATTTTTGAAAAATTTTACCGGACATCATCCGGCAATATTCACAAATTTAAAGGACTCGGACTCGGGCTCTATTATGTGAAAAAAATTGCCACCGCCCACGGAGGTGATGTTACGGTTAGCAGTAAATCCGGGAAAGGAAGTATCTTTACAGTAACAATTCCTTATTAAACAACAGAATACTTCTTAAACAACAGAAAGCTTATTAAACCACAGAATACTTATTAAAAAAACAAAAAGCTTCTTAAACAACATAAAGGCATTATGAAAGTTCTATTAGCGGAAGACGACAGGGATTTTGGCGATATTCTTGCCCAGTACATAACCATGAATGGTTTTGAGGTCAGCCTGGCACGTGACGGCAAAGAGGCATGGGAAGCATTCACAAAGGACAGGCCGGATATATGCGTAATCGATGTAATGATGCCGGAAATGGACGGATTTACACTGGGAGAGAAAATTAAGGCAACAAAACCCGAAATCCCCTTTATCTATCTGACAGCAAAAAGTCTCAAGGAAGATATTATAAAAGGACTGAAAACAGGCGCCGACGATTATATCACAAAACCATTCGATCCCGAAGTCCTCATTCTGAGAATCAGGAATATCCTCAGGCGATCCTATTCATCATCAACAGATGAATTCAGGATATCTGACACAGTCCTTAAATTCAACACTCTCGAACTTCAGTCGGGGAAATATACAGAGAAACTGACCCTGAAGGAGGCACAGCTCCTTAAATATCTCATGATAAATAAAAACAAAATCCTGGCCCGGGAAGAAATCCTCACCGAAATATGGGGGGAAGATGATTATTTCCTCGGCCGGAGCATGGATGTATTTATCAGCAGGCTCCGAAAATATATCTCGGATGACAAGAAAATCGATATCCGGACCGTCAGGGGAACGGGATTCATCCTGGAAGAGGTGGAACAGGACTAACCCGGCCTTTTTCAGTACCCTGGGTCTTCCCTTTTTCGCTATCTTCTTCCCAGTACCTCGTTAATCTTGTTCCTCAGATCATTGCCCCTCAGATTATGGGCAATAATTGTGCCTGTCTCGTCAAGAAGGAAATTTGCAGGAATGGAACTTACAGCATACAGTTGTGCTGCATCGCTGTTCCAGAACTTAAGATCAGATACATGTGTCCAGGTAAGCTTGTCATCGGCAATAGCCTTAACCCAGTCATCCCTTGACTGATCGAGGGATACGGCGAAAATATCAAAACCTCTGTTTTTGAATTCATTATAGGCTTTTACAATATTGGGGTTTTCCTGGCGACAGGGTCCGCACCATGCAGCCCAGAAATCAATAAGCAGGAGTTTTGATCCTATTTTTGAGGAAAGGGACACAGGATTTCCGTCAACATCATTCAGTGTGAAATCGGGTGCCTTCTGCCCTATGGCAACCCTCTTCATTGCTTCAACCCTTGCCTTTAACTCCTGAACCATCGGAACCCCGGCAACACTGGCATCCATTCCGCTGATGATGGCTTCTATCTCCGACGCCTCCATCTGGTAACTCAGACTCCTGAGGATGGAAGGAGTAACATAGGATGAAGGATTGTTCACCACGAATTCCTTCTGGATATTATTCATGTCTTTTGCAATTATATCAGCCTCCCTCTCTATCCGCGAGATCTCTGCAGTATCATTCTCCTGACGGGCAACCTGGTATTTCTGTACCAGGTCTGAATATTTTTCACTCAGCGGCCTTGTTGACTCAATCAGAGCATTGTATTCATCCTGTGTCCCCGACCCGATAACCTTTGCACTGAAAAGGGAATCAAGAGTCCCGGTAATGACGATATTTGAATTCTCAAGGTAAAAAGATGTGCGATAAGGCGTATTCAGAGCCACAAGTTGAACAAGATCAGGATATTCAACCACTCCTTTCATCTTAAAAGAACCTTTTTTCACAACTGCGGAATCAAGATTTACAATCTGTCCGTCTTCTCTTTTCTGAAGCACAAAGGTAACACTGTCTGCTCCTGCTATTTTTCCCCTGATAACAAACTGGGGCCCGGAAGTACAGGCAGAAAGAACCGCTGCCATAACGGATAAAAAAATAATTTTCTTCATTATGCTAAATGTATTAAGTATCAGATTTTTAATTTATAAATCGGGCAAAGATACAAATTATTGTCTAGCGGCAATATATTTTCTGATATTTATCAATCAGGCTGATGGCAGCTTTATACGAACTGATTTTACCCTCCAGGAGCTCCTTCTCAATCAGGAGTCTCGAAGCCCTGATCTCACTGTTGCTGTAAAATGAATTGTTCAGATATTCCGCAATGGTTTCATTCATCATCATAAGCGACTGCTGCTTCCGTTTTTCCACGAAAAAACCATTCTCCCCGGTAAGTGACACATAGGCCTGTATTATATCCCATAATTCCCTTATTCCGGTGTTTTCCGGAACCGAACAGCTTGAAACCACAGCTTTCCATCCCGAAGGATCCGAAGGGAAAAGTGAGAGAGCATTCCGATATATACGAACCGCATCTTCAGCTCTTTTCCTGTTTGATCCGTCAGCCTTGGTGACTGCAAGGGCATCAGCCATTTCCATAATTCCCCTTTTGATACCCTGCAGTTCATCCCCGCCATCCGCAAGCACAAGCAGGAGAAAAAAATCAACCATGGAATGTACTGCCGTTTCAGACTGACCTACACCGACAGTTTCCACCAGTATGATATCAAATCCTGCCGCCTCACACAGAATAATTGCCTCACGTGTCTTCCTGGCAACCCCGCCGAAACTCCCTGCGGCAGGAGATGGCCGGATAAAAGCACCGGAATGGATACCAAGCTTTTCCATCCTTGTCTTGTCTCCCAGTATACTCCCCCCTGTAGTGATGCTGCTCGGATCAACAGCCAGAACCGCCACCTTATGTCCCGATGAAACGAGATGCAGACCTAAAGCCTCAATGAATGAACTCTTGCCTGCACCGGGTACACCTGTTATCCCTACCCTGACAGACTTTCCGCTGAATGGAAGACAATTTTCAATTATACCGCGGATCATGTCGCTGTCCTCCGGGAGGGAACTCTCGGCAAGGGTTATTGCCTGGCTCAGGATAGTCCTGTTGCCTTTCACAATGCCGTCAAAATATTCATCGCCGGAATATCGCTTCTTCTTCCTTCCGGAACCACCGGCAACTGCCGGATTCACACCCGGGGGATGATCTGTTCCTGCTTTTACCCTGAGACGGCTGTCTGACTTTTCTCCTCCTGTCATACCGAACCGCTTTTGCTTCTGTAAAAATGGTAAAAGGGTGCCATTATCTCATCCGGCACCCTTTGAGGTTAAACATCAGATCACGGGATCTGCATATCATCTTGAAGCAGTCTGCTCAACATCAGCATTGAGCATAAGAACCACTTCGGAATTCTTCGGATCGTTCGTATAGACATAAATGGCCTTGGTTACCCTGCCCTTGTAGCCTCCGGAATTGAATGTTGCCCTGATGGAACTGGTCTGACCGGGCCTGATACCTTCTCCCTGGGAACCCTGTTGTATGGCAGTGCAGCCACAGGTTGACCTTACATGACGTATCATGAGATCACTCCTGCCGGTATTGGTAAATCTGAATTCAACATCCCTGGAAGTGGAACCGGCCATTTTCCCGAGGTCAACAGTCGTGGCTTCAAGCTTGAACACAGGTGCATTTTCCAGATCGCTTTTGGAAAGGGAGGAGAAATCTTCAACCAGGTTGGCCGAAATGTAATAAAACAGGTTTTGCTGTGTCACCCCGTTGAGCTTTACCCTGACCATGTCGCTGACATTGCCCCAGACATTGTTCTTCGTGGCATCATAAGTCCCTTCAATAATACCCTTCTGCCCGGGTTTCAGTGTTTCCGGACTGGCCTTAAGAGTCAGATGACCAGGAACATTTTCAAATTCAATCCTGACAGATTCCTTTGAAGGATTTATAACCTGCATGACACGTATTTTCTTTTCTGTCTTTTTCACATTGGTGAAGGCGAGATGATTGCTTTGAAACCTTAGCAAACCGACAGGAAAGGTAAAAAGTTCTTCAATGGTTTTTTCCCGAGGAATAACTTCTCCCTTCAGCGTAATAACAACCAGCTGAGGTTTTGAATTTGTATAAACAGAAAGAGTTTTGTTGAATGCACCCGGACGGTTCTGAGGATCATAAATAGCTGTTATCTTTCCTTTTCCTCCCGGAGGAATAGGCTGCTTGGTCCATTCAGGAAGCGTACAGCCACATGAAGCAAGAATATTCTGAATCACCAGCGGGGAATTCCCGGTGTTGGTAACTTCAAAATCATAGCTCTGGCGACCGTCTTCTTCCCTGAAGGAACCAAAATTGTGTTCCGTTCCGGAAAGCTTCATCACCGGTTGAGCCATCAACGAAACAGTCATAAAAAACATTGCAGATATCAGACAGACTTTTTTCATATTAAAAAATTATTAAACACATATAATATTTAACATTCGAATACTGTTTTTAGTATATTAACCATTCCGGTAATTGTATGGTTGCATTGGTTAATACAAAAATCAGACCGGAATGATGTTTGACATGAAACACGACAAATTTAATAAACTTTACTCTTTTTAGATATTTTAAACCGGAATATCATTAGTTTTGTTACATAATACCGGGGTTTTGGAACAATATTTGAACAAAAATCCCTGATGTTTCATAAAGAAACTATGGAATGAGGAATATCCGCCTGCTGATAATAATCATATTCGCATGCCTTGCCCCGCTGACTGTAACAGGACAGTTCTACAACGGACACCAGATGACATTCGGCAAAAACAGGATTCAGCATTATGATTATTACTGGTCATTCTACCGCTTCGAGAATATTGACTGCTATTTCAACGAGTACGGTCGCCATCTGGCCCAGTATACAGCCGATTATGCCATCAGGAAACTTAATGAAACAGAAGACTTTTTCGATTATAACCTGGAAAAAAGACTCGTTTTCATTATTAACAAAAGCAACAACGAATACAGGGAATCCAATGTCGGTCTCGTTACCGGCGACGAGGACAGCTATAACACAGGCGGATTCAGCAGGATAATAAAAAACAAGGTACTGCTCTACTATGAAGGGGATCATGTTGCCTACCAGAAGCAAATCGGGGCATCAATAACCGAAGTGATAGTGAATGAGATGCTTTATGATGCTGATATGAGAGACCGCATCAGCAGCTCATCCGTAATTACCATACCGGACTGGTATATAAAAGGTCTGGCAAATTATGTTTCCTTCGGATGGGATGTTGAGACGGAAAACCGCGTGAAAGATGGCATCATGACAGGCTATTACAAGAATATAAACCATCTTGAATACGATGACGCGGTTTATGCCGGACAGTCATTCTGGCGCTTTATCGGCAAGGAATATGGCGACGCCCTGATACCCAATATTATATACCTGACAAAAGTATATAAAAATATTGAAGACGGCTTGCTGTATGTCATAGGTAAAAATGTAAAGGAACTGATGAAGGAATGGAAGGAATTCTACCGGAATGAATTCGCGGATGACGGAGCACAGCCTGACTATGACGAAAATGTCATTGCCCGTTCAAAAAAGGAACAGCTCTTCCAGCAGGTAAAAATCAGTCCTGATGCCAGGTACATCGCTTTCGTCACAAATACCTGGGGCAGGAAGAAAATCAGAATCTATGATCAGACAACAGGCAAACAAAAGGTTATATTCCGGAAAGAACCCAAATATGAGCACATTACCGATAATACCTATCCCGTAATAGCCTGGCATCCGGGCGGAAAGATTCTTACATACATAAACGAGGAAAATGCCGGGATGGTAATTTATTTCTACAGGACGGAGGAGAAAAAAACCGAAAAAAGAAACCTTCTTTATTTCGACAAGATCCTTGATTTTTCCTATTCACCCGAAGGCTCACGCCTTATTCTCTCCGGCGTGAAGGATGGAATAACCGACCTCTACCTGCATACGATTTCTTCCGGAACAAATGAACAGATCACCAGGGATATTGCAGATGATCTCCATCCGTCTTTTCTGGATGACGGGGAAGACATGATCATCTTCTCATCGAACAGGCTCAGCGACACTCTTACCAACACAGCCGATCCCTGGGAAAAAGTCGGAAACACCTTCAACCTTTTCACCTACGACCTGTCGCAAAGAAATAATGTTCTCACAAGACTGACGGAAGGACAATACACTGAAAGATTTTCTCCTTCAGGAAACATAAGAAAGAAATTTACCTATATCGGGGATGCCGATGGTATAATGAATCGCTATGCTGCCACCTACGACAGTGCCATAAGCTATATTGACACCGCCACTCATTACAGATATTTTATCAGGTCTGAAGCCCTCAGCGCCTACGATCGCAATATCCTCAGCCAGTCTGTGGACAAGGCTGTGGACGATTACGGGGAAATGCTTTTCAACAAGGGAAAATACATGATCCGGAAAGGGAAACTGTCCGATTCCGGTCCCCTGCCGGATCATGAAAGGAAATTCAGCAATTTCAGACAGGAAAAATCAGCCCTTCTGCACAGGGCAGACAGCATTGAGCAACTCAGGCAATGGCTTATTGCCGAAGACAAAAAAAGACGCGACACCCTTACAAAGCCGCTGTATGAATACTATATGACCAACGAACCGATAGATATTAACCACTATATCTTCGAAAAGGAAAAACAGAATTATTTTGAACAGCTCTGGAGAAAGGATTACATGGATGTTGATCTTGATACGGGAAGACTTAAACTGCCGCTGATCAGGATCTATCAGACAGCCTTCTACAATAATTATATAGCAAACCAGATCGACTTCAGCTTCCTGAACAATACCTACCAGGTATACAGCGGGGGAGCACCATACTACAACCCCGGAATAAACCTGCTTACCAGGTTCGGGGTAATCGACCTTTTCGAAAATTACCGTATTACGGGAGGGTTCAGGTTTTCAGGCAATTTCGACAGCAATGAATATCTGGTGAGCGCGGAAAGCCTGAAGGGTAAGCTCGACAAACAATTCATATTCCACCGGCAGGGATTCTTCAGCTCAAATGACACCAGCTATTTCAAATCACATACCCATAATATCTACCTGACTTTTTCAAAACCCTTTACACCAGTCCTTTCGCTCAAGGGAACCGTCGCATACAGAAATGACCGCCATGTTATGCTTTATTCAGACAACATGGTCGCCGTACTCAACAATGATATCATTTCGCGTCACTGGGGAAACCTGAAGGGAGAACTGGTATATGACAATACACGGAAAAGAAATATAAATATTTACTACGGAACCCGGTTCAAGATCTTTGGCGAATATTATAAAGAGCTGAATTACAAAATGTCAGACATGATAGTGATAGGTGTTGATTTCCGTAAGTATACCAGAATTCACAGGGAACTTATCTGGGCAAACCGCTTTGCGGCAAGCACATCCTACGGACCCACCCGGCTTGTCTACTATCTTGGCGGCGTGGATAACTGGATGGGAAATATTTTCAACAGAAATGCAATGTTCGACCAGTCTATTCCTGTCAATCCCAATATGAATTATGGCTTTCAGGCCCTGGCAACAAATATGCGCGGTTTTATTCAGAATATCCGTAACGGTACAAGTTTTGCCCTGGTAAACAGTGAAATAAGATGGCCGGTAATAAGATACTTTGCAGGACATCCGCTTAAATCAAACTTCCTGAACTCTTTCCAGCTGGTTGGTTTCGGAGATATCGGATCAGCCTGGGTGGGAAGATCACCATGGTCGGGAGAGAATGCATGGGACAACGAAGTTATTCAAAGCGGATCCGTGAAAGTTGTCCTTGATTCAAACAGGGAGCCTGTGGTGGCAGGATTCGGGGCAGGACTGAGAGCCCAGCTCCTGGGATATTTCGTGAGGGCCGACTGGGCATGGGGCATTGAAAACAACTACATACTCCCCAGAGTTTTCTATCTTTCATTCAGCCTCGATTTCTGATACTCCCCCCGAAAAAACATGCCCTCTTTATATCATCCGGAATTTTTAAATAAAAAATTTTTGGATACATTTGGAAACTCTAAATTTTAAATTACAAAACAAAAATGGCGTACAAAATCAATGAAGATTGCACAGCATGTGGAACATGTATTGATGAATGCCCGGTAGAAGCTATTTCTGAAGGCGATATCTATTCCATAGATCCGGATTTATGTACCGATTGCGGTGCATGTGCGGATGTCTGCCCGGTTGAAGCAATTCACCCGGAAAACTAATGTTGTGTACTCAGATTAATTACCGGGGCTGAATCTTTTCAGCCCCGTTTTATTTCAGTCGGGATCATACCTCGCCTTCGTGAGAAATCCCTGTATATCCCCCGAATCCATAAGGTCACCCAGACTGATGTCCCGGTTCCTCATCATGGCCGCTTCAACTATTCTGAATCCTGTCCACACTGCTGCCTTCCCCGGTGATTCATTTGTAAAATAAGTGGTAAATGGTGCCGTGCCTGTGAGCTTGCGGATAACAAACTGATCAGTGCTGAAAAGCAGATCATGTTCTATAAGGTATTGCCACATCTGCTTTTCATTGTTTTTGCAAAACTTCATCTGGTCTGCCGTGAAACCAAACAGCAGTGTGTCACTTATCCCCGGAAGCATGCATTTCTCAAAATATTTCAGCTTGCCCTCATGAAGCATGACACTCAACAGGTTGTTTTCAGGATAATTCATGCTTTCATAATCCCATTCCGAAGCACCCCAGCCATATATACAATCAGGAACAATGTTGTAAGGATTCATCCAGGCAGCCACATACTGATAAATCTCCAGGCGCGGATAATAGGGGCTGTCTCTTCCAAGATACCTGTCAAGCCCGATACCTATAAGCGAATCCCCTGCAATAATGCTGTTATTGAAGCCGGTAATACAGCTGATAACCAAAGGAACAGCCTTCTCCGGAAAATAATAGAGATAGTGACGGAATGCTTCTTCAAGTTCCTTTTCATAAAAGGCCATATCCGGGAAAACCTTCATTACTTCCTCATAAACTTCATAATTAAGTCTGTCGGTGGCAAAACTCAGAAGCGCGCCGGGAAAATCCGGATCATCAGTGCTTCCGGCATTGATAACATAGGCAAACAGCTGCAGAAAATCACCATATTCCTTCCTCAGCAGCGGCAGTACTGTATCGAAGCCTGCAGGGTCGGCTGAAAAGAGAGCCTGCTCAAACCTTTTAATACTAAGGTCTGCCTCTATGGATGAAGTGTTCACTTTATAATGATTTCTTTTGCAAGCACTTCCCGAAATCATGAAACATGAAAAAATAACTATAAAGAATATAATGTTTCTCATGCCGTTATAATTTAAAATGCGAAAATAATTACTTTTTATTGTGAAGACAAAAATCCGTTCAGCAATAAATCCGGCCCAGTTTTTGATCATATAATAATGAAAATGAATGATTATCCGCGGGGATATTAAAAATAACCCGTATTAAAAAGAATAAAATGATTCATACAGAAATAAAACCACCGGGAACACGATATATTGTCCTGCTTGTCCTGTTCTGTATGTCAAACGCACTTTCCGGTCAGACTGATTACCGTAATGCCGGTATTAATACCCGCCGGGAGAAATTCATGCCTGTTTACTCTATCTCCCCCGGCATCCATTTCGATCCTGTAATAAGCTGGTTCACAACGAACAATTACTTTCTACGCAATGAAGGCGCAATACCGGGATCAGTCATAGGCATATCCTGGAACAAAAATTACAGCCCCAACTATTCATTCTCAACCGGAATCAACATCATTGACGCAGGAGGAAAACTCATATGCCTGGAAGAAAAATATTTCAGACTCAGGAACCAGAAGCCTGAAACAGTAGCGGTTGAGGCCGGCGAACGCATTATTTACAGGATAAAATATTTATCCGTGCCCCTGGGAATAAAACTCCGGACAAACGGGACCAGTCGCGGGAGAATATTTACAGAAGCCGGACTGGATCCTAAAATTGTCCTTTCTGCCAAAGCCGACATTCCGTCTCTCAGTATCCGGGACAATAATGCACTTGCGGAAATAAGAATCTTCAACCTGTCATATCACCTTATGGCAGGTATAGAGTATCCTGTCGTGGGGAACATCTCTGCCATCTTCGGACTCTGCTTTGATAATAACTTTCTTGATATCACAAGAAACAATAAGAATCAGCCGGGCGAAATGGTAAGCCATAAATTATTATCTTTCCGCCTGGGGATTAACTTCTGAGATTTCATATGAGATTATCGGTCGCACAGCTGAACTACCACATAGGCAATTTTACAGCCAACAGGGAAAAAATCCGCAAGGCCATTCATAAGGCAAGGGATGATAAGTCGGATCTTGTTATATTCTCAGAACTTTCACTTCCTGGATATCCTCCCCATGACCTGCTTCAACGTGATGATTTCAAGGAAGAATGCAGGAGAATGATTGCGGAAATTGCAGGAGAATGCAGGGGAATAACGGCAATTGTCGGTTCCCCTTTAAGCAGCAGTCCCGGAGACAGGAAGCTTTTTAACTCTGCCCTTGCCCTTTCTGATGGAAAAATCCTCTTTTCAGCCGCTAAAACACTGTTCTCCGCTTATGATATCTTTGATGAGCACAGATATTTCAGGCCGGACAGGAATTTCCGGATCTTTCCCTTTAAGGGTTTCAGGATGGCACTTACAATCGGCAATGACATATGGTATGAACAATCCCCTGAATATGAATCCGGGAAAAAAGAAAATCATACTATTCAGCCAATGGATGAACTGGCAGGGCAACATCCGGATTTCATTGTCAACATTTCGGCATTCCCGTTTTCCTGTACAAAAATCGATAAAAGGATTTCCGCGTTCAGGAATATAGCTGCGAAACATGGAATTCCTGTTATAAACTGCAACCAGACAGGAGCAAATTCCGAACTTATTTTTGACGGTGCATCACTGATAATCAATGGCAAAGGCGGGATCTGCTGCCGGCTTCCCTTTTTTGAAGAGGAGGTCAGAACCTTCAGCCATGAAGAAATATTCCTGGAAATCCCGTATGATGACCCTGAAGGCCATGACCCGGTTGAACTTGTCCGTAAAGCCCTGGTATGCGGAATACGTGATTACTTCAGAAAATCAGGAATCAGCAGGGCTGTACTCGGACTTTCCGGAGGTCTTGATTCGGCAGTTGTACTCTGCCTTGCAGCCGAAGCTCTGGGGAATGACAAGGTACAGGCACTTCTTATGCCATCACACTATTCATCGGAGGATTCCATTGCCGATGCCATCACCCTGGCTAAACGTCTGAACATTCAATACAATATCATAAGCATAGAAAAGTCCTTCAAAACCTTTGAGGAGGATCTTGCCCCGCTGTTCGGCAACAAACAGCCGGATGTCACCGAAGAGAATATCCAGGCAAGAATAAGGGCAATACTGCTTATGGCAGTTGCAAATAAATCAGGATCCGTTTTGCTGAACACTTCCAACAAAAGCGAGGCAGCAGTGGGATACGGAACATTGTACGGAGATATGGCCGGAGGATTGTCAGTCATCGGTGATGTTTACAAAACAGATGTATACAGGCTTGCCCGTCATATAAACAGGAACGGGGAAATAATCCCGGAGAACACTGTAAACAGACCGCCCTCCGCGGAACTCAGGGCTGATCAGCTCGACACCGATTCACTTCCGGAATACAGCATCCTTGATCCGATTCTGTATCAGTATATAGAAGAGCGGAAAACTCCCGAAAAAATAACAGGCAGGGGTATAACATCCGAAATTGTGTCAAAAGTCATAAAGATGGTCAGCAACAGCGAACATAAAAGATTTCAGGCTCCCCCGGTACTGAGAATCTCCTCCGCACCCTTCGGACAGGGCAGAATAATGCCCCTGGCAGCAAAATACTGAGTACCTTTCCCTCCCTTCCTCTCTTTTCCTCACTCATCCCGGCCCGGACGCTGTTCCGGCACGGCCGGGTATCAGTCTTCAAACGGCTTGTAATATTGATTCATATTTTTTTACTCCCGGAAAAAGACTCTTTTTACCCGTGGCGGTATTGAAGTAAGAATCTCATAGGGAATGGTTCCGGATTTTTCAGCCAGTTCGGCAATACTTATTTCTGAACCGAATATTTCAGCCTCATCTCCCTCCCCGGCATCCAGACCGCTTATGTCAGCCATGCACATATCCATGCATATATTTCCGATAAGCGGAACTCTCCTGTTTTTTATAAAAAGTGTGCCATTTCCGTTTCCCAGTCTCCTGTTCAGGCCGTCGGCATATCCGGCAGGCAGTATGGCAATAACACGATCACTGTCCGAGACATTGGCGCATCCGTAACCAACAGGCTCTCCCGCAGGAATAACTTTCACCTGGGATATCCTGGTGATATACCTTCCTGCCGGCTTAAGATCAGGTTCGTCAGCATTTCCGGCAATGTGGCATCCGATACCATATAAGCCGATACCGGGTCTTACCATCTCAAAATGATATTCAGGAAAGCGGATAATAGCTGATGAATTACATATATGTCTTATAAAGGAATAGCCTGTTGCTTCCCTGATCTTTTCCGTCACTCTTGTGAACAGCCCTGCCTGCCTGTGTGTAAAATAGTCAAAAGCCGGATTTTCGGCAGCCGCAAAATGGGAAAAAACCGATATGATTTTCATACTTTCACCGCTTATTATCATACCTGCCAGCCTGTCAGTATCTTCCGGCATAAAACCAAGTCTGTGCATTCCCGTATCAATTTTGAGATGCACGGGATAATTCACCAGTCCGTACTTTAAAGCTGTCTCCCTGAATCTTTCGTATGAGCGGAAACTGTATATCTCGGGTTCAAGATCGTATCTGATCATCTGTTCAAATGCCGAAGGATCTGGATTCATTACCATGACCGGAAGAGTGATTCCTGCATTCCTGAGCTCAACTCCCTCATCAGCATACGCAACGCCCAGATAGCTCACCCTGTGATACTCCAGCAGGGCTGCCGTTTCAGCATGGCCCGATCCGTATGCAAAAGCCTTTACCATTGCCATAATGGCTGTACCGGGCCTGATTTTCCTTCTGTACTCATTCAGGTTATGGGCAATGGCATCAAGATTTATCTCGAGTACCGTCTGATGTACCTGCTGCTCCAGAAGGGCTCCGATCTTTTCAAATTCAAATTTTCTCGCGCCTTTCAGAAGGATTGTCTCATATCTGAATCCCGAGGGCGTAAAACGTTGTATGAATTCGTCCGTTGAATAATAAAACTCCGAATCATCACTGAACAATGAACGATTGGCCGACAGTAACGGACCTATCCCTATAAACCTGTCAGTTCCGTTCCGTTTTATCAGTTCGGAGACTTCTGCATACAGCTCCTTTTCATCCCTTCCGCTCTGAACAAAATCTGAAAGAATGAGAGTCGTTTTCCTGTTATTCTGAGCTCTGAGATAATCAAGCGCCATGTCAAGTGAACCCGGATCGGAATTATAATAATCTTCAATGAGCTGACAATTATTTATTCCGGCTTTCATTTCCATTCTCATTGCAACTGACACAAGAGACGCAAGCCCTTTCCTGATAACTTCCACATCTGTTCCCAGTGCAAGACAGACACAGGCCGCCGTAATGGCATTGTCAACCGATGCACGGTCGCTGAAGGGGATGGCAAAAAGGTGTTCCCTGCCCTGGTACCTCATCCGTATATTCGTCTGCCTGCTGCTGCCGGAAACCTTTTCAACTCTGATTGTTGCTTCATCACTGCTGACAGACCAGTCAACAATCTGCTTCGTGGCATATTCCTTCCGGCCTGTTACAAGATCATGAATAACCCGGTGATCCCTGCAATAAACCAGAACTGATGAATCCCTGAACAATTCCAGCTTTTCCCCGGCTTTCTCCTCAATACTGCTGAAATTTTCACTGTGCGCGTCACCAATATTCGTAAAAATGCCAATATCAGGATCAATAATTATCTTAAGCCTGCACATTTCGCCCGGAAATGAAATACCGGCTTCAAATATTCCGTATTTATATTTTTCCTCCAAACGGAGAACGGAAAGAGGAACTCCAACCTGGGAATTATAGCTCCGCGGACTCCTGACTACTGATACAGTGATCCCGAGAATATCTGCCAGCCACTCCTTTACAATGGTTTTCCCCGCACTGCCGGTTACAGCAATAACGGGCGAGCGAAATGATTTCCTGACATATGTGGCAAGCTGCTGCAAAGCCGCAACGGAGCCGGAGGTTTCTATGAAGGCAGATCCCTCAAATTCGTTTATGTCCTGCGGAAGCCGTTCAACAACAAAAACCCTTATTCCCTTTCCATACAGGCTTTCAATAAAGCTGTGACCGTCATGATTTATACCTCTGATGGCAAAAAACAGCACCCCTTCGCTGAACTTGAAATTACGGCTGTCAATAAGCACTTCCGTAACTGTCAGGTCCGGATCCCCGGTTAACCTGCCCGCAGTTATTTCAGCTATATCGGAAGAAAAAAGTTTCAAATATATTAATTGTTTAATTATGATCTTTTAAGGCACCACTGTCTCTTGCCCTGTTGTAACATGTCCTGCAGAGCGGTTCGTACCTTTCCTTTTCGCCAACCACCACTACCTGGTCCTCAGAAGATTTTCTGTAGGAATAGTGTGCCAGGCTGCCACAGCGCATACATATGGCATGAACCTTGGTAACAAACTCAGCCACAGCGAGAAGTGCTGGCAAAGGACCAAAGGGATTAGCCATGAAATCCATATCCAGGCCTGCCACAACAGTTCTCACACCACTGTTAGCCAATTGATTACAGACATCAACAATGGAATTGTCAAAAAACTGGGCTTCATCGATTCCGACAACATCCACATCCCCGGCAAGAAGCAGAATACCCAGGGCATTGTCCACGGGAGTGGATGTGATCCACTTGTAATCATGTGACACGATCCTTGTTTCAGAATAGCGCTTATCCACCGAAGGCTTAAAAATCTCAACTTTCTGTCCTGCCAGCTGAGCTCTCCGCAATCTGCGGATAAGTTCCTCTGTTTTTCCAGAAAACATGGAACCGGTTATCACTTCTATCGTTCCACGGTTATCACCCAGCCTTACCGAATTCTCAAGGATATCCATAGGTATAATATCAGTGCTTTTGTACCAAAGTATATATATAACCCGTTATGAAGGTGGAATTATAATTACTTTTGCAAAGTAAGTTAATTGATTTGTTTTAATAACAACAATAGTCATGGATTTCAATGCGACAATCGATCTGATCATCAGGGAACTTGATGAAGCTGCGAAAATCATTGAGGATGTGCGTAATTACAGGGAAGTACCGGTCCTGCATCTGGAACTGGCCAGGGCCAAATGCAGAAATGCTGCTGAGGTGATCCGTCTTTTAAAGGATGTGCCGGAAAAGAATATGCCCGAAAAGGATATGCCGGAAAAGGATTTGCCGGAAAAAGATTTCCCCCGGAAACAGACAACACCAAATGATGTTTTCCGCCAAAAACCCGATGCCTCAATACAGGCAGAAACCGAAGCCCGTTCAAGACAAGCCGGAAGAGAAGAAGAAAGCTACGAAAGAAAGATTGAACCGGCAGAGACGGAAATCCGTATAAGACAGACTGAAAGAGAAGAAAAAGAAGACAACGAAAGAAAGATTGAGCGAACAGAAACAGAAACCCGTATAAAACAAGCCGGAAGAGAGAAAAAGGAAGATGACAAAATCACCATAGCTGATTCCTTCAGTCCCCGGACAGACAGTGTTATTGAAAAGCTGGGGATCCGAAAGGAGGAAGATGATATGAGAAGTAAAATAAAATCAAAACCCATTCACAGCCTGTCGGAAGCCATCGGGATAAACGATAAATTCCTCTTCGTGAGAGAACTGTTTCAGGGTGATACCGGGAAATACAACAAGGCGGTTTCCGCTCTGGAAAACACCTCCGGCTTTGAGGAAGCCAGGAAAATGATAATGGATTATGCCGGAAACGATGAGAAAAATGAAGCCGCAAAGCAGCTTATCGACCTGGTAAAACGAAAATTCTCTGCTGATGAGTAAATTATACCTTGTACCGACTCCCATCGGCAATCTGAAAGATATTACCTACAGGGCGGTTGAAATACTCGGAAGCGTAGACATAATACTTGCCGAAGATACCAGGCATGCCGGGATACTGCTGAAACACTACAACATCAGTCCGAAACTGCTTTCACACCATAAGTTCAATGAACATCATGCAGCTGATCCGGTTTGTGATTTAATCAGATCGGGCAAAACAGTTGCTCTTATATCCGATGCAGGCACACCGGGAATCTCTGATCCCGGATTTCTCCTTGTACGAAAATGCATCGAAAAAGGAATACCCCTGGAAACACTCCCGGGTCCTTCCGCTCTGATTCCCGCCCTGGTTAACTCGGGCCTTCCCTCCGACCGCTTCTGCTTTGAGGGATTCCTGCCTGCGAGGAAGGGAAGACGAAAAAAAATGACTTCCCTGGAAAAGGAGACAAGAACAATGATATTTTATGAATCTCCTTACCGGCTTCTGAAAACACTTGAGGAAATGGCAGAACATTTCGGTCCTGAACGTCTGGCATCGGTTTCCAGGGAACTCAGCAAGATTTTTGAGGAAACAATCAGAGGCACACTTACATTCCTTGCAGATCATTTCAGAAATAATCCGCCAAGGGGTGAAATAGTTGTTGTTGTGTCCGGGAAAAAAGACTGAGGCCAGATGAAACCTGCCCTGAAGAACCGTGTCCGGATGAAACCTGCCCTGACAAAACGTGTACTGATGAACCGTATACTGATAATTTCCTTTTTCATTTTCCTCATTCCGGGTATATCCCGTTCACAAATCCTCAGGGGCAAAATAACAAATGAATCAGGTGATCCCGTACCCTATTCAACGGTGTATGTAGTTGAGCTGAAACAGGGAACAACTGCCAATACAAAAGGAGACTATGAACTGAAACTTCCTCCAGGAAAACACCTGGTTTCTTTTCAAAGTCTGGGATACTCACCTGTTTTTCACGACATCACCATTGGGGAAGAAACCATCACAAGGAATGTCACCCTCCCCTTTCAGTTCTATGAAATACCGGAGGTCAGAATCTCGGCATCCGGAGAGGATCCGGCATATGATATCATGAGAAGGGCAATAGGGATGGCCCCGTATTACCTGAATTATGTCAGTTCCTGGAAAGCAGAGGTATATATCAGGGGAAATATTGTGTTCAGGAAAATACCAAAACTGGTACAGCGCTCCGTCAGAATGGATTACGGCGCCAATACCCCGTCCGGGACTGTTCCCGTGAGGGAAGGAGACATTTACATGATGGAATCATATAATGAGGTGGAATTCACTGCACCTGATAATTACCTGCAGAAAGTCATCTCCGTGAACAGCACATTTCCCGACCAGGGTGACAATATAACACCGATGGACATTATCAAGGCAAGTTTCTATCAGCCCGTAATAGCCGATATTGCTATTTCACCCCTGTCCCCCGAAGCTTTTTCCTATTACCGCTTCAGGTATCTGGGGGCTTCACTCCAGGGTGAACTTACGGTGTTTAAAATACAGGTGACTCCCAGAATGAAAAGCCAGCAGCTCTTCGAAGGCAGCATCTACATACTGGAAGACCTCTGGTGCCTTCACAGCCTCAACCTTAGCAATAACAACATTGCCGGGAAAATCAGCATTGAACAGCTTTACATCCCGGTGGAACGGGATATGTGGATGCCGGTAAGCCTCAAGTTTGATATGGAAGTAAGTATTCTGGGATTCAAAGCAGATGCAGGATATGGCAGCTCAATGAAATATTCCGCCGTAACGCTGAACCAGTCACTTAAGAAGCCGGGAAAGGACAGTGAATCAGCTGTATCAACAGCATATACCACTGATGACATGAAGGACCGGAAAATATCAGGGCAACAGGAAAAGATTGAAAGAATCCTGGAAAAAGATGAGCTCACAAACCGCGACATGGTGGCAATGGCCCGGCTGATGAACAGGGAAGCCCGTGGAAAAGGCGCTGACACAGCACGGAAGGATCTTGAAATAAGGGATAAAACAACACGGATAATTGAAAAGGATGCAGGAAGAAAAGACAGTACCTTCTGGGCTGAAATAAGACCAGTCCCTCTTTCTGATGCCGAAGCACGAAGCATCAGGATCCGTGACAGTATAAGAAACACAGGACTGAAAACACAGGAAATACTGACGGATAGCATTGCCGGAAATCAGACAGCTAAAAAAGGCAGTTTTGCTTCAGTGGTAAAAAGGGCTGTATCCGGACACACATGGTATGGTTCGGGGGGGGCCGGATTCACTTTCGGCGGACTTGCCGGACCGGCCAATATCAGCTTCAACCCGGTTGACGGATTCGTATATGGTCTTGATTTCAGATTATCAGGAAACATCAGAAACAGCGGATCAGCATATGTCGCACCGGAAATAAGCTATGCCTTCAGCCGGGAAAAGCTGATGTGGAGACTGAATGGCGGATACAGTTTCAAAACATCGCCATCAAAATCCATATATTTCAGAACCGGTATGATCAGTACCGATATGTCAACCGGGGGAAGCATCAATCGCTTCCTGAACACCATGACATCGCTCTTTTTGAAAAAAAATCATCTCAGACTGTATGAATCAGGATATTTTCTTGCCGGTTTCCGCGATGAGATAACGAACGGACTGAAAATAGATCTGTCGGCAGAATATAACAACAGAAAAATTCCTGAGAACAACAGCAATTATTCCTTTTTAAGAAAATCTGAGGAATATGCACCCAATCTGCCTGTAAACCGCTACCTGAATGAAGGCTCCGGTCATCATTACCGGCTTGATGACCAGATATACTACGGGTTTACTGCCGGCCTCAGCTGGCTGCCCCGGCAAAGATACCGGATAAATGAGGGTATCAGAATACCTGCGGGATCAGACTGGCCTCTGTTCAGTGTACTGTGGAAACACGGAATATACAGATACACTGACCCTTCAGAGGATTACAGGCATTTTGACATGATCAGGTTCGAAGCATCAAAAACACATGACACAGGAGCGTTCAGCGAATTCATGTGGAGAATAAGAACAGGCGGATTTATCAATAATTCGCAAGTTTCCTTTTTTGATTTCTTCCATTTCAACAGCCAGTCATTTGCAATATTGCTGAATGACTATCAGGATGCTTTCTATCTTCCGGAATACTACTCCCTGAGTACCCCCGAAATGTTCGGGGAGCTGCACCTTAAATATACAAGTCCCTATCTCCTGCTGAAATATCTTCCCGGAATCAGCAGGACACTTGTCAGGGAAAACATAATTTTCTCCTGGCTTGGCAGCCGGAATAATTCTCATTACACCGAAATAGGATACAGCCTGACAGAACTCTTTTTTCTGGGAGAAGCAGGTATCTATGCAGGATTTGATAATTTCAGATTCAAAAACATCGGATTCAGACTTATACTGAAATTCGGCTGAGACATCACCGGTTTATGCGAATGGTGGTTCATCGTTGTAATCATATTCCTTGTCAAAATCATTGCCCGTATGCCTTCCAAAGCGGTCGTGATTCATTTTTGATCCCAACGTTATGCTTTGAGTACCATTCATTTCACCCACCATGTCAAGGTCAAATTCATCCAGATCCACAAACTGGGCTTTCTCTTCCCTGAACCTGAGTCTGACATCATCCACAGGTCCGTTACGGTTTTTGGCAAGAATTATTTCGGCAATTCCCTTTGTGGATGATCCGTCATCAAATTGAAGCAGGCCGAATTTTTCCTGCCGGTGAATAAATACTACCATATCGGCATCCTGCTCTATCGCTCCCGATTCCCTAAGGTCAGACAGAAGAGGTCTTTTCGATCCTCCCCTCATCTCAACGGAACGGTTGAGCTGCGATAATGCAATAACCGGGACATTGAGCTCCTTGGCAATACTTTTAAGTGAACGTGAAATGTTACTGACCTCCTGTTCACGACTGCCCGCATTGTCTGGTCCCGACATAAGCTGAAGATAATCAACTATAACAACATCAAGCTTATGCTGAGCCATCAGCCGGCGGCATTTTGCCCTTAGTTCAAATATTGAAATTGCCGGAGTGTCATCAATATATATCGGAGCCTGAATCAGTTTCTTGATCCTGGTATCCAGCTGCTTCCATTCCTCCTCCGTCAGTCTTCCATTCCTGATCTTGTCTCCCGGAATATCCGTTTCCGCTATTATAAGTCTGTTTACCAGCTGTATTGACGACATCTCACAGCTGAAAACAGCAACTTTCTTACCGTGATCAATAGACATATTTCTAGCCATGGAGAGGGCAAATGCCGTTTTCCCCATTGAAGGTCTTGCAGCTATGATGATGAGTTCGGATTTCTGCCAGCCGGAAGTAAGCCTGTCAAGTTTTGAAAAACCCGAAGGAATACCCACCAGGGCATCTTCTCTCTTTCCCGCTTCCTCAATCTCCCGTATCGCCTCCTTTATTACCATGTTAATAGGAGATACCTCGCGCTTGATATTCCCCTCGGCAATCTGGAAAAGCTCATTTTCCGAATAATCAAGAAGCTCCGTCACATCCCAGGTATCGTCAAATGCCCTGGTCTGAATCTCCGACGATACTCTTATAAGTTCCCGCTGAATAAATTTCTGAGCTACTATCCGGGCATGAAAATCGACATTTGCTGCCGAAACAACCTTCGATGTCAGCTGGGAGAGATATACAGGACCGCCTGCACTATCCAGCTCATTATGTGCCCTGAGTTCCTCGGTGACAGTGTAAAGATCAACCGGATATTCCCTGGCAGACAAATCCGATATCGCCTTGAATATTTTCCTGTGAGAATCCTTGTAAAAACTTTCCGGCTTAAGAATATCCAGTATCGCAATCACTGCTTCCTTTTCAAGCATTATTGCTCCAAGAACAGCTTCTTCCATATCAATGGCCTGAGGTGGCACTTTCCCCAGATCCGGTAATGCCGTTACAGCTGGCTTACTGATCCTTGTCTGTTTCGCCATGCTTTAGTTTACTTATTATCAATTGGTTAAAAAGACCCTGCGAATAATTCATTCAGGCTTCAAAGGTAAAAATTACAAGCTATTTCCTCCTGAAAGTACAGATTTTATTACAAACAACAGCTGTTAAAAACTTGTTGAAAAATACATGATTGAACTTGACGGACAATTTTTAAGACAATGAAGCTGAAAAAAAGTAAGTGAAAGATAAATTATTATACTTTTATGAGAAATACCACAGATATGATTACTTTTCCGGGAGCCAAGATCAACATAGGACTGAGGGTTATCGCCAGGCGCCATGACGGTTTTCATGATATTGAGACGGTATTTTATCCGGTAGGTTTGCGTGATGCACTTGAATTTGTGGTACATCCCTGCAGGACCGGGGAAGATGAACTGGTTGTCACCGGAATAGATATTGGCCCGGGATCCGGGGAGAACCTGGTTGTGACAACTCTGAAAAAGATGCGTGAAAATTACAATATCCCTGCCCTGAAAATTCATCTTCACAAAAAAATCCCTGCTGCTGCAGGTCTGGGCGGAGGATCTTCAGATGCCGCCTTCTTCCTGAAAGCAGTCAATAAATGCCTGGAATTCGGAATTGATACCGAAACCCTCAGGAATATTGCACTGGAAATCGGAAGTGACTGTCCCTTCTTCATTGATCCTGTTCCTTCATACGCAACGGGAAGGGGGGAAATACTAAGGCCCTCGCCATCCCTTCCGCCGGGATTCAGAATTATCCTGGCACATCCGGGAATACGGATCAGCACAAGGGATGCTTATAATAACTGTATTCCCGCAAAACATGCCGTCAGCCTTGAAGAACTTGTCAAGCTACATCCTTCGGAATGGAAGGATCTTGTAGTGAATGATTTTGAACAATATGTATTCAAAACACATCCCGAAATCAGGGATATAAAAGAAGCTTTTTACGGAGCAGGTGCTGTTTACAGCTCATTATCAGGCAGCGGATCAGCAGTATATGCCATATTCAGGGACAGGATGGAAATCCCGGAACATTTAAAACCCCTGATAATTTATGAGGGGGATCTGTAATTTCATTCTATCCGGAGCAAAATAGTTCCCTTCCCGACCCTCTCTCCCTTGCTGACCGCTATCATTCTGATTGTTCCTCCTGCCGGGGATTTAAGTACATTCTGCATCTTCATGGCTTCAAGGATCATAAGAGCCTCTCCCTTTTTTACTTGCTGGCCGGGCCTGACCAGAATGTCCAGTATCGTCCCGGGAATTATGCTTGTCAGCAAAAGGGGATCAGCCGGAACAAAAGGTGTTCTGTTCCGGAATTTCCTGCTCAGCGTGGTCCTGTAAACCGTACCGTCAATATTCAGTGTCTCTGCCTGCCTTGTCTTTTTCATCTCATCAGTTTGTTGAAAAATTTTTCAGAACGGAGGCAGGCCATGCTTTTTCGGAGGAAGCTGTATTTCCTTGTTTTCCGATACTCTCAGTGAGTGCAAAAGGAATTTTCTTGTTTCAGATGGTTCAATAACTGCATCAATATAACCCTTTGAGGCTGCAACATAGGGATTTGCAAATTTCTTCCTGTATTCCGCGATTTTTTGCCTGCGCGTTTCTTCCGGATCGGCGGAAGACATTATTTCCTTCCTGAAAATAATATTGGCAGCACCTTCCGGTCCCATTACGGCAATTTCGGCAGCAGGCCATGCAAAAACAAAATCGGCCCTGAGATGCCGTGAGCCCATGGCAATATATCCCCCTCCGTATGCCTTTCGGAGAATCACAGTGATCTTGGGTACAGTGGCTTCACTGTAGGCATACAAAATCTTGGCACCATGCCGGATCAGTCCTGCATGTTCCTGATCGGCGCCGGGCAGATAACCCGGAACATCCACAAAAGTTATTACCGGTATATTGAAAGCATCACAAAAACGGATAAAGCGGGCTGCCTTGTCTGATGAATCAACATCCAAAACTCCTGCCATTTCAAGCGGCTGATTGGCTACAAAGCCAGCCGTACGGCCTTCCATACGCCCGAAACCAATTACAATGTTTCCGGCAAAATCCTCCATTATTTCAAAAAATCCGGAATTGTCGGCAACTGCCTTTATAACATCCCTTACATCATAGGGCAGGGTCGGATCATCCGGCACAATGCTGTCAATACCATGATCCGCAAGAGGTTCTGCAGTCTTCAGCAGCTTTGCTTTTTCCGAATTATTTCCGGGTATAAAGGACAAAAGCTTTCTTATCCGGGCAAAACATTCTTCCTCACCCGTGTCAAAAAAATGAGCATTCCCGCTAATCTCACTGTGAACCCGTGCCCCTCCGAGATCTTCCATCGAAACCTCTTCGCCTAGAACTGTTTTTATCACTTCCGGACCGGTGATAAACATCTTTGAAATATTGTCAACCACGAACACAAAATCGGTCAGAGCCGGAGAATATACCGCACCTCCCGCACATGGACCCAGAATTACGGAAATCTGGGGAATAACTCCGCTTGACAGGGTGTTCCGGAAAAATATCTCGCCGTATCCTGCAAGGGAATTAACACCTTC
Organism: uncultured Rikenellaceae bacterium; assembly: GCA_964522415.1. GTDB lineage: Bacteria > Bacteroidota > Bacteroidia > Bacteroidales > VadinHA17 > LD21. The sequence continues at coordinate 38,078 of CAZFVQ010000008.1, read as the reverse complement.
CTGTATCCTTGCACCACCCGAATCATTTATCCCTATAAGCGGCATTCTCATTTTCAGGGCATAATCCATTATTTTCGTGATTTTTCCCGCATGCATAAGTCCGAGGGACCCTCCTGCAACGGTAAAATCCTGGGCATAAACAGCCACAGGAGATCCGTCAATCGTACCTGTCCCGGTAATTACACCGTCACCCGGAAGGGCTTTGTCGCCCATATCAAAATCATGGGCAGCATGTTTCACAAAAAGACCATATTCAGTGAAGGAATCTTTATCCAGAAGTGCATTTATCCGCTCACGGGCAGTACGTTTACCCATAGCCTTCTGTTTTTCAACGGTATGTTCACTCCCTCCATGCAAAAGCTTCTCACGCTTTTCATGAAACTCTCTTAACTTTCTGCTGGCTGCCATTATAAATCCTGTTGATAATGCTGCTGTCTCAGCTGCATTCATGCAAGTTTAAACAAATTGAATGATAATTGTATTATTTCGGCGCTATTCTGTAAAGCACCAGACCTATTATTATATAAATAAAATTCGGCATCCATTCCGCAATAAGCGGACTGAGATTTCCCTTCAGGGAAAACTGGGATGCAAACTGCTGGAAAAATATATATGAAAAACTCAGCGCCAGTCCGATACCTATGTTCATGCCTATACCTCCCCTCACTTTCCTGGAAGACAGTGAAACTCCGATCAGTGTAAGGATAAAAACAGCGAAGGGACTGGCAAGACGCCGGTGTTTCTCTATCTTGAACAGTTTTATCTCCTCTGAGCCCTGAAGCTCCAGCAAATCAATATATTCATCAAGCTCCCTGTAGGTCATCGTACTGACAAAACTCGGGTCGCGTGCGAAATCCTCCGGTTTTATGTTCAGGGTTGTATCCATCACCGATCCCTTTGTAACAGTTTCCCCATGAGCATTTATTTCACGGTGAACATAATTCATTACCGACCACTTGCTGGAAACGGAATCCCATGTTACAGTCGGAGCCGATATCTTTGAAAGCAGATTACCCCCATCGTCAAATTTCTCTATGGTAAAATTACGGCCTCTGAGATATATAGGACTGAAAGACTCAATATAGACGTATACATTCCTGTTAACCTGTCTGTGGACGTTTTCAATGTTGACCCTCCTTCCCCTGGGGCGGTAATATTTATCCTCGAAATCGAGTCTGACAAGATTGGAATGAGGTATCACGAAATTTGCCAGGTAAAAAATTCCTCCGGCAATAACAAAGGATGACAGAAAATAAGGCCACATCATCCTGTGATAACTCATTCCGCTGTTCAGAATGGCAATTATCTCCGTGTTTACTGCCATCCTGGACGTAAAAAAGATTACTGCTATGAAAACAAACAGGGGTGCAAACAGTGTGGCAAAAAAGGGAATAAAATTGAAATAGTAATCAAATACCACTGCCTGCCACGGAGCTTCGTGCTCCATAAAATTATCAAGTTTTTCCGACAGATCAAAAACCACTGCAATCGCCAGGATGAGTGCGAGAGTGAAAAGGAATGTCCCAAGGAACTTCCTTATGATATACAGATCTATTATTTTGGGTTTCAGCAATCTTATAATCTTGCCGAGACCTTTTTCACCATTTTGTCTTTCCATTTCTTGAATTCCCCTTCTTCAATTTTCATCCGGGCATCACTCATCAGTTTCATATAGAATGCCAGATTATGCAGGCTCGCTATTTGTCCGCCAAGCATTTCCCCCGATACAATAAGATGCCTCAGATATGCCTTTGAATATCTCAGACTCACTTCGGAAGTTCCTTCAGGATCTATCGGAGTGAAATCACTGATCCAGCGCTTGTTTTTTATGTTGATTATTCCCTGTGATGTAAAAAGCATGCCGTTGCGACCGTTCCTGGTAGGCATTACACAGTCAAACATATCAGTCCCCCTCTCTATTGCCTCAAGCAGATTGGCAGGCGTTCCGACTCCCATCAGATACCGGGGTTTGTCTTCCGGCAAAATTTCATTTACGATCTCAATTACCCTGTACATCTCATCTGCCGGCTCACCGACAGAGAGACCGCCAATCGCATTCCCCGCCATACCGGTTTCTGCAATCTTTTCTGCAGACATCCTTCTCAGATCATCAAATACCCCTCCCTGGACTATCGGGAAAAGAAACTGCCTGTAATTCCACACGGGATCACTGTTGCGGAACCTGTCAACCGCCCTGTCGAGCCAGTTATGTGTCAGTTCAACCGACTTTGAGGCATAACTGTAGTCACAGGGGAAAGGTGCACACTCATCAAGAGCCATGAAAATGTCGCCTCCGATGACTCTCTGGATATCAACAACATTTTCCGGGGTAAAAACATGTCTGGACCCGTCAATATGGGATTTGAAAATTACCCCTTCATCCCTCAGCTTCCTGTTCCCTGCCAGGGAAAATACCTGGTAACCTCCGCTGTCAGTGAGAATGGGCCTCTCCCATGAAATGAAGCTGTGAAGGCCTCCCGATGCCTTGAGAACCTCCATCCCCGGTCTCAGATACAGATGATAGGTGTTGCCAAGAATTATCCTGGCATCAAGGTCTTCTTCCAGATCCCGCTGAAGTATCCCCTTGACAGTTCCTGCGGTTCCGACAGGCATAAAAACGGGAGTGGGAATTATTCCGTGGGCGGTTTTCAAAATGCCGGTTCTTGCTTTTGTATACTTGTCCCTTGATAGAAGTTCAAACATAATATGATCTGTCTTGGCAGCACAAATGTAATTCATCCGCACCGCCTCAGGAAATTATGAGCTGCTTTTTGTTGAAAACTATTCTTCGCAATTAAAATATATCTTGCTAATATTGTGTCCGGATTACGAAAGTTCAATGATATATCAAGACAATCTTTTTCTTTCCGTTGTATTCATCATTTTTGCATTCTCTGCAGCAGTGCAGCTTTTCCATTACCTCTGGTTCTATCTTGCCGTACCCCTTTACAGATATACTGAAGAAGAAAAAACAGAAAAACAACCTGTCTCCGTTATAATATGTGCAAGAAATGAAGCTGAGAATCTCCGGAAATTTCTGCCATCCATTCTCGAACAGGATTACCCTGAGTATGAGGTGATTGTTGTCAACGACTGCTCGGAAGACAATACCTATGATGTTCTCGGCAGCTTCCTGCCGGATTATCCGCACCTCAAAATATCAACAATCAACAAGGATCCCCGCTTCACTCACAACAAGAAATTTGCACAGTTCATAGGTATCAAGGCTGCTGTAAATGACATTCTGCTTTTCACCGATTCCGACTGTGAAGCCGTCTCGCCCCGCTGGATTGAAATGATGGCATCACATTTCAGGGACGACATTCAGATTGTTCTCGGCTATGGCGGATATATGAACAAAAAGGGATTACTGAACAAATATATCCGTTATGATACATTTATGATAGCATTGCAGTATCTGGGAATGGCTGTCAGAAAAATACCCTACATGGGCGTAGGGCGCAATATGGCATACCGGCGTTCATTGTTCTTCGAAAAAAAGGGCTTCGAAGGTCATACCCATATCATTTCAGGTGACGATGACCTTTTTGTGAATGCAAATGCCACCAGATGCAATACATGTGTGGAATTCAGGCATGAAAGCCATACGCGTTCTGTTCCCTGTTCCACCATTGAAAGCTGGATAAAACAGAAAAAAAGACATTTTATATCTGCGCCTCTTTACAAAACCTGGCATAAACTGATTATTGGCAGTGAGCCTCTTTCCAGGATGCTCTTTTATATAATGTTCATCATACTGATCATACCCCTGAACCTGTGGCAGGTTATAGTGGCAATATTCGGCCTCAGGCTGATAGTCCGGATGATGGTCCTGATACAGGCACAAGAGATACTAAATGAGAAAGGTATCGCGGGATATTCATTAATTTTTGATATCTTTTCACCCGTGATTAACAGTGTTATTTTTTTTAGCAATACAATTACCAGACCAGGTAAAAACAAATGGAAATAAACCAGGAGCTTTCAGAAAAAGCGAAAGCTGATCTTATTCTTGTTGAGGATGCCAAAAAAGGCAGCGAGAAAGCTTTTGCAGGCCTCATGAACCGTTACAGGGATTCTATTTATTACATGCTTCTCAAAATGGTCAATAATCCTGTTGATGCAGAGGATCTGACCATTGAAGCCTTTGGCAAGGCATTCAGGAGTATCGACAGTTACACTCCCCGTTTTGCATTCAGCACATGGCTTTTCATGATAGCAACCAACAACTGCATCGATTTCATAAGAAAAAAACAGGCTTCTCCTATTCCGGTGAACCAGGACAGGGATATTATGGATACCATGACGGCCAATATCCAGTCTGATCTTCCCGACCCGGAGGAAACTCTGATCAATAATCAGAAAATAGCCACTCTCAGAAAAGTTGTCGCCCAACTCAAATCACCCTACAGGGAAATAATTGAACTGAGATATTACAGGGAATTTTCATACGAAGAAATCGCTACCGAACTGAAAATACCCATCGGAACCGTAAAAGCACAACTGTATCGTGCCAAAACACTACTGTACAATATATTTGTTAAAACCGGCGCAAAATAATGTCGGATATCATATTCAAATATTTTCCTTCGCTGTCCCCCCTGCAGAAGGAACAGATATCAGTACTCAAATCTCTTTACGATGAGTGGAACAGTAAAATAAACGTCATATCCCGCAGGGATATGGATAATTTCCATATCCACCATGTACTCCACTCAATGTCAATAGCCAGAGTCATTGCCTTCCCGCCGGGAAACAGTATCCTTGACGCCGGTACCGGTGGCGGCTTTCCGGGAATACCCCTGGCAATACTGTTTCCTGAATCAGAATTCACTCTACTCGATTCCACCGGCAAAAAAATAAAAGTGGCAGGCAGCATATCAGATGCGCTGAAACTCAACAATATCAGAGTGGCGAATAAAAGAGTGGAGGACGAGAAAGGAAAATATAATTTCATTACCGGCAGGGCTGTGACTGAGTTTAACAGATTCGTGAAGCTTACGTATAAAAACCTGAAACGAAGCAGGGAAGGCGATCCGGAAAATGGTATCGTTTACCTGAAAGGAGGCGATTTCGGGAAAGACACGGACAAATACAGTGATAAGGTGAAAATATGGGATATAAAAAATTTCTTTACCGAACCCTTCTTCGAAACGAAAAAAATAATCTTCCTTCCGGCATCAGTCATCTGAATTTCTGGAAAAACAATCCATTTAATTCATTTTTTTCAAAAAATAACTATATTTGCGGTCTCAAATAAAAACAAGGGAAAAATAAGATTCTGAAAAATGAAAAGGACTTATCAGCCTTCCAGAAGGAAAAGAGCAAACAAACATGGATTCAGAGAAAGAATGTCCACCCGGAACGGAAGGAGGGTTCTTTCGGCACGAAGGGCAAAAGGCAGAAAAAAACTGACAGTATCATCGGAACTCAGCGGCAAAGCCTGATTCTGATTTTTAATAATTACGGAAAGGTGCCTTACAATGGCACCTTTTTTTGTCAATCCTGCACAAATGAACCGGATTTTTGACCATATCACCGATACAGATCTGAGAGAAACAGCCGGGAAAGTTGCATCCGGAATCCGGATAACACCGGAAGAAGGACTTATACTTTTTGAAAAGGGCGATCTCCCCGTGCTGGGCCTTGTTTCATCCATGGCAAGAAAAAGAATAAACGGCAATTATGCCTATTACAACCGCAATTTCCACATTGAACCAGGCAACCGCTGTATATATAATTGCCGCTTCTGCTCATACCGAAAACCTGCCGGTCATCCGGAAAGCTGGCATTACAGCCATGAAGAAATAATGGATATGGTAAGGGAGTTTGATGGTAAAAATGTTACCGAAGTCCATATTACCGGCGGTGTTCATCCCGATCACGATGTTCATTACTATGGCTCACTAATCGGAAAAATAAAAGCCCACAGGCCTTCACTGCATGTCAAGGCCTTTTCAGCTGTAGAACTCGATCATATGATCAGACTGGCAGGACTTTCAATAATAGAAGGGCTTTCACTTCTGAAGGAATACGGCCTTGATTCAATCCCCGGCGGAGGTGCTGAAATTTTTGACGAAAAACTGAGGGAACAGATATGCAATGGGAAAACCTCTTCAGAATCATGGCTGGCAATCCACGAAGCGGCTCATCATCTGGGAATCCCGTCCAATGCCACCATGCTTTACGGACATCTCGAAACATGGCAGCACAGGATAGATCATATGAACAGACTGCGTATCCTGCAAGACAGGACAGGAGGATTCAATGCCTTCATCCCGCTGAAATACAGAAAGGCAAATAACGAGATGTCACAGCTCGGGGAAGTTAGTATTATTGAAGACCTGAGGAATTATGCCGTTTCCAGAATATTTCTCGACAATATACCCCATATTAAAGCCTACTGGCCAATGACAGGGAAAATTATTGCACAGCTAAGCCTCTCCTTTGGTACCGACGATCTTGACGGAACCATTGATGATACCACAAAAATATATTCAATGGCCGGGGCTGAGGAAAAAAATCCGTCAATGACGGGCAGGGAAATTTCCGCTCTTATTGCCGGAGCCGGCTTTGAGCCGGTCGAAAGAGACTCCCTGTACCGGAGGGTTTAAATTATATAATAATTTTATCCTTACATTTGCGTTATCAATAATGTACATCTGTCCGTATGAGCTTAAAGAAATTCATCCTCAGCAAACTGTTCCTCAAACAGCTCGGAATAGCATTCCTGATCACCATCGGAACAATTCTTCTACTGATGCTCAGCCTGAACATTTATACACGCCACGGACAGTCTGTTCCGGTTCCGGATTTCACAGGTCTCAACATGGAAGCGACCAGAGCTCTGGCCAAAAAATCCAGAATGAAATACCAGGTGACGGATTCAGTGTATACAGCCCAGGTTATGAGAGGCTGCGTGGCAGAACAAAATCCCAGACCGGGCTTCAGGGTGAAAAAACGAAGAACCATATCTTTGACGATCAATGCATTCCGGCCGGAGATGATAGCTATTCCCGACCTTCTCGATCTCCCTTTAAGACAGGCAATCTCATTGATTGAAAGTACCGGACTGATGATGGGAACATTGCGCTACAAACCCGATCTTTCGGTAAATGTCGTCCTCAGTCAGCTGTTTAATGGCAAGGAAATAGCACCCGGCGATTCGATACAGAAAGGTTCGGTAATCGACCTTGTTCTGGGAAAAGGCCTGAGCAATCAGCGGACTGCGGTACCCAACCTTATCGGACTGCCTCTCGAAGACGCAGCCGGCAAAATACTGGGTGCATCACTCAATCTGGGTACATTTATTTTTGACAGGACAATACGTACGGGTGAAGACAGTCTGAAAGCGTTTGTATACAAACAGAATCCTGAATACAGGGAGGATGCCACACTCCAGCTGGGGTCATCAATCTACCTGTGGATGACAACCGATTCACTCAGGCTGCCCGCAGACTCGGCATTTGTCAAAACAGATACAACACTGACAACGGGCGTATTTGCCGGAAAGGTACATTAATCCTGATGATCAGAAGAAATATACTGAATATTGCAATCCTGTTAACCTGCATAGCAAATCTGACGGGCCAGGATATTGTTATAGGCCTTACATCAAATCCGGTACTGAAAAACATATCTTCACGATCTGCAAAATCATTTTCAGCCGAAACACTGACCCTTCCCTTTTTCGATGATTTCTCAGGAAGCGATGTTTACCCCGATCCCGGAAAATGGAGCGACGATAATGTGTTTATAAACAATACCTACTCCCGTGATCAAATCACCACAGGAATTGCCACATTTGATGCACTGGACAGAACAGGCAGACTATACGAGGCTGCCTCGCCTTCAACATTCAGGGCCGATGTTCTTACCTCACAGCCTGTAGACCTTGATTTCACTCCATCCGACAATATCTGGCTGAGTTTTTATTACCAGCCCGGCGGCATCGGGGACATACCCGAAAAAAATGACACCCTAACTCTTCATTTCCTTGCAGCTGACGAAAATAAATGGTATCCGGTCTGGAGAGCCCACGGGGATTCCTCCGGCAAATTCAGACTTGCCATGCTGAAAATAGATGATCCGAAATTCCTTAAAACGGGTTTCCGCTTCAGGTTCATCAATTACGCCAGTCTCAGTCCCGACATAACAGACCAGTCCATGACCGGCAACTGTGACCACTGGAATATTGACTATGTGCTGTTGGATAAAAACAGGAGCAGCAGAGATACCATCTTCCATGATGTGGCATTCAGAAAACCATTCCGTTCGCTTCTGAAAAATCATGAATCCATGCCTCCGGCACATTTCAATAAAATATACATGCAGGAAATGGGGGATGTCATCCCGATAAGCTACCGAAACAATGACACCATAGTCAGAAATGTCACAAGGAATTTCAGGATCTGGGATGTCTACAAAAATGAGGAAGCCATCTCCTTCTCAGCCGGAGCTGCAAATATCAACCCTCTTGAAAATGTTGACTACAATGCCGGTTTATTTTATACATTCAACACGATCGGCCGTGATTCCGCACTCTTTAAAATAAACGCATGGCTTAAAACTGACGATTTTGATCCCAAGACCAATGATACTGTTACATATTTCCAGGTATTCAAAAACTATTTTGCCTATGACGACGGCTCGGCTGAGGCAGGTTACGGCATTAACGGACTCGGATCAAGAAATGCAATGGTCGCTGTCAGATTCAGGGCTTACACCCGGGACACTCTCAGAGCCATAAGTATTTGCTTCAATGACAGCTACATGAAAGCGAACCAGAGAAGCTTCAGTCTAATGGTATGGAACGACAACAACGGCCTGCCGGGAGATGTAATCTATTCCAGACAGGAAACAATGGTTGAACAGGGAGGGGATATAAACGGTTTCCATACATATTTCCTGCCTTCCGGCGTTGCCGTGGAAAATAATTTTTATGTAGGCTGGAAACAACATTCGGAAACTTTTCTCAATGCCGGATTCGATCTCAACACACCTCACCGGGGTAATCTCCTGTACTGGATAAACGGCAGCTGGTTCACCTCGCAGCATTCCGGAACTCTTATGATAAGACCTGTAACCGGACCTCCTGTCAAAACATCCGTTCATAATATTTACGATAACCAGGGAATAGCTCTCCGCTTTCACCCCAATCCTGCAAGGGATTATATATCATTTGACAGAAAAGACCTTACAGAGACGGATCAGTATGATGTTTCCGTTTTTGATCTCAACGGGAGGGAACTTTTAAAAGTAAAAATGACGGATAATACGGATATCTCTTCATTGAAACCGGGGGCCTACATTATTATTCTGAGCAGAAACGGAAAACCGGCAGGATACAACCGTCTCATCAAAATAAAGTGATATCCGGAATGTCGGAAGACGAAACAGCTGAAAAACAGGAATTATTTGAACATTACAGATTTAATGTCGATCCCGGGCAATCCCTCTTGCGGATTGATAAATATCTGTTTTCCCGTATCGAGAACACTTCCCGGACAAGGATCCGGAATGCCGCCATTGCAGGAAATATTCTTGTGAATGATATTCCCGTCAGGGCAAGCTACAGGGTGAAGCCGGATGATATTGTCCGGGTCGTTCTGCCGGATCCTCCGAGAGAGATTGAGCTGATTCCGGAAGACATAGCCCTTGACATTATTTATGAAGATGATGATGTGATCGTGGTCAACAAGGCAGCGGGAATGGTTGTTCATCCGGCTTACGGCAATTACAGCGGAACGTTGGTCAATGCCCTGATGTGGCATTTCAGGGATCTGCCCCTCTTCTCATCAGGTGAACAGAGACCGGGACTTGTACACAGATTAGACAAGAACACATCAGGTCTCCTCGTTGTAGCCAAGAATGAGATTTCTCTCAACAGGCTTTCAAGGCAGTTCTACGAAAAGACGGCAGACCGTATTTATACCGCGCTTGTCTGGGGAGTGCCCGTGACTCCCGAAGGTACTGTTACCGGACATGTCGGCAGGAATATCCGCGACAGGAAAATAATGCAGGTCTTTCCCGACGGAAGCCATGGGAAAGCAGCCGTAACCCACTATAAGGTCCTTGAAAATCTCGGATACGTTTCCCTTGTCGGATGCAGACTCGAAACCGGGCGAACGCACCAGATAAGAGTACATTTCAGTTATATCAGGCATCCCCTGTTCAATGATGAAGAATACGGAGGGAGTAAAATACTTAAAGGAACAACATTCTCCGCATACCGGCAGTTTGTAAGGAATTGTTTCAGTCTGCTGCCAGGGCAGGCACTTCATGCCAGATCCCTGTCATTCAATCATCCCGTGAGTGGGGAAAGACTGTCATTTGATACCCCGCTCCCGGATAACATGCAGCAGGTAATCACACGGTGGAGAGAATATGTATCGGGGAGAAATCCGAAGAATTTGTAATTTTGATCCGAAAACAGTTTTATAATGAAAACCATTGCAATAGTAGCAGGCGGTGACTCATCAGAATACCAGATCTCCGTAAAAAGCGGAAACTCGGTTGCCGGAATAATCTCATCCCTTTACAGGGTTTACCTGGTAATCATCAGGGATACGAACTGGTACTGGAAAGATTCAAAAGGAAGATACCACAGTGTCGACAAAAACAATTTCACCCTGAATATTGATAATCTGACAATCAGGTTTGATGCCGTCTTCATCGCTATTCACGGCAAACCCGGGGAAAATGGCATGCTTCAGGGCTATTTCGACATGCTGCAGATTCCCTGTACCGGATGCAATGCATTTTGTTCCGCCCTCACATTCAATAAGCATGCCTGCAAGTTATTCCTTAAGGAATACAACATAGCAATGGCAGAAAGCATACTTGTAAGGAAAAATGAACAGATTGACAATGATGTCATTATAAACAGGCTGGGACTGCCATGTTTTGTAAAACCCAACGACAGCGGTTCAAGTTTCGGAGTATCAAAGGTCAGCCAGGCCGGAGAACTTGCCGGTGCTGTATCAGAGGCATTCAGGGAAAGTGATGAAATACTTATTGAATCATTCATGCAGGGAAGAGAAGTTGCATGCGGCCTGGTAAAGACAAATACGCGGAAAATAATTTTTCCCCTTACGGAAATAATAAGTAAAAATGAATTTTTTGACTTCGAGGCAAAATATACTCCGGGAAAATCAGATGAAATTACTCCTGCCGCCCTGCCGGAGAAGCTGACTGACGAGATACGGAACCTGAGCTCGCGGATAGCTGATTTACTCGGCTGCAGAGGTATTGTACGGGTCGATTTCATCATCACCGGCGATAAGCCTCTTTTCCTGGAAATCAATACAGTGCCGGGCATGACAGAAGAAAGTATTATTCCCAAACAGGCAGCTGCCGCCGGAATTCCCCTTGAGGACCTTTACTCAATGGTAATTGAGGACTTGTTTGTGTAACTGCATAAAGGTACAAGTAACGGAACCGGAAAAACCTCATGACTGGCCTGGTACAGGAAAGGAATGACCGGAACCAGGAAAAATACAAAGTTAGCCAGAGCCGGGGCAAAAGCAGGATTGGCCTGGTACAGGAACAGAATTACCGGGACCGCAACAGTCAATTCCCCTTAGCCTTTTTCAGTGCACTTGTTGTTGTATAGTATTTGGTGATCATTCCCGGCACTTCCCAGTCAGGCAGTTTACCCGATTCCATGTATTCCAGGAATTTTTCCGTCACCTGCCCGAAATGTTCTTCATGCGTGATCCGGTATTCATCAGGTATATTTATCTTCAGACTGTTTTTACCGGCAGCTTCCACTGTAAGTCCCTCATAGGGCAATGACGCAAGTGCTTTTTCAAGTGTCCCGGTGAAATCACCCGGGGATGCTCCCCTGATATTCTCGACATAAAGGGTGGGAATGAACTTATCTTCAGCCCCCTGTTTAATTGCCAGATTACAGGTACTTCCCCGCATTACGGAATAATGAGTATCCCCGCCACCGGGAGGAGCTTCATATTTCCATTCAACAGATACTTTCGCCCAGACTCCTCTGACCTGATATACCATTTCACCATTTGCAAATACATTCAGTTTTCCGTCCATGATATCCTTCTGCAGATAACCGGGAAATTCCTCAAGATTCGTGACAGCCTTAAATTGTTCCTTTGTAATAACTGTAGGCCAGCGTTTTGCAGAAAACATACTGACATCGGCAGGTGACAGTATCTGCTCCGGGAAACATTCCCACTGTATAAGATCCACAAGATGGGTTGTTACATCAACAATCCCTTCACCCTGCTGGTCAACATCAAAAAACCATCCCGGCCTTATGTTGGGGGCTCCCGCCACAAGCTTCAGGAAATGATGCACACTGATCTTGGATACGGCGGGATCATCAGGCGATCCGGGAACAAGCTTTCCGAATATCTCTTCCTTCATGGAAAGGAGCTTCTGCAGTATGGTGGTGATCTCGAACCTTTCGGTCATGATATCATATATCAGTACATCTTTCGAGGCTGCTGTTTCAAAAGCCTGCTCAAGCCGGGGAAAATCCTCCGGCAGTATTATCATCGGCTTGTCGGCATAAACGTTCAAACCCGCATTGACCGACCTGCTTATGTATTCCGCTTTCTTCAGATTGTTTCCTGACAGAACCACCACGTTACCCGGCCTGTCTTCCAGCATCTTCTCAAAGAAATCCGTTCCTGTATAAACTATTTCATTCCAGGAAGTAGGATTGTCAGCCCGCTCATTAAAAGCCCTGATCCTGTTAAGGTGCATAACATAGTCAGGACTTTCCGGTGCATAAACATGCACACCGGGATTAACCTGGTCATACATTATCCTCTGAACCAGGCCAGCATGAAAATGGCCCGGGTCAACCGTCATAAGATTTACCGGATAGTTATTTCTCATCTTTTTTTCAGATTTAGCCTGTTTTTGTCCTGAACCTCCTCCTCCGCAGGAAGTGATTATCAACAAGACCAGCACTGGCAGAATGATTTTTTTCATTTTTTTATTATTAAGTTGTTTTAAGATTTCTGTTTTGACTCTCCGGTCCGGAGGTCCCTCTGGCAGAATAAACGGCAAAGGGGTACATTACAATCACTATATTAAATATTCACTGTGTATCACTGTTTATCCCTGATTATTCCTGACTGCCCTGAAAAAGGCATGTACATTGGCATCACTTACATCCGGCGGCATGCCTCCCCCCGCCGACCAGATGATCCTTTCATAAGTTCCGGTCTCTCCGAATGCCTTTTTTACCGCTTCTTCAACCTGTTCTGCTGTTCCTGCCGCAAGGACATCCCTTTCGGGAATATTTCCGACAAGAACTGTTTCCGCTCCTGCAGGTTCCCGTATCTCACCCATAGAATGATTGAACGAGAAATTGAACATGTTTACCCGCCTCTCCGACAAATCCCATAATGTCATCCGGTATAAAAACCCCGTCAACGGCTATAATTCAATCTCCGGGAAAGCGATACCGGTCGTTCTGTAGGAATCGATGGGATCACAGGTGCATACAAGGTTCCTGTCGCCATAGCCTTCATCAATCCTTCCCACTGCCGGCCAGAACTTATTATGAACAATCCATCCGGCAGGGAAAGCGGCTTTTTGCCTGTCATACTCATGATTCCATTCATTTGCAGTAATAACCATTACCGTATGAGGTGCATTCCTGAGCACATTATCTTCCCTGTCCGCTTTGCCGTCCTTCACTTCATCAATCTCCCCGCGTATCGATTTCATTGCTGCAATGAACTTATCCATTTCCTGAAGGGATTCTGATTCCGTAGGTTCTATCATCAGTGTCCCGAATACGGGAAATGACAGCGTGGGTGCATGGAATCCGTAATCCATCAGACGCTTGGCTATATCCGATTCGGTGATGCCCGTCTCCGCTTTGAAGTTCCTGCAGTCCAGTATGAACTCATGGGCAACAAAGCCTTCCGCACCTGTATAGAGTGTCCGGAAATCATCCTTCAGGGCAGATGAAATATAATTTGCATTCAGTATCGCATATCTCGCAGCCAGGGTCAGTCCCTCAGCTCCCATCATCCTTATAAAGGAATGTGATATTGTCAGAATATGTGCACTTCCGAAAGGAGCGGCTGCCACGGCACTTATCCCCCGGTTTCCTCCGGTTTCCACCAGCGGATGGGAAGGCAGGAATTCAGCAAGTTTTTCATTTACAAGTATTGGTCCCATTCCCGGGCCACCCCCGCCATGAGGAATTGCAAAAGTCTTGTGCAGGTTCAGATGACAGAGATCGGCTCCTATTCTTCCGGGACTGGTCAGTCCCATCTGGGCATTCAGGTTTGCACCATCCATATATACCAGTCCGCCGGCTTCATGAATAATATTTACCATTTCAACAACACCGGGCTCATACACACCATGTGTTGACGGATATGTTATCATAAATCCTGCAAGATTATCCCTGTTTGCCTCTGTCTTTTTCTTCAGGTCCTCAATGTCGATGTTTCCTTCCTCGTCACACTCCACAACCACTACCCGCATGCCTGCCATTACCGCACTGGCAGGATTTGTGCCATGAGCGGACGACGGTATCAGAACAGCATCCCTGTGCCCTTCACCGCGCGACAAATGATATTCACGCATAACAAGCAGGCCGGAATATTCACCGGCAGCCCCGGAATTGGGCTGAAAGGAGACTGCTGCAAATCCCGTAATCTCTTTCAGATCCTCTCCAAGTTCATCCATCAGCTGATAATAACCCTCAGCCTGATCCTTCGGCACAAAGGGATGAATATTGGCAAATTCGGGCCAGCTGAGGGCAAACATCGAAGTGGCAGAATTAAGTTTCATGGTACACGATCCAAGGGAGATCATTGAATGAGTAAGGGAAAAATCCCTTCTTTCCAGCATCTTGATATACCGCATCATCTCCGTTTCGCTGTGATAGCTGTTAAAGGCAGCCTGCTCCAGGAAAGAGGATTTCCTTATAAATTTCTCATCCGCTATTGTACAGCTGCACAACTCCTCCCTGACAACTGCCTCTTTTCCGCAGGCTTCCGCGAATATGGCAGTGATAACATTTATTTCTTCAAGACTGGTAATCTCATCAGTGCTTATTCCCACCGAGCCATCTGATGGATAATAAAAATTATAAGCCCTTGCCAGAGCCAGATCCTTTACTTTTTCCGAAGAAATGTTTTCAGGAAGTTCAATTTTCAGGGTATCAAAGAACACTCTGTTCAATTGCCTGCAGCCCAGCTCCTTTAAGGAATCATTCAGGGTGCATGCCGACCTGTGGATATGAGATGCAATCTTTTTTAGTCCCTCCGGACCATGATACTGTGCATACATCCCCGACATTGTGGCAAGCAATGCCTGTGCCGTGCATATATTTGATGTAGCCCTTTCCCTCTTTATATGCTGTTCACGTGTCTGCAGTGCCATCCTCAGTGCAGTATTGCCATGCACATCAACGGAAACACCTATTATCCTTCCCGGCATACTCCTTTTCAGGGCTTCCCTGGTGGCGAAATAGCCTGCATGCGGCCCTCCAAAGCTTAGCGGTAATCCCATTCTCTGGCTGGACCCCGCAACAATATCGGCACCCCATTCCCCGGGGGGAACAAGGAGGGCAAGACTCATCAGATCAGCCGCAACACCCAGAAGGGCACCCGTTTCATGAACTTTTGCGGCAAAATCGCTGTAATCCTTCACTTCTCCCGATGCTGACGGATATTGTACAAAATATCCGAAAAAGCTGTTGTCCGGAATAATCTCATTGTATTTCCCTGTCACCACTTCAATTCCGAGAGGCATCGCACGGGTACGTATAACATCCAGGGTCTGGGGAAAAACATCCTCATCCGCAAAAAACTTTCTTACCCCTTTCTTTACAGCCTCACGGGACCTTGCATTGAACATCATTATCATTGCTTCCGCCGCTGCGGTTGCTTCATCCAGCAGTGATGCATTGGCTATTTCCATACCGGTCAGTTCAATCACCATGGTCTGAAAATTAATGAGGGCTTCAAGTCTTCCCTGGGAGATCTCAGCCTGGTATGGCGTATATGAAGTATACCATGAAGGATTCTCAAGAACATTCCTTATAATGACCGACAGGGAAGCAGTTCCGTAATAACCCTGTCCGATAAAGGAGCGGTACAGCTTATTTCTTGAGCCAAGCTCCCTGAGATGTGCCAGATATTCATACTCATTCATGGCAGGCGGCAGATTCAGAGGTCCGGAAAGCCTTATGTCTGACGGAACTGTTTTATCCATAAGTTCATCCAGTGAATCAACACCGACAGTTTTCAGCATCTGAGGGATCTCATGGCCGCGCGGACCATTATGACGGTTTGCAAACATTTCGTGGGACATGATTTTAATTATCAGTTTAAAAGGTTTTTAATTAACACAATTCAGCCTGCAATAAAGCTGAAGCAAATATTTAAAACATCAACAGCATTATCAGGTAAAAGTTTTACTCATTGCCTGAACATGTCAAATAACATCTGAAAGTTACACAAAATAAGGATTGGTTTTGATCTCCTGTCCTATTGTACTTGATCCGTAATGTCCGGGATACACCGTTGTTTCTTCCGGCAGAGTGAATAATTTCTCTGTAATGCTTTTAATAAGTGCAGCATGGTCCCCTCCGGGAAGGTCCGTCCTTCCGATACTTCCTGCAAAAAGGGCATCTCCGGTAAATACCACTCCTTCCTTTTCACAATGAAAGGCCAGGCTGCCCGGGGAATGGCCGGGAACATGAAGGACTTTCAGACTTACCGATCCGAATGAGATGACCTGGCCGTCTTCCAGGAATCCTGCAGGAAGGGGTGGTGTCTCCATGGTAAGACCGAAAAATTTTGCCTGCATAACGGCGCTTTTACGGTTCATCTCATCTTCGGCATGACAAAGTGTTCCGATTCCGTATTTCTCCAGGAAGTGTCCGTTGCCGAATATATGATCCAGATGGCAGTGCGTGTTAAGCAGGAGCCGTGGAACAAGATTCTTATCCGATATGAAATCGCTTAATATTTTGAATTCTTCATCGCCATAGCATCCGCAGTCGATAACGGCACATATATTATCACTGTCTGCAAGAATATATGTATTTACATCGATGGGTGAAAAAACAAGTCTGTATATTTCCATTTCTTACAATTATTCTTTTACTATACCGGGCAGCATGGGAACAAAAACGTAGCGGCCATGTGAGGAGTATTCATAGGAATCTTCCCCTGTCCGCCTTACCAGTGTCATACGCTGTGAAGAACTGTCACCCACAGGAGCCACAAGCCTGCCCCCCGTCTTCAGCTGCTTCAGAAGCTCTTCCGGCACTTCCTTTATGGCTGCAGTGATTATTATTCCGTCATAGGGTCCGTATTGCGGCTTCCCGGCATAACCGTCGCCAAAAAAGGAATCAACGGAATAGCCCAGGGAAGCAAGGGTTTTCTGTGCCTTCAGAAATAAATCCCTGTACCTTTCAATAGTGTAAACCTTTGCTCCCATTTCAGCCAGTATTGCAGCCTGGTAACCTGAACCGGTACCAACCTCGAGTATCCTGCTCCTTCTTTTCACTTCCAGTAATGATGTCTGTACGGCAACGGTATAGGGCTGGGATATGGTCTGTCCCGAGCTGATCGGAAAAGCTTTGTCCACATAGGCATGATTCAGAAAGGCATTATCCATGAAAACATGACGGGGAACGGCATCCATGGCCCTCAGAACCTCCTCGTCACCAATACCTTTCTTCCTGAGTTCCGAGATAAGCTTCTTTCTCTTTCCCCTGGCTTCAAAATCATCTGTCATTTATTCTCGTGTGAATAGGGTATATTGAGCAAAAATAAAAAAATTTCTATCTTCGCCGGCAATAAATGTCCGGAACATGTGAATGCATCCGTACGGGAAAGACCTGAAAATATAGAAACAAACGAAAATACTGACCCGGGCAGGACAAGCGCGAATGAACTGATCAGTCGGATTGCCGGCATCCTGATATCCCTGACTGCATTATGTGTATTGAGTCCCCTGATAATAATCCTTTCATTCCTGATAAAAGTGTCAGGCAAAGGTCCCGTTATCTATTCCCAGGACAGGATAGGGAAAAACGGCAAACCCTTTGTCATTTATAAGTTCCGTTCAATGGTCTTCAACGCGGAAACGGGTCTTCCAAGACTATCATGTTCAAATGAGGAAAGGATCACCCGTATCGGAAGATTCCTGAGAAAATACCGGATTGACGAAATTCCGAATTTCATAAATGTTATAAAGGGAGACATGTCGATAGTGGGACCCCGGCCGGAAAGAAAATTTTTCATTGACCAGATCATGGAAAGGAATCCTGCATTTTCGGAACTTCTCAGAATAAAGCCCGGTATCACTTCATGGGGACAGGTTAAATACGGTTATGCCTCGGATGTTGATCAGATGCTGGAAAGACTTGAATATGACCTCTATTACATCCGTAATAAGTCACTGTTCCTTGATATAAAGATATTATTCTGCACAACCGGTACTATTCTCAAAGGCAAGGGACTTTAAGAATCAGATTTTCAATTCCGCTCCTTTATTTTCTTCAGATATTCAGCAGGCACGTTTAAGAATTCCTGATAACTATGAGGGCCCGGAGGACCTTCATTAAGCTCTGAGTGAGCAGCAATCCGGATTGCAATCTGCCCATCAGTTATTACTCTGCCAGAAACTGTATCACCCGAATTAAAGCACTTTTCTCTGATTCCGACAACTCCGCCAACAGTCACCATATCACAGTATGGTTTTATGAAGACATAGCTATTCTCTTTTCCGGATTTATTCTTTTCACAGCTGATAAATCCGATAAAAAGAAAAAAGAACATAAGCAGTTTAAGTGTTTTCACAATAATATTGTATTAAAGAAAGGTTGACAATCTCCACAACGCGGATATTTTTTTGACTCAGGTATGATTATTTCATAATTTTGATAACAAGTTCAGTTTAATGAAAAAATTGTCTGTATAAAACTGAACTGAGGTCAAATCCATTTTAATAATTCTGCTTATGAAAAAGATATTATTTGTAAACTGTCTTAATTTTCTGACATTGCCAGTAAATTCGCAATCTTCATTATTCTTCTAAGATAAAAATAAGCCATTAAGATAAAAACTGATGTTTAAAGACAATGAAAGACGCAAAAAAAGTGTTACAGCCTGCGCAATAAGTATATCAATGTTCTTTATTGTACTCGGGATCAGTTGTAAAAAAGAAAATTCTGTTTTACCTGAAGCAGATACAACTGAAGTATCTGTTGTCACACCAACATCTGCTTCCTGCACTGGCGTTGTAATATCTGCCGGCAGTACAAAACTGATTGAAAAAGGCTTGTGCTGGAGCGACTCTCCTTCGCCCACAATTGAAGACAGTACGGTCAGCACCCATCTTTATCCCTACCTTGTACCCTTCGAACTCAGGATTGGCGGTCTAAAACCTGAAATTACCTATTACGTCAGGGCTTACGCAACAAGTGAGGCAGGCACTTCATACGGGAATGAATTATTATTTACCACACCCGTAGATCTGACAGGAGAGAAAGGCACAGTAGCAGATGCAGACGGAAACATATATCAGACCATAGGAATTGGTTCACAGATATGGATAGCTGAGAACCTGAAAAACAACCAGGTATAATGATGGGACAAGCATTCCGCTGATAACCGGTAACCCGGAATGGAGCCAGCTTTTCAAGCCGGCTTATTGCTGGTACAATAATGATGTGATTAATAAAGACATCTATGGTGCTCTATATAACTGGTACACGATACAAACAGGAAAACTGTGCCCTTCAGGATGGCATGTACCTGACCTTAAGGAATGGAAGGTTATTGAGACTTTTTTAGGTGGGCCTGATGTTGCTAGTGGTAAGATGAAGGCTGCTGGAACTGATTACTGGAAGAATCCTAATGTCGGAGCAACAAATTCAAGTGGATTTACTGGTCTGCCTGGAGGCTTTCGTGGAGACGATGGGTCATTTGTATATATCAGGGAAAGTAATTTATTGTGGACTTCAACAGGAAATAAATCAACATCTGCATGGTATCGGGCCCAAGGCTATTTAGCTTTTGATTTAGCAATAGGATCCAATACTGTGTTGTGGGGAGGATCAGTTCGTTGTATAAAAGATTGATCAAAAACATGATGAACCTGCAACATTATTAAGCCTGTTTGGGTGAATTTTATGGCAACAACTACATCAGCCTGAATTTTTCCAGGGCTTTGTAGACCGGGCCTGAAGGTTTCAGAATACTTTCATACAATATAAGCTCCTCCACATTCACCTTCTGTATGAACTGATCCCTGTACATCTCCAGGGCCTTTCCGAGATTATCCGGATCCCGGATAAATCTGATCCTTCCAATCGTAATATGAGGCCTGAACTGACGGTCTTCCGTGTAAAAGTTCATATCTGTCAATCCTGTCTTTATTTCTTCATAAAGACTGATCAGCTTTTTGGACTCACTGATTCCCATCCATATAACCCGGGGATTCCTGAGATCCTTAAAAACACCGGCTCCTTCCAGGGTGAAATCAAACTCCCCGGATCCCGCACATTTCTGTTTTAGCATGACGGCCAATTCAGGAATCCTTTCTTCATCAGTATCCCCCAGGAAAGCCAGAGTAAGATGAATATTGGAAGTATCAACCCATCTGATTTTTTCATTTTCCAGAATTGCCTGAAAAGAGGAATGAATATCCAGAAAAGTTTTCTCAGGAATAATTTTTATTGCAATGAAAATTCTTTTCATCCAAAATAATGTTTTTAAATTATCATCCCACCCGTCCCGCCGAATTACGCGGGGTCTTGCTTACCGTCTCGTTTGCGGCTTAAGTACCGATCATAATTCAAACTATTACCGGGTCATTGCCAGGCTACAACCAACCCATTTCAATATCCCTGACAATCAATTCAATAAGAGCATCTTCCCCGAAAGGATCATATTCAGCTTTGAGACTGGATCCGAAAATCCTTGCTATTCCCTGCCAGAAAACGGCCGAAAGGAAGCCGCGGTATTGTCTTATCAGCTCATAGGATGTATTTTGTGTTTCCCGGTCTATCAGCTTGATCAGAAGTTTTCCCTGGGTAATAGTCATATTTCTTACATCAGCTTCAAATTCGGCAAACAATTCCTTTTCGAAATCTTTAAGGTATTTTCTTCTCTCCTTATCATCCGGAAGTTGTTCCAGCCGGGCATTGACCTCAGAAAGTCTATGCCTGGCTATCACGGCATAAGGATAAGTTTTTTTAAGGTTGTAAACAAGTCTGTCATATTGCTGTATCTGTGCCCTGGCCCTTCTCGGATTGCTGCTTTGCTGCTGGCGGCCTATTATCGTCACTTCCTTTATTTCAATTTCAGGAAGGATCACACCGTTTCTCTCAACCTGCTGCAAAACATGTATTTTTTCCTGAAGTGAATCGGTAACAGCCGGTTTTCCGCCAGTCTTTCCGGTTGTATCCGTCTGGCCCTGTAGCGGAGCCAGGAAAAGAATCATGAAAAGCGTTATTATAAAAAAGAAATTTTTCACATTCACCGGTATAATATGCAAATTTATCAAATTACGGACCATTTGATGATAGCAGAGGTTAACATCAGAATGTTTCTCACGGACAGAAGGAATTTTTCCCATAAAAAGTTAAATTTGCTAAAATCTATATTATGGCCTTGCGGGTGGAGGATCTTGAAGATCCGTCAAAATACAGGGAAGTGCTCAAATTACCATATGACGAACTGATCGATTTCGTTGTTGACTATATCCGGAGAAAATCGGAAGTAATGATCTTTTTCTGGGCAGTTTGTATAATTTTCGTGGGTATTGCCATTACAGTGAGAATAAATATCGCGGGCTATTTCCCCCTGATGAGCATCGTCCTGCATTCATTCCTCGGTCTGATCGTGTTTCCGCTGCTTCTGATACCCCTTCATGAGCTGATCCATATAATAGTCTATCTGGCGGCCGGTGCCAGAAGGATCAGAATGGGAATGGACCTGAAACAGTATATGTTCTATGTAACGGCACACCGCTATGTAACCGGTCAGAAAAAATTCAAACTCGTTGCACTGGCACCGTTCATCCTTATCAGCCTTTCACTGATACTGCTTGTTTTCATTCTGCCCGGCCTTTGGAAATGGAGTTTGTCCCTGTTGCTGTTTGTTCATGCAACAATGTGCGCAGGTGACTTTGCCATGCTTAATTTCTATTTCTTTAACAGGAAGAAAAAGATATATACCTGGGACGATTTCGACAAAAAAATTGCATATTTTTATGAAGAAATACCGGGAACAGTCCACGAATCCTGAAATAACCAAAAACCAAAATAATCCTCCCATTCATGAAAAGACTGACTACTCTTGTTTTGCTGATCATTTCCACAGCTTCCCTGATAACAGGGCAGAGAAAGATCATTAATCTTCCGGACCTCCCGGGATATGTTACCCTGAAATGTGATTTGCATCTTCACACTGCTTTTTCTGACGGAAACGTATGGCCTACCATCAGAGTGGGAGAAGCCTTCAGAGACGGACTGGATGCCATAGCAATAACAGATCACATTGAATATACCCCTCATAAAAGTTATATTCCCGTGGATCATAATGCAGCATGGAAAATAACTCAGAGCACTGCCAGGGATTATAATATAATTCTTGTGCACGGGGCAGAAATAACCCGTTCAATGCCCCCCGGACACCTCAATGCACTATTCATTACAGATGCCGGTGCGCTTGCTGTCGATTCGGCATGGGATGCTTTTGAAGCCACCATAAAACAGGGAGGATTTCTCCTATGGAACCATCCCGGCTGGAAATCACAACAGCCTGACGGCATACCCAGAATGTACGATATTCATCACAGGCTTATCAGGAATAAATGGCTTCACGGTATTGAGTTTTTTAACCACAAGGAGTATTATCCCCTGGTGATGACATTCGCCAGACAGCATAATCTGGCAGTTTTTGCCAACAGCGATATGCACAACATGATCAGCGAGGAATATGCAGGGAAAACAAACAGGCCCATGACACTGGTCTTTGCCAGGGAACGCAGTCATGATTCACTTAAGGAAGCTATGTTCGCAGGCCGCACCCTCGCCTATTTTGATGATATGCTGGCCGGCAGGGAAGAATATGCACTGCCCTTTTTCCACCAGTGCATATCCATCGGGAAACCTTATTACCAGAATGAAAAAAGTGTTTATTTCGAAATAACCAACAATTCGGATATTCCCTTTTATCTTACCGGTGGTGCCCCGGGTACTCCCGCAACAATAAACCTTGCGGCAAATTCAGTTACCAGGGTTGTCGTAAATAAAACCAATACTGCCCCCCTGGCATATAATGTCAGAAATATAATAACCGGAGAAAACGAAGTTCTGAAAGTAGAACTGAAATATTAAAACACCGGACTTTTTACAAGCTGTACCACATCATCATCCCTTTCCACAGGACGGATACGGAAACTGTATTCGTATTTGTCTGCGGTAAGCCTGTACTGCCTGTGTATCTCTGCTCCCCATGAATCATCTCCCCCAAGCCCCATCTGTCCGAGATCAATATTCAGATTTACAAGGTCGCGGGGCCTGATATCATTGATATGGGTATTGGCACTCCTGGCATCTTTCCTGTACTGACTCAGTTTGCCGGGCGATTCAAAATCATCATGTATATTATTCAGTGCCGCGAAACAGAACAGGGAATTTCCGCTTACAAGAATACCGTTCCCGTCATTATCGGTAAGGGTAAGCCAGCGGACATCCGTTTTATATCCATTTTCCTGCGGCCGGACATAAGGTACATACTGATCGGCAACCGTGCTTTCATACAGACCAATATGTGCTGATGTCCTGCGGTCGGAATAATTCTCATGCGGTCCTCTTCCATACCATTTCAGATTTGCAAACTCAACAGGAAACTGCATCTGCATACCCATCCTGGGTATTTCGGGAATCTGATCAGACAACTTTGCAAATGAGTTTGAAACGATCACATCTCCGGAACCAAGCACGGTAAATACTGATGAATAGCCGGCAATCTTTTTACCTTCCGCATCCGGAATATCATATCTGAAAACCACAATTACCCTGCCCAGTTCCGGCTGCCTGATATCAACACCGGTAATAATGGATCTTTCCCCTGCTTTTTTCCAGACCCCCAGCCTCCTGTCCATATTATAGCCATAATCATTATCTGTGGGCGGTCTCCAGAAATCCGGTTCCGGACCCTTTAGCAACAACTCCTTATCCCTGTATTTGTAGGATTCAAGTCTGCCGGTCTCAAGATTAAATGTCAGCAACATGTTGCTGCCCCCGACTTCAAGTCTGTTTCCGTTGGTTGTGGTCTGGAGAACAGCCAGGTCAGACTGTTTCAGTAATGCCGGAGCACCTTCAGAGGGAAGCCTGAACTGCTCAGTGGCATAAATATGGTCCTCCGGAACAATACCCCAGGCATCGCTTCTTGATATAATTAAATTCAGGAAATATTCTGTCCCGGGAAGGGGATCTGTTTCCGTCACGGGTATTGTAATATCTGAGGTTTTACCCGGTTCAATATCCGAAAGAGAAAGCTTTCCGGACTGTATTACGGATCCGTCTGCCATTATTTCCCAGTCAAGGTCAAATTCTGAAAGACTGGTGAAATCATACTTGTTTTTGATTCTTATCATTCCCTTTTTCAGGTCGACGGGCTCAAAGCCGATATACTGATAAACCTTTTTCACTTCACTCAATCCGGGTTTGTAGCTTCTGTCAGGCAGTACAATCCCGTTAATGCAGAAATTGCCGTCGCTTGGCACACCTTCTTCCCCGAAATCCCCGCCATAGGCCCAGTATTTTTCACCATTCTCATCTGTCTGAAGAATGCCCTGATCAACCCAGTCCCAGATAAATCCTCCCTGAAGTATGGGATATTTCTCTATGACATCCCAGTAATCCTGCAGATTCCCGGTCGAGTTACCCATTGAATGGGCATATTCACATAAAATATATGGCCGGTCATTTGCAGGGTCCTTCGCATAGGCTTCCACCTGCCATACCCTGTCATACATGGGACAGATGATATCAGTATGCCGCTCGGTTGCATTGGTTGATTTTTCAGCTCTTTCATACTGAACCGGACGGGTTTTGTCTCTCTCTTTTGTCCATTTGTAGAGATCGAGGAAATTATGCCCGTCACCTGCTTCATTGCCCAGAGACCATATGATTATGGAAGGAAAGTTTTTATCCCTTTCCACCATGCCCTGCATCCTGGCCATATGTGCAACTGCCCATTCAGGTTTGTCGGCAATGGTAACATCCTTGTTGTATCCGATGCCATGCGATTCAATATTTGCTTCATCAATCACGTAGAGGCCGTATCTGTCGCACATCTCATAGAACAGTTCCTGCTGTGGATAATGTGATGTTCTGACTGCATTGATATTATTTCTCTTCATGAGGCTCAGATCCTTAAAAATCAGCTCTTCACTTATAACATGACCATTCACGTCACAGTGTTCATGAAGATTGACTCCCTTCAGATATAATGCCGAACCATTGACCAGAAGTTGTGAATCCCTGATTTCCACCTTGCGGAATCCGACTTTCGAACTTACACTTTCAAGTGTCGTTCCACTGCTGTTTTTGAGCGTAATCACCAGTGAATAAAGATCAGGACTCTCTGCCGACCATCTTTTTACTCCCGGAAAACTACCGTGAAAATTCACTTCAGCCTTGTTTCCTGCCAGCCTGACTTCCTTTAATTCACTGTATATCTCCTGTGTTCCGTCAAAAAGTGATGCCTCAACAATATATTGATCAGCTGCACTGGCGTCACCACCTGCATTCAACTCCACACCCAGTTTCAAAAGGCCATCCCTGTAATCATTCTCAAGATCAGCAACAGCAAAAAAGTCCCGTATATGGGTACGTGGCCTCGCATGAAGAAAAACACTTCTCTGAATGCCGCTTATCCTCCAGAAATCCTGATCCTCCAGGTAACTCCCGTCACACCAGCGGTATACTTCAACAGCAATGGAATTTTTGCCTCTTTTTAAATATTTGGTAATATTGAATTCCGCAGGGATCTTGCTGTCCTGACTGTAACCGACAAGCTGTTCATTGACCCATACATAAAATGCTGAAGCCACCCCGCCGAAATGAAGAAAAATCTCCTTGTCCTTCCATTGTGCTGGTATCTTAAAATTCTTTTTGTAGGATCCGACAGGGTTATAGTCGTGCTGAATAAAGGGAGGATCATTCTTATGGGGAAATGTTACATTTACATATATGGGTACATCATAACCCTTCATTTCCCAGTTGGACGGTACTTCAATATCATCCCAGTCGCGGGTGTCATAGTCATTCCTGAAAAACCAGTAAGGTCTGTCACCGGGGGCTTTTACAAGATTGAACTTCCATATCCCGTCAAGGGAAAGAATATTCGGCGAAAGTGCCTTGTCTGCCGCCAGGGCAGATGTCTTATCGCCGTAACTGATCAGAGCTGCATGAGGAGCTTCCTTGTTTTGTCCGATCATTTCAGGATTTTCCCAGTCGCGGGGTTCCTTCTCGGTAAACTCCACGCCTTCATATTTACTGTACCTCTTACAGGCAGAAAAAGCCAGTAAAGCCATAATAAAAAACAATGCAAGTCTTTTCATGGGTTTATAATTAAATTATCAGTCATTATATGTCAGTCCGGTCCCCTTTGATCATGGCAGTCTCACATAGCCGGCTTTGTCCGGTCTGCAGGCACGGTTAATCTGCACAGGCTCACACAGCCGGCAAACATCATCATTTCACATTTTCTGCCGGCTTTGTCCGGTCTGCAGGCACGGTTAATCTGCACAGGCTCACACAGCCGGCAAACATCATCATTTCACATTTTCTGCCGGCTTTGTCCGGTCTGCAGGCACGGTTAATCCGCACAGGCTCACACAGCCGGCAGACATCATCGCTAACCGGATCTGCAATATGATCAGGACTTACAAGTTAAGAAAAAAAATTGTTTTTCAGAAAAGACCGGTTATTCTGCCTTCTCCGTCAATATCAATCTTTTCTGCCGAGGGTATATTGGGCAATCCAGGCATTCTCATAATGGCTCCGGCAATGGGAACTATAAATCCTGCTCCCGATGACAGTTCAACTTCCCTAATCTTTACAGTGAATCCCTGCGGCCTTCCCCTCTGACCGGGTTCATCGGAAAGCGATTTCTGGGTTTTGGCTATACAGACCGCCAGATCATTAATTCCGAGATTATCAATCCGTTCAAGCTGTTTTTTCGCTTTGGCCGTATATTCCACACCATCTGCCCCATACATTTTCCTGCATATGGTTTCAATTTTTTCCTCAAATGACCACGCAAGGTCATATAATGGCCTGAATTCTGACGGACCATCGGCAACGGACTCAATCACCTTTTGTGCCAGATCGATGGCTCCATCACCTCCGTTCGCCCATCCGTCATTAACGGCAACCCTGACATTCTGCTCCCTGCAATGTTCAAAAAGGAGATTGAGCTCTGCTTCAGTATCCGTTGCAAACTTGTTTATTGCAACAATCGGATTGAATCCGAAATGTTTCATATTCTCAATATGCTTGTCGAGATTATCAAATCCATTTTTCAGTGCTGTGAGATTCTCGTTCTGAAGTGCTGCGAGCCTTTCATTTCCATGGTATTTCAGAGCTCTTATAGTGGCTACTATTACAACGGTATTGGTTCTGAGATTGCCGAAGCGGCATTTTATGTCAAAGAATTTCTCGGCTCCCAGCTCACTCGCAAAACCTGCCTCAGTCACAACATAATCGCTGAGGGACAATCCCATTTTTGTGCCAATTATTGAATTGGTTCCCTGGGCTATATTACCAAAAGGTCCACCATGAATTATTGCCGGCGTCCCCTCAAGTGTCTGAACAAGATTCGGCATAATTGCATATTTGAGCAGGGCAGCCATTGCACCCTGGGCTTTCAGACCGGCGGCAAACACAGGCTTGCCCGCATGGGTATAGCCTACAAATATCCTTCCGAGTCTTTCTTTCAGATCATTCAGATCACTGGCCATACAGAGTGTTGCCATTACTTCCGAAGCAGCAGTGATATTGAATCCTGTCTGCCGGGGTACTCCCTCTGTCGTACCTCCCAGACCAATGACAATATCCCTGAGTGCGCGTTCATTCATGTCCATTACTCTCTTCCACTCGATTGTTCTGGGATCGAGCCCCAGATTGCCTTCCTTCAGCTGGATATTGTTATCTATCATGGCCGCAAGAAGGTTATGAGCCTTCTCAACTGCAGACAGATCCCCTGTAAAATGAAGATTGATATCTTCCATGGGTACAACCTGGGAGTAGCCTCCGCCGGCAGCTCCGCCCTTCATGCCAAAAACAGGACCAAGTGACGGTTCGCGGATTACAACCGTCGTCAGCTTACCAAGCTTGTTCATCGCCTGGGCCAGACCGATTGATGTTGTTGTTTTCCCTTCACCTGCAGGTGTAGGGGTTATAGCGGTCACAAGAATCAGATTTGCCTTTTTGATTTTTTCCTCATCAATGAGTTTAAGTGGTATTTTCGCCTTGTACTTTCCATATAATTCAAGATCCTCTTCCGGAATCCCCAGCATTTGCGCTATTTCAACTATTGGCTTTTTTTTGGTTCCCTGGGCAATTTCGATATCACGTTTCATAGTTATGATTTTAATGGTTTTCTGAAATTATAATTGAAACAAAGTCTCCAAAAATAAACGATTCTATGATTTTTTACGTAAATTGAAGTTTTATATCCGAATCAAATATATCATATTAATTTTAAAGATCATGGAAGAAAGAATATCCTCAGTTTACAATGATTACAGAAAAGGCCGTTCAAACCGGCGGGATTTTATCAGGAAGCTGACAATGATCACAGGAAGTACCGCAGCAGCAATGGCACTTCTCCCCGTACTGGAAGATAACCTTGCTATTGCCGCTGATGCAAAAAAACAAAAGGAACTGAAGATAACAGCGGATTTCATAAAATATCCGGCTTCTTCCGGGGAGATGCGGGCATATCTTGCAAGACCGGCGAAAGGGAAATTATTCCCTGCTGTTATTGTAATTCATGAAAACAGGGGACTGGTACCGCATATTCAGGATGTGACAAGAAGAATGGCAAGGGAGGGATTTCTTGCCCTGGCTCCCGATGCCCTGTCTCCGTTTGGAGGCACACCTGATGACGACAGCAACACGCCGGAGCTTATCAGGAAACTTGACAATGAGGAAACCGTGAAAAATTTCGTGGCAGCAGTCAAATTCCTGAAAACCCATCCCGTTTCCAATGGTAAAGTAGGTTGCACGGGGTTTTGCTGGGGCGGGGCAATGACCAATCAGGTTGCAGTGAATTCACCTGAACTTGATGCTGCCATCCCCTGGTACGGCCGTCAGCCTTCCGCCGAAGAGGCAGCAAGGATCAAAGCTCCCGTAATGGCACATTATGCAGAAAATGACCCCGGGATAAATGCCGGTATTGCGGATTTTGAAGAAGCACTGAAAAAAAATTACACAGAACATTATTCCTTTACATATCCGGGAACCGGACATGCATTCAACAATGACACCAATCCGTCCCGTTACAATGCCGAAGCAGCACAACTTGCATGGGCCAGGACAGTGGGATTCCTGAAGGAAAAATTAAAATAGCTCTCTCAATGCTTCAATAAAGGGCTGGCAGTGTGCGAAAAATATTTTATACCCCTCACAGAGGTAATTCAGGCCGGGGTCTCCGGCGGGAGTGGAAATAAAACGATTTCGGGGACATTCCCCGTTGCACATGTCAAGAAAATCACATTCACGGCAATACCCGGGAAGGGTAAGTGATTTTGCCCTTCCAAAAGCTTGCTGTCTTTCACTGTCCAGAAAACCGGCCAGTGAGTCCTCAGTGATATTTCCCAGGAGATGATCCCCGTCAACATAATGATCACAGGAATAAAAATCTCCGTTATGTTCAACAACCGGCACCCCGCCGCAATTCACCCTGAAAATACAGAGACTGTGTTCCCGTCCGAAAGCTCTCCGGGTGGCTTCTTCAAAAATCTGAATCTCAATCCTTCCGATATCATCAGCCAACCAGCGGTCAAATATCTCTGACAGAAAAATCCCAAACTGTTCAGCCGGAACGGTGGCTGAGGTGACTCCGCTTTCTGAATGAACATCCCTCTCCACCAGGGGCAGGAATGTGATATACTTCGCATCAATACCCCGGAAAAATTCATACAGGGTCAGGGGATGTCCGGCATTGAAAGAATTCACCACACAGAGTATTTCGGTCGTCACCCCGTATTTCCTCAAAAGTTCGTATCCCCGCATTGTCCCCGAGAATGAACTTCTCCCCCTGCTGTCTTTCCTGTAACGGTCATGATACTTTTGCGGACCGTCCAGGCTGATGCCAACAAGGAACTTTTCCCCCGACATGAACCTGCATAGTTCATCGTCAAGAAGAGTCCCGTTTGTCTGTATGCCGTTTATTATTCTCTTTTTTTCCCTGTTATGCTTTTTCTGAAAAACAAGGGCTTTCCTGTAAAAATCAAGTCCGGCAAGAACCGGCTCCCCTCCATGCCAGGAAAATAACACAATATCATCCGTTGTTGCTTCAATATGCTGAATTATATATCTCTCCAGTAATTCATCATTCATCAGGGCAAACTTGTTGCCGGGATACAGATCTGCCCCGGGAATATAGTAACAATAAGTACAGCGCATATTGCATGCAGCACCAACCGGTTTGACAAAAACCTGAAATTCACGCGACAGCCTGTTCATGGTTTGTAAGCCCCTTTTCTGATTTTTATGACCCTTCCCGTTTTATCTGATCCCGTCTGCAATCTCCGGTAATCCTGACCCTGTATTTTCTTCCGGATTGCATCGTGATTCCCGGATTTTAAAGATAAATCATCCGGTCCATTTAATTAAATCCAATTCAGGCATTGCCGGAATTTGCTGTCTGATCCTCCATTCCACGGGATAATAATTATTTATCCTGCTGCCCACATTCTTGACGAATCCCAGATTAATCCCCTTATACTGAACCAGGTTCCGGCCTTTTTCCATATTTCCCGGGTCAATCTCAGCCCTGCCCAGATAAGCAAGTGCCTGACTGCATGTAAGATCTGCACGGGGAAAGGCACCCGGTCTGCACTTTACTGACAAAGCAAGATCATGAAGAGGAATATTGCCTGACTTAAGGAGTCGGGTTCCGGCTTTAACAATTTTCACTTCATCTGCTATTATGTAGTAATCACTCACGCTGCACGGCAATGCCATCACTTCATCCCGGTACTTCACAAGCCTCCCGGAAGGAAAATCCGCCATTCCCGCAACAGCAGCCATTTCATCCCTGTTTACTCCTGCCATATGCTTCCTGAATGCTTTAGTATGTTTTTCCCGAACAGCTTTATCATGTTTTTCCAGAACAACTTTATCATGTTTCCCCGGAACTGCTTTAGCATATTTTCCCCGAACAGCTTCCTTCTTCCTTATTACCGAAATGAAAAAACCTTCACCCCTGATCCTCCCGGGGTAAAAGCCATATCCGTAAATATCGCCGCACTTAATTTCTGTGATCCCCTCAAATTCCGATAAATCCGGTCTGACAGATTCAATCCCTGCCTTTTCAGAGAGCCAGATAATATTATCCTCATTTTCCGCAGGGTTAAATGTACATGTGCTGTAAATCAATATTCCGTCCTCTCTGAGAGCCGGCCAGATATCCATCAGTATCCTCTTCTGTCTCAGGGCACAAAGTTCTGCATTCGATTCAGACCATTCGCTTCTGACGCTGATATTCCTGAACATTCCTTCCCCCGAACAGGGGACATCTGCAAGAATAATGTCAAAAAAACCGGTCAGACGGCCAAAGGCAGACGGATCGCCCTGGGTAACAATAAAATTCGGAATTCCCCATTTGCTGAGATTCTCCGTTAGGATCAATGCTCTTGTCCTGATAACTTCATTTGATACAAGCAGCCTGTTTTCACCTGCAAGCGATGAGACATGGGTGCTTTTACCTCCGGGAGCGCCACAAAGATCAAGAATCCTGACATACTCACCACTATTACACACCTGTCTGAATATCTCACCGAGAATCATTCCCGAAGCTTCCTGGGGATAATAGCAGCCTGCATGGAAAAGGGGATCCAGGGTGAATGAAGGACGATTGTCAAGATAATATCCGTCGCTGCACCATGGCACGGGAGCAGAATTCAAAGGATCCTTCATCCATTTCTTCCGGTTTATACGGATTGAAACGGGAGATGCTTCGCCGAGTGCAGCCAGAAGTTGCCCGCTGTCGATATATTCTTGCTTTTCAATTCTTTTCCTGAAAGCTGGTGGAAACATGATTTTACTGATGATAGTTTTGCCTGCCGGAATAATTTTTCCACAGATAATATACCGGAACTCCCAGCAAAACAATTATCAGTCCGGGGAAAGTATATTTCGGCTTGTATATCAGGAGAACCACCATAATGATCACTGTAGCCAGGATGTAGAGAGCCGGAATGACAGGGTAGCCAAAGGCCTTGTAGGGACGGGGTATGTCCGGCCGTTTGACCCTCAGGACAAAAATAGCAAGTATGGTAATGGCGAAAAAAAGCAGGACCGCGAAGATCACATAATCAAGCAGGTCGCTGTATGTACCGGATAAACAAAGTAATACCGACCAGATTCCCTGAACGACCAATGCAAAACCC
This sequence comes from uncultured Rikenellaceae bacterium, assembly GCA_964522415.1. Taxonomy (GTDB): domain Bacteria; phylum Bacteroidota; class Bacteroidia; order Bacteroidales; family VadinHA17; genus LD21. The sequence goes on along the minus strand of CAZFVQ010000008.1, from coordinate 5,417 downwards.
GGTACACCGAAGCGGTTGATCTCTCCTGCTTTTTTGAAAAACAGACCATCCTGTGCCATTGCATAATAAACACGGGGTGCTGTAAGAATCAGGCTGTGATTGCATCCGAAGGTACTGATCATGATGAACAGGGCCATTATGATTGCCGCATAATCTCCGAGAATGGCAAACATTACTGATGTGGCTACTCTGTCGTCGGTTGCAAACTGGATTCCCCTGCTGAAAACATCCGTTCCGTCAGGAGAACCAAGTACGGGAAGGATGCTTATATAGATAAAATTTATTAGAAGGTAGATAAGAGATACGAGCAGGGTTCCGTAAAAGAGACTCAGGGGGATGGTTCGTTTCGGATTGATGGTTTCACCCGATATATAGGTAACATTATACCAGGCATCGGAAGCAAAAAGAGATCCGACAAGTGCCGTTCCGATAGCAGCAATAAGAGTCCATCCGCCAAGCGGAATATTTTGAAAATCCGCCCCTGTCTGACTGGCCTTCCAGAATATTTCCCGGTTTACTTCAAATGAATTAGTGCTTCTGAGGGCAAAGAGTCCGATAAGGATAAATCCTGCAAGAGCTATGACCTTTGTTGAAGAAAAAATATTCTGAATGATCTTTCCGGCAACTATCCCTCTGGTGTTGAGCCATGTAAGGAATATTATCATTGCAATGGCCACAACCATTGTGGTGTTTATCTTCAGCAGTCCGGCATCCACCAGAATGTTGGTTTCAGATATCCAGGGCAAAAGAACACCGCTGAATTTTGCGAATGCAACAGCAACTGCAGCTATCGATCCGCACTGGACCACAAGAAAAGTCGTCCAGCCGAACAGAAATCCCACTAGCGGATGATAGGATTCCTTGAGATATACATACTGGCCCCCCACATCGGGCATCATGGATGCAAGCTCACCATAGCTTATTGCCCCGATGATGGTCAGGATACCGGTGATCAGCCAGACTACAAGAAGCCATCCGGGCGATCCGACTGTTCTGGCAATATCCGCACTCACTATGAAAATACCTGAGCCGATCATGCCGCCTGCAACTATTGAAATCCCGTCGAAAAGATTTACCCGTTTTTGCAGGAGATGGTTGACTGATGACATAAGTTGGTTTGTAGGATGCCGACAAAAATAATTAAACAATTGAATTTAAATTCAAATATGTTTACTTTTAGACTGTCGGAAATATTTAAACCATGAAAAAATTATTTGTATCTGCAGTTTTAATTTCAGCCCTGTTCCTGAATGTGCATTCCCAGGCCGGAACACAGCTGATAAAGGTAATTGTGGCTCCTGATCACCAGGACTGGACATACAGGGTGAATGAAAAGGCAAAGTTCACCGTACAGGTTTTTAAATATGGAAATCTGCTTGAAAATGTCACTGTTGATTATGAAGCAGGTCCGGACATGCTGCCTGACATAAAGAAGGAGGGAGTGGTACTCAGGAACGGCAGGCTGGAACTTACCGGAACAATGAAACAGCCGGGATTTTACCGCCTAAGGGTATGGGCTGTTGTTGACGGCAAAAGATATGAAGGTCTGGGTACGGCTGCTTTTGAACCGGAAAAGATACAGCCTACCGTAAAGGATCCGGCCGATTTCGAAAATTTCTGGAACGATGAAATTGCCAAAGCCCGGAAAATGAACCTCGATCCAAGGATCACCCTTGTCCCCGAACGATGTACCGGGGATGCCAATGTCTATCACATAAGCTTTCAGAACGAAGCTGCAGGATCAAGGATCTACGGCATGCTCGCAATGCCGAAAAAACCCGGCAGATATCCTGCAATCCTCAGAGTCCCGGGAGCCGGAATCCGGCCGTATTCGGGTGATACACGAATTGCCGGACAGGGATTCATAGTACTTGACATCGGGATACACGGAATACCGGTAAACATGGATCAGCAGGTATATACCGACCTTGGTGCAGCTGCGCTGTCAGGATATAACAACATCAGGATGAACGACAGGAATACCCATTATTTTAAAAGAGTATACCTGGGATGTGTAAGGGCAGTTGATTTTATTTTCTCGCTTCCGGAATTTAACGGAACAGATATTGCGGTAACGGGCGGAAGCCAGGGAGGTGCCCTTACCATTGTCACTGCCGCACTCGACAAGCGTATTAATTTTGCAGCCGGTCTTTATCCGGCCCTTTGTGACCATACGGGTTATCTGAACAAAAGAGCGGGCGGATGGCCTCACTATTTCAGAAATACGGAACCAAAACCCGGGGAAGTGGAAACACTCGCTTATTATGATGTGGTGAATTTTGCAAGAAGAGTCAGAGCTCCCGGCTATTATACCTGGGGCTTCAATGACATAGTCTGTCCGCCTACATCAATGTATTCGGCATATAATATGATTACGGCTCCGAAGGAACTTCATCTTTATGAGGAAACAGGTCACTGGACTTTCCCCGAACAGACAGAAGCCCTGAATCAGTGGCTTATGAAAAAGCTTAAGGGAGAATAGAAAAATCCTTCCTTCTCCGCAATAAGTCTGTTGTTTGACTGTTGCCTGACCGTTGCCTGACCGTTGCCTGACTGTTGCCTGTCTGTTGCCTGACTGTTGCCTGTCTGTTGCCTGACCGTTGCCTGACCGTTGCCTGACCGTTGCCTGACCGTTGCCTGACCGTTGCCTGACTAACCTGCTTCCCGTCAAATTAATCTGTGAAAGCTATTTCTCTGCCTGTAAGTCTTATCCTTCCTGTAAGAACCTGTGTAAACTGCGGATCAGTACAACCTTTGAATCCGGGCTGCTTGCCTCCCACTGATATGGTAAACCACCCGGGCTCAATCACTCTCCTGTCTTTCCGGTTGATAATGGAAAACTGCCGGGGCTCAAGAACGAATTCAACATCTTTTGTCTCGCCGGCTTTCAGGGTTATCCTGGTAAATCCCTCAAGCTGCCGCACAGGTCTTGGAGTCGAAGCTTTCTCATCGGTGAGATACAGCTGCACCACTTCATCCCCGTCACTTTTCCCGGTATTGGTGACCTTAACAGAGACCCGGACCTTTTCACCAGTAAGGGCTTTTTCCGGAATACTGAGATCGCTATAAGAGAATGTTGTATAGCTCAAACCGTAACCAAAGGGATACAAGGGTTCCTGTGTGAAAAATCTGTATGTTTTCCCGTTCATATCATAATTTTCAAACGCAGGTATCTGATCAACCGATTTATAATATGTCACGGGAAGTCTTCCGGCAGGATTAAAGTCACCGAACAACACATCGGCAACAGCATTTCCTCCCTGTTGTCCGGGATAACCGGCCAGCAGAACAGCTGCTGCCTTTTCCTGTACATTATTTACAGAAAGAGCTCCTCCGTTCATCAGTACCACAATAAGCGGCCTGCCCGTTTCGCTCAGTGCATCAAAAAGTTCTTCCTGCACATGCGGAAGATTGAGGTTTGTCCGGTCTCCCCCGGAAAAACCATCAATACTGATACTCATCTCCTCGCCTTCAAGCCGTTGTGACAAACCCAGGACAAGTACCACTGCGTCCGCCTTCTTTGCAGTCTCCACCGCCTGACTGATCATATCCCTGCGCGGCGGAGTCCATAACAGCTTCATATCGGCATCCCTGTCATAGTTTTTGAAGAATATTTCAATTTTGTATTTTTCCCCTGCCTGAAGCTCAGCAGAATATTCCTTGTGAAAGGCATGATGATCACTTCTCTCCCGCAATATTCTTTTGCCGTCAAGAAATATTTCATAGGCTGTTGATCCCCATCCTCCTATGACATACTTTCCGGATTCAGGGGGAATAAGCCAGGTGGTCCATCTTACCCCGAAATTATCAACCGGAAGATCATGGCGCGGGGCGACATATTCCCAGTAAAAATTTACCTGGTCGTCGGTTCTTGTAAAAACCGGCTCTCCCTCCATATCCCTGTTGTCAAAATATTCCCCCAGAACACCCTGTTTGCCGTCAGGCGTCTGAAGATAACGGGAAGGAATAACTGAAAGATTATGTATTCCTTCGGCAAGGTCGCTTCCCCCGGTATAAATAACGCGTGCGGCGGGCTCCAGCTTGTTCCTGATACCTCTTAAAACCGTTACGGGATCTTTCGGGATACCATTGTAGTTTCCTATGAGAGCTTCAAAATTATCGGCATTTGGTCCTATCACTGCCAGGGTTTTTATCTTGTCCCTGTCAAGGGGCAGGATATTATCCTGGTTCTTCAGAAGAACAATTGATTTCCGTGCAGCTGTACGCGCAAGTCCATTATTGTAATCAGAACAGTTTACGAAATAAGGTATCTGAGCATAGGGAACCATGTCATCCGGATCAAACATTCCAAGTTTAAACCGTGCCGTAAGAACCCTTTTTACTGCACGATCAATCTCTTCTTCAGAAACATATCCCCGCTCCAGGGCAGTCATCAGCTCGCTGTAATCCACACCGCATTCGAGATCAGTACCTGCCCTTATAGCTTTTGCCGCAGCCTCTGAAGCATCACCGGAAAAATATGTGAACTTGTAAAAATCGCTGATCGCCCAGCAGTCCGAAACAATATATCCCCGGAAGTTCCATTCATCCCTGAGTATTCCGTAAAGTACCGGATTGGCACAGCAGGGGAAATCCCTGAACATATTATAAGCGCCCATCACGGAATATACACCGCCATCCACAACGAGCGTCCTGAAAGCCGGCAGATAGGTCTCCCTCAGATCCACCTCGCTCACATTCGCATTGAAGGAATGCCGCAGCGACTCCGGTCCTGAATGAACTGCATAATGCTTTGCAGTGGCGATGGTTTTGAAGTACTTCGGATCATCACCCTGCATACCCCTGACAAATTGCAGTCCCAGTCTTCCGGTCAGATAGGGATCTTCCCCATAGGTTTCATGTCCCCTTCCCCATCGCGGATCGCGGAAAATATTGATATTCGGCGACCAGAATGTCAGACCCTGGTAAATCCCCGTTTCCCCTCTTCTCCGGAATTCATGATACTTGGCCCGGGCTTCATCGGATATTGCACTGGCAACATTATACATAAGTCCCTCATCCCAGGAATTGGCTATGGTGATGGATTGGGGAAAAACCGTTGCATAACCTGCCCTGGCAACACCGTGTAATGCTTCATTCCACCAGTTATAGGAGGGAATTCCCAGACGCGGGATTGCAGGAGCAGTGTAAAGAAGCTGATCGGCCTTTTCCTTGGGTTCCATTCTTGAAACCAGGTCATTCACCCTTTGTTCAAGCGGAAGACCGGTGTCAAGAAAGGGAAATCCGGCGGCAGACTGTTGAGCCCGGGAAACATAGGTATGGCCTGCAAGCAGGAGCAATAAAAAAACAGCAATTACCTTTTTCATAAGAAAATAATATAATTAAATTATTATATACTAAGTAGTGTTTGTCTTTAAACTCAAATTGTTAATAAATACAGGGGGTTACCAACATCT